>NZ_NRRW01000040.1 GCF_016583835.1 Thiococcus pfennigii | reverse complement strand
GCGCCGGCCGCGCCCCGACCCCGCGTAAGCCAACCCGCCCGACCCGCGCGGCGAAGGAGCGACGCCTCGCCGGCAAGCGTCAGCGCGCCGCGACCAAACGCCAGCGCGGGACGCCGTTCGACGACTAGTACAGCAGTGCGGATGTTCCGAGACCGCCTCCAACGACTATCGTTGTCGACGATCGGACTACGATTAGGACAACGAACAGCCTCGGGATTTCTGAAGTGCTGCACTAGTCGCCCGGGTGCTCGGCGTCGCGGATGAGGCGCTCGACCTCGGCGAGGTCGGCGCCGCGTTCCGGGCGCTCGCTCACGGCGTCGAGCGGTGGGTCGCGGCGCGACTGGACCGGGAGGACGACGAGTTCGACCGGGATGTCGCCGGCGACGAAGTGAAAGGCCGGGTGCACCGCGCGCCGGCCGCCGGCGTAACACAGGGTGCGCTCGCGCTCCTGCCAGGGGATCGCCTGGTCGAGCAGGATCAGGATCACCTCCTCGGGGCCCTCGGCGAAGAGGTACAGGCGTACCCCGGTGCTCGCGTCCGCGGTGCCCGTGAGGGTCGGGCCGACGAGGCGCGGTGCGAAGGCCGCGAACAGCCGCATCGCGCCCAGCGCGTGGCCGCGCAGCCGACGCAGTTCGGTGCGGTGCGTCGCCTGTGGGTCGAACAGGCGACGCTGCTGGAGCAGCGCATCCTGGATCTCGTCGTTGCGCGGCCAGCTGCGCCGGTCGGTGACCCCGAGGCGGGAGGCCGCCTTGCGGCGGGCCCGCTCGAACTCCTGCTCACCTTGTTCGGCCATGATGCGCGCCGCCTCATAGGCCAGGTGTTGCCTCTGGATATCGCTGCGACGACTCGCGCCCATGGTCTCTCTCCGTCCAGCCGGTCTCGCCCGTTGGCGGGACCCGGGAGGGGCGGACCGATTCGGCGCCTCCCGGGCGGGGCCGCGGCCCCGGTGTTCTCAGCGCCTGGGGGGTCGATCGGCGCCGCGGGGCGCGCTGCCCAGGGTCTGTGCAGACCTCCCGCCGGGTCGGGCGATCGATCCGTGCTGCATCCTAGAAACGGCAGTCGACCGCTTCATCATCGCTGGAGGGGCGCCTCGAAAAATCCAAGGTCCCCGGAAGCCGGTTGGAACCGCAACGAGGCCCTATATGGGGCCGGCTCACCCGCTCGGTGAAGGTCGCGCGCGGCGCACCTCGGGCACCGTCCAACGGCCGTTCTTAGGTTGATGGCCCATGAGTACCGCATTCGGGGGCGCGGACTCAAGGGGTGCGCGGCGACTCCGAGGCTGCCATCGGGCGGCGGCGCCGCGCACCGAGGCCAATGCCCATGGCCTGCTCGGGGGCAGGTGCGGGATCCCCCATCGGTCGGCGTCTGCAGGGTCGTGGCCTCGGTGGGCGTCGCCGCGCCCCACGCAACTCGCGGGCCTGCGACATGGTCACTGGCGGTCGAGGCGGTTTAGTGAGAGCATTAACCCTCGGCGAAAAGGTTAATGCGCGTCTGGCGCTGAGACCTCGTCGGTATCCAGCTCGAAGGTCGCGATCGCCCTGGGGCCGCGCCGGGAGGCCCAGCGAGAGATCGGCCGGAGCCCCATTTTCGGTCGCCTAGCGGACTGAGAATGGCGCAGAGCGATGGTGGTATCGTCGCTCTGTGCCTTGAAGAATGCCGGGAAGGTGATTTTTCGAGGTCCCCTCTGGTAAACGGATTGCTGATGAGAATTCCAGACCTGCAGATGTTCGGCCTAGGGCGTAAGCCGTCGTCGATGCTTGGGATCGACATCGGCACGACAGCCGTCAAGCTGGTCGAGTTGTCGCGGCCGAGCGCGGGGACCGACCCCTATCAGATCGACCGCTACGCGGTGGAGCCCTTGCCGGTTACGGCCATGTCGGAGAAGAAGATCGCCGATCTGGATGCCGTCGGCCAGGGCATCGCGCGCGCGGTGCGCCGTTCTGGCACCAAGTCCAAGCGCGCCGCGGTGGCCATCTCGGGCTCGGCCGTGATCACCAAGGTGATCGCGATGTCGAGCGCCCTGAGCGAGGCGGAGATGGAGGGGCAGATCCAGCTCGAGGCCGATCAGTACATCCCCTTCCCGCTCGAGGAGGTCAACATCGATTTCGATGTCCTCGGGCCTTCGGCGACGCCGGGGATGGTCGATGTCCTGCTCGCCGCCTCGCGCCGGGAGAACGTCGAGGACCGTGTCGCCGCCTTGGAGGCGGCGGGCCTCAAGGTCGAGATCGTCGACGTCGAGGCCTACGCGTTGGAGAACGCCTGCGCCCTGATGCTCGGCGACGAGACCAAAGGGGCCTCCGAGCAGGTCGTCGCCGTCGCCGACATCGGCGCGATGACGACGACCCTGCACGTACTCCACAAGGGGCAGGTCGTCTACAGTCGCGAGCAGAAGTTCGGCGGGCTCCAGCTGATCAACGAGGTGCAGCAGCGCCTCGGCGTGCCGCGCGAGGAGGCGACCGCCAAGGTGATCGCCAACGACCTGCCCGGGGGTTATCAGGCCGAGGTCATCGGTCCCTTCAAGGAGGCGGTGGCGCAGCAGATCGGCCGAGCCCTCCAGTTCTTCTACTCGGCGACCACCTACACGCGGGTCGATCGGATCCTCCTCGCCGGTGGGGGGGCGAGCCTGTCCAAGCTCGATCGGCTGGTCGAGGAGCGCCTGGGCACCCTGACCCGGGTCGCCAACCCCTTCGAGCAGGTCGCAATCCCGAAGGACTTTCCGGTCGCCGCCCTGAATCGCGATGCGCCGGCGCTGGTCCTGGCGGTCGGCCTCGCCCTGCGGGGGTTCATCTAGATGGCCCGGATCAATCTCCTCCCCTGGCGCGAAGAGCGCCGCGAGCAGCGTCGGCGCGCGTTCCTGGTCCTGATCGGCGCCGCCGTCGGCGCGACCCTGTTGGTCGGCATCGTCAGTCACATCCAGATCGAGCACATGATCGGCAACCAGCAGGCGCGCAACGGCCACCTGCAACAGGAGATCGCCAAGCTCGACCGGCAGATCCGCGAGATCAAGGCCCTCGAGGAGACGAAGGCCAGGCTGTTGGCACGGATGGACGTCATCCAGCAGTTGCAGCGAAGCCGCCCCGAGATCGTGCACCTCTTCGACGAGTTGGTCGCGACCATCCCGGACGGGGTCTTCCTGACCAGCATCGATCAGGAGGGTGGCGGCGTCGTCCTCGAGGGGCGGGCCCAGTCCAACGCCCGGGTCTCGGCCTTCATGCGCAACATCGAGGCCTCCGGCTGGGTCGGCAATCCGTTGCTGCTGCTGATCGAGAACAAGGAGAAGACCGGCGATGGCCTCAGCCGCTTCCGGCTCCGGCTGGAGCAGCGCCGACCCAACGGACAGAACGCCGCGGCCTGAGCCCTCATGGCCAGGGACGCGCGAGCGAGAGATGGCCTCAACCCGCTAAAGGCTCCGGCAGGCTATGGATCTGAACATCGATCTCAATGATCTCGACCTCAACAACTATGGTGAATGGCCGGCCCTGATCAAGGGGATCGCGATCGCCCTGGTCGTCGCCGCCGTCGGCTTCGGCTGGTACCACTTCCACACCCAAGGCCAGATCCAGCGACTGGAACAAGAGCAAAGGCGCGAGCCGGAGCTGAAGGCCGCCTTCGAGACCAAGCAGCAGCGGGCCGCCAATCTGGACGCCTACCGCCAGCAACTGGCCGAGATGGAGGAGTCCTTCGGGGCCATGCTGCGCCAGCTCCCGGATCAGACCGAGGTCGCCGCGCTGCTCGTCGACGTCTCCCAGACCGGTCTCGCCGCGGGTCTGGTCTTCGAGTTGTTCCAGCCGGAGGCGGAGCAGGCGCGCGATTTCTACGCCGAGTTGCCGATCCGTATCCGCGTGACCGGCCTCTACCACGACTTCGGGCGCTTCATCAGCGGGCTCGCCGCGTTGCCGCGGATCGTGACGATCCATGACGTCGACATCCAGCCGCTCGGGAGGGGGGGCGCAACCAGACGGCCGGCGCCGGCGATCCGGGCGAACGCCTGGCCCTCGACGCCACGCTCAAGACGTACCGCTATCTGGAGGAGGGGCCGTAGCCATGAGGCCGTCCCGTGCGATCATCCCCATCGCCATCCTGCTCGCCCTCCAGGGGTGCGGCAGCGCCGACATACCGGAGCTTCAGGGCTATGTCGCGAAGGTCATGGCCCGCCCGCCGGGCCCGATCGAGCCGCTGCCCGAGATCCAGCCGGTCGAGACCTTCGCCTACGAGCCCCACGAGCGGCGCAGTCCGTTCGACAGCGGGCAGCGCCCCGAAGAGGAGGTCGCCCGCCCGGCGAGCGGCCTGGCCCCGGACCCGCTGCGCCGCAAGGAGGAGCTCGAGCGCCATCCGCTCGATGCCCTGCGCATGGCCGGCACCCTGCGCCAGGACGAGGCATTCTGGGCGCTGATCCAAACCAAGGACGGCGTCCTCCACCGCGTGGGCGTCGGCAATTATCTCGGCCAGAACAATGGCCAGATCACTCGCATTACCGAAGACGAGATTCAGCTCACCGAGATCGTCCCCGACGGGATGGGCGACTGGCGCGAGCGCCAGGCGGCGATCGCGCTCGACCAATAGGCTGGAGGTTATTTTCACGATGCACAGGCCCCGCTTTCCGCTCCCCCTCCGGTCCGCCGAGGCACGGGTGCACGCCACGGCTCGGCTGCTGCTGCCCCTCCTCGCGCTCCTCTGCGTCGGTGCCGCCGCAGCGGCCCCTGTCCTGCAGGACGTCGAGTTCGCGTCCCTGCCCGGCAACCGGGTCCAGGTCGACCTGCTGTTCTCCGAGGCGACGGCGCCGCCGGAGACCTTCTCGACCGACTCGCCGGCGCGTATCGCGCTCGATTTTCGCGGGGTGCGGAACGGGCTGGAGGCGAGGACGGTCCCGATCCGCCTCGGTGCCGTGCACAGCCTGGCCGCTGTCGAGGCCGGCGAGCGCACCCGCGTCGTCCTGAGCCTCGACGAGTCGATGCCCTATCAGGTCACGACGAAGGGTGATCGGGTCGCCATCGCCCTCGGCAGCCAGCCGCCCCCACCGCCGTCGGCCGCCGCCCCCGCCTCCGGTGCGACCGCGAGTGCGGCGCCGGCCACCCGCGCCTCGCGGGCGACGGCGGCCCAGCCCGTTACCGCCGGCGGCGCGATCCGCGACATCGATTTTCAGCGCGGCGCGGCCGGCGAGGGCCGCGTCCTGATCCGGCTGCCGAGCCCGGCGACCCGCATCGCCGTGCGCGAAGAGGGCGGCCGCGTGATCGCCGAGTTGGTCGACACCGAGCTGCCGCAGCGGCTGCTGCGGCGGCTCGACGTCACCGACTTCGCCACCCCGGTCGTCGCGGTCGAGTCGCGCCCGAAGGGCCGCAACGTCGAGGTCGCCGTCGAGACGACAAGCGATTACGACTACCTCGCCTATCAGGCCGACGACCTCTTCACGCTCGAGTTCCGCGCGCTGACCCCGGCCGAGAAGGAGGAGATGCAGCGTCGCCAGATCGTCTATTCGGGCGATCGCCTGTCGCTGAACTTCCAGGACATCGAGGTGCGTGCCGTCCTCCAACTCCTCGCCGACTTCACCGACTTCAACCTGGTCGCGAGCGACACGGTCGCCGGCAACATCACGCTACGCCTGAAGAACGTCCCCTGGGACCAGGCCCTCGACATCATCCTGAAGACCAAGGGCCTCTCCAAGCGCCAGGTGGGCAACGTCATCATGGTCGCCCCGACGCCGGAGATCGCCGCCCAGGAGGAGCTGGAGCTCAAGTCGCAGCAGACGATCGAGGAGCTGGCCCCGCTACGCTCGGAGTTCGTCCAGGTCAACTACGCGAAGGCCAGCGACTTCGCGGCCATGATCAAGTCGGCCGAGAACAATCTCCTGTCGGAGCGGGGCAACGTCTCGGTCGACCCGCGCACCAATACGCTGATCCTGCGCGACACGGCGCGGAACCTCGAACAGATCCGCGGCCTCGTCCAGCGCCTCGACATCCCGGTCCGCCAGGTCATGATCGAGTCGCGGGTCGTCATCGCGAGCAACGACTTCGCCCGCGATCTGGGCGTGCGATTCGGCTTCAGCCGCTGGCAGGGCAACGAAAAGACCGGAAGATTCAACGAGATAACTGGTGGCATGCCCGGCGCTATCTCCGGCACGGACACTTTGGGGCCGACCTGGCCCGGCCTGATCACCATCGATGACGAGGCGAACGACGTCGAGGATTCGGTCCCCCTGATGGTCAATCTGCCGGTCAATGACCCGTCCGGGGCCGTCAACTTCCTGATCGGCAAGGTCGGCTCCTACCTGCTGCAACTGGAGCTCTCGGCGATGCAGCGCGAGGGTCGCGGCGAGATCGTCTCCAGCCCGCGGGTCATCACCTCCGATCAGCACAAGGCGACGATCAAGGTCGGCCAGGAGATCCCGTATCAGGAGAGCGCCGGCGCGAGCGGCGCGACCTCGGTCTCGTTCAAGGACGCGGTGCTCCAGCTCGACGTGACCCCGCAGATCACGCCGGACGACCGGATCATCATGGAGCTCAAGGTGAACAAGGACAATGCCGACTACGGCAACGTCCTGAACGGCGTGCCGCCGATCGACACCCGCTCGGTCGAGACCAAGGTCCTCGTCGACAATGGCGAGACGGTCGTCCTCGGTGGGGTCTTCGAGCGCGAGAAGAGCCTCGCCCGCGAACAGGTCCCGTGGCTCGGCAATGTCCCGGTCCTCGGTCACCTCTTCCGCACGACGGCCAGGACCGACAACAACAGCGAACTGCTGATCTTCGTGACGCCGAGGATCCTGAAGTCGGATCTCGCGGTCAATTACTGATCGGACGCCCCCGGCCCGGGCCGCCCGTCGGGCGGTCCCGACTTGCCCGGGCCGAGCGAATCTGTCATATCATGTAGGGCATGATACGCGCGCAGAATATCTTTCTCGTCGGTCCGATGGGTGCCGGGAAGAGCACGATCGGCCGCCAGCTGGCCGAGACCCTCTCCTACGCCTTCAAGGACAGCGACCAGGAGATCCAGCGCCGCACCGGCGTCGACATCCCGACCATCTTCGAGTTCGAGGGCGAGAACGGCTTTCGCGAGCGCGAGCGCCAGGTCATCGAGGAGCTGATCCAGGGCGAGCGGATCGTCCTCGCCACGGGCGGGGGCGCGGTGCTACGCCCCGAGAACCGTCAGGATCTGGCCGCCCGCGGCGTCGTCGTCTACCTCCATTGCAGCCCCGAGCAGCAGTACGCCCGCACCGCCCGCGACCGCAGCCGTCCGCTGCTCGACACCGCCGATCCGCTGCAACGGCTGCGCGAGCTGATGGCCGAGCGCGAGCCCCTCTATCGCCAGGTCGCCGATCTGGTCGTCTCGACCGAGAAGCGCGGCACCGCATCGGTCGTCAAGGAGATCCGCCGGCGCATCGAGAGCGCCGAGCTTTAGCGGATTCAGCCGCCAGCCTTCAGCCAGAGTCCAGATGAACCAGACGATCGAGGTCGCCCTCGGCGAGCGTAGCTACCCCATCCGCATCGGCACGGGCCTGATCGGCGATCCGGCCTGCTACGCGCCCTATCTCGCAGGCTCGCAGGTCCTGATCGTCACCAACGAGACGGTCGCCCCCCTCTATCTCGAGCCCGTGCGAGCGGCGCTCGCGGGCCGTCAGGTGGAGGCCGTCGTCCTGCCCGACGGCGAGCAGTACAAGACCCTGGAGGTGGTCGGGCGGATCTTCGACGTCCTCCTCGGGCGGCGCTTCGCGCGCGACTGCACCCTGGTTGCCCTGGGCGGCGGGGTCGTCGGCGACATGGCCGGCTTCGCGGCGGCCTGCTATCAGCGGGGCGTGCCCTTCATCCAGGTGCCGACGACGCTGCTCGCCCAGGTCGACTCCTCCGTCGGCGGCAAGACGGGGGTGAACCACCCGCTCGGCAAGAACATGATCGGCGCCTTCCACCAGCCGCGCGCCGTCATCGCCGACACGGCGACCCTCGACACGCTTCCAGACCGCGAACTGGCCGCCGGTCTCGCCGAGGTCATCAAGTATGGCCTGATCCGCGATGCCGGCTTCTTCGCCTGGCTGGAGGCCAGGATGGGGGCGCTGCGCGCCCGCGACCCGGCCGCGCTCGCCGAGGCGATCGCCCGGTCCTGCCGCTGCAAGGCCGAGATCGTCGCCGCCGACGAGCGCGAGGCCGGCCAGCGCGCGCTGCTGAACCTCGGCCACACCTTCGGCCATGCGATCGAGACCGGCGCCGGCTATGGCGCCTGGCTGCACGGCGAGGCGATCGCCGCCGGCATGTGTCTGGCGGCCGACCTGTCGCGGCGCCTCGGTTGGCTCGCCGGCGCCGATGTCGAGCGGATCCGCGCCTTGATCGCGGCGGCCGACCTGCCGGTCGCGCCGCCCGCGGAGATGGCCGCCGAGCGGTTCCTGGAGCTGATGGCCGTCGACAAGAAGGTCCTGTCGGGGCGGCTGCGCCTGGTGCTGCTCGAGGCCATCGGCGCGGCCGTCGTCACCGCCGACTTCCCCCCGGCCGCGCTGCGGGCGACGCTTGACGAGGGCCGGCGGGCACCCTCCTGAAGCCGGTCCGGGTGTGCGCCGGCCGCCCGCACCAGATCCGTGCGTCGGGTGCCGGTCTCGCCCCGCCGCGGGGCGGCCTCGGTGGGCGTGGCGGTGCCGGCCGTCGGGTTACGCCCCCGAGGGGCTAACCCGACCTACGGCCCTGACGACATCGATGACTACGTTCTCCGGCCTCGGAGAATAGCGGTACGGCCGCGTAGGTCGGGTTAGGCGCGCCGGTACGGAGGTCGCTGCGAACGTACAGGCTCGCGCGCGCCGTAACCCGACAGCGGCCTCGGTAGGCGCCATGGCGTCGGGTTAGGCTGCGGTAACCTCGATCGCCCTCGCTTACCACGGGCGGCGCGATTCCTCGCCGACGTCCCGTCTGGCACGCGGAGTGCTGATCGTATTATGATTAGCGGCCGTGTCTGTCGAGGGGACCCTGCCTCGATAGGATCGATTTCCAACCTTTCCACTGGGCTGAATCCCCCCGAGCAACGGTGAAACCCCCGCGTCCATCGGCAGATGGAAGGCCGGTGACAGGGTACCGACCGGTCTTCATGCGTGGCACCATCGCGGATTCAGCGACCAGGTATCGACGAGGTCAGCGATGAGCCTTCGCTCCCTACCATCCCCACAGGGGCTCTATGACCCTGCCCTCGAGCATGACGCCTGCGGCGTCGGCTTCGTCTGTCATATCAAGAACGTCAAGAGCCATCGGATCGTCGAGCAGGGCCTCGATATCCTCGAGCGCCTCACGCACCGCGGCGCGGTCGGGGCCGATCCGAAGGCGGGCGATGGCGCCGGCATCCTGGTGCAGATCCCGGATGCCTTCCTGCGCGCCCAGGTCGACTTCGAGCTGCCGCCGCCCGGGCACTATGGCGTCGGCATGCTCTTCCTCGCCCAGGACGCGCAGGCGCGTGGGCAGATGCAGGCGATCGTCGAGCAACACCTGCGCGAGGGCGGCCAGACGGTCCTCGGCTGGCGTGACGTGCCGGTCGACAACGCCGACCTCGGCGAGAGCGTCCTGCCGAGCGAGCCGCGCGTGCGCCAGGTCTTCGTCGGTCGCGGCGAGCACTGCGCGGACCAGGACGCCTTCGAGCGCAAGCTCTTCGTCATCCGCAAGCGGATGGACAACGCGATCCGCGACGCCGGCCTCGCCAAGCAGGGCTACTATGCCTGTTCGCTGTCCTCGCGGACGCTCAATTACAAGGGGATGCTGCTCGCCGGACAGGTCGGCCGCTACTATCTCGACCTGCGCGACGAGCGCTTCGAGAGCGCCCTGGCCCTGGTCCATCAGCGCTTCTCGACGAACACCTTCCCGACCTGGGACCTGGCCCAGCCGTTCCGGATGATCTGCCACAACGGCGAGATCAATACGCTGCGCGGCAACGTCAACTGGATGGCGGCCCGTCGCCATACGATGCGCTCGGAGGTCCTCGGCGAGGACCTCGACACCATCTGGCCGCTGATCCCCGAGGGCCAATCCGATTCGGCCTGCTTCGACAACGCCCTCGAGCTGCTGGTCATGGGGGGCTACTCGCTGGCCCACGCGATGATGGTCCTGATCCCGGAGGCCTGGAGCGGCAACCGGCAGATGGACGAGCAGCGCCGTGCCTTCTACGAATACCATGCCGCGTTGATGGAGCCTTGGGACGGCCCGGCGGCCGTCGCCTTCACCGACGGGCGGCAGATCGGCGCGACCCTCGACCGCAACGGGCTGCGTCCGGCGCGCTATCTGGTCACGGACGACGACCTGGTGGTCATGGGCTCCGAGATGGGCGTCCTCGACATCCCCGAGGAGCGCATCGTCAAGAAGTGGCGCCTGCAGCCCGGCAAGATGCTGCTGATCGACCTGGAGCAGGGCCGCATCATCGACGATGCCGAGATCAAGGCGAGCCTCGCGAGCGCCAAGCCGTACGGCGAATGGCTGAAGAAGACCCAGATCCGCCTCGACGAGTTGCCGACCAACGTCGGCCCCATGTCGCCCGACGAGGCGACCCTGCTCGACGCCCAGCAGGCCTTCGGCTACACGCAGGAAGACCTCAAGGTCCTCCTCACGCCGATGGTCCTGACCGGCCAGGAGGCGATCGGCTCGATGGGGGCCGACAACCCGCCGTCGGTCCTGTCGCTGCGTCCGAAGCACCTCTCGACCTACTTCAAGCAGAACTTCGCCCAGGTCACCAACCCGCCGATCGACCCGATCCGCGAGGAGCTGGTCATGTCGCTGGTCGGCATGATCGGGCCGCGGCCGAACCTGCTCGGCATCGACGAGGCCGGCAAGCACTGGCGGCTGGAGACCTCGCAGCCGGTCCTGACGAACCAGGACCTGGAGCGGATCCGCGACATCGAGTACAGCTCCGGCGGGGCCTTCCGCACCCGCACGCTGGAGATCGTCTATCCGGCGACCGAGGGGGCCGCGGGGATGGCGCCGGCCCTGGAGCGGCTCTGCGAGCAGGCCGAGCGGGCCGTGCTCGAGGGCTACAACATCCTGATCCTCTCGGACCGCAACACCAACCTCGACCACATCCCGATCCCGGCCCTGCTGGCGACCTCGGCGGTCCACCACCACCTGATCCGCCGCGGTCTGCGCACGAGTTCGGGGATCGTCCTCGAGACGGGCGCGGCGCTCGAGGTCCACCACTTCGCGACGCTCGAGGGCTATGGCGCCGAGGCGATCAATCCCTACCTCGCCTTCGACACCATCCAGGCGATGCTGTCGCGCCTGCCCGAGCCACTGACCTTCGAAGAGGCCCAGAAGCGCTACATCAAGGCGGTCGGCAAGGGGTTGCTGAAGGTCATGTCCAAGATGGGCATCTCGACGCTGGCCTCCTATTGCGGCGCCCAGATCTTCGACGCCGTCGGCCTCGAGGAGGCCTTCATCGCGCGCTACTTCACCGGCACCCAGAGCCGTATCGGCGGCGTCGGTCTGAAGGAGGTCGCCGAGGAGGCGGTGCGCTGGCACCAGGTCGCCTACGGCAACGCGCACATCTACCGCCAGCAGCTCGACGTCGGTGGCGACTATGCCTTCCGGCTGCGCGGCGAGGACCATGTCTGGACGCCCGAGACCATCGCCAAGCTCCAGCACGCGACCCGCGCCAACAGCGCCGAGACCTACGCCGAGTACGCGCGCCTCGTCAACGAGCAGAGCACCCGCCTGCTGACGCTGCGCGGCCTGATGGAGTTGCGGTTCGCCGACCGGCCGATCCCGCTCGAGGAGGTCGAGCCGGCCAAGGAGATCGTCAAGCGCTTCGCGACCGGCGCCATGTCGTTCGGCTCCATCTCCTACGAGGCCCACTCGACGCTGGCCCGGGCGATGAACGCCCTCGGCGGCAAGTCGAATACGGGCGAGGGCGGCGAGGAGGTCGAACGCTTCCAGCCGCTGCCCGACGGCTCGGTGAACCCGGAGCGCTCGGCGATCAAACAGGTCGCCTCGGGCCGCTTCGGCGTCACCGTCGAGTACCTGGTCAACGCCGACGACATCCAGATCAAGATCGCCCAGGGGGCCAAGCCCGGCGAGGGTGGCCAGCTGCCCGGCCACAAGGTCAATGCCCAGATCGCCCGGGTGCGCCACTCGACCCCCGGCGTCGGCCTGATCTCGCCGCCGCCGCACCACGACATCTATTCGATCGAGGACCTGGCCCAGCTGATCCACGACCTGAAGAATGCCAACCCGCGGGCGCGCATCTCGGTCAAGCTGGTCTCCGAGGTCGGCGTCGGCACCGTCGCCGCCGGCGTCTCCAAGGCCCATGCCGATCATGTGACCATCTCCGGCTACGACGGCGGTACCGGCGCGAGCCCGCTGACCTCGATCAAGCACGCCGGCAGCCCCTGGGAGATCGGCCTGGCCGAGACCCACCAGACGCTGGTCCTGAACCGGTTGCGTGGGCGGATCGCCGTACAGGTCGATGGCGGCATGCGCACCGGGCGCGACGTCGTCATCGGCGCCCTGCTCGGGGCCGACGAGTTCGGCTTCGCGACGGCCCCGCTGATCGTCGAGGGCTGCATCATGATGCGCAAGTGCCACCTGAACACCTGTCCGGTCGGGGTCGCCACCCAGGACCCGGAGCTGCGCAAGCGCTTCACTGGGAAGCCCGATCACGTGATCAACTACTTCTTCTTCGTCGCCGAAGAGGTACGCCAGCTGATGGCGCGGCTCGGCTTCCGCACGATGAACGAGATGATCGGCCAGTACGACCGCCTCGAGATGCGCCGTGCGATCGATCACTGGAAGGCGCGCGGGCTCGACTTCTCGCGGATCTTGACGAAGCCCCAGGTCGCCCCGGACGTGGCGCTCTACAACTGCGAGGCCCAGGACCACGGTCTGGAGCGGGCACTGGACCACGAGCTGATCCGCCAGGCCGAACCGGCCCTGACGCGCGGCGAGCCGGTGCGCATCGAGATCCCGGTCAAGAACTACAACCGCACCGTCGGCACCATGCTCTCGGGCCGCGTCGCCGAGCGTTATGGTCACGCCGGCCTGCCCGACGACACCATCCACGTCAAGGCCCGCGGTATCGGCGGCCAGTCATGGGGTGCCTGGCTCGCGCACGGGGTCACGATCGAGCTCGAGGGCGAGGCCAACGACTATGTCGGCAAGGGCCTCTCGGGTGGGCGGCTGATCATCTATCCGCCGGCCCGTTCAGGCATCGCCCACGCCGAGGAGAACATCATCGTCGGCAACACGGTCCTCTACGGGGCCATCACCGGCGAGTGCTTCTTCCGCGGCGTGGCCGGCGAGCGCTTCTGCGTGCGCAACTCGGGCGCGACCGCCGTCGTCGAGGGCGTCGGCGATCACGGCTGCGAGTACATGACCGGCGGGATCATGGTTTGCCTGGGGCCGACCGGGCGCAACTTCGCGGCCGGTATGTCCGGCGGCGTCGCCTATGTCCTCGACGAGGACGGGACCTTCGCCGAGCGCTGCAACCTCGCGATGGTCGAACTCCAGCCGATCGCCGACGAGGATGCGGCCCTGGAGGCCCTTGATCATCAGGGCGGCGACCTGGAGACCCACGGGCTCGTCGAGCTCAATCGGGACATGACCCGCCATGATGCGGCGCGGTTGCGCTGTCTGATCCAGCGCCACCTGCACTACACCAACTCCGCGGTGGCGCGGCGGATCCTCGACGACTGGGCCAGCTATCAGGGCCGCTTCGTCAAGGTGATGCCGGTCGACTACCGGCGTGCCCTGGAGACCCTCCAGGTGCAGCAGCGCCGCCCGCCGCAGTCGAGCAAGCCGTTGAAGGGGATTGCGCAACATGGGTAAGCCAACCGGATTCATGGAGTTCGACCGGCGCGACCGGGGCTCGCAGCCCGTCGCCGATCGCATCGTCCACTACAAGGAGTTCGTCGTCCCCCTGAACGAAGGCGACCTGCGCGAGCAGGCGGCGCGCTGCATGGATTGCGGTATCCCCTTCTGCCATCAGGGTTGTCCGGTCAACAACATCATCCCGGACTGGAACGATCTGGTCTATCGTGGCGATTGGCGTCAGGCGATCGAGGTCCTGCACTCGACGAACAACTTCCCGGAGTTCACCGGGCGGATCTGCCCGGCCCCCTGCGAGACCTCGTGCACGTTGAACATCGCCGACACCCCGGTGACGATCAAGACGATCGAGTGCGCGATCATCGATCGCGCCTGGGCCGAGGGCTGGATCAAGCCGCAGGTGCCGCAGCGGCGCACCGGCCGGCGCGTGGCCGTCGTCGGTTCGGGACCGGCCGGCCTGGCCTGCGCCCAGCAATTGGCCCGCGCCGGCCACCAGGTGGCGATCTACGAGAAGGCCGACCGCATCGGCGGCCTGCTGCGCTACGGCATCCCGGACTTCAAGCTCGACAAGCGGCTGATCGACCGGCGCATGGCGCAGATGCGTACCGAAGGGGTCGAGTTCCACACCAACACCCATGTCGGCGTCCAGGTCCCGATCGCCGAGCTGCGCGCCGACTATGACGCCGTCGTCCTGGCCGGCGGCTCGGAGCAGCCGCGCGACCTGCCGGTCCCGGGCCGCGCGCTCGCCGGCGTGCACTTCGCGATGGACTTTCTGACGCGCAACAGCCGGCGGGTGCAGGGCCTCTACGTGCCCGCCTCCGACTTCATCAGCGCCGAGGGCCGCGATGTCCTGGTCATCGGGGGTGGCGACACGGGCTCGGACTGCATCGGCACCTCGAACCGCCACGGGGCGCGCTCGGTGACCCAGGTCGAGATCCTCGACAGGCCGCCCGAGCGGGAGAACAAGGCCCTGACCTGGCCGGACTGGCCGAACCGGATGCGCACCTCGTCCTCGCAGGAGGAGGGCTGCGAGCGCATGTGGAACTTCGCGACCAAGGCCTTCATCGGCGACGAACAGGGGCGGGTCAAGGCCGTGCGCTACGCGCGCGTGCGTTGGGATCGCGCCGCCGACGGGCGTTGGCAGATGAGCGAGATCCCGGGCAGCGAGGGCGAACTGAAGGCCGACCTGGTGCTGCTCGCGATGGGCTTCGTGCACCCGGTGCGCGAGGGGCTGATCGCCGACCTGCAGGCCGCGGCCGGCCTCGAGCTCGATCCGCGCGGCAATGTGCGCGCCGCGACCGATGGCGAGGCGGCCTATCAGACCTCGGTCCCCGGCGTCTTCGCCGCCGGCGACATGCGGCGCGGCCAATCGCTGGTCGTCTGGGCGATCCGCGAGGGCCGTCAGTGCGCGCGTGCCGTCGATGAATGGCTGATGGGCAGCTCCGACCTGCCAAGCTGACGGCCGAGACGGCCGGCGCCCCCGCCGCGAGGGCGCCGCCTGCGGCGGCCGTCTGGCCCCTCCGGGGCCCGACGGCCTGGTTGACGCGCTCGGGTCCGATCCCTACATTGCCGCCAGCACAGCCATCAAATCGGAGTCGAACCACGATGCTGCAGCCAGGCGACAAGGCCCCGTCGTTCTCCCTGCCAGATGCCGACATGGAGCGGGTCGACTTGGCGCAATTCCTCGGCGCGGCGACGGTCGTCGTCTACTTCTACCCGAAGGACGATACGCCCGGCTGCACCCTCGAGGCGCTGGAGTTCACCGACCTGCAGGCCGATTTCGAGGCATTGGGGGCCGAGATCATCGGCATCAGCCGCGACAGTTGTACGAGCCACGGGACCTTTCGCGATCGCCACGGCATCGGCGTGCGCCTGCTCGCGGACTCCGACGGCGAGGCCTGCGAGGCCTTCGGCGTCTGGCGCGAGAAGGAGGTCCGTGGCGAGCGGCGCCAGGGCATCGTGCGTTCGACCTTCGTCATCGACCGCCAGGGCCTGATCCGCCATGCCCTCTACGACGTCAAGCCCAAGGGCCACGCACGTCAGGTCCTCGAGCTCGTCCGCGCGCTCTGAGCGGCGCCGCCGCGCAGGGGAGCGGGCGTGACCCTGCGCCACCTCAGCCTGGTCTTCCTGCTCGTCTTCGGCCTCACGCCGCTGCTGCTCGCCGTCGTCATCAACCTGCCGCTGGTCCTCGATCGCACGACGCTCTTCTACCAGCGGGCCTATCTGCAGAACCTGCGGGCCGATTTCCGCGACCTGGATCAGCATCTGGCGAGCCGCCACGAGATGATCCGGCTCCTGGCGAAGCTCCCCGAGCCGGGGCTGATCCTCGGCGAGCAGGGCGATGACGGGGAGATCGATCGGGCGCGGGCACGCTACACGACCTGGATCAACCAGATCCTCGCCGATCAGCAGGACGTCATCCAGATCCTCTTCCTGTCGGGCCGCGGCGAGGAGCGCTTCTGGCTCGCGCGCGATATCGAGAGCCACCAGTGGCGGCCCAGACCGCCGCCGCCGATCCGCCCGAGCGGCCCCTTCAGCGAGGCCGGTCTGCGGCTCCAGCCCGGCGGGGTCCTCGTCAGCCGCATCCGTATCGACCCGCAGGCCGGGCGCGAGGACCCGCGCCAACTCCTGACGCTCGACCTGATCAGCCCGATCGGGGCACCGGGCGAGCCGGGCGCCGCGCCGCTCGGCGTCGTCGTCTTGACGATCGACGTCGGCGGGATGGCCCAGTTCTACCGCGACACCCTGTGGGTCGACCACGACGGCGGCTATCTGCGTCCAGGCCAGCCGCTCGGCGGCGGGGCCGAGGCCTTTGCGGACTTCCCCGGGCTCGCCGGGCTCTTCGCCGAGCGCAAGCTGGCCGTCTGGCGTGGCGTCCAGGGCCGCCAGTGGCTCTGGGTACCGATGTTCCTGACCGAGGACACGACGCCGCTCTGGGTCGGGCGGCCGGTCGACCCCTCGCCGATCGACGACTTCCGCGATGCCCTGATCCTGCGCGTGATCAGCATCGTCCTCGTCCTGGTCGGCGTCGTCATGATCCTGGCGCGCTGGATCGCGACCCGCGCCGAACACTTCGGCCAGGCGCTGACCGGCGGGATCGGGCGCATCCTGCGCGATGGCGAGCCGATCCGGTTCGCGTGGCGGGGGCCGCGCGAGATCCGTCAACTCGGCGAACAGCTCACGGCCCTCGCCGAGACCCATGCCGAACACCTGCGCGCGGCGCGCGCCCACACCCGCGAGCTCGAGCAGTCCTATCGCTACAAGAGCGAGTTCCTCGCCAACGTCAGCCACGAGTTGCGCACGCCGCTCAACTCGATCCTGCTCCTGTCGAAGCTGCTCGCCGACCGCCAGTCGGGTCTCGATCCCGATCAGCGCCGCCAGGCCCAGGTCATCTACGAGGCCGGTCGCGACCTGCGCGCGATGATCGACAACATCCTCGACATCTCGCTGATCGAGGCCGGCCGGGTCCAGGTCGCGCCGGAGTGGATCGAGCTTGCCTCCCTGACCGAGGAGCTCATCGAACTCCTCGCCCCGCTGTTCGCCGAGAAGGGCCTCTATCTGCGCTTCGACGCCAAGGCCGTCGCCGGGACCTGGATCCTCAGCGACCGCGACAAGCTGCGCCAGATCTTGAAGAACTTCCTGTCGAACGCGGTCAAGTTCACCGAGCGGGGCGGGGTGGAGATTCGCATCGAGACGGACGGGCACGCGTCGCGTCCGATCGCGATCCAGGTCGTCGACACCGGGATCGGCATCCCGAGCGACAAGCAGGAGATCATCTTCGAGGCCTTTCAGCAGGCCGACGGTTCGACGCGGCGTCGCTACGGCGGCACCGGTCTGGGGCTCTCGATCAGCCGCGAGCTGGCCCGCCTGCTCGGTGGCGAGATCGCGGTGCGCAGCGCCCCCGGCGAGGGGGCCTGCTTCACGCTACGTCTGCCGCGGGAGCTGACGGCCGCGCCGGAGGACGAGCGCCTCATCGCGTCGCGGCCATCCGCCACCGAGGAGGCGCCGGCCCCGGGTCCGCGTCCACTGCACCTCGCCGAGGGCGGGGCCGAGGGCTGGGTGCTCGTCGTCGAGCGCGACGTCGAGGCCCTGCTCGCCGCGACCACGGTGCTCGAAGGGCTGGGGCTGCGCGTGCAGACGGCGGCCGACGTCGGCGAGGCGATCGAGGCCCTGCGCGAGGAGGACGGCTGCATCCTGGTCATCCTGGCCGCCCTCGTGTCGGCCGCGGACACCTGTGATAGGATCGCCGCAATCCGCCAGGAGGGCAGCGATCGGCCCACTCCGATCCTCGTCATGGGCGATTGCGACGACCGGCCCTGGCAGGGCCTCTGCTCCACGACCGGGGCCGACGGCTCGATCACCAAGCCGATCGAGCCGCGGGCGTTGGAGTCCGCGATCGCCCGGCTCGTCGGCCACTGAGCGGTATCCCGGTTGCCGGGGCCTGGCCGTTCGGAGGTTCCCCCCAACAGAGGCCCCGCATGGTATCCACGGCATGAGTCGCTACTCGGGATTCAAGCTCCTCCTCGTCGACGATCACGCGCACAACCTCTTCACGCTGCGGACGCTGATCCAGAAGCACATGGACGTCGCGATCCTGGAGGCGACGTCGGGCCACGGCGCGATCGACCTGACCCTCGAGCACCCGGACATCGACCTGATCATCCTCGATGTGCAGATGCCGGAGATGGACGGCTTTCAGACCGCCTCCCTGCTGAAGCTGCGCAAGCGTACCCGCGACATCCCGATCATCTTTCTGACCGCCGCGTTCAAGTCGGAAGAATTCCAGCGGCGCGGCTATGCCGTCGGGGCCGTCGACTACCTGCTCAAGCCCATCGAGGACAACCAGCTGATCAACAAGATCAGCACCTATTTCCGCCTCATCGACAAGGAACGCGACCTCAATCGGCGCTTGGAGCAACTGGTCGCCGAGCGCACTGCCGAGCTCGCCAAGGCCCACCAGTCGCTCGCCAACATCATCGAGTACATGGGCGAGGCGCTGTTGGTGCTCACCCCCGAGGGCGAGATCAAGATGGTCAATCCGACCGCCTGCGCGATGCTCGACTATGCCGAGCAGGACCTGCTCGGGATGTCGATCGGCGACGTCTTCGAGGAGGAGGCCGACGAGCAGGCCGGGGCCTTCATGGGGATCTGGCTGGAGGCGCTGATCCGCACGGGCGCCCTGAGGCAGATCGAGGCGCGTTTCATCGCGAAGGACGGCCGGCGGGTGCCGATCCTCTTCTCGCGCACGGCGGTCAAGGACGGCGATGGCCGGATCACCGACATCATCTGCATCGCCAAGGACATGACCGGCTACACCCGCCTCGACCATGACAACGACGACGAAGCGGCGCGCACGGCCGCACCGCCGGCGCGGTCCATCGCCCAGACGAGATCCTGAACAGAGGAGGAGCCGACCATGTCCGAGTCGCCCGAGGTGCCGATCGACGACGACGAGAGCACGACCCTGACGGCCAACGCCCTGAAGGCGATGGCCCATCCGCTGCGCTGGAAGATCCTCTGTTCGCTCGGCGATCGCGAACTCTCGGTCGGGGAGATCGTCGAGCGCACCGGCACCTCGCAGAGCAATATCTCCCAGCACCTGGAGCAGCTGCGCAACAAGAACATCGTCGTCGCCCGCAAGGAGGCGAACCGCATCTTCTACCGGATCCGCAACCATCAGCTGCTGGATCTGATCGGCATCATGCGCGAGGTCCTCTGCCCGGCGAACCTCGACGACCGCTATCCACAATGACCCTTCCGCCCCCGGGGACCCCCATGCTCGAGCAGAACGCCTGGTTTACCGAGATCCACAACCGCGACGGCAGCGCCTTCTCGCTACGCGTGCGCGCCAAGCTGCACGAGGAGCGCACGCCGTACCAGACCATCGCCATCTACGAGACGACCGATTTCGGCCGCCTGATGGTGATCGATGGCTGCACCATGGTCAGCGATCGGGAGAACTTCATCTACCACGAGATGATGGCCCACCCGGCGCTGTTCATCCATCCCGCGCCGCGTCGCGTCGCGATCATCGGCGGCGGCGACTGCGGGACCCTGCGCGAGGTCCTCAAGCACCCCGAGGTCGTCGAGGCCGTGCAGATCGACATCGACGAGCGCGTCACGCGCCTGGCCGAGCAATACTTCCCCGAACTGGTGAGCGCCAACGACGACCCGCGCGCCCGGCTCCTGTTCGACGACGGGATCGCCTGGGTGCGCGCCGCCCCGCCGGGCGCGCTCGACCTGATCATCGTCGACAGCACCGACCCGGTCGGCCCGGCCGAGGGGCTCTTCTCGGCCGCCTTCTACGCCGACTGCTGGCGGGCCTTGGGCCCAGGCGGGCTGCTGATCCAGCAGAGCGAATCCCCGCTCTATCACCAGCGGCTGTTGGCGGAGATGCGCGAGGCGATGCAGGGGGCCGGGTTCGTCGACGTGAAGAGCCTGTTCTTCCCGCAGCCGATCTACCCGTCCGGCTGGTGGAGCGCGATGCTCGCCTGCAAGGACGGCCCGATCGAGGGCTTCCGCGAGCAGGCCGTCGCGGCGCGCGCCTTCGCGACGCGCTACTACAACGCGGCGATCCACCGCGCGGCCTTCGCGATCCCGGAATTCATGTACCGTCGCTGAGCGCTGCCCGAGCGGGCGTCCTTCGGAGGGTCGCCGCGCGCGTCGGCGGCACGGGCGAGCGGGCGATCGAGGGGGAGACGGCGACCGGGTGTTGCACCCGGTCGCCGTCGGGGGCGGCTAGAGGATGTAGCCGCGTTCGTCGTGCTGTGCGATGTCGAGGCCTTCGGTCTCCTGCTCCTCGGTCACCCGCAGGCCGATCGTCCAGTCGACGACCTTGAGGATGACGAAGCTGCCGATGCCGCCGTAGATCAGGGTCGCGAGGATCGAGACGAACTGCACCCAGACCTGGCTGGCGATCGTCATGCCCTCGGCCAGACCCGCGCCGCCCAGGCTGGCGTCGGCGAAGACGCCGGTCAGGAGCGCACCGACGATGCCGGCGATGCCGTGCACGCCCCAGACGTCGAGCGAGTCGTCATAGCCGAGGGAGCGCTTGACCATCGTCGAGGCGATGAAGGCGAAGAAGGCGCCGCCGAAGCCGATCGCGATCGCCCCCATCGGGCCGGCGGTGCCGGAGGCGGGCGTGATGGCCACCAGGCCGGCGATCGCGCCGGTCGCGATGCCCAGGACCGAGGGCTTGCCGTGGCGCAGCCACTCCAGGAACATCCAGGTCAGGGCCGCGGTGGCGGTCGAGATCTGGGTCACGACCATGGCCATCGCTGCCGTGCCGTCGGCGGCCAGCTCCGAGCCGGCGTTGAAGCCGAACCAGCCCACCCAGAGCATTGAGGCCCCGACGACGGTCAACCCCAGGTTGTGCGGCGGCATCGCGGTCCCGGGGTAGCCCTTGCGTCGGCCCAACACCAGCGCCGCCACCAGACCGGCGATGCCGGCGTTGATGTGCACGACGGTGCCGCCGGCGAAGTCGAGGGCGCCCATGCCGCCGATCCAGCCGCCGCCCCAGACCCAGTGGGCGATCGGGATGTAGATCAGGGTGCCCCAGATCGCCATGAACCAGAGCATCGCCGAGAATTTCATGCGCTCGGCGAAGGCGCCGACGATCAGCGCCGGGGTGATGATGAAGAAGGTCATCTGAAAGACCATGAACAGCGACTCGGGGATGCTGCCCGAGACGGCGTCCACGGTGACGCCGGCGAGGAAGAGTTTCGACAGGCCGCCGACCCAGTCGTTCAGGCCGCCGCCGTCGGTGAAGGCCAGCGAGTAGCCGTAGATGGCCCACAGGAGGCTCATCAGGGAGGCGATCGCGAAGCACTGCATCAGGACGGACAGGACGTTCTTCGCGCGGACCATGCCGGCATAGAAGAGGGCCAGGCCCGGCAGGGTCATGAACAGGACCAGCGCGGTGGCCACCAGCATCCAGGCCGTGTCGCCGGTATCGAGCGTCGGCGTGTCCTGGGCCAAGGCGAGGGTCGGCAGCAGGGCTGCCAGGGCCAACAGCACGGGGGCGACACCCCGCCGTATCAATCGATCGATCATCTCTCGCTCTCCTCGAGGTCGCGATTTAGAGCGCATCCGGGCCGGTCTCGCCGGTGCGGATGCGGATGACGTGGCTCAGGTCGAAGACGAAGATCTTGCCGTCGCCGATCTTGCCGGTGCGGGCCGCGCCACTGATGGCCTCGATCACCTTGTCGACGAGCGCGTCGTCGACGGCGATCTCGATCTTGATCTTCGGCAGGAAGTCGACGACGTACTCGGCGCCGCGATAGAGTTCGGTGTGGCCCTTCTGGCGACCGAAGCCCTTGACCTCGATGACGGTGATGCCCGACACGCCGATGTCGGCCAGGGCCTCGCGCACATCGTCGAGCTTGAAGGGCTTGATGACGGCTGCAACTAGCTTCATGTCGAAAGCTCCGTGGTTGAGGGGATGCGCGATCGCCGCCCGCCGCGGCGGCGGGCGGCCCGGTCAGAATTCCTTGTTCCAGCCGATCCAGACCTTGGCGTCGTCGTCCCAGACGTCGCTACCACCGCCGCCGTCGTTCTGGTCGTAGTTGAAGCTGAAGGTGCCGAAGTCTCCGGCCTCGCGGCTGATCGTCAGGCCCCAATGCAAGTAATCGGCGCTCTTCAGATCTGGGGCGGGGGGGAACAACCAACACGAAAGCCATGACCCGGAACATTCACTGACATCGACTTGGTCGTTGTCGAAGTCGTAGTAGCCCAACTTCACGCTCAGTGCGAACTCCTGCGGCAGCGGCAGGTCGAGCCCGGCGTAGTAATAGATATCGCCTTGGTCGAAGAGGGTGCCGTCGTTGTCATCGTCGCCCCAGACCGTGTATTGGATCCCGGCGGAGAAGAAGCGATAGCCGCCGGAGAGGCCGATCTCCCAGAAGTCGACGGCGCCGTCGGCGTCCGGATAGGCGTAGTAGATGGTGTTGATGCCGAGGCTGGCATTCTCGTCCGGGAGCGTGAAGTCGTAGCCCATGTAGAGGTCGAGCTCGTAGTTCGGCCCGCCGTCGCCCCAATCCACGTTCGAGGCCCAGGTCCCGGCGTAGAAGCCGCTCTCGTGGCTGAAGTCGACACCGCCCTGGATGGCCGGGCCGTCATCCGTCTGGGTCGTGCCGCGCCAGAGATAGTTGGAGACGGCGCCGATGTTGGCGCTCAGGCTGTAGGGCGCGTCGGCCGAGGCCGGCGCCGCCGCGACGAGGGCCGCGGCCAGCAGGGAAGACGTCGCGCAGGCTGAGACAAGTGGCCTAGCAGTCATCGCGATGGATACCTCTTGATAGGATGGATGCCGTGGTTTTCGTCGGCGGGAGTCGGTGGATTCCGGCCGAGTCTGGGGTCAAGCCCTCGGCGACAGGAAATGCAGGCATCATGCCAACCACGAGGTGTGATCAAAAGGCGACGATTGTTGCGGTTTGTGGCGTGCAGGGCGCTGGCGTCGCGCACAGCAACGGGGCACGATCGTCGCTGCCGAGCGAGGCCTTTGCGCCTTTTTGGTGCGAATCGCGCCGGGACCTGCGGGTCGCATCGTCATATAATGGGCGCTCAAGCCAGCACGCGACGCCTCGTATCGATCAGGCCCCGGCGCTCTTTGGAGCAACGGGGCCGATGTCGTTGCCAGGGTCGCCATAGCCACCCATTGCCGTGGAAGACCTGATGATGTTGGACCCGAAACAATTCGACGAGCTCGCCCAGCGGCTGGCCGGGAGCCTGCCCAAGGGGCTGCATCTGCTCCATGAAGACATGACGAAGAACCTCCGCGCGAGCCTCGAGGCCGGCCTGGCGAGGCTCGATCTGGTCACGCGCGCCGAATTCGACGTGCAGGCGGCGGTCCTCGCCCGGACCCGCGCGAAGCTCTCGGCCCTCGAGGCGCGGGTCGCCGAGCTGGAGCGCGGTGCGGCGACGGAGGCGGACCCGCCTCGGGCGTGAGCCTCTGCGTCCTTTACAGCCGGGCGCGCGAGGGGATCTCGGCCCCGGCCGTGACGGTGGAGGTCCATCTCTCGGGCGGACTGCCCGCCATGTCGATCGTCGGCCTGCCCGAGTTGGCGGTCCGGGAGAGCAAGGATCGGGTGCGCGGTGCGCTCCTGAACGGCCATTTCGAGTTCCCGGCTGGGCGGGTGACCGTCAATCTGGCCCCGGCGGACCTGCCCAAGGAGGGCGGTCGGTTCGACCTGCCGATCGCGCTCGGCATCCTCGGGGCCTCGGGACAGCTGCGCACGGAGGCCCTCGAGGGCCACGAGCTGATCGGCGAGCTGGCCCTGTCGGGGGCGTTGCGTCCGGTGACCGGGGTCCTGCCGGCGGCCCTCGCCGCCCGCGCGGCCGGCCGCGCCCTGATCCTGCCCGAGGCGAACGCCGACGAGGCGGCCCTGGTCGGGGCGGACCTCGTGGTCCTGCCCGCGCGGCACCTGTTCGAGGTCTGCGAGCACCTGAACGGCCGCGCGGCGCTGCCCCGCCACCGGCCCGAGCCTGTCGCGTCGTCCCCCGGCGAGGCCCCGGACCTCGCCGACGTGCGCGGTCAGCCGCAGGCCAAGCGGGCACTGGAGATCGCCGCGGCCGGGGGGCACAGTCTGCTCTTCATCGGGCCGCCCGGGACCGGCAAGTCGATGCTCGCGAGCCGGCTCCCCGGCATCCTGCCGGCGATGACGGAGGCCGAGGCCCTGGAGAGCGCGGCGATCCGCTCGGTGAGCGGGCGCGAGCCCTTCGATCCGCGCCGCTGGCGGGTGCGCCCCTTCCGCGCCCCCCACCACACGGCCTCGGGCGTCGCCCTGGTCGGGGGCGGCACCAGCCCCCGTCCGGGCGAGGTCTCGCTCGCACACCTTGGCGTGCTGTTCCTCGATGAGCTGCCGGAGTTCGACCGGCGGGTCCTCGAGGTCCTGCGCGAGCCGCTCGAGTCGGGTCGGATCCACATCTCGCGCGCCGCCCACCAAGCCGAGTTCCCGGCGCGCTTTCAGCTCGTCGCGGCGATGAATCCGTGTCCGTGCGGCTATCTCGGCGACGACAGCGGGCGCTGTCGGTGCAGCGCCGAGCAGGTCGCCCGCTATCGGGCGCGGGTCTCGGGGCCGCTGCTCGATCGCATCGACATGCACGTCGAGGTGCCACGGCTGCCGACGGCGCAGCTCGGCGCACCCGATGGGGCGGCCGGCGAGACCAGCGCCGCGGTGCGCGCCCGCGTGGTGGCGGCCCGCGCGCGGCAGCTCGCCCGTGGCGGCAAGGCCAACGGCGACCTCGGGCCACCGGAGGTCGAGCGCTTCTGCCGCCTCGACGAGGAGGGCCGCAGATTGATCCGTCGGGCCGCCGACCGGCTTGGGCTGTCGGCGCGCGCCTATCACCGCATCCTCAAGGTGGCCCGCACGATCGCCGATCTGGCCGCGAGCGAGTCCCTCGCGGCGGCGCACCTGAGCGAGGCGATCGGTTATCGCCGCCTCGATCGGCGCCCCGGCCATTGACGACAGCACCCGAGCCCCTTCCCATCGCGACATGATCCAGCTACAGAATCTGAGCCTGCGCCGCGGCGGGCAACTCCTGCTCGAGGCGGTCAGCGTGCGCATCCCGCCCGGCCAGAAGGTCGGCGTCGTCGGCGCCAACGGCTGCGGCAAGTCGAGCCTGTTCGCGTTGCTGCGGGGCGAGCTCCACGCCGATGCCGGCGAGGCCCTGGTGCCGAGCGCCTGGCGGGTCGCTCACGTCGCCCAGCAGACGCCGAGCGGCGCGCGCCCGGCGATCGAGCTGGTCCTCGACGGCGACCAGGAGTTGCGCCGGATCGAGGCCGAGCTCGCCGCCGCCGAGGCCG
Organism: Thiococcus pfennigii; assembly: GCF_016583835.1. Taxonomy (GTDB): domain Bacteria; phylum Pseudomonadota; class Gammaproteobacteria; order Chromatiales; family Chromatiaceae; genus Thiococcus; species Thiococcus pfennigii. Next base: position 6,488 of record NZ_NRRW01000040.1, on the reverse strand, counting down.
CCGCCGACGGCGTGCGCGTCGCCGAGCTGCACGGTCGCCTGGAGGCCATCGACGGGTACGGTGCACCGAGTCGGGCCGCGCGGCTGCTGCACGGCCTCGGCTTCGCGCCGGGCGACGAGCAGCGGTCGGTCGACAGCTATTCGGGCGGCTGGCGGATGCGCCTCGCGCTCGCCCGCACCCTGATGGGGCGCTCGGATCTGCTGTTGCTCGACGAGCCGACCAATCACCTCGACCTCGATGCCGTCATCTGGCTCGAGGGCTGGCTGCGCACCTATCCCGGCACCCTGCTGCTGATCTCCCACGACCGGGACTTCCTCGACGCGATCGTCGACCAGACCTTGCACATCGAAGGCCGGGGCCTGCAGCTCTATGCCGGCAACTACTCGGCCTTCGAACGCCAGCGCGCCGAGCGGCTCGCCCAGCAGCAGGCGGCCTACGAGCGCCAGCAGCGCGAGGTCGCCCAAATCCATCAGTTCATCGAGCGCTTCCGGGCCAAGGCCACGAAGGCGCGCCAGGCCCAGAGCCGCATCAAGGCCCTCCAGCGGATGGAGCAGCTCGCCCCGGCCCACGTCGATTCGCCGTTCCGCTTCGGGTTTCCGCCGCTCGGGACCCTGCCGCACCCGCTGTTGCGTCTGGAGGAGGCGGTCGCCGGCTATGACGCCCGGCCCGTCCTCTCCGGCATCGACCTGAGCCTCGTCCCCGGTGACCGGATCGGCCTGCTCGGGCCGAACGGTGCCGGCAAGTCGACGCTGGTCAAGCTGCTCGCCGATCACATCCCGCTGCTGGCCGGCCGGCGCGAACCGGCCCAGGGGCTGCGGATCGGCTATTTCGCCCAGCACCAGGTCGACCAGCTGCGACCGGACGACAGCCCGCTCGTGCACCTGCAACGCCTTGATCCGCGGGCGAGCGAGCAAGAACTGCGCGACTTCCTCGGCGGCTTCGGCTTTGCCGGCGATCGCGCCCTGGCGCCGGTCGCGCCCCTGTCCGGCGGGGAGAAGGCGCGGCTGGTCCTCGCCCTCCTCGTGCGCCAACGACCGGGTCTCCTGCTCCTCGATGAACCCACGAACCACCTGGACCTGGAGATGCGCCACGCGTTGGCCGCCGCCCTCCAGGGCTACGACGGGGCGCTCGTACTGGTATCGCACGATCGGCACCTGCTGCGCATCACGACCGATCGGCTGCTATTGGTCGACGGTGGCCGGATCGCCGACTTCGACGGCGATCTCGACGACTATCCGGCCTGGCTCGCCAATCGCGCCGCGGCCGAGCGCTCCACCGGAGGGCCGGATCGCGATGGCGGCTCCCGCAAGGAGCAGCGCCGGCAGGACGCGCTCGCCCGCCAGCGGCTGCAACCGCTGAAGAGGCGGCTCAAGGACCTGGACGCGCGGCTGACCGGGCTGAGCGAGCGCCGCCTGGACCTGGAGCGCCGCCTCGCCGACCCCGACCTCTATGCCCCCGAGGCCAAGGGGCGACTGCTCGCGCTGCTCGAGGAGAAGCGGTGCGTCGACGAGGAACTGGTCGACGTCGAGACGGACTGGCTCGAGGTGAGCGAGGCCTTGGAGCAACTCGGCTCGTCGACCAGCTAGGTCGGTCCCGCTGGCGTCTGCGCGCCCCGTCGCCCATGCCGCTGCCGGCGGGGTCGGGGTCGTTCCGCGCAGCGAGTTGGTCGACACCTGCCGCATTGCTAAGATGCCGCCTCTCGCCTTCCCCTTCACGTCGCCCAGGTATCTTTCCCTATGTCGCCCTTTCTCGATCTGACGAAAAGCCAACCCAACGAGCGCCTCTTCGACCTGCCCCCGCTGGCGATGGACAGCGCCGGGTTGGCCGAGGACTTCAAACGCTACTACGCCTATACCCTCGGGCGCGACCGCGACAGCCGCTCCGCCTACTATACCTACCTGGCCCTGGCCATCGTCCTGCGCGACCGGATGGCCGAGCGCTGGAAGCGGACCCGCCAGGCCCAGGACCAGGCCAATAGCAAGCGCACCTATTATCTCTCGCTCGAATTCCTGATGGGCCGGGCCCTCGGCAATGCGATGCTCAACCTGGGCCTGCGCGACGCGGTCGAGCGGGGCCTGCTCGACCTCGGGCTGCTCCTCGAGGAGGTCGCCGACAACGAGTCCGATGCGGGCCTGGGCAACGGCGGCCTGGGCAGGTTGGCCGCCTGCTTCCTCGATTCGTGCGCGACCCTGCAGTTGCCGGTCAAGGGCTATGGCCTGCGCTACGAATACGGGATGTTTCGCCAGCTCATCGAAAACGGCTACCAGGTCGAGGAGCCCGACCACTGGATGCGGGAGGGCAACCCGTGGGAGCTGGAGCGCCAGGAATACACGCAAAGGATCCAATTCGGCGGGCGCACCGAATTCTATCGCGATGGCGACGGGCGCACGCGGGCGCGCTGGGTCGATACCCAGGACGTCCTCGCGGTGCCTTACGACACGCCGATCCCAGGCTATCTCAACGACACCATCAACACCTTGCGTCTCTGGCGGGCGGCCGCCACCGACGAGTTCGATCTGCGCGAGTTCAACGCCGGGAGCTATCCGGAATCGGTGGCGCAGAAGAACAACGCCGAGCACATCACGATGGTGCTCTACCCGAACGATGCCAGCGAATGCGGCAAGGAACTGCGCCTGCGCCAGCAGTACTTCCTCGCCAGCGCCAGCATCAAGGACGTGATCCGCGAATGGACCGGCCTGAACGGCTCGGACTTCTCGACCTTCGCGGACAAGAACTGCTTTCAGCTCAACGATACCCATCCGGCGATCTCGGTCGCCGAGCTGATGCGCCAACTGCTCGACGAGCACGGCCTCGAATGGGATTCGGCCTGGTCGATCACGACGCGCACGATGGCCTATACGAACCATACGCTGCTGCCGGAGGCGCTGGAGCGCTGGCCGGTGCGGCTGTTCGAGAATCTACTGCCGCGGCTGCTGGAGATCATCTACGAGATCAATGCCCGCTTCCTCAGCGAGGTCGCGGCGCGGTGGCCAGGCGATCTCGGCCGCCAGCAGCGGATGTCGCTGATCGAAGAGGGGGGCGAGCCGCAGGTGCGCATGGCCTTTCTCGCGATCGTCGGGAGCTTCTCGGTGAACGGGGTCGCCGAGCTGCACTCCCGGCTGTTGCGCGGGGGCCTGTTTCGCGATTTCTACGAGCTCTGGCCGGCCAAGTTCAACAACAAGACCAATGGCGTGACGCCGCGCCGCTGGTTGGCGCAATGCAATCCGGCCCTGCGCGACCTGCTCAACGACGAGATCGGCGACGGCTGGATTCACCGACTCGATGGGCTCGCGCGGCTCGTGCCCTACGCCGAGGATCCGACCTTCCGCAAACGCTGGCAGGCGATCAAGCAGGGTAACAAGCAGCGGCTCGCCGACCTGGTCCAAGAGGAGTGTGGCGTCGATTTCCCGATCGAGGCCCTGTTCGACGTCCAGGTCAAGCGTATCCACGAGTACAAGCGCCAACTCTTGAACGTCCTGCACGTCATCCACCTCTACCTGCGGATCAAGCAGGGGGATACCGAGGATTGGACGCCCCGTTGCGTGCTCATCGGCGGCAAGGCGGCCCCCGGCTACACGATGGCCAAGAGCATCATCAAGCTGATCAACAATGTCGCCAATGTCGTCAATGCCGACCCGGCGACCGAGGGGCGGCTGCGGCTCGCCTTCATCCCCGGCTATCGCGTCTCGCTGATGGAGGTCATCGCCCCGGGCACGGACCTCTCCGAGCAGATCTCGACCGCCGGGAAGGAGGCCTCGGGCACCGGCAACATGAAGTTCATGATGAACGGCGCGATCACGATCGGCACCCTGGATGGCGCCAACATCGAGATCCGCGAACAGGTCGGCGACGAGAATTTCTTCCTCTTCGGCCTGACGGCCGAGGAGGTCGAGGGGCTGCGCTCGCACTACGATCCCGGGGCCATCATCGCCAGCGATCCGCAACTGCGCGACGTGATGCATCTACTGGAGAGCGGGCATTTCAATCAGTTCGAGCCCGGCATCTTCGATGCGATCATCCACTCGATCCGCAGTCCGCAAGACCCGTGGATGACGGCGGCCGATTTCCCGGGCTACGTCCGGGCGCAGGAGCAGGCTGCCCGCGCCTACCGCGATCAGGAGCGCTGGCTGCGGATGAGCATCCTCAATTGTGCGCACAGCGGCCGCTTCTCGTCCGATCGCACGATCGCCGAGTACAACCGCGACGTCTGGCGAATGGAACCGGTCGCCCCCGCGCCGATAGGCGCCTTCGGGGGAGCTTGACGAACTGCCGTCCGGGCAAGCGCTCGAGACGCGAAGCGGAAACCGCTTTTTCGCTCCGCGTCTCGAAAAGTCGCCCGGATGGCAACTTCTCAATCTAATAGCGGCAGATGGGCGGTGCCCGAGGTGCGCCGCGCGGGTTTCCGGCAAGGCACGGGCAGGCGCAATCGCCAAGCGATTGCAACGACTTCTAACACCGCTGGGCGCCGCACGGGGCGTGCATTGGGCATCGGGCGTCGCAGCGGCCTTCACCGAGCGGGTGAGCAGGGCTCACGTAAAGCCTCTTTGCGCTTTCAACGACTTCGATCCATGATGAAGCGCTCAACTGCCGTTCTTAGGTTCAAGGTCCCCTAGAGGGCGTGACAGGATGCCGGTCGGGCCAGTCGGTCGGCTCCGGGCGCTGGGTTTGGCGGGGGCGCGTAATGACGGACTGCACCGCGAAACGCTTCGCTAGCGCGATGAATGGAATCGATGGCGAAGCGGTCGGCCGCCGTTCGAGGTCGAAGCGGGTGCGGTGCCCTTGCGAGATACGGGTGGCCAGGTTTTTCTATTGGCGCGCACGGTGCACGCGGCGCCGCGCGGATTGCGTCCTTTCTCCTCCGCATCTCGAAGAATCGCCCCCGGGGCGACCCTTCGAGCGTCCCTTTGCAAGACCGTTGTCGAGGCGCTTCCGACAACTCGAAGGACTGCGGCTACCCGAGCACCGAGTTTCTCGCCGCGCCGATCCCCCGTAGTCGGGCGGTGCGTCGGCCGAATCGGCACGGTGACTCCAGTGCCCCGAAGTCAGAGGGCGATGTCGGACCGGCGGTCGGCTTCCGCGATCAACTCCGGGATCGTGCCGGCGTCGCGGCGAGTCAGCCCTCGACGGCCTTCAGGAAATTGGCCTTGAAGGCGTCCCGATCTTCCTTCACGGTCGGATCATAGCCTTGCTTCTGCATCTTCTGCTTCATCCAACCGGGGATTACCCCGCGGACGTAGACGTTCTTCGGGTTTTCCGGATCTACATACTGAGTATAGGGCCGGGAAGGGGCCGCCTTCGACGCAGAAGAAGACCGTCGGCGCCGAGTCGTCAATAGGGGTAGGATCTCGTTCAGCTCATAGCCGTGCTGCTGGATGATGTCCTTCACCTCTTGGGCGACCTCGTGTTTTGCCTCTTGTCGACGGATTTCGAGCGCCCGCTCGAGGTCCGCCTGACTCTGCTGAAGCTTCTGAAGCTGCTGCTGGATCTCATCGACGCTAAGGTTAGCGTATTCCACGTCATCAATCTCCTACACTGGTATGGTATTGCGCGGGTCAGCCGTGATCTTGAATCGAATCCAAGTCGACTGCCGCATAATCTAAGGCATTCGCCGATAATGTCAAGATGGTTACGCATATATTGAGAATGGCGTCAGCCGGGTGTCTGCGCCAATGGCGCGAACCGCCCCTTTTTCGGCCGCCGGCCGCAGTGCCATTCGCCTATGTCGAGACACCTCGGCAAGCGGCCTGGTGCCTCGTTAAGGCCTTTGCTTCGCCAGGGGTTGCCATGGCCGCCGAGCGCGTACCCCTGATCAACGACAAGCGATTCCGCAAGAGATTCAATCCATCGACCGCGGGCCGACGGCTGCGACCCGCGACCGTCGAACGCACTTTGTGATGCGGCGCCCTATTTGGGTTTCTTATCCGGTAGACGGCGCCGCCGTGGCGCGCTGCGCGAGGCGCGGGTAATTCAGCGTTTCCCAAAGTGGTTCAGACGACTGAGCGCCCGACGCGGAGGGCGACGGGCGAACGCGTTCTCCGCTTGCGCCGGTGGTTCGGCCAGTCCACCCAATGGATCGACGCCCCAGGATCGCAGAGAATGAAATGGGGGCCGCCGCCGAGTCGGGACTCCGCATTGGTCATGGCGACTTGCGGGGGCAGGTGAAAAGCTGCCATCCGGGCAATTTTTCAACAGGGGGATCCTTGCACCGCGCGGACGGCTTGGATTTTTGAACCCAAGAGCGGCAGTCGGGTGCCGTAGCGAACTTCACCTGGCTGGTGAGCAGGATTCGCGTAAGGCATCTTCGCAGTCTGAAGTTTCTCATTTCCGCATAGCGAGATCATAATATAAGCAAACACTAATGAACGCGCATATTAGTGAAAGCTTATTGACGAATGCCATGCGGCGGCAATGACAAAAAGGGTGTGACAAGCGCGGGCAAATCGGCGAATAAACAAGCAGTTAAAGGTGAATACGGGCTCGCTTCGGCG
>NZ_NRRW01000039.1 GCF_016583835.1 Thiococcus pfennigii | reverse complement strand
CACGGCGGTCGCCAAGAACGAACAGGTCAGGCGCGCGCCGTAAACCGACAGCGGCCTCGCGGGCGCCGCATCGCCAGCCGTCGGGTTACGCCCTGAGGGGCTAACCCGACCTACGGCCCAGGCAAACGTCGACGCCCGTAGGTCGGGTTAGGCGCGCCAGCACGGCGGTCGCCAAGAACGAACAGGTCAGGCGCGCGCCGTAAACCGACAGCGGCCTCGCGGGCGCCGCATCGCCAGCCGTCGGGTTACGCCCTGAGGGGCTAACCCGACCTACGGCCCAGGCAAACACCGACGCCCGTAGTCGGGTTAGGTGCGCCGGCACGGCGGTCGCCGAGAACGCACAGGCCAGGCGAGCGCCGCAACCCGACAGCGGCCTCGCGGGCGCCGCATCGCCAGCCGTCGGGTTACGCCCTGAGGGGCTAACCCGACCTACGGCCCAGGCAAACACCGACGCCCGTGGTCGGGTTAGGCGCGCCAGCACGGCGGTCGCCAAGAACCAACAGGTCAGGCGCGCGCCGTAACCCGACAGCGGCCTCGCGGGCGCCGCATCGCCAGCCGTCGGGTTACGCCCCGCGGGGCTAACCCGACCTACGGCCCAGGCAAACGTCGACGCCCGTAGGTCGGGTTAGGCGCGCCAGCACGGCGGTCGCCAAGAACGAACAGGTCAGGCGCGCGCCGTAACCCGACAGCGGCCTCGCGGGCGCCGCATCGCCAGCCGTCGGGTTACGCCCTGAGGGGCTAACCCGACCTACGGCCCAGGCAAACGTCGAGGCCCGTAGGTCGGGTTAGGCGCGCCAGCACGGCGGTCGCCAAGAACGAACAGGTCAGGCGCGCGCCGTAACCCGACAGCGGCCTCGCGGGCGCCGCATCGCCAGCCGTCGGGTTACGCCCCGCGGGGCTAACCCGACCTACGGCCCAGGCAAACGTCGAGGCCCGTAGGTCGGGTTAGGCGCGCCAGCACGGCGGTCGCCAAGAACGAACAGGTTAGGCGCGCGCCGTAACCCGACAGCGGCCGCGAACGCGCCTTTCTTCCAGGCCGCGTTTCGCTTACAATTTTCAACTATTCGTATTCTATGGGAAATCCAGGAAGCCGCGTGTCTTCACGAATGATGCACGACTACAAATTCCGAGACCGAGGCACGCCGAACCGACCGCGCAGCGGCAAGCGCGGTTCGAACTTCATCCGGCTCTTGATGCTGCTGCTCTCGATCGGGGTACTCGCGCTGATCGCGCTCTCGGTGCGGGACGTCTGGTTGGCCGATACGGAGGCGCCCGCGGGCACCGAACCCGGGCTCATACCCCTGCCCCTACCGCCGTCCACCGCCACCACGGGCCAATGACGGATCGACCCAGCCCGCGGGCTGGGTCAAGCCCTCCGCAGGCCCGCCAGGCGGTTGGTCGGTACGGGGGCGCATCCGCGCGCCAAGGCCGCGATCAGACGGAGAACGAAGAGCCGCAACCGCAGGTCGTCGACGCGTTCGGATTGCGGATCACGAACTGCGCGCCCTGAAGACCCTCGGTGTAATCGATCTCGGCGCCCCCCAGATACTGCATGCTCATCGGATCGACGAGCAGACGCACCCCATCGGTGACGACTTGGGTGTCGCCGTCCTGCACCGACTCCTCGAACGTGAAGCCGTACTGGAACCCAGAGCAACCCCCACCCTGGATGTAGACACGCAACATCAGGCCCGGGATCCCCTCCTCGGAGATCAACTCGGCGACCTTCGCCGCGGCGGACCGGGTGAAAACAAGCGAACTTTCATCAGCCAATGCATCGACGCCCATGGTTGGATTCCTGCAAGCTGGTTACCGATCGGTCAACGGACCTTGAACCCTATAGTGGGATCGCTTCGACCCCGGGTCAAGCAATCCACCGGATTTATCAAATCAATCGGCATCCAGCACAGAATTGACCCCTTAAATCCTGGCGCGCACCACCGCCCCAACGAAAAAGGCCCCGGTAAAGACCGAGGCCCCTGTGTCGGCGCGGCCGGCGGCCTGCCGTGAACGATGGTGAACGATGACCCAAGAAGCGGCCGCCGGCCGGCCGCGCACCAGGGCCGGCCAGCCACCAGTTCAGCCGCCGGGCACCTGCACCCTCGTACCCGGACCCAGCCTGCCTCGCAACTCGACGGCCAAGGCCGCCTTGGCCTGGGCCTCGCCATGCACCAACCGGATCTCGCGCGGCGGGGTCGGGATACCGACGACGAAGTCGATCAGATCGTGCTGATCCGCATGGGCCGAATAGCCGCCGATCGTGTGGACCTGGGCGCGGATGTCGTAGCGCTCGCCATCGAGCACCACATACCCGCCGTGCGGACCGTACCGTTGGATGTCGCGCCCCGGAGTGCCGACCGCCTGGTAGCCGACGAAGAGGATGTCGTGGCGCGGATCCCCGAGCATCGCCTTCAGATAGTTGACGATACGCCCCCCGGCGCACATACCGCTGGCCGCGATGACCACCGCCGGCTGATGGCTGCGGGCCAGATAATCGACCATGCGCAGGTGGTCGCCGTGGTGCTCGACCGTCACCAATTGCTCGAAGGCCAGCGGATGACGCCCCGCCACCAGACGCCCGCGCGCCTCATCATCCCAGTAGCGGCGCAGACGCCGGTAGCCGGCGGTGAAATCCGCCGCCAGCGGCGAGTCGAGCACCACCTGCAATCCCTGCCAGGCCTGGCGCGGCTGCCCGGCACGGCCCTGGGCACCGGGGCCATGGTCGTGGAACAGACCTTCGAGCTCGTAGAGCAACTCCTGGGTGCGTCCGATGCTGAAGGCCGGGATCAGCACCGTCCCGCCATCGCGCAAGGCGTGCTCGACCGCCCCGCGCAGACGCGCCACCCGCGTCGCCCGATCCTCATGCCGCCGATCGCCGTAGGTGCTCTCCAGCACCAGCACGTCGGCCCGCTCCGGCGACTGCGGCGCGGGCAGCAGCGGCGTATTCGGCGCCCCCAGATCACCAGAGAACACCACCCGTTGCTCGGGTCCTCCATCGGCGGCCACCGCACACTCGACGTAGGCCGACCCCAGGATATGCCCGGCCCGCTGCAAGCGGATCCGCAGCCCCTCGCTCACCGGATGCCACACACCGTAAGGCACGGCCACGGTGCGTCGGCGCAGCAACGCCAGCACCTGCTCGATCAGCCGCGCGTTGCGCGTCACCCCCACCTTGAGCGCATCCTCGAGGACCAACGGCAGCAGCTCCGCCGAGGCTGGGCTGCACAAGACCGGCCCGCGATAGCCGGCCGCCAACAGATACGGCAGGCGCCCGACATGATCGATGTGCACATGGGTGACCACCAGCGCCTCGATCGGATCGACCGGAAAGTCGATCCCGAGACGCTCGGCGCTGGCCCCGCCCGCCGCGGCCTCGCCCCCCTGGAACAGCCCGCAGTCCACGAGCAACGAGCGACCGGCCGCCAGCACCAACTCGTGACAAGAGCCGGTCACGCCATCGACGGCACCGTGGTGACGGATCTCCATCTTCTCCACCGAAGAGACGACAGCCCGCAGTTGCCCACCGGCGACAAGACCTCGCTCATCGACGACCGGCGGATGGGCATCAATCGGCCGACCCCATCTCGCCAAGCAGCGCCGATCTCAGCTCCGGTGGTGGCGGGGGGAGATCGAAGACGCGCCAGGCGATGCGGCTCGACGGAACGAGGACCACCCATGCCGTGACGAAGATCACGAGAAAGTAGTTCCTGATGGTCTGGTGTTCGATGTACCACTGCTCGATCGCACCTTTGTAGGGCGCAATCACCTCATCATAGAAGGCGACCGGATCGCGCGCCTCGTGCAGCAGGTTCTCTTCATCACGGAAGATGATCGATCCGATCCCGGAGAGCCCCGGGCGAACCTCAACGATGCGCTCCTGGACCGCGGCCGGAAAGGCATCGAAACAGCGCTGCGCCTGGGGCCGTGGCCCGACGAGGCTCATGTCGCCCTTGAGGATATTGAGCAGTTGTGGGAGTTCGTTGATCTTGGTCTTCCGCAGCGCACGCCCAACCGGCAGGATCCGCGGGTCATCCTTCAACGTAACCGTGCCGGTACCGATGTTCGGGCTGTTCTTCAACATGGTCGCGAACTTCAGCAGCGAGAACATGCGCCCGCCGAGCCCGACGCGCTCCTGGCGATAGAAGACCTCCCCCTCGCCGGTCAACCGCAGGATGATCGCAACCGGCACCAACAAGGGCGCCAGCACAAGCAGCGCCAATGAAGCAAACAAGACATCGAAAAAGCGCTGCATGGCTACATCCGCCCGTCGAGGTATTTGCCCGTCTCTTTGTGTGCGAACTCCGGGATCATTTCACGAAAGAGCGCGACCAGATCCGCTCGCTCCCAATGCCCCAGCCCCTTCAGCTCCGCGATTCGCCCCACGAAGCGATCGAGTCGCTCGGCATCGAACACTGGGTCGTTCTCGATCACCCCGATCGAGGCGAACCGCTCCATGTCGAGGACCTCCCGATCGGTGAAGAACTCCTCGAAGTCCTTCTCACCGGTCGTGTCGCTATCGAAGAAATAGCAAGGCCAGCGCTTGCGCCCGATCAACTCGGCGGCGCGCCCGCGCGCCTCCTCCTCGCTCTCACAGACGTGGGCCTCGAAGCCGAGCGCCGCGAGGTACTTCACCGCAATCTCGGCGAAGGTAATCAGGTGCAGCTTCTCGCTCAACTTCGGGAAGAAGATGTCGCGGTTCTCGCCGAGCAGACAGGACATCAGGCATAGCTCGCCCGACTCCTGTGGCGTGACGAAGTAACGCCGCACGTCGCGTGGCGCCGAGATCGGCTGACGCTTCGCGACGCGTTGATTGAACCCGTGCAACAGGCTGCCGTCGGAGAAGGCGACATTGGCGAAACGGGCCGTCGAGATCGGCTGCTCCAGACTCTGGCGCATCAGGAACATCTCCATGATCCGCTTGCTGGCGCCCATCATGTTCACGGGGTTGGCGGCCTTATCGGTCGAGACGCAGAAATACTTGCGACATCCCGCCTCCTGCGCCAGGTCGAGCGTCCGATTGGTATTGAGTACGTTCACGTCGATCATGCGCATCAGCGTGAACGGATCCTTTTCGCTGCGCACATGCTTGAGCGCCGAGAGGTTCAGGATATAGTCATAACCCTGGTTCTCGCGCATCAGCGCCGCGAACTCCAGCGCCCCGCAATCGATGGCGAAGGTCCGGAAGTCACCCTCGATATAACCCAATGTGCTGCGCAGATCGCGCACCAGCTCGACCAGGTTGTTCTCGCTGATATCGACGACGTGCAGCGCCCGCGGATGACGCTTGAAGATCTCCCGCGTCACCGCCTGGCCGATCGAACCGGCCCCGCCGATGACGAGAAACCGCCCTCTTCTCACGAGATCAGAGAGCCGCCCCTCCTCGCGCCGGACATCGGCATCGAACAAGGGCTCCTCGCGACCGATCAATCCCAATACATTCAACATCCGGCCAGCTCCGATAATTCCAATTGCGGTTATTCACGAGTATCGCGCGAGATCGAGCCAAGCGCAGCGAGACCCATCACTCCTCATTCCACCGAGCCAGTGCCGCATCGGGCACGCCCGAGGGCAGGTTCACGACCCCCTCTTCGCGCCAGGTCGCGTTCGCCAAGCCGTCGTGTTGGCAGCCGGCCTACATCGGCAGCCCACTCATCAGACGCCAGATCGGGCGGGTCATCAGCCCTTGGGCGTTGGTCAGGCGCAGAAATGCCTCGCGCTCGGCGGGCGAGGCGAGCCGCACCGCGTTCAGCCAAAGGTTCGAGACGGTCCCGGCCGGGGCCGGAATGTAGTCCCAGCCGATCGCCGCCAACACCGCCGCATAACGCGCCGCGATGCCCGCCTTGATCCCGAGCATCTCCGGCAGCCGCTCCATCTGCGCGCAGCCGAGCGTGGCGTTGAGGTTCGGCAATCGGCGTCGGTCAGGATCATCCCGCCACCGCCGGTCGTGATGATCTTGTTGCCGTTGAAGCTCAAGGTCCCCAGCCGCCCGAAGGTCCCGGTATGACGCCCCCCGGCCGTGCTGCCGAGCGACTCGGCGGCGTCCTCGACGACCGGAATCCCGAACTCGTCGCAAACAGCGACGATCTCCCTGATCCGGCACGGATACCCGAAGGTGTGCATCGGCACGCAGGCCGCGAGCCGCCGCCCGCTCGCGCGGTTGTACGGCCGCCCGTCGCGAACCTCGACGTGCCGTTCGAGAAAGGCCCGCAGCGCCTGCGGCTCAGCCCCAGCGTGTCGCGATCGACATCGACGAACACCGGCCAGGCCCCGACGTAGCGGATCGCGTTGCAGGTCGCGATGAAGGTCAGCGCCTGTGTGACGACCTCGTCATCCGGGCCGACCCCGGCCAGCTCCAGCGCCACATGCAAGGCCGCCGTGCCATTGACAGTCGCAACCGCGTGGCGCGCCCCGGTAAAGGCCGCGACGCGCTCCTCGAATTCGGTGACCTTGGCCCCGACCGACGAGACGAAGTTCGAATCGATGCACTCGACAAGATAGCGCCGCTCGTGGCCATCGAAGAACGGGGCGATGCAGCGGGACCGGGCCGTCGCCGTAGATGGCGCGGATCTCGCCGACCAGCACCCTGTCTCGGGCACCCCGAAGTCCCGCGCGGCCTCGGCATAACCCCAGGCCACCGGTGCCCGGTCTGCGCGGCGGCTGGCCCCGGTCAGCACCCAATCGCGGAGGGGAGTCGAACTTAGAGCCATAAACGCTCGAAGGCTCGCCCGTCCGCAAGCCGATAGGCGGAGAAATCCCGTACATCAACCGTAATGATCCTGTTGATACCGTGGATTCCAGCGAGCGTGACGAGTGCCGCGTCGGTGAAGTCAGGTTCAAGGTTCTGATATTTCTTCAATGTGGCGCGGATCGCCGGCAGCTCGGTGATACTGAGGTCATGCAGGATGATGCCGTGGCATTCCAGCCAGCTCAGGAGCGCGATTTTGCCGGATGTATCGAGGAAAAACCCGTCTCGGTGACTACGGGCCAGAGAGAATGCAGGCTCAGGCGTTGATGATTGGCCAGGAACTCGACGGCGGAAGTGTGATGCGGGTCATTGCGAGCGAACAGGGCGACAAGAAAGCCGGTATCAACCCAGGCGGCCATGTTTGGCATGCAGGGCCTCCCAGATTTGGCGTTTTGCGGGATCGGTGGGTGGCTCGGCAAGATGTCCGGCGCCGAACAGATCCCGTCCTGTTTCATAGGGCGTCGGCCCCGTTTGTGCCAGCAGACGCTGACAGAGCTCACGAATCCCCTGGCGGACCAGATCATCCTGGCTACGCGCGGATTGACGGCTCACGCGTTCCAATAAGGCTTGTTCCTCGGGGGTCAGGCACACGGTGAATGACATGGTTTCGTCCTCGCATCAGTGATCACGACGTTCTGCTGTTTACATAGCGCATCACCAGGGGGTTGACAACACATCCGTCGCTCTGTTGCCGGGGGAGCGTCCTATGATTCAGGGAATAGCCGTTCCAAGATGGCGACGATCCGCTCACCCGTGTGCCCGCCCCCAGGGCGATGGTGCCGGTCGCCGGCGAACAGGGCTCGTTCCAGGGACAGCCGCGTAGGTCGGGTTAGCCCCCCGCGGGGGCGTAACCCGACGGGCGGCGAATCCTTGCACAGCGCCGCATCCTGTTACGCTGCGCTAACCCCACCGACAGCTGAGCGGGTCGTGAACCTGCCCTCGAGCGTGCCCGATGGGACGTTGGCGCCATGGGCGGGCCGATGGCCCCGAGTGCAGCGGGGCGGGGCGAAATCGTTGCCGACGAACCCCGCCAACGCACGATCCAGCGATGGAAACCGTGCAGCATCGGGCGGGCAATCGGAAGCACATCCTGCCGGTTCTATGCCGCCGGCAGCATCTCGTGCAGGACCTGGCGCAAGGCTGCGTCGGCCAGTGGCCGCCGAGCAGGGCATGTTCCAGGGACAGTACGGGGAATGACGTGACGAAGGAACCGCATCGATCGCGTGGTACGTCCCCCGGTTTCCCCCCGACCTACGGCTTCAGGCTCCGTCCTGATGTAGCTCGCGTCGAATCGTTTCGCGCACAACATCCGCGAGCGTCTGCCCTTCGATGAACTGTCGCAGTGCATCGTTCATCAGCGTTTGATAATTGCTGCCCACCATCTCGGCGCGGGCCTTGAACGCCGCCAAGACCCCGTTTTTCACACGCATCGTGACCCGGGACTGGTTTCCTCGCTCGGCCTGCAGACGTGCCAACGCCGGCACCTCGGCAACGGGCTTGGCCTCGGTAAAATCCAGGTCGGCAAGCTCATCGAATAGACGGTCAGAACTGTTGTTCATCGCGTCGCCGTTGGGATTGGCTAGCTTTCCAAGCGGAAATCAGAGGAATGCGATTCCCTCGGAGCGTCCACACGACCGCGAGGACGCGTACCTGTCCACCCATACCGAGCGTCGCGAATCGCTGCTCGCCGTTTGCGTCTATCACATGGGCGCAAGCGGCCCGATCCGGCCGCGAATATCATCGCAATCGAAACGGCCAGGCATGATCGCGCCTCCTCCCATCGCGCGCCGCTCAGCCGCGCGCATAGCGATCCTCGTAGCGAATGATGTCGTCCTCGCCCAAGTAGCCGCCCGTCTGCACCTCGATCAGCACAACCGGGAGCTTGCCGGGGTTTTCCATCCGGTGGACTGCACCCAGCGGCACATAGACGGACTGGTTTTCGGTAACCAGGCTCACCTCTTCGCCGATCGTCACCTTGGCCGTGCCCTCGACCACGATCCAATGCTCGGATCGGTGATAGTGGGATTGCAATGACAATGAGGCGCCAGGCAGCACCACGATGCGCTTCACCTGGAATCGAGGGGCCAGCGCAAGGCATTCGTACCAACCCCATGGGCGATGGTCGCGCGGGAAATCCAGCGCCTGTTTCACGCCCTTGGCCTTCAGCGCGGCAACGGCCTCCTTCACCCGTTGGGCCTGCGATTTGTGCGCCACCAGCACCGCATCGCCCATCGCCACCGCGATGATGTCCGACAAGCCGATGCCGACGATCTCCTGGCCCTCGGTCTCCGACCGCAGAAGCGTGTCACGACAATCGATAGCGGTAGCCGTATCGGAACAGACATTGCCCGCCGCGTCCGGTCCTGCCTCCTGCCAGACGGCATCCCAGTCGCCCAGATCGGACCAGTGCCCACGGTAGGGCATGACGGCCAGGTTGGAGGCCTTTTCCATGATCGCGTAATCGATCGAGATATCGGGCAGGTCCGACCACGGGCCCGACGCCAAGCGGATGAAGCCCAGATCGGATACCGCTTGCTCGAGGGCAGCCGCCACGCCCGAGACCAATCCGGGCGCATAGGTCTCATACGCCCGGCGGATCGTCGCGGCGGTAAACAGGAAGATCCCCGCGTTCCACAGGTAACGCCTGCCAGCCACCATCGTCGCCGCGCGCGATGCATCGGGTTTCTCGATGAAGCGGGCCAGCGCCTGCGGTGACGCGGTCGCGGGGTCCGCGTCGGCCGCAAGTTCCAGGTAACCGTAACCGGTCTCTGGACGCGTGGGCGCGATCCCGAAGGTGACAAGGTCCCCCGCCCGCGCCCGCTCCGCCGCCGCCGCCACGGCCGCGCGGAAGGCATCGGCATCCCGGATGACGTGATCCGAGGGCGCGACCAGCATCAGCGCCTCGGGATCACGCTGCTCCAGGTGCAGCGCCGCGGCCAGGATCGCCGGCGCGGTATTGCGTCCCTCGGGCTCGATCAGAATCGCCTGGGCCGCCAGTTCGACCGCAGCGAGTTGTTCCGTCACGATGAAACGGAACAGATCGCCCGTCACCACCAGCGGCGCCGCGAAGCCGGCGCCCGACAGGCGCCGGGCCGAGGCCTGAAAGAGGCTCTCCTCCCCCATCAGGCGGGCGAACTGCTTGGGAAAACTCTTACGCGATAATGGCCAAAGGCGTGTACCAGAGCCACCGCACAACAGAACTGGATAGATCATCGTCACTGCGACTTCCTCGCTGCCACGGAACCCATGGGCCATCCCGCAATACCCCATACCATTACCCATATGACGGTTGCCTTGGATCGCTGGGCGATCCAAGACATAGCCGATGGGCCTCGATCGCCGACACGGGTCGACGGGTAGCCCCCCCTTGGGGGCGACTTCGGCCTCTCCGCCAGAGACGAGAGCCGATCCGACCACACCGCCGAGATGCATTCGGCTCCGTGTGCATCACCTTCGGTGCCGCGTCGCCCCCAAGGGGGCTCCTACGGGAGGCCGACGTTGCTCTACCCAGACGACTTATGGGTAATCGTATGGCAATACCCTGCCTTCGGAGATGCGACCTCACTCGTTGCGCCGCAACACCCGGTAGCCCTCGCTTGCGCAGAGGGCATCGCGCTCGGCCTCTTTCAGATCCTCGCGCATCATCTCCTCCACCAGTTCCGTGAAGCTGGTCTGCGGCGCCCAACCCAACTTCTCGCGCGCCTTGGTCGGGTCGCCGAGCAGGGTCTCGACCTCGGTCGGGCGGAAATAGCGCGGGTCCACCGCGACGATGCACGCGCCGGTGTCGGCCGCATAGCCGCGCTCGTCGACACCCTCGCCCTCCCAGCGCACCTCGATGCCCACCGAGCGCGCCGCAGCCTCGACGAACTCGCGCACCGAATACTGCTGCCCGGTCGCGATCACGAAGTCTTCCGGCGCCTCCTGCTGGAGCATCAGCCACTGCATCTGCACATAGTCGCGGGCATGGCCCCAGTCGCGCTTGGCACCGAGGTTACCGAGATACAATCGGTCTTGCAGCCCGAGCTTGATACGCGCCAGCGCCCGGGTGATCTTGCGCGTGACGAAGGTCTCTCCCCGCAACGGGCTCTCGTGGTTGAACAGGATGCCGTTGCAGGCGTAGATGCCGTAGGCCTCGCGATAGTTGACCGTGATCCAGTAGGCATACAGCTTGGCCACCGCGTAGGGCGAGCGCGGATAGAAGGGGGTGGTCTCGGTCTGCGGGATCTCCTGCACCTGGCCGTACAGCTCGGAGGTCGAGGCCTGATAGAACCGGGTCTTGCGCTCGAGCCCCAGGATGCGGATCGCCTCGAGCAGCCGCAGGGTGCCGAGCGCATCGGAGTTCGCGGTGTACTCGGGCTCCTCGAAGGACACCGCGACATGGCTCTGAGCGGCCAGATTGTAAAGCTCGTCCGGCTGCACCTGCTGCAGGATGCGGATCAGGCTAGAGGAGTCCGTCAGGTCGCCATGATGGAGGATGAAACGGCGATCCGGCTCGTGCGGGTCTTGATACAGATGATCGATGCGATCGGTGTTGAACAGCGAACTGCGCCGCTTGATGCCGTGCACCTCGTAGCCCTTCTCCAGCAGGAGCTCGGCCAGATAGGCCCCATCCTGCCCCGTCACGCCGGTAATCAATGCCTTCTTCATAAAATCGGCTTCCGTCTATAACAATCTTCGCAATGTCGGGTTACGCTGCGCTAACCCGACCTACGGCGGTGCAGGCTCGTGTGGATCGGGTTAGGCGCGCCAGCACGGCGGTCTTCGAGAAAGAACAGATTAGCGCGCGCCGTAACCCGACAGGCGGCGAATCCTTGCACAGCGCCGCATCCTGTTACGCTGCGCTAACCCCACCGACAGCTGAGCGGGTCGTGAACCTGCCCTCGAGCGTGCCCGATGGGACGTTGGCGCCATCGGCGGGCCGATGGCCCTAAGTTCAGCGGGGCGGGACGAAATCGTTGCCGACGAACCCCGCCAACGCTCGATCCAGCGGTGGAAACCATGCGGCATCAGGCGGCCGATCGGAAGCACGTCCTGCCGGTTCTATGCCGCCGGCAGCATCTCGTGCAGGACCTGGCGCAAGGTTGCGACGGTCACGGGGGCGGCATCAGGAGAAAGGCTGGCGCGTAACGTGTCATTGATCAAGGTCTGATAACCTTTCCCGCTAGAGCCCGCGCGGGCACGGAAGGCTTCGATCACCTCATCGTCCAAGTAAAGCGTCACGCGGGTCTTACCGTTTGTGCTCGCGATCGAGCCCCGGGTTCCGTTTGAGAAATCGTATTCGTCTCGCATACATCACCTTCGCTCATAGGTAAGCCGCTCGCGAGGCTGCGCTAAGCGTGCTGACATCAGCCGGATGCTATCCGGCTCCCGATAGTGGTAGGCCACGACCAACACACGTCCTACGCTATCTTAACCGAGTGTCACGAAACGCTCCTCGTCGTGATCGCGATCCTCAATCGTGATGGCGTTGTCGTCGAAAAAGACGCCTTCGACCTCTGCAAGATCAATCCCGTGCTTGCGGCGGTTGATGGCGTTCTTGATCGGGTCATAGGCGATATCCATGAGCGACAAGGTATATGCACATTGTCTGCATATCAAGCAGCTCGTCCGCGGACAACATGACTGTTTTGACGATCCGGTCGGCCGGTGGCGAGCGAGCAGGGCTCGTTCCAGGGACAGGCGGCGAATATTTGCACAACGCCCCGTCGGGTTACGCTGCGCTAACCTGACCTAGGGCTATAGCGGTCGCGCCGATTTCAGGCCCGCAAACTGGCCCGATTCTCCAGGAACCATCGATACGTCTGCTCCAGCCCCTCGCGCAGCTCAATCGCTGCCTGCCAGCCGAGTGAGCGCAGGCGCGAGACGTCGAGCAGCTTGCGCGGCGTCCCGTCCGGCTTGCTTGGATCGAAGCGGATCTCGCCCTCGAACCCGACCACCTCGCCGATCGTGCGCGCCAACTCGGCGATGCTGACATCCTCGCCGGTGCCGACATTCAGATGCGAACAACGCGGATCCGTATGCGCTTGGTGGGCAGCGGGTTCCAACCCCATCACATGCACACAGGCCGCGGCCATGTCGTCGACATGGAGAAACTCGCGCCGCGGCCGCCCGCTGCCCCAGACCTCGACCTCGGCCGCCCCCGCCTGTTTCGCCTCGTGGAACTTGCGCACCAGCGCCGGGATCACATGGCTGTTCGCCAGATCGAAGTTGTCCCCAGGGCCATAGAGATTGGTCGGCATCACACTGCGGAAGTCTGTGCCGTACTGGCGGTTATAGCTCTCGCAGAGCTTGATGCCGGCGATCTTGGCGATCGCGTAAGGCTCATTGGTCGGCTCGAGCCCCCCCGTCAGCAACGCCTCTTCGGCCATCGGCTGCGCGGCGTCCCGCGGATAGATGCAGGAGCTACCGAGAAACAAAAGCCGCTCGACGCCATGGCGCCACGCGGCATGGATGACGTTGGCCTCGATCATCAGGTTCTGGTAGATGAACTCGGCCGGATAGGTGTCGTTGGCGTGGATACCGCCCACCTTGGCCGCGGCCAGATAGACCTGCGTCGGCCGCTCGGCGGCGAAGAAGGCATCCACGGCCGCGCTGTCGGTCAGGTCCAGCTCGCGATGGGTACGAGTCAGCAAGACCCGATGACTGGCGACAGTCAGCTGCCGCAGGATCGCCGCGCCGACCATCCCGCGGTGACCCGCGACGTAAATCCGCGGGGTTTCGCTATCTTCTGTTGTCACCATGTTCCCTCGATACGCGTCTCGTCCGGATCCGACTCGAATCTTGTGCACCTCCAATCCCCCGCGCAAGCGGAGTGCGCAGGACGGTTAAGACCGCATAGGCCAACCGTGATGATGCGCATCGACCCCACCAGGAGATCAGGCACCGAGCTCGGGGCCATCAGCCGGCCCACGGCGCCAGCGCCCCATCGGGCACACTCGAAGGCAGGTTCACGACCCGTTCTTCCAGCCAAATCGCGTTCGTTAACCCGTCGTGTTGGCAGTCGGCGTACATCGGCAGGCGGCTCATCAGGCGCCAGATCGGGCGGGTCATCACGCCCTGGGCATTGGTCTCGTGCAGGAAGGCCTCGCGCTCGGCGAGCGAGGCAAGCCGCACCGCGTTCAGCCAATGGTTCGAGACGGTCCCGGCCGGGGCCGGAATGTAGTCCCAGCCGATCTCCGCCAACACCGCCGCATAACGCGCCGCGATTGCCGCCTTGATCTCGAGCATCTCGGGCAGCCGCTCCATCTGCGCACAGCCGAGCGCGGCGTTGAGGTTCGGCAAGCGATAGTTGTAGCCGACGGCGTCGTGAACGAACTCATAGGGGTGCGGGATCTTCGCCGTCGTCGTCAGATGCTTCGCGCGCCGCGCCAGGCCCTCGTCGTCGGTCAGGATCATCCCGCCGCCGCCGGTCGTGATGATCTTGTTGCCGTTGAAGCTCAAGATCCCCATCCGCCCGAAGGTTCCGGTATGGCGCCCCCCGGCCGAGCTGCCGAGCGACTCGGCCGCGTCCTCGACGACCGGAATCCCGTACGCGTCGCAAATGGCGACGATCTCGGCGATCCGGCACGGATGCCCGAAGGTGTGCATCGGCACGCAGGCCGCGAGCCGCCGTCCGCTCGTGCGGTTGTACGGCCAACCATCGCGGACCTCGACGTGCCGCTCGAGAAAGGCCCGCAGCGCCTCGGGGCTCAGCCCGAGGGTGTCGCGATCGACATCGACGAACACCGGCCAGGCTCCGGCATAGCGGATCGCGTTGCAGGTCGCGATGAAGGTCAGCGCCTGGGTGATGACCTCGTCATCCGGGCCGACCCCGGCCAACTCCAGCGCCACATGCAGGGCCGCCGTGCCATTGACCGTCGCCACCGCATGGCGCGCCCCAGTGAAGGCCGCGACGCGCTCCTCGAACTCGGTGACCTTGGCCCCGACTGACGAGACGAAGTTGGAATCTATGCACTCGACCAGATAGCGCCGCTCGTGGCCATGGAAGACCGGGCGATGGAGTGGAATCGGGCCATCGCCGTAGAGGGCGCGGATCTCGCCGACCAGCGCCGTAACACCCCTTGCCATGTCAGACATCCGCTACTCCAGATTGCCGTGAACGCCGCGCACGGCCGGCGCGCTACCCGCGCTGCGCCAACAAGCCCAAATACTCATACCAAGCCCGCTCCGTCATCTGCAGATAGTCCGCCGCCGGCAGCCAGTCCCTGAGTTCGTCATAGGCCGAGCGGCCACTCAGGCGATGCGTCGGGGCCGCGACCGGGTCGAGACCGACCCGCCGAAAATAGGCCATCGCCCGCGGCATGTGCGAGGCCGAGGTCACCAGCACCAGACGCGCCCCGTCGCCGAGCGCCGCGCGCACCGCCTCGGCCTCTTGCGCCGTGTCGACCGGCGTATCCATCACCAGCATCCGTGTCTCGGGCACCCCGAAGTCCCGCGCGACCTCGGCATAGCCCCAGGCTATCGGTGCCCGGTCCGCGCTGCGGCTGGCCCCGGTCAGCACCAAACGCGCCTCGGGCCAGGTCGGCATGAGACGCAGCCCCTCGAACAGCCGAATCGCCGAGCTCTCGCTCAGGCGCGCCGTGATCGGCCAATCCTCCGCGCCTGGCCACCAACCGCCGCCCAGCACGACCACCGCCGTCACGTCCGAGACCCGCGCCGGATCCGTCAACGGCGGATACCGCTCCTCCAGTGGCGACAGCAGCGCATCGGCCACCGGCTGCCAGGACGCGAGCATCAGCAGCAGCCCCCCGGCGACGACCAGCCAGCCACCGAGCGCCCGCCCTTTGTTGCGCAATGCGCGCAGCACCAGACCGAATGTCATCAAACCCAAGGCGACGGGAAAGGGCATCAGCAGCGCGGCGGAGAGCCCTTTCAAGCCGTCATAGAGTCCATCCATCGCCGCAATTTCGCCCGACAAGACCCCGTAAGCGGCCACTTCAGCGAGCGCTACACGTAGCCAAACCGTTCCAATGTCGGCCCAATCAAAGCCTTCAAGCGCCGCGTCGAATCGCCATCCAAAGACGCACGACCCTTGCCCACACCGCCGCCATGCACACCGCGCACAGCGGCGTCTAGTGTTCCGGGCTCCGCATCGATACCGAGAAATTCAAGAACTGTTCTCAGCTTCTCCCTTGGATCGCTGACGAACTCCTCGTAGACCACCTCCAGCCAGCGCGACGACGGCATGCGATGAAAAGCTTCGTAGGCCTGATTGACACATCGCTGCCATTGGATCGCACAAACCTCATCGAGCGGATGCGCGGCCAACAAAGCATCCATGTCTGCCATCTGCGGCCCCCAAAACGCAAGCCGTTCTTGCCGAGAAACCAAACGATAAACTCGGTTCCATAGATAGCGACTCGCGTAAAAAGGCAGATCCGAGACAGGAACGAACCGCGCCTTCCGGGCCAGATACGGAATGTCGAGCGATCCCTTCCAGCGCTGCATCGCAGAACCAACGGCATCCAAACCATCACGCCGGATGAAGATATAGCGGGCCTCTGGAACCACTGCATCGACAAAGGGCACGCGCAACGAATTCGCACACGTCTTTTCGACAACGACCTGCGCACCATAACGCTGCGCCACCCAGTCGAAAGACGCCTGGATAAAGCGCCGAATCTCCGGTCGTGCCATCTCGGCTGTCAGTTCGTCGGAAGGATGGCGCACGTTCCCATGGCGCCAGATGTAGTTGATCTCATCGCACGGCCAGGTTGCGATGCCGTTAAGACGTACGAGCACATCCCGCAACATATTCGTTCCGGAGCGTGGCGCTCCAATAATGACTACATCCTGTTTCATATTGGTTTGCGCTCCGCTCCAATCTCCTCCAGCAATCTGGACCAGATCGACAAGACATGCTCCTGGGCGAAATATTCGTTGCCGACCTGGGTCGCCCGGCCCGCCATGTCACTCAACCGCCGCGAATCATCGGCCAATGAGACGATGGCATCGGCCAAGGCTGATATATCATTCGGCTCGACGGTCAACCCCACCCCTTCCCTTTTAACAAATTCCGCCAATTCGCTCTCTGCCTCGACGCAGACCAAAAGCGGACGCCCTTCTCCGAGATAGGTCATCGTCTTGCTCGGATAGGCATACCGTATGATCTCCGGGACCAACGTCACGACGCACGCATCCGCTGTCCGAATTACCGCGCGTGCAATCTCGACTGACTGATGTGGAAAGAACTTGATCTGTCGGCCGAGCAGACCCCCGGCACGTGACTTGATGCCCTCCAAGGCGCGGCCCTCGCCGAGAAAGGCCAGCTCGATCTCAGGCCGCCCGGTCAAACGGTGCATCGCATCAACGAGAGATTCCAGCCCCTGGAAACGACCAATGTTGCCGGCGAACAACAGACGAAAGCAACCGGCGGGCTTCGCCATCTCACCCGGCGGGTCCACATCCCCAACATCGGAAAACGACGGCAGATTGAAATTGTTGATCACCCGAACATCGACCCCGCGACGACTGGGACGATTGTTGAGTGCGCCCGCCATGTCTCGCGACAGCACGATCACCCGCGCGGCCCCATTACACGTCGCGGCATCGATCCGCTGCAACACCCGAAACAGGAACGGATGGCGAAACTCGCCGGAGAGGCGCCCAATCTCAGGATGAATGTCCATGCAGTGATAGATGAAGGAGGCCCCAGTCAAGCGCGCGGCCAGTCGAGCCGCGGCACCGGTCAGCACCGGGGGCATCGTCGAGGCCATGATGACGTCGTAAGGCCCGGTGCGCCGCGCCTGACGCACGATCGCCCAGGCGAAGCGCGCCACGTTCAGCAGGCGCGTCAGCGGTCGGCCATGCTCGGACGGCAGATCGATGCGCCTTACAAGCGCGCCATCGAGCAGTTCCTCGTCGGGTTGGCAAGCAAGCCCGGCGCCTATCTTGTAAGACGGCTGAGTCGAGAGCACATGCACGCGATGACCGTCAGCCCCCCAACGCGCCACGATCGCCCGCAACATCGACGCATAAGGCGGGCTATCGGGCCAGTAATAGCGATGGATCGCGAGCACCCGCAACGATCGTCGCTCGGGTGCATCAGCCCTCATGCCGCCGCACCCCAGCCCAATCATTACTAAGCCGCGCCGTGCCCAGGATCAGACTCACGACCCGCTGTGAGACGTTCTCGATCTGATAATCGGCCGGAACGGGCGGGCGGCGTCCTTCGTGCCAGGCATCCGTCACCATCTGCACGGCCTGCACGATGATCTCGGCATCCAGCCCAGTCAGGATGATGCTGCCGGTATCGAGCCCCTCCGGCCGTTCCATCGAGCGGCGAATGGTGACGGCCGGAAAGCCGAGCAACGAGGATTCCTCCGTGATGGTGCCGCTGTCGGAAAGCACGCAGAAGGCGTCCATCTGCAGCCGGTTGTAGTCCAGGAAGCCGAAGGGCTTGGCAAAGGCGATCCCTGCGTGCTCGAAAGGCCGGCCGAGCGCCTCCAGGCGCTTGCGGGTGCGCGGATGGGTCGAGACCAGCACCGGAACCTCGAAACGCTCGTGTACGGCCACGAGCGCATCGAGCAACGCGGACAGATGGCGCGGGCTATCGACATTCTCCTCGCGGTGCATGCTGACCAGCACATAGCGCCCCTTTGCCAGGCCGAGCCTCGCCAAGACATCGGACGCCTCGATCCCCGGCCGATAATGGGTCAAGACCTCCTTCATCGGCGAACCGGTCAACAGCACCCGCCGATGCGGCTGCCCCTCGGCGAGCAGATGACGCCGCGCATGCTCGGTGTAGACCAGATTGAAGTCGCTGATGCGATCGACGATCTGCCGATTCACCTCTTCCGGCACGTTCGGATCAAAGCTGCGGTTGCCGGCCTCCATGTGATAGACGGGGATCTTCTTGCGCTTGGCCATGATGGCCGCGATCGAGCTATTGGTATCGCCGAGGACCAGCACCGCATCCGGGCGCTGCGCATCGAGCACCGACTCGATCGCGATCAGGATGTTGCCGAGCACGCGTCCGAGTGAGGTCGCATCGACATCGAGGAACACATCGGGCTTGCGCAGGCCGAGATCCTGGAAGAAGACCTCATTCAGCTCGTAATCGTAATTTTGCCCCGTATGCACGACCACATGATCCATGTAGCGATCGAGCGCAGCCATGACACGCGACAGCCGTATGATCTCCGGGCGCGTGCCCAGGATCGTCATCACCTTGATCCGACCCATTCTGAGGAACCTCTATCCAGTCGATACGCGCGGCCTTCAATGATCCTCGAAGACTGCATCGAGTGTCGCGGCGTCGAGCAAACGCTCGTTCCAGCGCTCGCCCCAGCGCTCCAACTGTTCGTTGGTCGCCTGCGCCAAACGCGTTTGGATCGTCTCCGGGAGCGGTCCGAAACGCTCGACCAGTTGGATGGCCAGCAGCGTGGCCCGGCCGTGCACTTCGCCCTCCCACCGACCTTCCTGCCGCCCGCGCTCGATCGCCAGTCGCTCGATGCCTGTCATGTAGGCCATATCGCCCTTTAGCTAAGACTAGCCGTCAATCGTTTGTCTTTCTTACCACAGCCTGTAACCAAGCGCGCTGTCCTCTGAACTTGTCGATGGTGTTAAGAAAACGCCAAACGCCCCCCCCCAAATCCAGCCTGCCATTTACTCTGATTAGAAAAACCGAGAAGGCGTGGGGGCTTATCGAAAAAGGCAAGTAATTCGCATGGAAAGGTTTCCAGATAATTGACGACATATTCTCGATTGAAGCCATAGCGCATGTTGACGAAGTTACGCTCTAGCTTACTGCGCCCCACCCATCGATCGAACCCAATCATCAAAAACCAGCGAGCAAGAATACGGGATAACGAGCGAACATTCTTGAAATCAATAACCAATGTACCGCCAGGTCGCAGTATCCGAAAAGCATGACGAATGCTATCGAATGGATCTAAATGCAACATCAAGTTACCCATGATACATACGACATCAGCGCTACCATCGTCGAGCTCCGTAGTTTGCAGGGTGCCACGAATCGGCTTTACCCGAGTTCCTTGATCAACACTAAGCAACCTCTCGATAAGTGGACTTGGATCGATTGCCGTCACTTGGGAGTTTGGAAAACGTCGCGCTATTAACAGAGAGCTAAAGCCATCCCCGCACCCGACATCAACAATAGAATCGAGCACCCCTTCGTGATATTTCTCGATCGAGCGAATCAAATAATGAGCAACTCCAATCTTAACCGACTCATTGTCGGCCCATTCAAAATCAGGGTAGATATTGCCCTGCTCATCCGAAATCCTTGACGTTTCGACAAATAATTCGCGATAGGATGATTCGTCCTTAATAGCATGAATGACCTCCGCCGAAACACCAGCATCGACAAAATCATTTACATTCGAGTCAAAGGTGATACCACATTTCCGGCAATAACAATGGCCATATGACTTATTGGAAAACTTCTTAAGTATCCGTCTTGTTTGCGAATTTCCTTGGCAAATCGGACAGTTTTTCGGTGCTAGTGTATTCATATAATTGGGCCTCCCTCTGACAAGCACCGCTTAAAGTGTACTGGCCACTGTATCCGGCCGCTCGCGATCGAAGATCTCATTGGCCCAGAGCAACACGATCATCTCGTCGTCGCCGATGTTGGTGATGTCGTGCGCCCAGCCCGGAATGGTCTCGACGATCGTCGGCTCGGCGCCAGACGTCTCGACCGTATAGGTCTCGTCGGTCAGGATATCGCGGAAGCGGAAGCGGGCCCGCCCCTTGACCACCAGGAACTTCTCGGTCTTGGTGTGGTGATAATGCCCGCCGCGCGTGATCCCAGGGAGAGCGGTGAAGAAGGAGAATTGCCCCGAGTCCTTGGTCTTCAACATCTCGGCGAAGACACCGCGCGCATCGCCGTGCAGGGGCACGCGATAACGGAAAGACTCCACCGGAAGATAGCTGACATAGGTTGCGTAGAGCGCACGCACCAGCCCGGTGCCGACGGGCTCCGTCACCAGGTTGTCGCGCACCTGGCCGAAAGCGCGGATCTGTTCGACCAACTCGCCCACGGTCGCCGTGTAGACCGGCGCAATCTCGGGAAACCCCACCGTCTCCGCCGGCGCGTCGAGCCAGCGCCGCAGCTCGGCGACGACATCATCGATATAGACCAGGCGCACCACGGCCGCGGGGTCGTCGATCCGGATCGGCAGGCCACGCGCGATATGGTGACAAAAGGTGATGACCGCCGAATTATAGTCCGGCCGGCCCCACTTGCCGAAGACATTCGGCAAGCGATAAATGGCCACGGGCGCGCCGGTCGCCGCGGCATAGGCCAGCAGGCGCTCCTCCGCCGCGTGCTTGCTCTGGCCATAGGGCGTATCCCGATCGACCTGGATCGTCGAAGAGAACGCCACCGGAATCCCTCGGCCCGTCGCGGCCAACAGGCGGCAGAGGTGCGCCGTGAAGTCCCGATTGCCGGTCGCAAACTCGCTCGGGTCTTTGGGACGATTCACCCCGGCCAGATGCACGACCGCATCGGCTCGGGCCACCATCCCTTCCAAAGCAGCCTCGTCGGTCTCCCTGGTGACTGGGAGTACCTCGAAGCGGCCCCCTTCGTTTAAGACGACGCGCAGATTGCGAGCGATGAACCCCCCTGCACCGGTCACGAGCACCTTCATCTGTCAAGCCCCTTCGTGGTCTATCGTGCGCGTTATAGGCATTTGCCCTGAAACGACATGCTCGCGGTCGATACTCGCATCACCATCCGGATTGTGACCAACGCTATCCCGGAACAGGTGCAACAGGCCGTCGCCCTATTCCAGCGCGAACAGATGTTCGTTTCCCCCCCTCGCCCCAGCGGGGAGAGGGGTTGGGGTGAGGGGAAAAAACCAATCAATCTACCGGCTCCGCCGGCCTTCCGGCCACCAGATCCTGGATAAAATCCAGCTTCATCAACAGCCCCTTCATCCCCTCCACATCCAGCCGTTCCGTGTTCGCCGAGGTATAGTCGTCGACCGCGCTGATGCGTTTCTCGCCCTGCTCGACATACTTGCCGTAGTTCAGGTCCCGCAGGTCCGGCGGGATGCGGAAATAACCCGGCAGGTCTTGGGCATGGGCGCGCTCCTCGCGGCTCAGCAGGGTCTCATGGGCCTTCTCGCCATGCCGCGTCCCGATGATCTCGATCGGGTGATCCGGCCTTTCGAGCAGTTCGAACAGGGCCTTGGCCAGCGTCGTCAGCGTCGCCGCCGGCGCCTTCTGGACGAAGATGTCCCCACTCTGACCGTGCTCGAAGGCATAGAGCACTAGATCGATGGCATCGTCCAGCGTCATCATGAATCGGGTCATCTCCGGGTCCGTGATCGTGATCGGCTTCCCGGCGAGGATTTGATTGACGAACAACGGGATCACCGAGCCCCGGGAAGCCATTACATTGCCGTAGCGCGTCCCGCAGATGGTCGTCTGCGCCGGATCGACATTCCGCGATTTGGCCACGAACACCTTCTCCATCATGGCCTTGGAGATGCCCATCGCATTGATGGGGTAGACCGCCTTGTCCGTACTGAGACAAATCACCCGCCGCACCCCGCTCTGGATCGCCGCCTCGACGACGTTCGCAGTGCCCAGAATGTTGGTTTTGACCGCCTCCAGCGGATGAAACTCACAGGACGGCACCTGCTTCAAGGCCGCGGCGTGAAACACATAATCGACCCCACGCATCGCGCTCAGGACGCTTTGCGGATCGCGAACATCGCCGATGTAGAACTTCAACTTATCGTTCGCATAGCGCTTCCGCATGTCGTCCTGTTTCTTTTCATCGCGGCTGACGATGCGGATCTCTTGGATATCGGTTTGCACAAAGCGACGTAGCACGGCGTTGCCGAAGGAGCCGGTGCCGCCGCTGACCAAGAGTATCGATCCGGAAAAAAAAGCCATTCGAGACACCCCGTGAATTTAAGGAATCAAGAAAAGGGCAACGACCGCCCAGCAGCCCTATAAAACAACTGCCGATTCGCCTCGAGAAGGTTAGGATCTCTTAGACGATTCACAGCATACTCGTGGATTTTGCGACGCCAAGCCAACGAATCCTTCTGCAAGCGGTCAAATGCAGAATTAAGCGCATTCAGAAATCCTGCTTCATTGGTCAAGGCAATATCCCAGCCAACTCCATCTTCGGTAAGATCGTGCCAGGGGGTTTCATTTGATATCAATACCGCTGTACCTGCTGACAAAGCTTCCGCAATCACATGGCCGTAATTTTCCCCCTGCGTCGGCAAAAAAAGCAAATCGTACCCCGCGATTGTAGGCATTACGTGTTTGTGATCAAGGACTCCACGATACCGCGCCACGATATTACTAGGTAACGCTTCTATCAACATTAGGCACTTATTCCAATACAAAGAATCTTCCAATGGTCCCCATATATCAAATTCAATTGGCAGGGGGGACTGAGCGAGAATCCGCAGTGCAAAATCCAGATTCTTCATTCTGCAAATTCGTGAAATGAAGACGACGCGCAGAATATCATCACGACCCCTATTTACCGAAAGCCGCTCAAACGCCGGCGGACATTCAGGAAGATCCCGCGCCACATGAATCTGCGGTGAATCTCTAAAGATCGAAGAGAGATGAAACTGTTCGTCGCAACTGGATGCGTGCCACAACACATCAGAGTACAGACCCATTGCCTTTGTGAGGCGCAAATATGTCGTTTTCTGAAATCTCTTGATCTTCAATGCACCAGGACCAAACTGACCACGCGGCGCCACAATAACTGGCTTTCTTTTCCCAACTCTTGACCAACGCCTCGCCTGCAGTGGCAATAGTGAAAATACAGGATGAAATAAACTATTAAGGTACAGAACATCATAATGATCAATCTGCACCAAGTTTCGCCAGATTGATAAACCGCGCCTGCCTGGAGATGTATAATTAACTAAGGCTTTTCCAACCCTGTTCCAGCGATCAACATCAACAGTAGAATATGGTGTCGCATCTCCTAAGTCACGATCAGAAGTAATAATTTTGAACTCAATTTCATCACCTAAACCTTCAACCATGTTAGCAATCGTACGTACCGCCCCGCCGGCCTTGTGCCCAGGGTAATAATATGGAAGAAAAACCAATATCTTTAACTGAATATTTGTCATGACACAACCTTTCCGCAAAGAGAACCGGAAGTCGCGCAATACTCATAAATTGTACGTACCAATGCGAGATTTTCGATTTTTCATTCATTGATGATCTCGAAATTCTCAGTCAGCAATGAGCGCAGCTCCCGGTAGGTTACCATTAAGCCCCCCGCTTCGGACTGCCTGGTAGCAGACACCCGCTGATCTCCACGCCCTCCGCGCGGCGCATCGGAGCACACGCGAGAAGCGCGAGGCCGATCACATCAAGGCGGTCGGGCTGCTCGCGACGAGCTGGAGTGCCGGGGCGGCGGCAGAGGTGCTGCAGTCGATGCCAATACCGTGCGCAATCACTTCCGTCGCCATCAGCAGGTTAGGCTTGAAGCGCTCGTCAACGTCCCCTACCGTGGCAGTGACTGTCAGCTCAGCAATGCGCAGCTGGCCTATCTCGTTGCGCATCTGCAGACGCATGTCTATCTCACGGCCAAGGCTGTTGCCCAGTGGGTTGAAGACACCTTCGAGGTCGGCTACACCGACAGCGGCATGACCGCCTTGCTGCACCGCCTCGGCTATGTCTACAAGAAACCCAAGCTGATCCCGGGCAAGGCCGACGCCGAGACTCAGAAAGCCTTTCTCGCCGAGTACGACAACCTCAAGCAAACCAAGGGCGAGGAGGGCGCATGCTGTTCTGTTGGAAGCCGAAGACGTGCTCGACACGCGCGCGCACCTTGGCGCGGCGACGATCGGCGGCCTGTT
Organism: Thiococcus pfennigii; assembly: GCF_016583835.1. Taxonomy (GTDB): domain Bacteria; phylum Pseudomonadota; class Gammaproteobacteria; order Chromatiales; family Chromatiaceae; genus Thiococcus; species Thiococcus pfennigii. The sequence continues at coordinate 7,666 of NZ_NRRW01000039.1, read as the reverse complement.
GCGCGTCGCTGAGCGGTTGGTTGCTCTGACCCTTCTCGCAGATGTGGCTCTCGTAGCCCGCCCCGCTCAGCGCGGCCTCGGTCGCTTCGCTGCGGTAGGCGCTGTCGGCCCAGACCTGGGGGTCGGCATTCTCGGGGTCGATGATGTCGTCGAAGACCTGACTGTCGTGCACGTTCGCCGCGGTGCTCTGGTAGTCGCGGATCAGCTTGTGCTCGACATCGACGTCGATGTGGTTCTTGTAACCGAAGTAGCTCTTGCCGTGCTTCTTGGTCCAGCGGGCATCGGTGTCCTTCTGCCGGCGCTTGTGCTCATCCCAGTCCTCGGGCACCTCGCCCGCCTTGATGCGACGGTTCTCCTCGCGGCGGTTGCGCTGGATCGGCACGGGCACGATCGAGGCGTCGATGATCTGGCCCTGGCGCGCCTCCAACCCGGCTTGCGCCAGATAATCGCCGAACCGATCGAACAGCGGCTTGATCAGTTCCAACTCCTTGAGCCGCTCGCGAAACCGCCACACCGTGGTGCCGTCGGGTACGCTGTCGTACATCTCCAGGTCGAGAAAGCGCATGAACGACAGCCGGTCGCGGATCTGATACTCCACCGCCTCATCGGCCAGGTTGTAGAGCGTCTGCAGGATCAGCACCTTGAACATCACCACCACGTCCAACGGCTTGCGCCCGGCCGCGGACTTGCGGTCCTTCTCGTGCACCTTCTCCAGCAACGGCCGGAACAGCTCCCAGGGAATCTCCGCGGCGAGCCGTTCCAACGGATCGCCCATGCGGCTGATGCTCTCCAGGCGACGGTCGATGTCGAAGAAACCCAGTTGTGGCATGGTACGCTCGCCTCGTTGGTATCTGACACCCCCAGACTTTTACCGAACCCCGTGCCTCAGCCCAATTTTTCAAGGTGCCCATTTGCTGGGTATACCTTCCAAGCTTCCTTCAATCTCATGGACTACGTTATTGCGAATTGACACCGCTGCCGCACTTTTGTTGCCCGTAGTCTTCCCTCGAAAGCAGTAGCAATCCAGTAATCAAGCATAAGGAAAAAAGGAAGTATGACCCGACTCCTACTAAATAGTCTTCACCAACCATAAGGATAGGCAAACAAGCAAAAAAACTTTTGAGAACAGGTCGACTTGCAGGAGTAAAAAATGCAGTCCACGTAAAATACAAAAACAACACTATGACCGCACCACCTAAAGGCACGCCGAGTGTAAGAACAAGACGCAAATATGAATTGTGTAGATTATCTCGTCCATACAGTTCATCTAGCCCGCCTAGTCCTAATCCAAAGACCCAGTTCCTTTCTAGATCCGCGAACGCTTGCGTCCAGATCTCTGTACGGCCAGATCCTTCAAATTCAAAAATGGAGATAAGATCTAGAGATCGAGCATTGATCACACCTTCCAAAATCAGCCACCCGGCAAACAAGATACCCGCAATTGCAATGAATACCGCTCCTGAGTTCTTATCATTTCTCGATGATATAAAGAAGAACAAAAAGACAATAAAGCAAGCAAAACCTAAGCGAGAACCAGTCAACAAAATTTGAACGCAGATTAAAGACATGACCATTGAATCCCGAAAAACTGAAAAGCTTTTGCTTGAAAAGTATATAACGGCCATGACAAACAGTATCAATCCGTAAGTATTTGGGTTCTTAACAAACCCTGCAATACGGGGCATCATCGATATATTTAAAACCGAAACAAAAAGGCCATACAGCAACAATAACACTATAACGGGACGAAACCAACGGATAATGTCTTCGTAACAATCCTTTTCAAGACTCCAATATACAAAGCAAGGCAACAAAAGAGCCAAAACAAATAGAGACACGTAACGCAGAGTATCTTCAAGCGTTATTATCGCTATCAAGGCTGGAAAAAAATAGACCGATGCCAAAATTACAAATAAACGCGGCATATGAAGTTCACGCATGAAAATACCCATTGCCGCAATACCGCATAATATCAAGTATAGGACGGGAATAGAAGATTGCGCTACAGCAACCAACTGGAAAGGAAGCAATCCTACTCGCCCCGAATGGCTCGACATCAAGTCCACTGGAGCATGATTAAGCGCTGTTATAAACAACACCAAAGAAAGAAAAAGGATCTTGAATTGTAATTTACTAATTGAAAAGATCATACACGAATTTTTTATACTCACTAAATGCGAGATTTGCGGTTTTTTTCATTCACCGACGATCTCGGAATTCGGCCAGTTGACCGCGGGTGATTGCTCAGCTGCGGTCACCCGCCAAAGACATTTAGCCGCGATCCGCCTGATGAGCGGAGTTATGAGCAAGGCCGTATCCGAGTTCTTCCAAAACATCACGAGCATAGTAGTCAAACACCTCTTGGGCCTCAACTGAAAAATGTTGCACCCAGTCCCCCGCAGTCCCTGATCTTAAGAATGAATCATTATCTACTTCGCCGCGCTTTCTACCTGATATTCTTTCGAACTCATAACGCGAAATAGTATTCCTGATCTGTTCTTCATCTACGTCAACTTGCAAAAAACTCTTAAAACCCTTTAGTAAAGTCACAAATGGGTTTGATAACAGGTCCTCATATTTCAGGCAATACCGATCCGGATGTTCAGGATGCCACCATTGACGGACATGATCTGGCCAATTAATACGACATCCTTGGGGATAACGCATCTCTTGCTCGATAAATTTAGGCAAATTGCGATAGATATCAAAAGGATCAAAATTAGGGCCATATAGTTTTTGATATTGTCTTCTATATTTAAGATCATGTTGATAATAGCCCCGCCGAATGGAACGCATTCGCATATAATAGAGCGATACCATAGAATCACGGCCATCCCGTACAAGATAGAAAACCCTTTTGAGGCCGGGCGTATACTTCCAGTGCGCCTGCAATACTGCTTTGAAAGTTACAGGAAGCAGACTATGTTGAGGGAAAGGCAAAGCAAGATAGTCAGCAACCATATGGGTCAACCACGTCCCACCCGCCTTCGGGTATTCGATTACATACCACATTCCAAACTCTTCGCCATAGTGAGAAGCGAGATGCCTATTGATATGACCGCTAAGAGATCTTAGTCTCGGATTTAACAAAGTCTTAAACTTCAAGACACCTGCCATAGATTGATTTGTTTCTATGCTATCCATCATATCCGCCCTTGTCTCCGGACCATGCAGGTCGTCATCTTCAGTAGCACTTTTTGGAAGCGGCTGGTACCATTACCCAGCAAGAAAAAAATGAAGGCAGCAACTGAAGCCCTATACTAATTGGATATTTATTAACTCCTCATGAATCTTTTCGACTCTTGAAGAAAATGTTCCGACTTCAAGAAAGCGTAACCGACACCGGTCTACATGCTCTTGGTAACTTTCAATAGATTTTAGGACATTGAACAACTGCTTAACAGGGTTTTTCCAATCGACCGGAATGACCGGATCAAACCCGAATAAATCAATTATCTCTTGGGGGCTTTCTCCAACGATAAGGCAGCCAGACCCGATGGCTTCAAGATAACGTTGCGTCATCGTACAAATATTCCCGGCTAAATCCGGATGTGTTATACATTTCGGAAAGCACGGGATGATTACGGCATCCCCGAGTTGGTCGTAGAATCCCCTAACGTCCGTGCAATTCTTCAAACTTTTGACTTCGCTTCTTGGATAGATGTGAGTATAGCCTTGACCCTCAAGCTCTTTTCTTATGACCTCGTGGTACTTACGATACGTGCGCCCCAACTCGTAGACACTATATCGTCGCTCTGCGAGCTTTTTATCGGGCTTGAACATTGCTGGATCAACTGCCTCAGGACTCCATACAGCACGGATATTGGGCAGCCTTATGCTGACCTTTTGGCAGACGTCCTTAGAAGAAAAGAAGGCGAGCCTAACCTCATGCCGCCGCAACATTCGCTCGCATTTCGATATATCGGGCCCCCAGCAGTCATATATCCAGGGGATCATCTTATAAGTATAACAGTGGGGCCATGCGCTGGAATCACTGCACCAACTGATCACTGTGAAGCAATAGGCGTCTCTATCTGCAAATACGGGCCGCATTAGCTTTAGCTTTGTGTCCAATTTTCCCACAGCCCGTATAATAGGATGTCGTGGTGACGGTAGAACCAGATACCCGTATTTTTCAAGCTCTGACTGCAGGCCGTGCCGCAATGCAGTGACGCCGGATAAAGGCCGAGCGCAACCAGAAACTACTATTCTCACTAACTGTTGCTCCACATTTACCAATAAAGTTTGTAACTATGCCGTTTACCATTGAATGCCTCTTAAACCCACTGAGACATTCAGAAGCGGAAGGATCTTTTCCTTACCAAACGGCGGACTTCGCAGACCCGCGCACCCGCGCCCTGCAACTGTCCAAGCGCGAGCAGGCAATAACGCACGGCGGTTAAGTGAATCGAGGCCAGATGTGAAGCGAAAGTTTCGGTTTGCTCCCACAGAAAACCGAGATACTGCTCGGCTTCCTTGAAGTACACCTCAATGCTCCAGCGCAAGGCATAGGTCTCAAGGATCGCCGCTGGGGAGAGGGCGCGATCGGTGCACAAGAACAGGGCCCAGGATTTTGCCCCAGCGGGACTGTCGGTGACCTGGTTGATGCCACGAACAAACAGCAGACGCACCGGGATCCACTCCACCTTGTCGTCGTCGGCCAAGCTCAACTCGACGTCCAGACATTGGTACTGATAGGGCAAGCCGCTGAGGGTCTTCCAGTGCTTGCGCACGCTGTGCTGATAGAAGCCTTTCGCGTCGAGCAGCTCGGTATGCGCTTGCCCGTTCTCCCAGCTTGTGAGGCGATACTTCATGGCGTTCTTCTTCATGCGCAAAATCGCCGTGAGGTTGAGGTCCAAGGCGGTGCTGATCATGGTCTTGGTCCCGAACCAGGCATCGGCAAGGAGATCCTCTGCCTCGATGCCTTGACGCTGAGCACGGCGCAGCATGGCCGCGGCCAACTGTGGCTTGGTGCCATCGCGCGCGTCGGCATAGCGGCGCGCCTCAACGCTGCGCCCATCGCGAAAGTTCGCTTTCAGCGGATGCGCCCCCGTGTGGCTAATGTAGATATCGTTATCCAGCGGGAGGAAGGTCTCCTGCGTGGCCAATCCCAACATGAGGACCTGCTGGCCTTTGACGGTGCGCCCACTGAGATGATCGAAGTGCTGCGAGACGCCTTCCAACCGTTTGCCACGCCGGGTTTTCACGGAATCGTCCAAGACGAAGGCGCGCGTGGGGCTGTCTTTCAACTGGCCGGCACGATAGACCTTGAGCGCGACCGCCCCATGAAAGGCGCGCCAATTGAGATCTTCGCGGGCCAGGACATCATAGAGAGCGTCTTTGTTGGCACCGGCAAAACTGCGCAGCGATTGGCGTGCGAACAGGGCGACGCTTTCGCGCCCAACCCAAACCCACATCAACAGAAGATAGACAATCCGCGATGCCTCCAGACCGCTGCGCTTGTGAAAGCCTAGCTTCGCGAGCAACGCCGAGGGGCCCAAGCTGCGCAACAAGTCGGCGAACAGGTTATCGGCCAGGGTTTGGGTATCGCTCAGGAATGTGGCCGTCAGGCTTGGCAAGGATGCTTCGGATGTGGGAGTCTTCATCAGCGGCCTCTTGGGTGGGTGTCCTGTTTCAACTGCTCGACATTATACCATCCACGCGGCCGCTATTCTTTTATAAACAATGTCTTGCGTTAAATAATGGGCGGCTTCTGAACTCCGAAACGTGAGTTCTTAGGCTTCCCGTCCGCGGACGCTGCAGACAGACAGGCCAGCGATTTTGGCGTCCAAAGCGCTATAGGTAGCGGCAACTTGACATGCGACATCATCAGAAATTCTCTGTCGGCTTTCGCGATTTCGGCGCGCTGGCAGACGAACTGGAAAACCCACGTAGTCCGAAATTTCTTCCTCGTGCTCCCATAAGTGTTCGTAATGCAGCGCAAGCAGGGGCACTTTCTTTTGCGCCAGCCACCCATCAATCTGTTCCTCAAAACGAAGTACATCACGCCGTGCGAGATCTTCAAATGGGCCACAAGCTCTGAGGTGCTTAAAATGTTCTTCAATCCAGGCCAGCCCATAGCGATCGCGGCAGGACAGTACAGAAAGAGCCGCTTCACTTGCGGGTCCAAATACGAAAACAGCCCTTACATCCGCACTATTAGGCAATTCCTCCGCGAGTGAGTGTGTCTTATAGACAACGCCGGGTCTAAAACTTCTATCAACTAAGTTCCATGCGGAATCGCGGCAGAGGCTTTGACCGTAGCGACCGAACAAATGCAGTTTACGTGCCCGAGCCATCCCCCGACTCAAAGCATTACAAACTAAACTGGAGCCAGAACGACCCATACTACCAACGATTATTGCAGGGTATTCAGAGCCCAGATTGCTCTGGAGCGCAATTTTTAATTCTCTCCTCATCCTGGAAAGCACACCGAGCCTGCCACCAACCTGACCACTCTGACCCATGAGTTAACGCACCTAATTGAAACTACGCATAGTTGATTCGGGTGATGAGAAGCAAAACTATCTATTGATCGAACACATACCCATGCATTTCTATCTCCTTAGCGAAGGCCTTTTCAACTATATACCTTTGCTGACGCGTAAATAGCTTCTGATACGGCTCCTTTTTCTTTCTATATTCAGATTTGGCGTTTACACCAAGAGAACCATTATACGGTACACCTAATTTACAAAAAATCAAACCCAGATCATCCATCAATGTTTCGTACTTAATCACCTTGTCTACCAATAGGCGACCTTCAGGGTCCGTGTATTTGGGTAGGTTGATGCAAAAACGGCCTTTTTCGATGTAGTCATCAAAAGACACAATCCCACCCGAACGATCGCTTATCATGTGGTAATGAGATAGGGTTTTATCCCAAGGATTTCTTTCAACGCAGAACTTAAAATATGAATCCCAAATTTTTGCAGAAAGTCTATGCTTCACCAAAGAAGCCGACATATGATTGTAGAATCTTTTCCGTTGCAAAAGATTCTTAAAGGTCTCCACAATACGTTGCTCTTCGTTATTGACTATTTCATTGAATGGATTCCAGATGCCTTTGTAGTTTCTGGCGCGATGATTTCCAACATGTGGCCATATCGGAGTAACTATGTCGTCGCTTGAGCAGATTTGCGACAAGAATACTTCAATGCTCGTTCCAGCAGTTTTCACAGTTTTTATGAAGATAAATCTATATTTGTGTGAGACTATCATCATAAACACCTTCGCGTTTAGTGATTACCTAGTGCCTGGAAGAAAACCCCGTTGAATTCAAAAAATCCGCTGACCTCATGCCGCCGCGGGGGTGGATTTTCATTCGGTTCGAGGCCGTCAGCGAGGAATACGGGGTGGCGATGGGAATTCTTTTCATCTTCCGCGTCCATTGGACAGACCTGTCCCTCGGATCGGCCCCGATGGCCCGCGCGGGGCGCTCAGGCGGCGCGTTTTCGTCGGCGCCGCTCGGCCTCGGCCTCCGCCTTGTCGTTGGCCAGCAGGATCGCCCCGAGGCGATGGAGGTTGCGCGCCACCACGGCCAAGGCGACGTAGCGCATGAAGCCGTCGAGGCCGTGATCCGGGCAGCGGTCCAGGCCGTGGGCCTCCAGCGCATTGATCGCCGACTCCACCGCCGAGTGGCGCCGGCGCAGGCGCTGAAAGCGCG
>NZ_NRRW01000038.1 GCF_016583835.1 Thiococcus pfennigii | reverse complement strand
GGGCGGGGCCTACGAGCAGGGAGCGGCGGCTCACGACCGAGCAGCACCAGGCCATCATCCGGCTCGTCATCGGCCTGGTCGGCACCGTCTATCTGCTCGGCGCCAAGGCGAGCGGCTCGGAGGCGCTCGCCGGCCACTTCATCGTCTGGCTCGCGATCGCCTTCCTGGCGGCCGCCTCGCTGCTGTTCGTGGGGATGCTGTTCCGGCCTGCCCCATCACGGGCGCGGCGGATCGCCGGCATCGTCCTCGACATGACGACGACATCGGTCGCGATGGGCGTGGCCGGGGAACAGGGTGCGCCGTTGCTCGCCGTCTATCTGTGGGTGATCATCGGCAACGGATTTCGGTTCGGCCTGGCCTACCTGGCGCTCGCCTCGGCGGCCGCCCTGCTCGGCTTCGGGGCGACCATCCTCTGGTCGCCCTATTGGGGCGCCCACCTGCTGCTGAGCACCAGCCTCCTGTTGGTGCTGCTCGTGATCCCGCCCTATATGGCGGTCCTGATGCGCCGACTGACGGTGGCGATCGAGCGTGCCAACGAGGCGAGCCGGGCGAAGAGCCAGTTCCTCGCGAAGATGAGCCACGAACTGCGCACGCCGCTCAACGGGGTGATCGGCATGAGCGACCTGCTGATGGATTCCCGCCTGACTCGCGAGCAACTCACGTTCGCCCGCACGATCCAGACCTCGGCGACGGCGCTGCTCGGAATCATCGAGAATATCCTGGATTTCTCGAAGATCGAGGCGGGCCGGGTGACGCTGGAGTCGGTCGAATTCGACCTGCATCGCCTGCTCACCGACACGGTCAAGATGTTTCGTCCTCAGGCCCAGCGCAAGGGACTGGCCCTGGATCTGCGCATCGATCCAAAGGTGCCCTTTCGGCTGAAGGGCGATCCGCTGCACCTGCGTCAGATCATCATGAATCTGCTCGGCAACGCGGTGAAGTTCACCGAGGCGGGATGGGTAGAGCTGCGCGTCGCGCCGGCCGCGCCGCTCGTTGCCGAGGCGCCCGTGCAGCTGTGCTTCGAGGTCGAAGACACCGGGATCGGCATCGCCCCCGCCGACCAGCGACACATCTTCGAAAGCTTCCGTCAGGCCGACAGCTCGACGACGCGTCGCTTCGGCGGCACCGGCCTGGGCACGGCGATCGCACGCGAGTTGGCGCAGCTGATGGGCGGGGAGATCGGTCTCGAGAGCACCCCCGGCAAGGGGTCGCGGTTCTGGGTTCGGCTGCCCTTCGCGCGCGACGAGGGGGCCGAGCGCGAACGCGTCGCCGATGGGCGTTTCGCCGATCTGAGGGCATTGGTCGTCGCCCGTGGCGTGGTGGCCGAAGACCTCACCCGGTGGCTGGACGGCTGGGGGCTCGACCATCACCTCACCGCCTCCTCGGCCCTCGCGTTCGCCGAACTGATCGAGGCCGCGCGTGCCGACCGGCCCTACGGGGTGGTGCTGGTCTGCGCCGATTGCCTCGAGCTGGAGCCTGAGCAGTTCGCCGCTGGCGTGCGTGCCGAGTCACTACTCGGCGCGCCGGGGCTCGTGCTCGTCAATGCCCCCTTCGCCAGCGGGGGCGAGGGGCGTTGGCACGAGGTCGGCTATCTGGCCGTCCTCTACGAGCCGCTGGACAAGAGCCTCGTCTTCAATGCCGTCCATGCCGCGGTCAGCGCGCAGGATTTCCCGGACGACGTCGTCTCGCTGGCGGAGCGCTATCGCCGTCTGGCGGCGCCCGAGCAGGGCGGACTGCGGATCCTGGTCGCCGAGGACAACGAAACCAATCGTCTGGTCCTCCAGGGTCTGCTCGAACGGCTCGGTCACCAGGTGACCCTCGTCGGCGACGGCGAGGCGGCCCTCGATGCCCTGACCGACGAGTCCTTCGACCTGATGATCCTGGATCACAACATGCCGGGCCGCAGCGGCCTGGAGGTCTACAAGACCCATCGGTTCATGCTCTCGCCGCGTGCGGTGCCGACGATCATCCTGACCGCGGATGCCACCCCCGAGGCGCAGGCGGACTGTCGGGAGGCCGGGGTCGACGCCTACCTGACCAAGCCGGTCGAGACGGCGAAGCTCTTGGAGGTCATCGCCGCGCTGAGTCATCGCGCTGCGAATCGCGAACCGCGGCCTTGCGAGGCCCCGGCCGAGGCATCCCCGTTGGGGGCGAGCAACATGCTCGACGAAGACAAGCTGGGGGCGCTGCTGCGAATCGGTGCCGGCCCGGACTTTCTCGGCGAGCTGATCGGCGGATTTCTGCGCGATAGTCAGGGTTCGATCGAGCGGATGGCGAGCGCCCTTGCAGAGCGGGACTATCCGGCCCTGCGCGCCGCCGTCCATGCACTGAAGGGAAGCGCCGCGGAACTCGGTGCGCTGCGCCTCATCGCCCTGTGCGGCGAACTGCGTGCCTTGCGACCCTTCGAACTCGATTCGGCCAGGGCCACGGCGTTGCTCGCCGAACTGCGCGTCGCCCACGCTGAGACGGCACGCCTGCTCGAGGCGTTCTCGCACCGCGAGCAGCGGTGACCCGCGACCCCTCCCGCGCTCTGCGACTGTGCACGTCTTCAAGGTCGGGCGAACGCACGAAGACCAGCCCATCGGCGAGGATCGATGGGCCTCGTGCCTCTGTGCATCCACCGCGGCGCAGCAGTCGCCATAGCCAAGCTATTGCAACGACTCGTAACACTGCCGCGCGCATCGGGCGTCGTGGCGGTCTTCACCTAGCTGGTGAGCAGCGTGATCGGCTAGCGTGCCAGGCGGGCCAGGTGGCGCTGGTAGCGGGCCATGATCCAGCGATGGACCGGTGCCTGCGTCCAGCGGTAGACAGGCCAGGGTAGGGCCGGGGCGTAGTCGTGGATCGCGGCCATCGTGTAGCGCTCGCCGAGCAGGGTCTGAAACTCGAAGCGGGCGCAGCCCGGCGCGTCCGAGCGGCTCAGCAGGCCGCCGGCGATGCGGTAGACCTGGCGCTGTGCCGTGCTCTCGGCGGCCATCCGGCGCAGCGACAGCAGCCGCCAGCGCGGGGCGCGCAGCCAGATGGTCCAGGAGCCGTCGGCCGCCCGGGTGGTGACGACGAATGGCCACAGGGCGCGTTCGAGCCAGCGGAAATAGTTGCCGGCGACCCAGGCGGCGTCCTGCCCGGGCGGCAGGATGATGCGCTGGATCGAGCGGACCAGGCCGGCCCGGCGGTGCCGGGTCCGCTCGGGTCCGATCAGCGGTGTGCGCGGGTTGGGCAGCGAGCGGCGCCGCTGCTCGTCGAGGACCCCGGCGAGCGCCGCGCGAAACGGCACCGCGTCCGGCGCGATGCGGGCCAGCAGCGGGTTGTCGTGCAGGATGGTGTCTTGGGGCAGGCTCTCGATGACCGGGGCGATGAGCGCTAGCGGGGCCCGGCCGACGACCCGCGCCGCCAGCGCGGCGAGCCCGACCGGCAGCAGCCGGGTCGTGAAGACGGTCCTGGGCCGCCCGAGCAGGTCCGCCGTCTCGCGCACCATCGTCTCGTAGCTCAGGCACTCGGGGCCGCCGATGTCGAACGGGCCGCGGTAGCGCTGCGGCTCGCCGAGGCAGCAGCGCACGGCGCGCACCAGGTCGGGCAGTGCGAGTGGGCGGGTCACCGAGCGGGCCGCGCGCGGCAGCGGGATGACCGGCAGGCGGCGGACCAGGTCGACGAGCAGGCTGGTCGCCGAGCCGCCGGGGCCGACCACGAGCCCGGCGCGCAAGGCCGTGACCGGGGTGCCGCGCGAGGCGAGCACCATCTCGACCTCGCGGCGGCTCCAGAGGAGCGGCGAGATGTGGAAGCCCTCGGGGATCAGCCCGCCGACGACGAGAATCTGGCGGATCCCGTTCTCGGCCGCGGCCTGGGCGAAGTTGTCGGCCAGGACCAGATCCATGTCGGCCGGTTTGGCCTGGGTGAGGCGCGAGGACGGGACGAGCGAATGGACCAGGTAGATCGCATATTCGATGCCCACGAGCGCGGCCCGCACCGCATCGAGCGAGAACAGGTCGCACTCGCGTCGGATCAGCCCAGGGTCGCGCTGCGGCGCCCGAGCGACCAGCATCGACCGGGTCAGGGCGAAGACCTGGTAGCGGTCGGTGAGGCTGCGGCAGAGCGCAGTGCCGATGAAGCCGCTCGCCCCGGCGATCGCGAGCCGAGGTCTCGGCGGTGTCTGGTCGTCTCGTGGATCCGTCATCGATCGGTTGGCGTCTCGTGGTTCACGGTCGCGTGCGCGGCCGCTGACCCCGATGATAGCGGATCGATGAGTATCGTTGGACGATTCGAAGGCGGCCCGGCCGTCGGGTTACGGTGTGCGCGGGCCGGTTCGTTCGCAGCGACCGCGGTGCGGGTGCGCCTCACCCGACCACGGGCCGTGGCTATCTGCTCCGGGGCTGGAGATCGGGTTAGCCCCCTGGGGGCGTAACCCGACGGCCGGCAATGTGGTGCCTAGGCCGGCGTCGGGTTACGGCGCGCGTCGGGCTGATCGTTCGCGGCGACCGCCGTGCGGGCGCGCCTAACCCGACCTACGGGCCGTGGCTATCTGCTCCGGGGCCGGAGGTCGGGTTAGCCCCCTGGGGGCGTAACCCGACGGCTGGCGATGTGATGCCTAGGACCAGTCCGGCGCCCGCGGCACCACGCGGTGGGTGCCCGGCGGCATCGTCGGGCGGATCCGTCGGTGGATCTCGGCGGCGGTGGTGCCGCACTGGCGGAAGTAGTAGCGGGCGAAGCGCTGGTCCTCGGCAATGTGGTTCACCAGCCAGCACTTGATGAACTCCAACTGCTCGTCGTCGAGCCGTTGGGGTCGGCCGGCCCGGCGGTCCTGCTCGAGCCGCCGTGCGAGGTCGACGAGTTCGGCGAGGTGCAGGGCGTGTTCGCTCATGTGCTCCGGATATTCCGGGTAGTCGATGCCGTTGAGGAAGGACTCTTCGGCCCGGAAGTGTCGGCGCAGCGCCTCGGTCAACTCGTGCAAGCGGGCCAGTTGTTCGGCGGCCAGGTCATCGTCGAGCGATCGTGGCCCTGGTGCTGGCGGCGGGTCGACGGGGTCGCGACTCGCCTCGATGAGCCGACTGACCCGCCCCGCCAGTGCGCGGTGATCGGCGTCGAGCGTATCGATCCCCAGGAGCCATCGGTCCAGCCAGACCAGCGAAGATACCATCACGGTCACCTCATGCTCGGTTTGTGGTCTGAAATGAGACAAGGCCTCGTCGAGACCTCTCCCGGCAGTGGTCGGCTGTGCGGAACCTTTCGCTATTATATGCCCGGCGTCAAATCGAGGGCGAAAAAAGGTTGACGGAGGTTGGTGTCCTTTGGTTCGGGTCGGTTTCGGGCGTCAGAAACGCGCGCAGGACCCGGACGTACTCCTCGGGGCGCTCGAGCATCGGCAGATGACCGGAGCCATCCATCCAGTGGACCGCGCATTGCGGGATCAGGTTCCCCGTGAATTGGACGTTCGCCACCGGCATCAGGTCGTCCTGGCGGCAGGCGATCAGCAGGGTCGGCGCCTGGAGCCGCGCGGCCGCGACGTCGATGAGGGGGTCCGTGGCCCCGGCGGCGCAGGCGTTGGCCGAGGCGGCGTCGAGCTCGAGGAAGTCCTGGTAGAGCCGGTCGATCAGTTCGCGCTCGGGCGGTAGGCGGTGGAAGTAGCGCGCCGCCATCCGCTCGGCGAAGAAGGGCGCCCGCGCGAGCGGTGTCTTGCGCAGGCCCAGCGACAGGCGGAAGGCGAGCGCGACGACCTTGAAGAACTTGCGCTGGGCGTCGGAGGTGAACAGGCACAGCGAGGTCAAGACCAGGCGGTCGACCCGCTCGCGCTCGGCATCGGCCACCAGGATCCCCATCGCCCCACCCATCGAGTGGCCGACGATTTGCACCCGTTCGATCCCGAGCGCATCGAGGATCCGCGACAGCGAGGCGGTCTGCTCGTGCATGCCCTGCGGGGTGGCGACCGGCTGGGAGCGGCCGGTGCCCGGCAGGTCCGGGACGATGACCCGGGTCGTCTGCGAGAGGGCCTCGGCCGTCAGCCGCCAATAGCTGCTGGAGGCGCCCCAACCGTGGACGAGGAGCACCGGCAACTGGTCGCTCGGTCGCTCGGGCTCCCAGACGTCGAAGACCAACGGTCCGCCGGCGAAGTCGAGCGAGTGCTCGTGGCGGCCGGGCGATCGGGCGGTGGCGGGCATGGTCGGCGATGCGCTCGGGCGGGCGGTCCGGGGCTCATCGGCCCTCGGCCGGCGCCTCTTCGTCTTCGAGGAGGCGCGGGCGATCGAGTATCTGGCCGTCGAGGCGCGGCAGGCCGTCGTCGCCGAGCGTGAGCCGCCCCTCGGCCAGCCAACGCACCGCCAACGGATAGATCAGGTGCTCCCTCTGCAGGACCCGGGCGGCGAGGGTCTCGGGCTGGTCGCCTGGCAGGACCGGGACCCGCGCCTGGACGATCACGGGGCCGCCATCGAGTTCGTCGGTGACGAAGTGCACGCTCGCCCCGTGCACGCGGGCGCCCGACTCCAGTGCCCGGCGATGGGTGTGCAGTCCGCGCAGGTCCGGCAGCAGCGAGGGGTGGATGTTGAGCAGCCGGCCGCGGTAGTGGGCGACGAACCGCGGTGTCAGGATGCGCATGAAACCGGCGAGGAGCAGGATCGTCGGGCGGAACTCGTCGATGAGGCGGGCGAGGGCGCGGTCGTAGTCGTCGCGCGACGCGCAGCCGCGGTGGCTGAGGACACGCGTGGCGATCCCGGCCGCGCGGGCGCGCACCAGGCCGTAGGCCTGCGGCTCGTTGCTGATGACGGCGGCGATGCGCACCGGCAGCCCGTCGCGTTCGGCGTCGATCAGGGCCTGGAGGTTCGTGCCCCCGCCCGAGATCAGCACGATGCAGCGTGCCGGCTCCGGGGCGGTCATGCGCCGTGCGCCCCGCCGCCGGTCAGCTCGACGACCGGGCGGTCGTCGCCGGTGGCGACATGGCCGATGACCCAGGCCTCCTCGCCGGCCGCGGCGAGGGCCGCGCGGGTCCGCTCCGCGTCCTCGGCGGCGACGCAGACGACCATGCCGACCCCGCAGTTGAAGGTCCGCAGCATCTCGGCCTCGGCGACGCCGCCCTGCGCCTGGAGCCAGCCGAACACCGCCGGGCGCTGCCAGGAATCGAGGTCGATCACGGCCTTGGTCCCGGTCGGCAGGATCCGCGGCAGGTTCTCGGTAAGGCCGCCGCCGGTGATGTGGGCGAGCCCATGGACCGACAGGGCGCGGGTCAGCGGCAGCAGGGAGCGCACGTAGATCCGCGTCGGCGCGAGCAGTCGTTCGGCGAGCGGCACGCCGTCGAGCGGCTGCTCCAGGTCCGGCTGGCGGGTCTCGATGATCTTGCGGATCAGCGAGTAGCCGTTGGAGTGCGGGCCAGAGGAGGCGAGGCCGATCAGGACGTCACCGACGGCGACGCGCTGCGGCGTGATCAGGGCCTCCCGCTCGACGATGCCGACGCAGAAGCCGGCCAGGTCGTAGTCGCCGCCGGCATAGAGGCCGGGCATCTCGGCGGTTTCCCCGCCGGTCAGCGCGCAGCCGGCCTGGCGGCACCCCTCGGCGATGCCGGCGACGACGGCGGTCGCGACCTCGACGTCGAGCCGGCCGGTCGCATAGTAGTCGAGAAAGAACAGGGGCTCGGCGCCGGTCACCAGGATGTCGTTCACGCACATCGCGACCAGATCGATGCCGACCGTGTCGTGGCGCGCAAGCTCGATGGCGAGCTTGAGCTTGGTGCCGACCCCGTCGGTGCCGGAGACGAGGACGGGCTGGCGGTATTGACCCCAGGGGAGCTCGAAGAGCGCGCCAAAGCCACCGAGGCCGGCGAGGACCCCGGGGCGCGCGGTCGCCGCGGCGAGCGGCTTGATTCGCTCGACCAGGCGATTGCCGGCATCGATGTCGACACCGGCATCGCGATAACTGAGAGACTCTGAAGGGGTGGCGGAAGGATCCTGGGCCACGCTCGGCTCCATCGCTTGGGGGGATGGCGCATTCTAGCAGTGGCCGGGGCGGGGTCAATGGCGCTATCTTACCCGCCCGACGACAACGCGCTCCCCGGGCCGCCGCAGCGGCGGGGTCGCCGGTCCGTGTCGCGGCCGCTCCGCGCCGGGCGCGATGGAACGGCCCTTGGCGCCATTCTCCCGACATCCTGAAAAGATCGTGCGGCTGCAACACCTACCCAACATCATCACCTTCGCCAGATTGCTGACCGTCATCCCGGTCGTCCTCCTGCTGCTGGAGCGCGAGTTCGGCTGGGCCCTGACGCTCTTCGCCCTGGCCGGCCTCTCCGACGGGCTCGACGGCTTCCTCGCCAAGCGCTATGGCTGGCAGACGCGCCTAGGTGGCATCCTGGACCCGCTCGCGGACAAGACCCTGCTGCTGGCCTGTTTTCTGGTCCTCGGTATTCTCGGCCTGATCCCGCTCTGGCTCGTGGTGGCCGCGATCCTGCGCGATCTGGTCATCATCGGCGGGGCTTTGGTCTACAACCTGCTCGTCGAGGACCTCGACGCGGCGCCGCTCCTGACGAGCAAGGTCAACACGGTGCTCCAGATCCTGCTGGTGGTTACCGCAATCGCCGACGCCGGTCCGCTGGACCTCCCGGCGGGCCTGATCGAGGCCCTCACCTGGGGCTGTCTGGTGACCATCCTGGTCAGCGGCGTCCAGTACGTCTACCTCTGGTCGCGCAAGGCGGCCGAGCGCGAGTGGCGCCGTTAGAGCGACCTGTCAGTTGCGGCGCTCGAGGTCGTCGAACAGGGTGCGGATCAGCGGCACGGTCGGGCGGCGTTTCTCGCGCAGGCTCGCCTGATCGAGGGCGTCGAGGACCGCGAGTAGGCCGCGCGGGTCGCGCGGCGAGCGGCGCATGATGTAGGCGATCGCCGGTTCGCCGAGGTCGAGGCCGCGGGTGCGGGCCGCCGCGCGCAGCAGGGCCGCGCAGTCGCGATCGGTCAGCGGTTGCAGTTGGAACGCCGGTCCCCAGCCGAGCCGCGAGCGCAGATCGGCGAGGCCGAGCGGCAGGTCGCCGGCCGGGCGGTCGGCGCTGACGAGCAGCGTCCGCCCAGCCTCGCGCAGGCGGTTGTAGAGGCCGAAGAGGTCGCGCTCCCAGTCGGGGTCCCCGGCGATCCGCTCGACGTCGTCGAGCGCGACCAGTTCTACGTGCTCCAGGCCCTCGAGCACGGCCGGGACCAGTCGGTCCTCGCCGAGGGGCAGGTAGGCGGCGGTGCCGCCGCGTTCGACGCGCGCGTGGCAGGCAGCGTGGAGCAGGTGGCTCTTGCCGGTGCCGGGCGGGCCGAACAGGAAGAGGTAGGGCTCACCGTCGGTCGCGACGGCGGCGCGCACGGCGGCCGCCGCGACGGCGTTGGGCCCGGCGACGAAGGTCTCGAAGCGCGCCTCGGGTCGCGGCAGGATCGGCAGCGGGATCTGGCCGACAGGCGACGACACGGCGGGCCCCGGTGGCGTCAGGCGCGTGTGCCGAGTGCCTGCGCGGTCTTGGCCAGGCGCCGACCAAGGGCCTGACAGAGGCGTCGCTCCTCGTCGCTCAACGGCCGCTTGGCGTCGCTGCCGGCGACGTGGGTGGCCCCGTATGGGGCGCCGCCGGTGGTCGTGTTCACGAGGTCCGGCTCGCTGTAGGGCAGCCCGAGAAGCAGCATGCCGTGGTGCAGCAGCGGCAGCATCATGCTCAGCAGCGTCGATTCCTGGCCGCCGTGCAGGGTGCCGGTCGAGGTGAAGACGGCGGCCGGCTTGCCGGCCAGCCCGCCCGACAGCCACAGCGAGCTGGTGCCGTCGAGAAAGAACTTGAGCGGGGCGGCCATGTTGCCGAAGCGGGTCGGGCTGCCGAGGGCGAGGCCGGCGCAGTCGCGCAGGTCCTCGAGCGTCGCGTAGGGGGCGCCGCTCGGCGGCACGCTGTCGGCGATCGCCTCGCAGACGGTCGAGACCGGCGGCACCGTGCGCAGCCGCGCCTCGATGCCGACCGTCTCCTCGACGCCGCGGGCGATCTGGTGGGCCATCGCGGCCGTGGCGCCGTGGCGACTGTAGTAGAGGATTAGGATGTAGCTCATGTTCCGGGGGCTCCGGTGTTCTGGTCGGTGAGACTCGCTGTGGCGAGCGCCGGGCGGGCCTCCATTCTACCCGTAATGGCCGCGATGGCGCGTCGATCGGTGGTGGGCGGGTTGCGTCGGGGCTGTGCCCTGGGGTTCCATCGCCCGGTGCCCGTTCGATCCGATGACCTGGAGGTGGCGATCATGCACCACGATGACCCCGGCAATGCCCCCCGCTCCGGCAAAGAAACGGCCGCCCCCCTCTGCCTGCGTTGCCTGGTAGCCGGTCGCGTGCAGGGGGTCGCCTTCCGTGCCTCGGCCCGCGCCCAGGCGCTGCGCCTGGGCGTCGCCGGCCATGCCCGCAACCTCGCCGATGGACGGGTCGAGGTGCTGGCCTGCGGTCCGGCCGCGGCGCTCGCCGAGCTGCGGCGCTGGCTCGCGCGCGGCCCGTCGCGCGCCGAGGTCGAGGAGGTGACCTGCGAGTCGCTGCCCTACCGCGCCCTGTCCGGGTTCGATACGCGCTGACGCGCTCGGCTGGCCGGTCATTGGCCGCGAACGTTGATCGCCAGCCGCGCCGGCCGCTACGTCTCCGCTGTGCTCTCCCGTTGGTCGCGACGGATCCGCCGTGGGGATTGGCTCACCAGGCGCTGCGCCCGGCGTCGTGGGCCGCGGCGAGCGCCCGGCCGCGCGCCTCGTCGATGCCGCGCGTCGCGACGAGGGCCAGCGCGAACAGCAGGATGCAGAGCAGGACCGCGGTCTGGAGCCCGACCAGGGCCTGCACCAGGCCGATCGCGAGCAGCCCCAGCATCCCGGCGAGCTTCATCGCCATCCCCCAGAACCCGAACAGCTCGGCCGAGCGCGACAGGGGCGCGAACAGTCCGACCAGGGTGCGCGTCGCCGACTGGCAGGCCCCGAGGCTGGTCCCGGCGACACAGCCGACGACGAGGAAGATGTACTGCGCCGGCCAGTCGAGCCCGAAGGCGGCATGCAGGCCGGTGCTGATCGCCGGCGTCAGGTAGATGAGCGCGATCGCGACCATCCAGAGCACGAGCGTGATCGCGTAGGTGCGCAGCGCCCCGAGGCGGTCCTGGATGAAGCCGAAGCCGAGCGCCCCGGCCGCCGCGGTGAGTTGGACGAGGACGAACATCAGGGTCCGCACCGACTCGTCCCAGCCGATCACCTGGGCGCCGTAGATGAAGGCGTAGGCGATGATGATGTAGATGCCGCTCATCGCGAAGAGGACCGAGACCAGCAGCATGGCCAGGTCGCGGTGGGCGCGCAGGTGGTGAAGGGTCTGGCCGACGCGCGCGAGGCCGATGCGCAGATAGCCGCTGCCCGGCGGCAGCGGGCGCGGGGTGCCGCGCTCGCGCACCCAGAGGAAGGTCGGCAGCGCGGCGACCAGGAAGAAGAACGCGGTCCAGGGGCCGATCCAACGGATCCGCTCGAAGTTCTCGGCGCTGACCTCGCCGAGGACGGCGAGGACGAAGATGGCCGCGAGCAGCCCGCCGATGTAGCCGATCCCCCAGCCGAGGCCGGAGATCTTGCCGAGGTCCTCGGGCGGCCCCAGGCCGGGCAGGAAGCTCGCGATGAAGGACTCGCCGATCGAGAAGGCGAAATTCGAGACGATCAGGAGGACGACGCCGAGCAGGGCATAGCCGGGGGCGACGAAGTACAGGGCCGCCGTCGCCGCGACCGTCAGCAGATAGCTCGCGAACAGGAACCGCTTCTTGCTCGCCGTGTAGTCCATGATGGCGCCGGCGACCGGCGAGCAGAGCAGCGCGAGCAGGTAGCTCGCGGCCAGCGCGAGGCTCCAAAGCAGATTGCCCAAGCGGTAGTCCGGGGCGTCGCCGACGATGACCCGGGTGAAGAGGTCGCCGAAGACGACCGTGATGATCAGCAGCGTATAGGCCGAGTTGGCGAAGTCGAACATCGCCCAGCCGAGGATCTCCCGCTTGGGGGCGCGGGTGCGGGGGGTCATCGCGCGGCCGTCTCGGGTGCCGCGCCCTCGGTCGGGCGGACGAGCGTCACCCAGAGGAAGGTCTCGCCGCCGATTGCGCGGGGCGTGGCGTCCTCCCACCGCAGGCCCACGGCCTCGGCCTGGGCGCGCAGTTCCTCGGGCGTTGCGTGGCTGTAGAAGAGCGCCTGGCCCATGAACTCGATCGTGCCGTCGAAGCGCTTGGCCCCCGTGTAGGCACGGGTCGCGTAGGTGAAGAGGAAGCGCCCGCCGGGGCGCAGCCAGTCGCGCACCCGGGCGAGGAGGGCGGGGTGGTCGCGGCGCGGGACGTGGAACAGGCTGTAGATGGCAGTCACCGCGTCGAAGCGCCGCGGGGCGAGGCGCACCGCGCGCATGTCGGCCTGGATCCGCTCCATCTCGGGGACGTAGCGCGCCGCGAGGGCGAGCATGGCCGGGCAGAAGTCCACCCCGGTCACCCGCCAGCCGCGGTCGAGGAAGGCGCGCGCGCACGGCTCCCCGGCGCCGCAGCCGAGGTCGAGGAGGGTGCCGCAGGCCGGCAGGCGGGCGAAGAGGTCCTCGAGCACGGCGCGCATGTCGAAGAGGCCGCGGTGGGCGTCGTAGGTCTCGGCCAGCGCGTCGTACGCGGCCAGCAGTTGGTGGTCGGCGCCCATGCAGCCTCCGTTGACGATGCGGGGCTCGCTCGCGAAGACCGTCATTGTACGCCAGCCGCGGGGGCGATGCGGGTGCGGCGGCGAAGGTCGGGGGGCGGGCGCCAGCGGCGCGGATGGCTCATGGGCGCCGGCCGGCGGCCTTCGATGCCGCCGGCCGCGCCCGTCGAGCGGGTGGGTCGACCCGGCTCAGCCGCGTTCGTTCAGCCAGCGGCCGATCGCCGGGGTGACCTCCTTCTGCGCCTTGCCGCTGACGTAGATGCCGATGTGCCCGCCGGGGAAGGCGAGCTCCGTGTAGTCCTCGCTGGAGGTCAGTCCCGCGAGGGCCTTGGAGGCATCCGGCGGCACCAGGTGGTCCTGCATCGCGTAGATGTTCAGGACCGGGCAGCGGATGTTGCGCAGGTCGACCTCCTGATCGCCGATCAGGACGCCGCCGTTGATGAAGCCGTTGCGCTGGTAGAAGTCCTTGATGAACTGGCGGAAGGTTTCGCCGGCCTGGTCCGGGCTGTCGAAGATCCACTTCTCCATCCGCAGGAAGTTCTTGACCTTGTCCTCGTCGTCGAGCAGGTCGACCATGTTGACGTACTTCTGGCCGGTCAGGCTGAAGGGCTTGAGCGACAGGAAGGTCCAGTTGAGCAGTTCGCCCGGGATGTTGCCCATGGTGTCGACGGCCAGGTCGACGTCGACGTTCTGGACCCAGGCCGAGAGCAGGTTGCCCGGGGTCTGGAAGTCGACCGGCGTGACCATGGTGACGAGGTTTTTGACCTTCTCGGAGTGCAGGGCCGTGTAGCAGAGGCTGAAGGCCCCGCCCTGGCAGATCCCGAGCAGGTTGACCTGGTCGACGCCGTGGGTCTCGCGCAGGTAGTCGACGCAGCGGTCGATGTAGCCGTTGATGTAGTCATCGAGGGTCAGCGCCCGGTCGGCCTGATCCGGGTAGCCCCAGTCGATCAGATAGACGTCCTGACCGGTGGCGAGCAGGCCCTTGATCGTCGAGCGATCCTCCTGGATGTCGGTCATGTAGGGCCGATTGACGAGGGCGTAGACGATCAGCAGCGGGATCGTCTGGGTCGCCACCTGCGCCGGGCGCCGGTAGCGGTAGAGGACCAGCTTGTCCTCGCGGTGGACGACGTCCTTGGGGGTGACGCCTGTGTCGATCTGGTCGGCCTTGAGCAGGTTCTGCATACCCTCGCCGAGCTTGCGGCTGTACTCCAGCATCTCCTCGGTCAGCTTGTCGGGCCGGATGTCGATCGGGAATGGGGACACGGCACTCTCTCCTGGTGGCGATGGACGGGCGGCCGACATCACTGGCCGGTGGTGGGCTTGGTGGTCTTGCGGCGGGTCGTGGTGCTGCGCTTGGGCGCCGCGCTCGCCGCCGGGGCCGTCGCCGGCGCGGGCCGGGTCGTGGGCTGGGCGGAGGCCTGGGGCGCGGGCTGGGCGCCGCCGGCCAAGGCCGCGACCTGCCGCTTCAGCGTCTCGATCTCTTGGCGCTGGCGCTTGCCCTCGCGGCGCGACTCCTGGAGCCGATCCTGGAGCGTGCGCAGCTCGCTGCGGGTCGGCATGTTCATCGCGCCGAGGACCTCGTCGACCATGGTCGACATGCGCTGCTTGAGGGCCATCTGGGCGTTGACGAGGCGGCCGTGGATGTGCGCGTAGTCGGCGGAGCTGACCTCCTCGGCATAGACCTCTTCGCAGCAGCCGACCCAGGCGTCGTAGAGGGTGCGCGCCGACTCGATGGCGACGCCCTTCTCGGCCTGTCCCTGCAGGAAGGCGCGCATCCGCTCGAGGGACTTGACACCGAGCTGGCCGAAGAAGCCGTTGTATTCGTTCAGGGCCGACTGGTACTCCAGCGAGCGGCGGATCAGATCCTGGTAGCGGGCCTGCTCCTCGCGCGTGTAGCCGAGCCCGGGTGCCGAGAGGATGCGGTCGACGCTGTCCCTGACTTGGTCGTGCGGCATGTTGCGCAGCAGGTCGCCGGGCACCGGGGACAGCGAGGACATGGTGCGCTGCCAGTTGTCGAGCGGCATCTCCCAGAAGGCCATCAGGCGGCGGAAGGTCTCGTCGCCTTCGATCCGGCCGCTGGCGAAGGCCTTTTGCATGTCGTCGATGGTCTTCGAGAGGGTGTCCCAGCCCTGCGTACCGCTACTGCCGCCGAGGCCCTTCGTGAAGTAGTCGGTGAGGCCGAAGAAGGCCTTGCCCTGCTCGGCGAGCTTCTCCATGAAGTCGCGAACCAGGTCGTTGGGGGCGGCGGGCGAGACCGTCTGCCACCAATGATCGAGGGCGCCGGCCCAAGGATTGGCCGGGGTCTTCTCCAGACCCAAGGTCTTGCGGCCGAGCTCCGACCAGGTCTCCCAGTACTTGCGTTGGATGTCCAGCCAGTCGCTGGTCTTGTTGGCCGTATCGTTCACGGTGAATCTTCCTCGTCTGGGGCGTGATAGCATGAAGCTAGCACGGAAATTTGTGCACTGCAACAAAGGGGCGTAGACTCTTGAAGATACAGCCCCTAGAGCCTTCGCGAGGCGTCCTCGAGCGGTCCCGGCGGGGCGCGCCGGCAGGTGGCTGGGCGGCGCGCTCGCGACCAGGATCCGGCGTTCGGGCGGCCGCGTCGAGGCGTTGGCCGGGCCGGCCCATCGCTTGCGATATGACGGTGGCGTCGCGACTTCCAACTTTCGATCCAAATGCCAACCGGCAGAGACCTGAGGCAGAGACCTGAAAATGAGTGAGACAATCGTGATCGTGGCGGCGGCCCGCACCGCCGTCGGCAGCTTTGGCGGCAGCCTGGCGTCCCTCCCGGCGACCGAACTCGGCGCGACCGTGATCAAGGCCCTGCTCGAGCGGGCGGGCATCGCCCCCGAGCAGATCGACGAGGTGATCCTGGGGCAGGTGCTGACGGCCGGGGTCGGCCAGAATCCGGCGCGTCAGACGACGCTCGCCGCCGGCCTGCCCGAGAAGGTGCCGGCGATGACCATCAACAAGGTCTGCGGCAGCGGTCTGAAGGCGGTCCACCTGGCGATGCAGGCGGTCGCCTGCGGCGATGCCGAGATCGTCGTCGCCGGTGGCCAGGAGAGCATGAGCCAGTCGACGCACGTCCTGCCGCGCTCGCGCTCCGGGCAGCGGATGGGGGATTGGATGCTGAAGGACACCATGATCGTCGACGGGCTCTGGGATGCCTTCAACCAGTGCCACATGGGCGTGACGGCCGAGAACATCGCGACCAAGTACGGCTTCACGCGCGAGTCGCAAGACGCCTTCGCGCTCCAGTCCCAGCAGAAGACCGAGGCCGCCCAGAAGGCCGGGCGCTTCGCCGATGAGATCGTCCCGGTCGCGATCCCGCAGCGCAAGGGCGACCCGATCGTCTTCGACGCCGACGAATTCCCGCGCCACGGGACCACGGCCGAGGGGTTGGCCAGGCTCCGCCCGGCCTTCTCGAAGGATGGCACGGTGACCGCCGGCAATGCCTCGGGCATCAACGACGGCGCGGCGGCGGTGATCGTCATGACCCAGTCGAAGGCCAAGGCGCTCGGCCTGAAGCCGATCGCCCGCCTCGTCGCCTTCGCCAGCGCCGGCGTCGATCCGGCCATCATGGGCACCGGGCCGATCCCGGCCTCGACCAAGTGCCTGGAGAAGGCCGGCTGGAAGCCCGCGGATCTCGACCTGATCGAGGCCAACGAGGCCTTCGCCGCCCAGGCGATGTCGGTCAATCAGGAGATGGGCTGGGACCTGAGCAAGGTCAACGTCAACGGCGGGGCGATCGCCCTCGGGCACCCGATCGGCGCCTCCGGGGCGCGCGTGCTGGTCTCGCTCCTCTACGAGATGCAGCGACGCGATGCCAAAAAGGGCCTGGCGACCCTCTGCATCGGCGGTGGCCAGGGCGTGGCGCTGGCCGTCGAGCGCGACTGACGGGGCCGCGGCGAGGGCGAGGTCCTCGCCGCCGATGGCCGTCGCCGGGGCGTCGACCCGACGCCCCCGCGACGCCGACAGGAACCATGCCCCGCCCGGAGTCACGATCCAATGACCACAATTCGTGTCATCAAGAAGTACCCCAACCGCCGGCTGTACGACACCGAGGTCAGCCGCTACATCACCCTGGCCGACGTCCGCGACCTGGTCATGAAGTGCGTGCCGCTCCGGGTCATCGATACGGCCAACGAGGCGGATATCACCCGGGCCATCCTCTTGCAGATCATGCTGGAGGAGGAGAGCGGCGGCCAGCCGCTGTTCAGCGCCAACATGCTCGCCCAGATCATCCGCTTCTACGGTGGCACCCTGCAGGGGCTCTTCGCCCGCTACCTCGAGGAGTCGCTGGAGGTCTTCGCCAAGCAGCAGCAACAGATCCAGCAGACCTGGGGCGAGGGTCCGCTGGACGCGATGGGCCGCCTCGCCCAGCGCAACATGCGGATTTGGGCCGAGATGCAGCAGGAGTTCCTGCGCGCGGCCGGCTTCGACCGCGACGTCCAGCAGGACGACGAAAACCCGCGACGCTGACGCGTCGAGCGACCGAAGGCCCGTAGGTCGGATTTGGCGCGCCGGCACGGCCTCCCTATCAGCCGAGGAGAGGTTGGTCGCACCCCCGTAACCCGACTGCGGCCTCGGCGGGTGCCGCCCGGAGGGGCCGACCCGACGCGGCTCGCCGGCGATCCGGTGTCGGTGCGGCTTCAGCCGCAGGAAGGCCGTGACCCGGCGGCCTACCGTGCGGCCTCGCTACCCTCGAGCACCGGGCCTAGTGTCTCGCTTCAAGAGATACCGAGGCCGCTCTTTCATGTGACCCTAACGATTCGAGCACCGCAGGAGCCCGCTTGCGGGCGAGCGGCTCGCGCGGCGGCGAAGATCGCCCGCAAGCGGGCTCCTACCACGCGAGGGTGGCAGGCCGCAGCGTGCGGTCTCGGGAATTGTGCAGTCTTGCACTAGTAGTGCGTCCCGCGCCAGGAGGGGCTGGCGTGGTGCTGGCCCCGAGGCGTTCCGGGTCGCTGGCGCGCCGCCCGCGGCGATGCGAAAAGGGCTTGACAAAGGGTCCGTCGGTCGATATTGTGCACTGCAACAATTGCTGCAACGCACAAAACGGAGATTCTTCGGATGACCATCAACGAGACTGTGAAGACCGCGACCGACATGACGGCCAAGGGGATGGATCGGTTCAACTCGATGGCCGAGCTGAACATGCGGACCTGGGAGAGGCTCGCCGGCCGTCAGATGGACGTCTTCGGCCTGTGGCTGGAGCAGGGCATGCGCCTGGCGACGCTGGCGACCGAGTCGAAGAGCTACACCGACTACGTCAAGGGCCAGGTCGAGATCGCCAAGGACGTGAGCGAGCGCATGATGGCCGAGACCAAGACCAACATGCAGCTGCTCGGCGAGGTCCGCGACGACTACCGCGTCTGGTACGAGCGTGGCATGTCCGAGCTCTCTTCGGAACTTCGCCAGGCCGTCGCGGCCTGAGCACTGACGAGAACTTCCGTCGGGCTTGGCGAGGTCGGGAGGCGGGGGCCGCGCGCGTCGGATCGCGAGGGTGGCCCCCAGGGGGCGGTCCAGGGATGGATCGCCGCCGATTCGAACCGAAAGACCCTGGTCAGATCCTCTGGCCGTGGGTGCGGGCGATGGCAAGGCGGCAGAAGCGGATCGACCGATCCGGATTTTTGCGCGGGTCGGCAGGCAACCGCTATCTTCCGGGATGGGCGTTGTCGCCGTCGTCGGTCCGTTCGACAATAAATAGAGTATTTTAGGAGGAAATCGATTATGGCGGAACAAGCGAAGGTCGCCCTCGTCACAGGTGGCATCGGCGGCATCGGCACCGAGATCTGCCGGCGCCTGGCCAGTCAGGGCTGCGTCGTGGTCGCGAACCACCACCCGTCCGAGCAGGCCACGGCGGACGCCTGGAAGCAGGAGCGCGTCGCCGAAGGCCTCGCCTGCGACACGATCGCCGCCGACGTCTCCTCGTTCGAGGATTCGGCGCGGATGGTCGAGGCGATCAAGGCCCAGCACGGCCAGATCGCGATCCTCGTCAACTGTGCGGGCATCACCCGGGACAAGACGTTCAAGAAGATGGAACCGTCTCAGTGGACGGATGTCATCAACGTCAATCTGAATAGCGTCTTCAACGTGACCCGTCAGGTCTGGGAAGACATGCTCGAGGCCGGTTTCGGGCGTATCATCAACATCTCGTCGGTCAACGGGCAGCGTGGCCAGTTCGGTCAGGCCAACTACTCGGCGGCGAAGGCCGGCATGCACGGCGTCACGATGGCCCTGGCCCAGGAAGGGGCCGCCAAGGGCGTTACGGTCAACACCGTCTCGCCCGGCTATGTCGAGACGGCGATGACTCAGGCGATGCGCGAGGACGTCCGCGAGGCGATCGTCTCGGGCATCCCGATGCGGCGCATGGCCTCGCCGGCCGATATCGCCTCCGCGGTAGCCTTCCTCGCGGCGGACGAGAACGGCTACATCACCGGTGCCAACCTCCCGGTGAACGGCGGCCTCTTCATGCATTGATCGCCGCTCGACCGGCGCGCGAGGCGCGCACGGCCCCGAAAGGCATTTACCGGCGGCCGGTCCCGAAGGGGCGGGTCGATCGGGCAACGGACTTTACAGTGTCCTCCTCGTCTCTCTCATCATGAGACGTTTTATAGCCCGGCGCCCGCCGGGCTTTTTTTTGTCCGAACCACCCCTGTGCGCCACCGCGGTATCATGTCCCGTTCGAACGGTGACGGGGATCGAACCATGATCGAGATCGCGACCTTGCGCGCGTACTGCGACGGGCTGCTGCGGGCCGCGGAGTGGGCCGACTACTGCCCGAACGGCCTCCAGGTCGAGGGCGATCGGCCGGTGCGGCGCCTGATGACCGGGGTCACGGCCTGTCAGGCGCTCGTCGACGCCGCGGTGGCCTGGAAGGCCGACGCGCTGCTCGTGCATCACGGCTATTTCTGGAAGGGCGAGGCGGCGCCGCTGGTCGGGATCAAGGGGCGGCGCGTGCGCACGCTGATGCGCGCCGGCCTGAGCCTGTTCGCCTATCATCTGCCGCTCGATGTCCACCCGGAACTCGGCAACAATCGCCGCCTCGGCGCGCAGCTCGGCGTCCTCGCGCCGCAACCGTTGGCGGGCGGCGACGACCTCCTATGGTGCGGGCGGATGCCGACGCCCTGCGCCGGCGCAGCCCTCGGCCGGTCGATCGCCGTGGTCCTTGGGCGCGTGCCGGTCCACGTGGCGGGCCACGCCCGAGCGATCGAGACGCTTGCCTGGTGCACCGGCGCCGCCCAGGGGCGGATCGAGCAGGCGGCGCTCGCGGGCGCCGACGCCTTTCTCAGCGGGGAGATCTCCGAACAGACGGCCCATCTAGCCCGCGAACTCGGCATCGACTACTTCGCCGCCGGGCACCATGCCACCGAGCGCTATGGCGTGCAGGCGCTCGGCGCCCATTTGGCCGAGCGGTTCGGTCTCGTTCACCACTATGTCGATATCGACAATCCAGCCTGATTTTTCAGTCGTTTGGCATCTTCTTCAGGCCGCGGGCGAGCCCTTGATGGGGATTGTCAACTTGACCGGTCAAGTCCCGATCGTGGAAAATTCGCGATCGACTTTGTAGACCATTAGCATATTCTTGTATTCATCAAAACACCTGGTCAAGCTCGGGTGACTCCGATCGGGTGGCCAGCGATCCTTCGGCGGGGGCCATGGGAATTATGAAGACAGAAGGCGTGAGTAAAACCAGGCGACGCATCCTCGTCGCCGCGACGAGCCTGGTCGGTGCCGCCGGCGTCGGCTACGCGCTCGTCCCGTTCGTCTCGGCGATGAATCCGAGCGCCAAGGCCCGTGCGGCCGGCGCCCCGGTGCGCGCCGATATCAGCAAGCTCGAGCCGGGCGCCCTGTTGCGCGTCGAGTGGCGCGGCAAGCCGATCTGGATCGTGCACCGCACCCAGGAGATGCTCGAGGCGCTGCCGAGCCTCGATGCCAAGCTCGTCGACCCCAACTCCGAGGTGCCGCAGCAGCCGGAGTACTGCAAGAACCCGACGCGCTCGATCAAGCCCGAGTACCTGGTGGCGATCGGCATCTGCACCCACCTGGGCTGCTCGCCGACCTACCGGCCCGAGGTGGCCCCCGATGACCTCGGCGCGGACTGGAAGGGCGGCTTCTTCTGCCCGTGCCACGGCTCGCGCTTCGACCTGGCGGCGCGGGTGTACAAGGGTGTGCCGGCCCCGACCAACCTGGTGATACCGAAATACACCTACCTCAACGACACGACCATCCTCGTCGGCGAGGATGGTGAAGGAGCCGCCTGATGAGCACAGAGACCACCGGCTTCCTCGGCTGGATCGATAAGCGCTTCCCGCTTACCAAGGTCTGGAACGAGCATCTCGCCCAATACTACGCGCCGAAGAACCTGAACTTCTGGTCGTTTTTCGGTTCCCTGGCCATCCTGGTCCTCGTCATCCAGATCCTCTCCGGCGTCTGGCTGGCGATGAGCTACAAGCCCTCGGCCGACGGCGCCTTCGCCTCGGTCGAGTACATCATGCGCGATGTCGAGTGGGGCTGGCTGATCCGCTACATCCACTCGACCGGCGCCTCGGCCTTCTTCCTCGTCATCTATCTGCACATGTTCCGCGCGCTGCTCTGGGGCTCGTACCGCAAGCCGCGCGAGCTCCTGTGGATGATCGGCGTCGTGATCTATCTGGCGATGATGGCGACCGCCTTCTTCGGCTACCTGCTGCCATGGGGGCAGATGTCCTACTGGGGCGCCCAGGTCATCGTCAACCTGTTTGCGGCGGTGCCGAATGTCGGCCCGGATCTGGCGGTCTGGGTACGCGGCGACTACGTCATCTCCGACGTCACCCTCAACCGCTTCTATGCCCTGCACTTCCTGCTGCCGTTCATCCTGGCGGCCCTGGTCTTCGTCCATATCGTCGCGCTGCACCGGGTCGGCTCGAACAACCCGGACGGCATCGAGATCAAGGAGAAGAAGGACGCGAACGGCATCCCGCTGGACGGCATCCCCTTCCATCCGTACTACACGGTGAAGGATCTCACCGGGGTCGTCGTCTTCCTGGCGTTCTTCTCGATCATCCTGTTCTTCGCCCCGGGCTTCGGTGGGCTCTTCCTCGAACCGCCGAACTTCCAGCCGGCCAATCCGCTGCAGACCCCTGCGCACATCGCGCCTGTCTGGTACTTCACCCCGTACTACGCGATGCTGCGTGCGGTGCCGCCGATCGCCGGCTCCCAGTTCCCCGGCGTCGTCGTGATGTTCAGTGCGATCCTGGTGTTCTTCTTCCTGCCGTGGCTCGACCGCAGCCCGGTCAAGTCCATCCGGTACAAGGGCATCGTCTCCAAGGTCGCCCTCGGGATCTTCGTCGTCTCGTTCGTCGTCCTGGCTTGGCTCGGGATGCTGTCGTCGACGCCTCTGCGGACCCTGGCCGCGCAGGTCTTCACGGTTCTCTATTTCGCGTTCTTCCTGCTGATGCCGATCTACAGCAAGCTGGACAAGACCAAGCCCGTTCCGGAGAGGGTTACCCTATGAGCAAGCCGATTGCCGCATTGATCCTGTTGCTGTCGCCGATGCTGGCCTTCGGCGCGGGCGGTGGTGGGGTTCACCTCGAGAAGGCCAAGATCGATCTCGACGACAAGGAGTCCCTGCAGCGCGGCGCCCAGTACTACGTCGACCGCTGCATGGGCTGTCACTCGCTGAAGTACCATCGCTACAACCGGATGGCCCAGGACCTCGGCATCGACGAGGCCGACCTGCGCGCGGACTTCATCCACGACAATGGCCAGCCTGGCGATCTGATGGAGATCGCGATGCGCCCCGAGGACGGCGAGAAGTGGTTCGGCACCGCGACTCCGGACCTGACGCTCGTCACCCGCTGGCGCAGCCCGGACTGGGTCTACACGTACCTGAAGAGCTTCTACGTAGACCCGAACCGGCCCTATGGTGTCAACAATCTGGTCTTCCCCGACGTCGGCATGCCGCATGTGCTGGGCGGCCTCCAGGGCGTACAGAAGGCGGTCTACGAAGAGAAGGGCCACGGAGATGAGGCGCACCAGGTGATCGAGGGCGTGGAACTCGTCGAGCCCGGCACCCTGTCGCCGCAGGAATACGATCAGATGGCCCGTGATCTGACGGCGTTTCTGACCTATATCGGCGATCCGGTCATGCAGGAGCGCCGCGACCTCGGCGTCAAGGTGCTCCTGTTCCTCGGCGTGCTGTTCGTCTTCGCCTACGCGCTGAAGAAGGAATACTGGAAGGACGTCCACTGATCCCTCGGTTGTCTCGGCCAGGTCGGCACAGGGAGGTGCCGTCCGGCGGGGCGTCGGTCCGCGCGACGGCGGTCGGCTCCGCCCCTCCCGTCGCGGATCGGTTATGATCCTGACCGATCCCGCTGCAAGTTTGGGGGTCAAGGCGGATTTCGCTTGGACCAAGGGTAAATCGTGTGGCCGTCAACAGACCTACGGTGATGATCCTCTTCTCCGATCCTTCCTGCCCGTATTGCCACCGCGTTCGAATCGTCCTCGCCGAAAAGGGGATCGCCGTCGACATCGTCGATGTCGATGCCCAGCACCTGCCGGACGAGGTCATGGACTTCAATCCGTACGGCACGGTTCCGACCCTCGTGGACCGGGAGTTGCGGCTCTACGAGTCGCGCATCATCATGGAGTACCTCGACGAGCGCTTTCCGCACCCACCGCTCCTGCCCATCGACCCCGTCGCCCGCGCGAGTGCCAGGCTGTTCATGTACCGTGTCGAGCGTGACTGGTACAGCCTCCTCGGTCGGATCGTCAAGGGGGCCGCGGCGGACGCCGCCCAGGCGCGCAAGGAACTGCGCGAGAGCCTGATCGCGACGGCCCCGGTGTTTGGTGCACGCCCCTTCTTCATGAACGATGAGTTCTCGCTGGTCGACTGCTGCATCGCGCCGCTGCTGTGGCGTCTGCGCGCGCTCGGCATCGACCTGCCGCCGAGCGCCAAGGCGGTCGAGGACTACGCCGCCAGGATCTTCAAGTGGCCAGCGTTCGAGCGCAGCCTGTCCGAGGCCGAACGCGAGATGGGCGTCGCCTGACGGCGGGCTGGAAAAGGGCCCGCGAGGGCCTCAAATCGAGGTCATGATGACCGGTGCGCGCGTCGCTTCCGACGCGCCCCGGCACGGCGGACGCTTGATGGGGTGCTGTGCGAGCGAAGCATCCCTCGGGTTACCGTTAAGGTCCAAGTGTGTGGTGAGGAACGAGGTCCGTAGGGTGTGGTGAGGAACGAACCGCACCGACCCCGGTGGTTTCACGAACGGTGCGGGTCGCGATGGACGTCGGCGCAGGCCGAGGTCCGTAGGGTGTGGTGAGGAACGAACCGCACCGACCCCGGTGGTTTCACGGACGGCGCAAGTCGCCATGGACGTCGGCGCAGGCCGAGGTCCGTAGGGTGTGGTGAGGAACGAACCGCACCGACCCCGGTGGTTTCACGGACGGCGCAAGTCGCCATGGACGTCGGCGCAACCCGAGGTCCGTAGGGTGTGGTGAGGAACGAACCGCACCGACCCCGGTGGTTTCACGGACGGCGCGGGTCGCCATGGACGTCGGCGCAACCCGACGTCGGAGGTCGAGTCGTGCCGGTCCTCGTTCAATCGTTCCGAAGAGACAGGTAGCCAATCCGTCTGCGAGAGATCCGATGACATCCAACCGTCCCTATCTCATTCGCGCCCTGTACGACTGGATCCTGGACAACCAGCTGACCCCGCACCTGTTGGTCGATGCCAGCCGCAAAGACGCCCAATTGCCGGTGGCCTACGCGCAGGACGGCAAGATCGTGCTGAACATCACGCCGAGCGCCGTGCGTGGTCTGGTCCTGGGCAATGACCGCATCACCTTCGGTGCCCGCTTCGGCGGCGTGGCGATGGAGGTCTGGTTGCCGGTGGACGCCGTCATCGGCATCTATGCCCGCGAGAACGGCCACGGCATGCTCTTCCCGGACGAGGAGCCGCGGCCGTCCGGCGAGACCGCGGACGTGGAGGCCGAGGAGGCCCCACCACCGCGCGAACGCCCGACCCTCAAGGTCGTCAAGTAGACCCTCGCTCCCCGCGAGGGCCGTCGACGGTCGGTCCGACGTTGCGCCGCAGGGGCCGGTCTGCCGGCGATCCCCTGGGGTGCCTTGGCCTTCGGGTGCCATTGGCGGCGGCGCGCGATCACGGATCCCCCCTCCGCCGGAACGGTCTCGATCAGGCGTCGTCCGCCCGCGCCGGTAGGCCAAAGCTGATCTCCTCGAGATTCAGCCCGACCAGTACCAGATGGCCGGTGTGGCGGCCGATTCCCTCCTCGCTGTAATCGAACCGGTAGACGCGGCGCAGCCGCAGGCCGGCGCGCGTCGGGCGCACGCCGATGCGGCGCACGGCGACGGTCTGATCGAGGAGTTGCAGGTCGCGCCGATCGCAGGCTGCCTGACAGATGCCGAGGGCGATCTCGCGGGCACGCAGGCTGTCGAGCCAGAGCCAGACGAGGCCGGCGACGACGCCGATGGCGATCAGATCCTGGCCCGAGACCGGCATCCTAGCGTCTCCGTGCGCTGGGGTCGGACGCTCGTGCGTTGCCGCCCCGGCGAGCGGCGGTAGCGCGCGGCCGCCGTGAGACGATCGGCCGGATGCCGCGGGGCGCCCGTGCCGCGCTTGTGCGCGGCGGATCGCTGCGCCTCGGGTCGCTGGAGACGAGCCTCACCAGGGGGCGATGACCGGGGGTGGCGGCGGGGCCAGCACGGTCATCGGACCGCCGCTCGCCATCCAGACGACGACGGCGGCGAAGGACACGGCTATCACGAACGCAATCGACAATCGCACGCCCCGGAGCGATTCGGTATCCCTCGCATTCGGGTCTGCGACCGACTTTCGGCCGGTGATCATCGGTCGCACCAGATTGTCCTTGCGCACCAAGGTGTAATAGAGGATCGCCAGCACATGCAGGCTCACTAGGGCGACGATCAGCCAGCCATTGGCCCGGTGCAGTCCAGTGATGAGGTCGCTCGTCTCGCCCGAGACGAGGGGGTTGAACGGGCCGCGGAAGGCGATGTCGTCGTTCGCGAAGAGGCCGAGCAGGACCTGAACGAAGAGGACGGCCATCAGGGCTAGCACGGACAGTGCCCCGAGGGGATTGTGCCCGACCCCTTGCCAAGCCCCGCGCAGGTAGGCCAGGACGGCGCTCGGCCCGCGCACGAAGTTGTGAAAACGGGCATAGGTCGGTCCGAACAGACCCCAAGCCACCCGGAAGGCGATCAGCCCGAGGACGAGTTGGCCGAGCAGCCCGTGCACGGGCATCAGGTTGCCGCCTTGCAGGGCGGTCAGGATCGCGGCGACGACCAGCGTAAAGAGCAGCCAGTGAAAGAGTCGAAGGGGGAGGTCCCAGACGAGGATGCGTTTCTCTTGCATATGCTTGGAATCGATCTTGGCGAATGACGGTGTGGGCCGACGGCAGGCGCTAGTGTCCCCCAAGAGGCGAGTGGGCGCAAAGTGCGCCCGTCCTGCGAGGCCGGGCGATCAGTCGACGGCGCTCGCGCTCCGCTCGGGTGCCAGC
The DNA here is from genome assembly GCF_016583835.1 of Thiococcus pfennigii. Taxonomy (GTDB): domain Bacteria; phylum Pseudomonadota; class Gammaproteobacteria; order Chromatiales; family Chromatiaceae; genus Thiococcus; species Thiococcus pfennigii. The sequence goes on along the minus strand of NZ_NRRW01000038.1, from coordinate 9,988 downwards.
TCGCGCAACCACAGCGCGGTGGCCCCGGCGACGGCGCTCGGCATCGCCAAGAAGTTGACGATCGGCACCGATGTCAGCGCGAGCGTCGCCGCGCCGAAGCCCAGCGACAGGAACGGCCGTTGCCGCAGCCGCGCCCTTTGCTCGCGGAACCTGAGGCCGTGGTTGCCCATCGGGAAGTCGGCATACTGCACGGCGAGGACCCAGGCCGAGTAGAGGAACCACAGGAGCGGCGCGACGATGTTGAGCCCGGGGATCAGGAACAGGATCAGGAAGGGGATCGCCGAGAGCAACGCATAGCCGAGCTTGCGCAATTCGTCGAGCAGCGTCGGTCCGAGCTCGCCCAGCAGTTCCCGCAGCCCGCCGCCGTCGCCCGGGGCCTGGCCGGTCAGGTGGCGCTCGACGGCCTCGGCGAGGAGCCCATTGAACGGCGCGGCGATCAGATTGGCGAGCAGCCCGAAGGTGAAGAACACGACGACGAGCAGGCCGATCGCGAACAGCGGCCAGAGGAGCCAGGTCAGCCACTCCAGCCAGCCGGGTACCAGCGATTGCAGCCAGGCGATCAGATCGGCGAACTGCATCCAGCCGTAGGCGATTGCCGCGGCGAAGATCGCCGTGTTTACAAGGACCGGGACGACGACGAATCGGCGCAGCCGAGGCTGCATGATCAGGCGCATGCCGCTGAGCAGATGGCGGGCACCGTCGAGGGGGGCGAGGTTCATAACGAATGCTGCCGGTCATGATGCTGGAGTCGCCGCAGGGGTGCCATTGTCGCCGCTCTGCTCGCCCAGTCAATGATCGGCACGGCCCGTAGGTCGGGTTAGCCCCTCGGGGCGTAACCCGACGACCACCAACGCGGCCCCCACCGAGGCCGCGTCGGGTTACGGCGCGCGCAACCTGTCGTTTCTGATAAAAGGCTGTGCGGCGCGCCTAACCCGACCTACGGGCCGTGCCGGTATCGCCGGGGCCGTAGAACGTAGGGCGGGAAAGCGCAGCGCATCCCGCCATGCACTCGGGGCGTAACCCGACGACCACCAACGCGGCCCCCACCGAGGCCGCTGTCGGGTTACGGCGCGCGCACCCTGCCATTTCTCATAAAAGGCCGTGCGGCGCGCCTAACCCGACCTACGGCCCTATGGCCCCGGCGCAGACCGGCACGGCCGCGCCGGGTACCGCGCCGCCACCCGACAGTGGCCTCAGCGGCTGCGGCGGCTCGGCCGGCCTCCCTCGTAGGCGGCGATCTGCTGGATGATGGGCGGCCACGGCAGCCCGTCGAGGTCCTCGAAGCGGTTGGCGGCGGCGCGCAGGAGCCCGTCGATGTCGACGATCGGGGCCCGCGCCGGGACCGTCGGCGCGAGCAGGGTACGCACGCCGCGCAGGGCGCCGACCTGGATCCGCACCGCATTCGCGTGGGTCAGGGCCGCCTCGGGATCGAGCGTCCTCAGCGCGAAGCGCGCCTGGCGGCGCACGAGGTCGATGAAGGTGCGGCAGCGCGCGTGGGCGGCGTCCGTATTGCAGCGCACGCCGAGGCGCTCGGCGACGCAGAAGCGCCGCGCCTGCCGGCAGCCGGCCTGGGTTGCGAGGATGCCCTTCTCGAACGGGCAGAGGCGTCCGTCGACCTCGGGGTAGGCGCTCAGCAGGGTCTCGTCATCCATCGCGCCGGCCCCGGGTCAGGTCTCGGCGCCGCGCCTGAAGCGCTCGATCTCGCGCCGGTCGCGCTTCGTCGGGCGGCCCTTGGGCGGGTCGCCGAGGCCCTGCTCGCGGCGCTCGCGGACCAAGGCCTGACGGCGCAGGCGGCTGGCCTCATCCTCCTCGTAGAGGAGCGCCGCCTCCGGTGCCCCGCGCCGCTGGCGGCTGATGCCCCGCACGACCAGCTCCCAGGCCAGCGACCCCTTGTGGATCGTCAGGCGGTCGCCGACCCGTACCGCCTTGCCGGGCTTGGCGCGCAGCCCGTCGACATGGACCTTGCCGCCGTTGATCGCCTCGACCGCCAGCTGCCGGGTCTTGAAGAAGCGCGCCGCCCAGAGCCACTTGTCAAGGCGGATCGTCTCCGGCGAGCCCGCCTCGCCGGTCATCGCGCGAGCCGCGATTCGAGTTCGCCGGCCATGTCGAGCTCGACGAGATCGTCGTAGCCGCCGACGTGCGCGTCGTCGATGAAGATCTGCGGCACCGTCTCGCGGCCGCTGCGTGCCACCATGGTCTCGCGCTGCCGCGGGTCGGCGTCGACGCGGATCTCCTCGTAGGTCGCGCCCTTGCGCGTCAGCAGCCGCAGCGCCCGGGTGCAGTAGGGGCAGGTAGCCGTCGTGTACAACAAAACCTTCGCCATGCCGTTGCTCTCGGGTTATCGTCAATGGCCATGCCAAGCCGGTCGGCGCCGCCCGGTGGGTGCCGCCTGCGGCTTGAAAACCGCCGTTGCCGACCGGAGACAGCGCTTATCGCCGGCCCCCGCCGACCACGCCCCGGCCGTCGCCTGAGGTTATCATGTATCGCAACAGACCACCCACGATCCATCTGAAGGACTACCGCCCGCCGGAGTTCCTGATCGACCGCGTCGAGCTGCGCTTCGAGCTCGCCGCCGAGACGACCCGCGTCGAGGCGTCCTTGGAGATGCGCCGCAACCCGGCGGCGGTGCGCGGCGACGGTGATCTGCGTCTCGACGGCGAGCAGTTGGAGCTGGAGCAGGTCGCGCTCGACGGCCGGCCCCTGCCGCCCGCCGAGTATCGCATCGAGCCCGAGGCGCTGATCCTGCACCATGTGCCGGATCGCTTCCGACTGGAGACCCGCGTGCGCATCCACCCGCAGCGCAACACCGCGCTCGAGGGGCTCTACCAGTCCGGCGCGCTCCTCTGCACCCAGTGCGAGGCCGAGGGCTTCCGGCGCATCACCTACTTCCTCGACCGCCCCGACGTGATGGCCCGCTACACGACGACGCTCGTCGCCGACAAGGGCCGCTACCCGGTCCTGCTCGCCAACGGCAACCCGGCCGGCACCGAAGACCTCGGCGGCGGCCGGCACCTGGCCCGTTGGGAAGATCCCTTCCCCAAGCCCTGCTACCTGTTCGCACTGGTCGCCGGCGACCTGCACGAGGTCGCCGACCGCTTCACGACCGCCTCGGGCCGCGAGGTCGCCTTGCGCCTCTACGTCGAGCCGGAGAACCACGACAAGTGCGACCACGCGATGCGCTCGCTGAAGCAGGCGATGCGCTGGGACGAGGAGCGCTACGGGCGCGAGTACGACCTCGAGGTCTATCTGATCGTCGCCGTCAGCCACTTCAACATGGGTGCGATGGAGAACAAGGGCCTCAACGTCTTCAACGCCAAATACGTGCTGGCGCGGCCCGACACGGCGACCGACCAGGACTTCCTCGGCATCGAGGCGGTCATCGCCCACGAGTACTTCCACAACTGGACCGGCAACCGCATCACCTGCCGCGACTGGTTCCAGCTGAGCCTGAAGGAGGGCTTCACCGTCTTCCGCGACCAGGAATTCTCCGCCGACATGGGCGCGCGCGACGTCAAGCGCATCGCCGACGTACGCACGCTGCGCGCCCGCCAGTTCCCCGAGGACGCCGGCCCCCTGGCGCACCCGGTGCGGCCCGACGCCTACATCGAGATCAACAACTTCTACACCGCCACCGTCTACGAGAAGGGCGCCGAGCTGGTGCGGATGCAGGCGCGCCTCCTCGGCCCGGAGGCCTTCCGCCGCGCGACCGACCTCTACTTCGCCCGCCACGACGGCCAGGCCGTGACCATCGAGGACTTCGTGCGCTGCATGGAGGAGGCGAGCGGGCGGGATCTCACCCAGTTCATGCGCTGGTATGCGCAGGCCGGCACGCCCGAGCTGACCGTCACCGACACCTGGGACGCCGCCGGCGGCGTCTACACGCTGACGTTCCGCCAACGCACGGTGCCGAGGGCGAACCGGGCGAGCCTCGGTCCGCTGCACATCCCGGTCGCCGTCGGCTTGCTCGATGCCGACGGGCGCGATCTGCCGCTGCGGACCGCCGACGACACGGCCGAGCCACCGAGCGGGACCCGGCTCCTGGAGCTGCGCCGCGACGAGACCAGCTACCGCTTCGTCGGCTTGCGGGCGCGCCCGGTGCCGTCGTTGCTGCGCGGCTTCTCGGCACCGGTCAAGGTCCGCTACGACTACAGCGACGACGACCTGCTGTTCCTGATGGCCCACGACAGCGACGGCTTCAACCGCTGGGATGCGGCCCAGACGCTCGCCCAGCGGCTCCTGCTGCGCCGCGTCGCCGAGCCCGAGGCCCAGGTGCCCGCGGGCTTCATCGCCGCCTTCCGTCGGGCGCTCACCGATGCCGACGCCGATCCGGCCCTGCGCGCCGAGGTCCTGACGCTGCCCAGCGAGGCCCACCTCGGCGAACAGATGGCGGTCGTCGACGTCGACGGCATCCACCGTGCCCGCGAGGGCCTCAGGCACGCGATCCTCGCCGCCCTGCGCAGCGAGCTGCGCGCCGTCTACGAGGCGCATCGCGACCCGGGCCCCTACGCCTCGACCCCGGCGGCGATCGGCCGGCGGGCGCTGAAGAACCTCGCGCTCGGCTACCTGATGCAGGACGGCGACCAAGAGGCCGTCGACCTGTGCGCGGCCCAATTCGACGCGGGCGCGAACATGACCGACGTCATCGCCGCCCTCGGGCTCCTCGTCGACGTCGGCGGTGCGCCCGCCGAGCGGGCCCTGGACACCTTCTACCGGCGCTGGGCCGCCGATCCGCTGGTCCTCGACAAGTGGTTCGCCGTCCAAGCCGCCAGCAAGCGCCCCGATACGCTCGCGCGGGTCGAGGCCCTGCTCGGCCACGAGGCCTTCACGCTGCGCAACCCCAACCGGCTGCGCAGCCTGGTCGGGGTCTTCTGCAGCCTCAACCCGGTGCGCTTCCACGCCGCCGACGGGGCCGGCTACCGCTTCCTCGGCGACCGCGTCCTGGAGCTCGACCCGCTGAACCCGCAGATCGCCTCTCGCATGCTCCAGGCCCTGGCCCGCTGGCGGCGTTACGACCCGGCCCGCCAGGCCCTGATGCGCGCCCAGCTCGAGCGCATCGTCGCCGTCGAGGAGCTCTCGAAGGACGTCTACGAAGTCGCGTCTAAGACCCTCGGCGAACGCCCGGCCTGAGTGCCGGCCGCTGCTCGCCGGCCGCGAGTGGCCCCGTTCAACTCTCCGGGATCGTCAGGACGTCGCCGACCCGGATCCGGTCGCTGTCGAGGCTGTTGACGGTCTGCAGCGAGTGCACGCTCACATCGTAGCGGCGGGCGATCCCGACCAGGGTGTCGCCGCGGTGGATCCGGTGATGGCGCGGCGCGCCGCCGGCCGCGAGGTGAGTCCCAGGTAGAGGATGCAGGGCGAAATAGGCCTTGATGCCCTCGTAGATCGCCCGGGCGATGCGTTCCTGATGGGCCGGGTCACATAGCCGCTTCTCGTCGTTCGGGTTCGAGATGAAGGCGGTCTCGATCAGCATCGAGGGGACGTCGGGGGACTTCAAGACGACGAACCGCGCCTGCTGGATCCCGGGATGGTGCAGCGGGCCGACCGAGCCGAGCTTTGCCAGCATCTGCTCGGCGGCGTACTGGCTGTGTTCCATCGCGCCGTTCACGGCGAGCTCGAAGAGCACGCGGTTGAGGTCGTCGTCGGGGTCCTTGAAGTCGATGCCGCCGATGCGGTCGGCGCGATTCTCGTGCTCGGCGAGCCACTGCGCAGCCTCGCTGGTGGCGCCGTGGGAGGAGAGGGTATAGACGGAGGCGCCGCTGACCCGGGCATCGTGGAACGCGTCGGCGTGGATCGACAGGAAGAGATCTGCTTGCTCGTCGTGGGCGAGTCGGGCGCGCTCGCGCAGGCCGACATAGTAGTCCCCGTCGCGGATCATGACAGCCCGCATGCCGGCCGTCGCCCGGACCAGTTCGGCGACGCGACGGGCGATCGCGAGGGTGACGTCCTTCTCGAGGGTGCCGCCCGGGCCGATGGCGCCCGGGTCCTCGCCGCCGTGACCGGCGTCGATCGCGATGATCAGGTCGCGCAACGCCGCCCCGGGGGATATCCCCGTGCCGTTGCCGGCGAGGATCGGGCGCGGACCGTCCTTCGGCAGGAGATCGACGATCAGCCGATGACCGTAGCGCTCGTTGGGCGGCATCAGAAAGCTCTTGGCGCGCACCTGCTGCTTGAGGTCGAGCACGAGGCGCAGGCCCCGGCCATCGGGGGAGCCGGCACGCAGGCGCAAGAGCAGCGGATCGGCGGAGTCGACGTGCGGCAGCTTGCCGACGAGCCGGGCGTCGGCGATGTCGATCATCAGGCGATCGGGATTCTGCAACGGGGCGACCCGGTGGGTGACGGGACCGCTGACGTCGACGACCAGGCGCGTCTGATCCGGCGAGGTCCAGACGCGCGTCCCCCGCACGTCGACCTGTTGGCACAAGGCCGGCAGCGACAAGGTCGCCAACAACAAGAGCGCGATCAGCTGTTTCATCGCGTTGCCCCGAGGAAGCTCCTTGGTGAGATGGTTCGCGGATCGCAGGCCGGGGCGCGCGCTCGGTCCGGTGCTGCCGGTGGCGGCGTCGAGGGCCTCGGCCATGGCACCCGCGCTCGCCTTCGTAAAATAGCACGCCCCTCGGATGGTATCCAATGAAAACGAAGGATTAGGGGAAACTCCTAAGGGCGTGCCGAGGAATCCGTTGGCCCGGGCGGGCTGGCCGCCAGGGCCGCCAGGGCCGCCTCGCCGCGCGCGGTCCCGGCGTCCAGTTCGAGGCGGCGGCCCTCCCCGGCGTAGGCGATGCGCACCCGCAGGTCCGGCGGGGGCAGGGCGCCGGCCCCCCGCTCGGGCCACTCGACGAGGACCAGGGCGTCCTCGGCCAGGAGGTCGCGCAGCCCGAGGTAGTCGAGCTCCTCGGGATCGCCGAGGCGGTAGAGATCGAGGTGGTAGACGCTGCGCCCGGCGAGCTCGTAGGGCTCGATCAGCGTATAGGTCGGGCTCTTGACGGCGCCGGTATGGCCGAGGCCCTGGAGGATGCCGCGCACCAGCGTCGTCTTGCCGGTGCCCAGATCGCCCTCGAGGAAGACCAGCACGCGCCCGCCGAGGAGCACTGCCAGGCGGCGGCCGAGCCCCTCCTGGCGGGCCTCACCCTCGAGCAGCAGGCGGATCATCTACCCTCGACCGAGCGCAGCGTGCCGCGCAGCGCCGCGATCAGGTCGCCCGCGAGCATGCCGCGTTCGCCGGCCTCGGCCGCCGCGTCGCCGGCCGCGGCGTGCAGGCAGACACCGGCCTCGGCGGCCTCTTCGAGCGCGAGCCCCTGCGCGAGCAGTGCGCCGATCACGCCGGTCAGGGCGTCGCCGCTGCCGCCGCTCGCGAGGCCTGGATTGCCGTCGCTGCAGATCGCCGGGGGGCGCTGCGACGGGCCGACGATGATCGAGCCGGCACCCTTCAGTACGACGACACCGCCGAAGCGCCGCTGCAGGGTGCGGGCGGCGGCGATCCGGTCGCGCTGCACCTCGGCAGGGCGGCCGCCGAGCAGGCGCGCCGCCTCGCCCGGGTGGGGCGTCAGGATCCAGTCGTCGCTGCACCGCGGCGCCCAGGCCAGCCGATTGAGGGCGTCGGCATCGACGACGAGCGGGCGCTCGGCATCGAGGGCGGCGCGCCACAGGGGCTCGCCCCAGGCATCCTGGCCGAGGCCGGGACCGAGCGCGATCACGTCGGCCCGCTCGATCAGCGGGGCGAGGTCGGCCGGGGTCTCGACGCCGCGGCACATCAGCTCCGGGCGACCGAGGTTCAGCCAGGCGGCATGGGCCGGGTGGGTCGCGATCGTGACCAGGCCGGCGCCGGCGCGCAGGGCCGCCTCGCCAGCGAGGCGTGCCGCACCGGTGAGGCCGGGGGCGCCGCCGATCACGAGCAGATGGCCGTTGTCGCCCTTGTGCGCCGTGCGTCGGCGGGGCGCGAGCCGATGGCCTTGGGCGGACCAGTCGATGCGCCGTGCCGCGGCGATGGTGCGGGCGTAGACGGTCGCTGGTATGTCGAGGGAGTCGAAATGGATCCGGCCGCAGCAGTCCGGTCCGGCCCCGGTGAAGAGGCCCGGCTTCAGGCCGATGAAGGTGACGGTCGCGTCGGCCTCGATCGCGGTGCCGCGCGCGGCCCCGGTGTCGGCATCGAGGCCCGAGGGGACGTCGATCGCGAGGATCGGCGCCGCGTGGGCGTTGGCCGCGCGGATCGCCTCGGCCCACCGGCCCTCGACATCGCGCCCGAGGCCGGTGCCGAGCAGCGCATCGACGATGACGTCGGTGCGCGCCGGCAGGGCCGGCTCGGGCGCGATGCCACCGCCGGCGTCGCGCCAGGCGACGGCCTTGGCCAGGGCATCGCCGCGCAGCCCGTCCGGGTCGGCGAGGGCGATGACCCGCACCGCGAGGCCGTCGGCCAAGGCCAGGCGCGCGACCACGTAGCCGTCGCCGGCATTGTTGCCGCCGCCGCAGAGGAGGGTGATCGCGCGCGCCTGCGGCCAGTGCGCGCGGAGCCGCCGGTAGGCCGCCCGACCGGCCCGCTCCATCAGCTCGCCGTCGGCGAGGCGACCCGCGTCGATCGCCGTGCGCTCGAGCAGCCGCAGCTGCTCGGCCCGATAGAGGGCGTGCGGCAGGGGCACCGTGACGGGTTTCGGGGTTGGCATCGCGGTCTCGTCGCTGTCCGGCGAGGCGCCTCAGCCGTTGGGGCAGGGGCGCCTCTTGCCGGCGACCCGCAGGCGCAGCGCGTTCAGGCGGATGAAGCCCGTCGCATCGCCCTGGTCGTAGGCGCCGGCGTCCTCCTCGAAGGTCGCGATCGAGGCGTCGAACAGGCTGTCGGTCTCGGACTTGCGACCGACGACGAGGACATTGCCCCTGTAGAGCTTGAGGCGTACGACGCCATTGACGACGGCCTGGGTCTGATCGATCGCCGCCTGGAGCATCTGCCGCTCCGGCGAGAACCAGTAGCCGTTGTAGACGAGTTCGGCGTAGCGCGGCATCAGGGCGTCCTTCTGGTGCGCCGCCTCGCGATCGAGGGTCAGCGATTCCATCGCCCGGTGGGCCTTGAGCAGCAGGGTGCCGCCGGGGGTCTCGTAGCAGCCGCGCGATTTCATGCCGACGTAGCGGTTCTCGACGATGTCGGCGCGCCCGATGCCGTTGGCGCCACCGATGCGGTTGAGCTCGGCGAGGAGCGCGGCGGGGCTCATCGCCTGGCCGTCGATCGCGACGCAGTCGCCGTGCGCGAAGGTCAGCTCGATGTAGGTCGGGCGGTCCGGGGCGTCCTCCGGGGCGACGGTCCAGCGCCACATGTCGGCGCCCGGCTCGCACCAGGGATCCTCCAGGTCGTAGCCCTCGTAGGAGATGTGCAGCAGGTTGGCGTCCATCGAGTAGGGCGACTTGTTGCCGTCGCGCTTCATCTCGACCGGGATGCCGTGGGCCTCGGCATAGGCCAGGAGCTTTTCGCGCGACAGGAGATCCCACTCGCGCCAGGGGGCGATGATCTGGATGTCGGGCTTGAGCGCATAGGCGCCGAGCTCGAAGCGGACCTGGTCGTTGCCCTTGCCGGTGGCGCCGTGGGAGATGGCGTCGGCGCCGGTCTCGATGGCGATCTCGACGAGGCGCTTGGCGATCAACGGCCGGGCGATCGAGGTGCCGAGCAGGTACTCGCCCTCGTAGATCGCGTTGGCGCGGAACATCGGGAAGACGAAGTCGCGGACGAACTCCTCGCGCAGGTCGTCGATGTAGATCTCCTTGACGCCGGCGGCCTCGGCCTTCGCACGCGCTGGGGCGAGCTCCTCGCCCTGGCCGATATCGGCCGTGAAGGTCACGACCTCGCAGCCGTACTGCTCTTGCAGCCAGCGGAGGATGACCGAGGTGTCGAGCCCACCCGAGTAGGCCAACACCACCTTCTTAATCGCGTTCTGCGCCATCGACGAGCTCCACAGGAAGGTTTGATCGCTCAGTATAAGGGCGCCGGCCCGGGTTGTGGGAGGGGTAGGGT
>NZ_NRRW01000037.1 GCF_016583835.1 Thiococcus pfennigii | reverse complement strand
TCCGAGCCCCCTCCGCCGCCACCGCAGCCGGAGGCGCCGGTCCCAGAGCCGCAGCCGGAACCAACGCCAGAACCGGAACCGGTCGTCGAGCCGCCGCCGAAACCGGTCCCGCCGCGAGCGCAGCGGCCGGTGGCCAAGCCGCGGTCGACGCCGCCCGTGCCGGCGGCGATCGCCCGTCCTGCGAGGCCGGCTGCCACGGCGAGCGGCCGCGAGTCGCCACGGGCCGCGACCCGCCAAGACCAGGCCGACAACGGGCGTCTGCCGGTCGCCTATCTGAACAACCCAGCACCGGCCTACCCGCGCGAGGCGCGCCGGCTCGGCCATCAGGGGACGGTGCGGCTGCGCGTGCTGGTCACGGCCGAAGGGCGTGCCGCCGACGTGCAGATCGCTGGCTCGTCCGGCGTCACGAGCCTCGACGAGGCGGCGCTCCGGGCCGTGCGCCGCTGGCGGTTCACGCCGGCGCGGCACGGCGGCCACGCCAGCGCCGCCTGGGTCCTGATCCCGGTGCGCTTCCAGCTACGGGACTGACCATGGCGCATGGCCGATCCGTGCAGCGCCGCGGCTCGCCCCGTTCACCAGAGCCTGAGGTCTGGTCACCTCCGGTCCGTAGGAGCCCGCTTGCGGGCGACCATCGCGGCGCTCGCGTGTGCCGTGGCCAGGCGAAAGCGGGGCCATCGACCGGTTCTTGAAGTGGCTGTTCGTCAGTTATCGAAGAAGGAAACACCGCAATGAAACGACCTTTGCCTCGCCCGCTCCTGTCGGCCGCCGTCCTCGCGGCGGTCCAGGGCCTGGCCACGGCCGACACGACCAGCGACCCCTACACGCTGGATACGGTCACCGTCTATGGGGAGACCGACAAGCCGGGGAGGGCGCCGATCACGACCGACCCCACGACGGCCTCGACCAGCTACCAACTCGATGCCGAGGCCATCGAGTGGCTCGGCGCGCCGGGTCGGGTCAACCCCTATCGCGTCCTCGAAGAGGTGCCGTCGGTCCTGGTCGCCGATCCGGACCCCTACGGAGCGGCCAACATCCAGGGCGGCAACAAGGGCCTGCGGATCCGCGGCGAGATCGCGAGCCACGGCGGCATGGGCAGCATCGAAGGGCTGCCGCTGACCGGCATCAATCCGGGGCCCGGCTACCAGTGGCTATTCGACATGGAGAACATATCGCAGGTCTCGCTGACCCAGGGCCCGATCCCCCCGGACCGCCTGGCCTTCTTCACCACCACGGGCGTGCTCGACAGCCGGCTGCGCTGGCCCGAGGCCGAGCGCGGCGGGCAGTTCACGCAGAGCTTCGGCTCGTTCGACTTCCGGCGCAGCTTCCTGCGGCTCGATTCCGGGCAGCTCGCCGGCGACCTGAGCTTCTTCGCCTCGGCCTCCTACACGGATGCCGACAAGTGGCGCGGCCCGGGCAAGGCGCTCGACGGGCGGGAGAACTTCGAGGGCGGGATCGCCGCCTCGTTCGGCAACGACACCGAGGCGAAGCTCTACTTCAGCTACAACGACATGAGCCAGCACGCCTATCGACCGCTCGACTACGAGCAGGCACGCAACCTCTCGGACTTCCGTGACTACGACTATGCGAAGCGTTCCAGTCCGACGCCGTCGGAGGCGGTCAACTACTACGACTACAACCGCCAGGCGTTCATCGACTGGGCGATCATCGGCGAGCTTCAGACCCGGCTCGGCGCCGCCACCACCCTCACCGTCAAGCCCTTCTACGTCAACGAGGAGGGCTCGTACTACTCGGGGATGAAGAACGGCAAGGTCCGCCAGTGGCTCATCGACCACGACTGGTACGGCGTCAACGCCGAGGTCGAGACCCGGATCCGCACGACCGACGTCAAGCTCGGCTACTGGGTCAACACGATGGAGCCGCCCGGCCCGCCGACGGCCTGGAAGCTCTATGACACGACCGCGTCGGGCGGCCTGGTGTTCTCCAACTGGTCGCTGCTGGCCGAACCGACCGACCGGCACGCCTTCGAGAGCTTCTACGCGTTGGCGACTCACGCGTTCGGCAAGCTGCGCGTGCAAGGCGGCGCCCGCTACGTGATCGAGCAACTCTCCGGCTTCAAGGCCTACGATACGACCGGCATCGGCGACGTCTCCTACGAGACGGCCCTCGAGCAGGCGAGCGCCGTCGTCCCCGAGCGCAGCACCGACGGTACGACCTTCTACAAGCTGCTGCCCTATCTGGGCCTGTCCTACGCGCTGGCGCCGGCCGCCGAGCTCAGGCTGAGCCTCGGGCGCAACTACGGCGCGCCGGCCTACAGCATCTGGCCGACCTTCCAATCGAACTTCGCCAAGTTCAAGGCCGCCGGGGTCACGGCCGACGACATCTGGAACGGGATCAAGCCAGAGACGGGCGACGCCGTCGACCTGGGGCTGCGCCTGACCTTTCCGCGCGGCTACCTGGCGCCGACCATCTACTACGCCAAGTACAAGGACAAGGGGGTCGCCTACTGGGACCCGGTCGTCAAGCTCGCCTATTCGCAGAACGTCGCCGAGAGCCACGCCTACGGCGTGCAGCTCGCCGGCGCCTGGGCGGCGCGCCGTGACCTCGACCTCTTCGCCTCGGTCTCCTGGGACCGCTCCGTCTTCGACGACGACCTGGTCACCGCCGGCGGGGCGACCCTCGAGGTCGAGGGCGAACAGCTGCCGGGCACCCCGAAGTGGCTCGCCAGCCTCGGTGGGCGCTGGCACCTGGGTCGCTTCGGCGTCGCGCCGACCGCCCGCTACGTCGGCGAGACCTACGCCGACTCGCAGCGCACCGAGCGGGTCCCGGGCTACGCCACGGTCGATCTCGATCTGACCTACGAGGAGCGCTCCCCGCTCGGCGACCTGACCGCGACGCTGAGCTTCATCAACCTGCTCGACAAGGCGTACATCGCCTACGTGAACGCGAGCTACGTCGAGGACACGGGTGGCTTCAACTACTACCCGGGCGCGCCCTTCACCGTCGTCGCCAAGGTCACGCTCGACTTCTGATCCCGATCCCTGAAACACCCATTGGAATGACAGAGATGCCGATTGCACAACGATTTCGTCGCAAGATCCACCCGGGTCTTCTGGGGACGCTCCTCGGCGGCCTCCTGGTGCTGGCCGCCTCGGCCCAGGCGCGCGAGCTCGTCGACATGAAGGGCCGTACCGTCGAGGTGCCCGATCAGGTCGATAAGGTCCTCACGACGGCCCCGCCGACCACGCCGCTCGTCTATGCGCTGGATCCGTCCCGCCTGACGGCGATGAACTTCGCGGTCAAGGCGCCGGATGCGCCCTATTTCTCGCCGCTCGTGCGCGATCTGCCGGTCATCGGCCGCTACCTCGGCGATGGCTCGCTGCCGCAGCGCGAGGCGGTCCTCGCCGCCGCGCCCCAGCTCGGCATCGCCTGGGACAACCGCTTCGTCGACGCCGCGGCCGTCGAGAAGACATTCGCCGACCTGGGGATCCCAGGGCTCTTCGTGCGCGTCGAGCGCCTCGCCGACTACCCGGCGGCGCTCGCGCTGGTCGGGCGCGCGATCGGCCGCGAGGCCCGCGCCGCCGAGCTCGGCACCTACATCGAGGCGGCCCTCGCCGAGGTCGCCGCGGCCGTCGCCGATGTGCCGCCGGGCGAGCGCCCGCGCGTCTACTTCGCCGAGGGGCCGAACGGGCTCATCTCCGAGTGCGCGGGGGCCTTCCACGCCGAGGCGATCGCGCTGGCCGGCGGCGAGAACGTCCTGGTCTGCGAGCAGAAGGCCCTCTGCGGCCTGGAAAACGTGACGCTGGAGCAGGTTCGGGCCCTGGATCCGGACCTGATCCTCATCCAGAGCCCGAAATTCTACGCCGCGATCCAGCAGGACCCGGCCTGGGCCGACCTGCGGGCGGTGCGCGAGGGGCGCTTCTATCAGGTGCCGACCACGCCGTTCAACTGGATGGGCCGGCCGCCGTCCTTCATGCGCGCGCTGGCGATCCAGTGGCTCGCCAACCGATTCTATCCGGAGCGCTTCCCCTGGGACCGCGAGGCCGAGACGCGGGCCTTCTACCAGCGTTTCCTCGGCGTCGAGCCGAGCGACGGACAGCTCGCGGAGGTCCTGGCGGGGAGCTGATCCGCGCCGCCTTGCGTTATATTCGCCGGGATATAGCGCAGGCCCCGCGCACCCGAGCCCTCCCGGGGTGCGGGGCCGGCGGGCGTCCCGTCCCTGCCGGCTTCGGACCGGCCATCCTTCGGAGTCGCGTCATGAGAATCATCCTGTCGTTGCTGGTCCTGCTGGCGTCGTTCTCGGCCTCGGGCGATGCGCTGCTGGTCGCCGCCGGGGCCGGTTACAAGAAGCCGCTGACCGAGGTGTCGGCGGCCTTCACCGAGGCGTCCGGGATCGCCGTCGACGGCGCTTTCGGCAACATGCAGCAGGTGCTGGCGCAGGTCCGCCACAGCGGCCGCGTCGACCTGGCCGTCGGCGAGCAGGGCTTCCTCGCCAAGAGCGGCCTGTTCGAGCGCTTCGAGCCGCTCGGCACCGGCCGCCTGGTCTTGGCCTACGCCGGGCGCCGGCTCGCCGGCTACCAGGCGCTTGCCGATCCGGCGGCCGAGCGCATCGCGCTGCCCGACCCGAAGAAGGCCATCTACGGTATCGCGGCGACCCAGTTCCTGACCCGCAGCGGCCTGCTGCCGCAGGTCGAGGATCGGCTCCTGACGCTCGCGACCGTGCCGCAGGTCTCGGCCTACCTGATCGCCGGCACCGTCGATGCCGGCTTCATCAACATCACCGACGCGCTCGGCATCGCCGAGAAGATCGCCGGCTTCGACGAGATCCCGGCTGCGCTCTACGACCCGCCGGTCATCGCGCTCGGCTTTCCGAAGGACCGGCCGACCTCGGCTGCCGCGCAGGCCTTCGCCGACTATCTCGCGAGCCCGCCGGCGCGGGCGATCTTCTCCAAGCACGGGCTCTGAGTGATCGCCGCCTTCGACTGCTCGCCGGCGGCCCTGTGGTTGAGCCTCCAGGTCGCCGGCGTCGTACTCGCACTGTTCCTGCCGGTCGGCATCGGGCTCGGCTACCTGCTGAGCCGGCCGGTGCCGCTGCGCGGCCTGCTCGATGCGCTGGTCTCGCTGCCGCTGGTCTTTCCGCCGATCGCGATCGGTTTCTTCCTGCTGCTCGTCTTCGGCCGCCACGGCCCGCTCGGCGCGCCGCTGCAGCAGGCCTTCGGTTGGGACCTGGTCTTCTCATTCCCGGCGCTGGTGCTGGCGGCCTTCATCGCCGGCCTGCCGCTCGTCGTCAAGCCGATCCAGGCGGCGATCGAAGGCAGTGCTCGGGAGTTGGTCGAGGCCTCCTACACCCTCGGCAAGGGGCCGCTCGAGACGCTGGTCCGGGTCGTGATCCCGGTCGTGCGCGGCAGCATCGTCGCCGGCCTGACCCTCGGGGTCGGCCGCTCGTTCGGCGAGGTCGGCATCACGCTGATGCTCGGCGGCAACATCATCGGCTCGACCGAGACCCTGTCGCTGGCCATCTACAACCAGGTCCTCGACGGCGACTTCGACTGCGCGGCGCGCCTCTCGACCCTGCTCGGCGGCCTCTCGCTCGGCCTGTTCCTGCTCTTGCGGCGGGTCGGGCGGCTGTGATGGCCGATTTGAGCGTCGCGCTGCGCTTTCGCCGTCCGGCCTTCTCGCTGGCGATGGCGCTGACGGTCCCGGCCGCCGGCATCACGGCCCTGGTTGGCCCGTCGGGCTGTGGCAAGACCACGCTGCTGCGCCTGCTGGCCGGCCTGGAGACGCCGCAACAGGGCGTCATCCGCCTCGGCGAGCGGGTCTGGTTCGACAGCGCCCGGCGGATCGATCTCGCGCCGCGCCACCGCCGCGTCGGGCTCCTGTTCCAGGACTATGCGCTCTTTCCGCACCTCAGCGTCGCCGGCAATATCGGCTATGGGCTGCCGCGCGGGCCGGACCGCGCGGCCCGCATCGGCGCCTGGCTCGAGCGGCTGCACCTGCGCGAACTGGCCGGGCGGCGGCCCGATGCGCTCTCGGGCGGCCAGCGCCAGCGGGTCGCGCTGGCCCGGGCGCTGGCGGCCGACCCCGGCGTCCTGCTTCTCGACGAGCCCTTCTCGGCCGTCGATGCCGCGCTGCGCCAGACACTGCGGCTGCTGCTGCGCGAGACGGTCGCCGAGGTCGGCCTCCCGGTCGTGCTGGTCACCCATGATCTCGAAGACGTGCGCCTGGTCGCCGACCGCGTCGGTGTCGTCGTCGCCGGGCGCCTGCGCCGCTTCGGCGAGACCGCCGCCGTCTTCGCCGACCCTGGCGACGCCGAGGTCGCGCGGGTCCTCGGCTGGCAGAATCTCCTGCCGGTCGCCGACTGGGACGGCGTCGCCGTGGGCGGTGCCTGGGGTCGCCTGCGGATCGCGGCGCCGTTTGCGCCGCGGCGCCCGGAGGCCGTCGCGATCCTGCCGGACGGGCCGCGCTTCGGCGAGGATCCGGCCGCCGACGGGCCGGGCGATCAGGCGTTGACGGTCGAGGTCGTCCGGGCCGTCGAGCTGGGCGGCCGGCGGGCGCTGATCTGCCGCCTGCCGGATCGGTCCCTGCTGCGCATCCACCTGGCGCCGAACGCCCCATTTCCGACGTCGGGGACGCCCGCGCGCCTGGTCGTCCCGCCCTCTGCGATCGTCCTGCTGCCGACGTCGGCATACGGCGGGGCTAACGCGTAACTTCGGTGGCTCCGGGAAAACGGCGCTGCATCGGAGGGCGCTTCTTGCTCCATGGTGGGAATCTTTACTACTATCGAGTTCGGAGGACTCTTGTCATGGCACACGTCGAAAAGGTCAGTGTTGCGCTGACGTCGGAAATGCTGGCGGTCGTGCGCGAGGCCGTCGAGAGCGGCGAGTATGCGTCGACCAGCGAGGTCGTGCGCGAAGCGCTGCGAGAGTGGAAGCGCCGCCGCGCGCTGGAGGGGAAAGAAGTCCAGGAGCTGCGGCGTCTCTGGGACGCGGGTCTGGCAAGTGGGCCGGGGCGCCATGCGGATATGGCGGAGGTCAAGGCCGAGGCGCGACGGCGGTTCGTTGCGGCGCAAGACACTGGGACAACAGGCGCGTGACGGATCATGCCGACCATCAAGCGGACGGCGCAGGCCGAGGAAGACCTGATCGATATCTGGCTTTACATCGCCCATGACGATGTGCGCGCCGCCGACCGCGTGCTTGATGACATCGAGGAAAAGCTCCTGCTGCTTGCCGATCAGCCCGGCCTTGGCCCGGCAAGGTCCGACATTGCGCCGGAGCTTCGCTATTCTCCGGTCCGGCGGTATCTCATCCTGTACCGTCAAATCACCGACGGTATCGAGATCGTACGCGTCGTGCACGGGGACCGCGATGTCCCGACGCTGATGGCGGACAACTAAGCCGCCAGTCTTCGCCTGCGCCGACAGCTCCGCCGCGTCGTCGGCCGCTTCTTGAAGCCCGGATGCTCTCGTGGCCAACTCGCCCGTCATGATGCGCCCTCCTCGCAGGCATCCGGCAGAAAGCGAATCTCCGTGACCCGCTCGCGCTCCATCTGGATGAGCACGTCGGCCAGTTTGAAGATCGGGCCGGGGATGTCCTCGCGCGTCAGTTCGGCCGTATCGCGGCGCCCTTTGCGCCGCAATCCGGCCCGATGGTTCGCGCTTCGCCGCCGACGGGCCGGGCGATCAGGCGTTGACGGTCGAGGTCGTCCGGGCCGTCGAGCTGGGCGGCCGGCGGGCGCTGATCTGCCGCCTGCCGGATCGTTCCCTGCTGCGCATCCACCTGGCGCCGAACGCCCCTTTTCCGACGTCGGGGACGCCCGCGCGCCTGATCGTCCCGCCCTCTGCGATCGTCCTGCTGCCAACCCCAGCAAGGGGGGATTGCGACATGTTGAGGTGCGCGGGGAGGCGTTGCCGGCCGTGTCTTCAGGGGAGCTCTGAGCGTTGTCATCCGGGCAGTTCTTCGAGGTCCCTCGACAGGATGTCCAGGGGGCTGCGTTTCGCACCGCCGCCGGGTCTGCTGGTGTCTCACCGTCCCGAGCCGTCCCCTGCGCACCCAGCGTCCACGATGGGACGGCCGCGCCCATTGCGGGGCCTCGTTGCGACCGCCTTCAATCCAGCCTGAAGCGCCCCCATCATCTGGTCCGCGCGACATTGGTCGCGCTCGCAGCCCGTGGATGTGCGTACCTGCGCGGCGCCGATCGCCCCCTCTGGAGCCAAACGATGCAGACACTGTTCAGATCGATGGTCTGGCTAGCGACCCTGCTGGTATCGACGACCGCCTACAGCGGCGACTGGCGAGCATGGCGTTACGACGGGGAGTCCGTCGCCTATCGCGTCGACGGTGTCGGTACGCCCGTCGTCCAAGTCCACGGCATCGGCGCCGGGGCTTCGTCCGAGCAGACCAAGTACCAGATCGGTGCGCTCGTCGGCGCTGGCCATCGCGTCTATTCGCTGGACTTGACCGGCTGGGGTCGCTCGATCGGACCCGAGCGCCTATTCACAGGCCCCTTCTATGCCGATCTGGTCGCGGCCTTTCTCGACGAGGTGGTCGCTGAGCCAGCGGCCCTGATTGGCCATTCACTCGGCGGTACCTACGCGATCGCGGCGGCCGCGGCCCGCCCGGATCTGGTCACGGCCTTGGTCCTCAATGCGCCGGTCGGCGTCGAGAGCTTCACAACGGAGTCCACTCCGGCAAGCGCGCAGGTCTGGGAGCGATTCGTCGCGAGTCAGTGGGGCCAGGCCCTTTACGACTTGCTTGGCTCCTGGCCATCGATATCCGGCTTCTGTCGCAGCTCCCTCTATGTCGACCCTTCGTTCTGCGACCTGCCCACCCGCTACGACTATTGGCGGTACACGCGTGTGGCGGAATCGCTTTACGGTGCTGCGGCCTTCTTGACCGGCAACCTCGGGCTCGATGTCCGCGACGAGGTGGCCGCCTGCGAGCGGCCGATCCTGCTGATTTGGGGGGGCGAGAACGCCTTTACGCCGCTCACCGAGGCGGACGCCTTCCAGGCACTGAATCCGGCGGCGCGGCTCGTCGTGATCGAGCAAGCCGGGGCCATGGTCAATGACGAGCGCCGTGACCTGTTCGACGAATTGACGCTCGAGCACTTGGCCGAATCCGCCCTTTGGCTGCCGCCTGATGGGCATTGAAACCGGCGAGTTCCGATTCGACCTCGGTGCCCGCTGTGCTTGACGGATCGGGGTCGACCACTGGGTGGACGGGGTTGTCAAGGTGATCGAGGAGGGTCTTCCGATGTCGCGCAACAGGTCTCTACCATCTCGAACTGCCGCCCGCGCGGTCGGCGGGGCCGCGCTGATCGCCGGTCTCGCCGGTCCGGTGCTGGCCCATGTGCCCTATTTCGAGCACCGCGATTGGACGCAGGAACGGCCGTTCGAGGTGCGTGGCGAGGTCGAACAGTCGATCGCCGTCTACTCGTGGCTGGCGTACCGTGACGACGAACCGGCGTTGGACGTGGACTTCTACCATTTCGATCTCGCCGAGCCGGCCGAGATCTACATCGAGGCGATCGTCCCGGCCTGCGTCGGCTATGAGGACTTCATCCCGTGGTTCGCACTCGTGGGGCCTGGGCTGCCGCCGCCCGACCACCCGTTGCCCGAGGTCGTCGAGATCCCCGAGGGCGAGGGTGCCGTCGTCGTCCCCGGTCCGCTCCCCGGCGAACCGCGGGAGGTCTTCTACGAGCCGTTCGGCGGCAAGTACTATTTCCGCGGTCAGGTCTCCAGGCAGGAGGTCACCCAGCCCGGTTCCTATCAGGTGATCTTCTGGGATCCGTATGAGATCGGTGGGGACTATGTTGCCGTGTTGGGTGACGAGGAAATCTGGGAGCGGAGCGATGTCCTCCGTGCCCTGATCTACACCCCACTGATCCGCCGCGATCGAGAATTGCATATCGACTGCGAGCCGGTGGGCGGGATCGAGGGGCGCTTGCGGGGACATTGAAAGGACGAGACCGCTCCGTCGCGTCACCTCAGGATCCGAGCGCCGTAGGGGCCCGCTTGCAGGCGATCGGTTCGCGCACATCGCCCTCGAGCGGGCGCCTATCCACGCGAGGGTTGCAGGGCGCGGCGTGCGCGGCCTCGGGGATTCCGCAGGCTTGCACGAGGAGGCGGCCAGGGCTTGCGGGGGAGGGGGAGAGGGTCGCGGGCGACGCCCGCACTCATAGCGGCTCCACGGCCATCTCGGCGGCCAGCCGGACCTCGCCGCCGCTTGGAATCTCGATGACCTCGCTCGCGGCGTTCACCGTCTCGACGCACAGAAAATCCAGATAATCCAGATCGCCGAGGTCTTCCATCGCGCGCGCCGTCTCGATCCAGGGGTTCCAGACCACGCAAGTCGAGCTGTGCCGGCTCGCGATCCGAATCCGCCGCCCGAGCGTCGGGTCTTCCAGCGCCAGATCCGGCGGCACCCGCTCGTAGATGCGATTCACCTCGCGATCGACCAGGACCGGCCCCGCCTGGACGCGAATCGCATCGTCCCCGCCGACCGACTTGTCGATGTACCGGCAGCCCTCCAGACCGAGGAGTCGGGTGCGACGGACATCCCCGACGCGGAAATAGCTGTGCAGCCCCTGGGTCACGCGGTACGGCTGGCTTCCGGTATTGCGGGCGATCAGCTCGACCGACAGCGTCTCCCCGACCGTGGCCTCGACCGCGAGATCGAAGCGATGCGGCCAGATGGCTCGGGTCTCGGCGTCGTCCGAGATCCCCAGTCGCACCCGCGTGGCACCGCTCGGCAGGTTGGCGGTCCCGAGCAGGGTCCAGCGCCGCTCGCCGACGAAGCCGTGGATCGGCCGCCCCTGAGGGTCGCGCCCGAACCAGGGCCAGCAGATCGGGATACCCGCCTTGGTGGCACGGCCCGACTCGAACCAGGCGCGGGTGCTCTCGAACAATAGATCGCTGCCGGTGGCGGCCGGGCGGTACGCGAGCACCTGGCCGCCGTGCAGCGAGATCCTGGCGCTGGCCCAGCCGTTGTCGATCTCGATCACAGGGAGCCCGCCGCGGCCTTCGCCCAGGCGCAAGCTGCCCTGGAGCCGATGCTCGGCATTCAGCGCGTCGATATCCATCAATCCTCTCAATGGCGCGAAGGGCGATCGCCCGACCATGCTCCGCGGCCGGCAAGCCGCCGAATCGGGAGGTTACCCGCGCGGAACCCGAACGAAAACCCCGACCGGCGGCCGCATCGGGGCAGACCCGTGCTCCGGCCTTGGTCGAGATGGTCTGCCCGGTTCACGGTCGATCCTCGGCGGGGTGCGCTGACGAATTCCCGCGTCCCGGGCCTGGTCGTCCCGGCGGTGGCGGTCGTCCTGTGGCCGACCCCGACAAATGGCGGGGTTATTGCTAAGGGTTTGATACGAACGGGGTGCTCCACCGGCCGCACCCCCGCTCCTCCCTTCGGTGTCTGGCATGGCCCTGGGGCGGTGCGCGACCGGATGTGCCGGGCGTATCTGCTGCGGCCGAAATTTGGCCTTATGAATTATATGCTTAGCGCCTCGTGCCCAGCCCGCGCGCATGACCTTGCCGAGCCCGGCCGGCTGGGCGCATCGGCCGGGCCTTGCCGTGTGGCCGGTGTCCCCTTGTCGCCATCGCGACAGGGTGGCGGTCGGTTGTCGTGGCCCGCACGAGCGAGCAGCGCGATGCCCCGGCCGCGGCACCACGCCGTCACGATGACTTCGTCACCACAGGAGCCCCTCTCATGCCGCCTTCGCAATGCCTCTCCCATCGTACGTCCGGGCCGCCGCCCGCCCTCGACGGTGGCGATCGGCCGCCCTGGTGGTCGCAGCTCACACCCGAGTGGCGCCACCAGGTGGTCGTGCCGCAGCGCTTTCGGGTGTTCGAGGAGTACGAGGTGGCGGCATCGCGCATCCTCGGCTACGACGAGGCCGGCGACCCCTGCTTCTGCGCCTGCGACTACCGCCTGACGGAGCTGCGCTCGGACGATGACGAGGAGTTCTATCAGGCGGCCGTCTATGCCGAGTCGCTGACGACCTGGCGACTTCTCGACGGGCGCTGGCTGGTCTACCGGCGGGTCGAGCCGCTCGGCGAGGAGGGCGAGGCCCTCGGCGGCTTCAACGTCGCCGAGCGGATGCCGCGCTGAGCGGCCGCCGCGCCCTGGCGTCGTGTCGCTTGGGCGAGGCGCGGCCATGTCTTCCAATGCACCCGGCAGGACCCCTGCGATGAGCGATTCGCGCCTGATCATGTACCACAAGCACCCGACGAGCGCTCGCACCCGCTTCCTGCGGCTGCCGTACGGGGGCGTCTGCGGCTTCGCCGCGCTGCCGCCGCAGGCCGAGCTCGACGCGGGGCCGCGCGGGTCGGCGAAGGTGAGTTGGCATCCGTTCGCGGTGCTGCATGCCGCGGAGGCCGAGCTCGGGCTCGCGCACGGCAGCCTGGAGATCGAGTCGGGCTTTCGCGCCCCGGTGCGCAGCGCCGATGTCACGATCGAGATCCTCCTTGCGCGCTTCACCGCGATCGACCCGCCGCTCGCGCTGGCCGAGACCCTCGGCGGTGCCTTCATCGACCTGACCCAGGCGCGTGCCCTGCCGCCGCTCGAGCTGGCGCTGCTGCGTCGTGCCTACGAGCTGATCCTCGGTTGACGGACGCCCGCTGAGCGGTGACCGGCGGGTCGCGCGGCCTGCGGCGGGCATTGTCCGGGTGCGGCCGACGCGGCGATGAAGGTGCGATAATCGCGGTCAGTTCGCGACCGCGGGGCGGGTGCGCCCGACCTGGCGGCGCGGTCCGTTGTCTCCCAATATGACCGCATCGCATGCAGATTCGAACCAAGCTCGCTGCCGGGCTGATCGCGATCCTCGTCGTCAATCTCGCCGCCGGCCTCTACGGTCTGGCGCGGCTGACCCAGGTCTACGAGCGCGAGGTCGCAGTCCGCGACCGGGCCGCGGCCATCGTCACCGATGCCCTGACCGCCCAGGTCCACTTCAAAAAGCAGGTGCAGGAGTGGAAGAACGTGCTGCTGCGCGGCCAGGACGCGCGGCTCTTCGCCGACTATTTCGACCGCTTCGAGCACGAGGAGGGGCAGACCCGGGCGGTCGTCGGGCGGCTCATGGGGCGCCTCGCCGAGACGGACCCGGCCTACGCGATCTCGGTGCGGTTCCTCGCCGCCCATGGCCGGCTCGGCGAGGCCTACCGCGCCGCCCTGACCGCCTACAGGGCAGAGGATCCCGACCCGCAGCTCGTCGTCGACCGCCGGGTGCGCGGCATCGATCGGGAGCCGACCGATCTGATCGACGACATCCTCGTCGCAGCCTTCGCCGCGCGGGACGCGAGCCTCGCCCGGATCGACGCCGAGATCGGGGCCGTCAAGGGCCGCATCCTGTTTCTGATGGTCGTGGTCATGACAGGTGCCGTGGCGATCCTGATCTGGCTCGTCGACCGCACCATCGCCCAGCCGATCGCGACGGCGACGGCGATCGCGCGGCGGGTCAGCGCCGGGGACTTCTCGACGCCGATCCGGGTCGGTGGCGGCGGCGAGCAGGCCGAGATGCTCGCGGCACTCCAGGCGATGCAGGAGAGCCTCGCCCGCTCGCGCGAGAGCCTGCGCGAGAGCGAGGCGCGCTCGCGCCTGCTGTTGGAGTCGACCGGCGAGGGCATCTATGGAGTCGACGCCGAGGGGGCCTGCATCTTCTGCAACCCGGCCGCCGTGCGGATGCTCGGTTATGCGTCGCCGGAGGCGCTGATCGGGCGAAACATGCACGAGACGACGCATCATGCCCACGCCGACGGCCGCCCCTACGCGGCCGATTGTTGTAAGGCCAGTCGAACCTATCGCGAGGGCATCCCGGCGCGCGTCGACGACGAGGTCTTCTGGCGCGCCGACGGCTCGGCCTTCCCGGTCGAGTACCACTCCAACCCCATCCACGACGACGGACGGCTGGTCGGGGCCGTCGTCACCTTCTCCGACATCTCGGCGCGCAAGGAGGCCGAGGCGGCCCTGCGGGCGGCCCATGCCTCGCTGGCCGAAGAGCGCGCCCAGCTCGCCGAGCGGGTCCGACACCGCACGCGGGAACTCGATCGGGCCAACGTCGAGTTGGCCCGCACGGCGCAGGCCAAGGACGAGTTCCTCGCCGCGATGAGCCACGAGTTGCGCACGCCCCTGACCTCGATCCTCGGCCTCTCGGAGACGATGGGCGACGGCCTGCTCGGGCCGCTGAGCGAGCGCCAGCGCAAGGCCGTGCACATGATCCACGAGAACGGCAGCCATCTGCTCGAACTCATCAACGACGTCCTCGACATGTCGCGCGTCGCCTCGGGTCGCATGACCCTGCGCTGGGACCAGGTACCGGTCGCCCAGCTCTGCGATGCGAGCCTGCGGCTGATCGCTCCGGCCGCCAAGCGCAAGGGGCTCGCCGTCTCGCTGGAGATCGATCCGCGCGTCCGGCTCGTGCGCGGCGATAGCCGGCGCCTCAAGCAGATGCTCGTCAATCTGCTCGGCAATGCCGTCAAGTTCACGCCCGCGGGCGGCGCGATCGGCCTCGATGTCACCGCCGATCCCGAGCGCCGCGAGCTGCACCTGGGCGTCTGGGATACCGGGGTCGGGATCCCGCAGGAGCAGTTCGAGCGACTCTTTCAGCCCTTCGTTCAGCTCGATGGCCGGGCCGCGCGCCAGTACGACGGCACCGGTCTCGGCCTGGCGCTGGCCTCCGGCATGGCCGAGCTGCACGAGGGGCGCATTGATGTCCAGAGCCGGGTCGGGGAGGGCAGTCGTTTCGAGATCGCCCTACCCTGGGATCCGACGGCCCAGCAGGCCGAGGCGCTGCCCCCGGAGCCGGCCCCGGGCGACGCAGCGGGCACGCCGGCGCGGGCGCGTCCGCCGCGGGTCCTGATCGTCGACGACAACGAGGGCAACCTGGAGATGCTCGCCGTCTATCTGCGCACCAAGGGCTGCGAGGTCGTCACCGCCGGCAGCGGCGAGACGGCGATCGCCGAGGCGCGCGAGCGCTTCCCGGACGTCATCCTGATGGACGTCCAGATGCCCGGCATGGACGGCCTGGAGACGACGCGCCGGCTGCGCCGCGATCGGGACCTGCGTCGTACCCCGATCGTCGCCTTGACGGCGCTGGCGATGCCCGGCGACCGGGAGCAGTGCCTGGAGGCCGGCATGGACGACTACCTGACCAAGCCCATTGGGCTCAAGGAACTGCACGGCACGGTCCTGCACTGGGCGGGCCGCGCCTGAGGCGCGTGGGCGGCGCGCCGCCGGTCGGCCGGCCTACTCGGCGAGGGTCCCGATACGGATCTCCTCGAGCATCGCCTCGGCGGCGGGCGAGTGCGGCTGGCCGTAGTTCTTCGTGTGCCAGCCCTCGCTCGCCTCCTTGCCGCACCAGGTGGCGACCAGCTCCGGCTGCGTGGGGTGGATCTCGATGTGTTCGGTCACGTCGTAGACCTGACCGTCGATCGCCATCCAGCAGTCATCCTGGCTGGCATGGGCGGCGATGTCCTCCAGCCTGTAGGTCGGCAGCGGCGCCTCGTCCGCGGCGGCGGTCCAGGCGCCGAGCAGGGCCGCGCAGGCGAGGGCGGCGGGCAGGATCGAACGGATGGCGATGGTGGTGCTTCTCATTGGCGAACGGACTCCGGCTTGCGACGGCGGCCGAGGCCTCGGCGCGCGCCGCGGTGAACGGCTAAAACCCAGTATTGTAGTCGGTGTCCGCGCGGTCGACGAGGTTTTCCCCGATCGGTGTGGGCAGCCTGTGCATAAGGTTGTGCACAGTGCAGGCAAGCCGATGAATGACGAGACCCTGATGACGGATTGGCCGATTTCTGGTCAGTCCCGTTTCGGGGGCGGGTCCGCGGCGAGCCAGTCGCGTGCGGTCAGATAGCGCTCCGTGAGGGCGGCCTCCGGGGTCCCTGCGCCCGGCCGCCAGTCGTAGCGCCAACTGACCTCGGGCGGCAGCGACATCAGGATCGACTCGGTGCGTCCGCCCGACTGGAGCCCGAAGAGGGTGCCCCGGTCGCAGACCAGGTTGAACTCGACATAGCGCCCGCGCCGATACCGCTGGAAGGCCCGCTCGCGCTCGCCGTAGGTCAGGTCGCGGCGGCGTTCGGCGATCGGCAGATAGGCCGCGAGATAGCCATCGCCGACGGTGCGCACGAACTCGAGGGTCCGCGCGAAGCCCCACTCGGCGAGGTCGTCGAAGAAGAGCCCCCCGATGCCGCGCGGCTCGTTGCGGTGCGCGAGGAAGAAGTACTCGTCGCACCAGCGCTTGAAGCGCGGGTAGACGTCCTCGCCGAAGGGTCGGCAGAGGTCGCGGGCCTGGCGGTGCCAGGCGATCGCGTCCTCGTCGAAGCCGTAATACGGGGTGAGGTCGAAGCCGCCGCCGAACCACCAAGTCGTTTGCCCGTCGGGCCGCACGGCGCTGAAGAAGCGCACGTTCGCGTGCGAGGTCGGCACATAGGGGTTGCGCGGGTGCAGTACCACCGACACGCCGAGCGCCTCGAAGCGGCTGCCGGCGAGCTCGGGGCGCGCGGCCGTGGCCGTCTCGGGCAGGCGGGCGCCGAAGACATGCGAGAAGTTGATGCCGGCTTGTTCCAGCAGGGCCCCGTCGCTCAGCACCCGGGTGCGCCCACCGCCGCCCCCGGGGCGCTCCCAGGCGTCCTCGCGGAAGCGGGCCGTGCCGTCGGCTGCCTCGAGGGCGGCGGTGAGTCGGTCTTGGAGCGAGACGAGGTAGCCCTCGACGGCGGTTGGGTCTGGTTGGTCTAGCATCTTGGGGTCTCGGGGCTCTGTCATCATCCTAAAGGCGGCAGTCGGACCGTGCCCGAGTTGCGCCGCGCGGGGTGTCCGGCAAGGCACGAGGAGGTGCAATCGCCAAGCTATGGCCACGACTTGTGGGGACCTCGGCAGGTCGCCCCAAGGGGCGCGGCTTTTTCATATCGATGCCTGGTTCGGTGGTAATATCGGTCTGCGGCCCTATGTAATAAAGGCGGGTTGACTTCAGGGTCTGCCGGGTCCTGGACCGAGCGCAGGGCGATCGGGGATTGTCTCCCCCATTCGCGAGTGCCCCGGGTGGGATCGAGAGCCCGTATCGCCGCGCACGCCCGACCTGATCGGCGAGGATTCGCCACCCACCAACCAGGGATCCAACCTCATTCATGGCGCCCCCTCTGACCGCGACCCTCTATCTGACCAATCTTTCGGAGGCGACGACCGAAGCCGATCTCCGCGAGCTCTTCTCCACGTACGGTGCCGTTGGAGACGTTCGGCTCTATCGGGGTGCGTCGGAACTGGGGGCGCGTGGATTCGGTCGCGTCGATATCGACCCGGATGCCGCCGCCGAGGCCGTCTCCAGTCTCGATGGGCGGATCCTCAAGGGCACGATCATCGAAGTCAGCCGCGTGGCCAGTGCGACTCACGAGCCGCTCGTCTCCGACGGGCGTGCAGCGGATGTCGCGCCATCCGTGGACGATGCCGTGCCGAGCAATCTTCTGCGGTATCAGTACGAGGTCGAATCGATCGAGCGGGTCGCCATGCCCGACGACGGCCAAGGGGGCGAATGGTATCGCTACGTCCTGGCGAGTGGGCGCACCCGCTTGGCCGGCCTGCATCGTGGCACGCGCGAAGAGGTGCTGGCCTATGCGGAGGGCTGTGCGAACGACTTCAATCTGCGCAATGCCGTCGGCAAGACCGGCCGCCCCCCCATCACGGCCCGAAAGAAGTAGGGTCGCCCGGCGGGCGGTCGTCGGAGGCGCTCGCTGCACGTCGCGCGCGGCAGTGTTGCAAGTCGTTGCAACAGTGGGCTATTGCGCCTCCTTGTGCCTTGCCGGACACCCTGTGCGGCGCACCTCGGGCATCGTACAACGACCGCTCTTGGGTTGAATTCGCATCGGGTGGCGAAAAGATTTCGCGTGCCTTCCTCAGCGTGGCATGCTACTGTGCATGCCGCGATGCCAAGATCGAAGTGAATCGCCTGTGATTCGGGTTCGGTACAACCCCGGAGATGTGCGCAGTTCGTTCATGTTCCTTTTTCATTGCGGCACCATCCCGTTTACGCTGTCGAAGAGTTTCTTGTGCTTGGTTTTTTTCGATAGTGCAAATTCGTAACCGATGCACGAATTACAGAGTCCAATATGAATATTTACGTCGGAAACCTTCCTTACAGCGTCACCGACTCGGATCTGCGTGAAGCCTTTTCCCGCTTCGGCGAGGTCTCTCAGGTCAATGTGATCACGGATCGATTCAGCGGTGAATCCAAGGGCTTCGGCTTCGTCGAGATGTCCAGTAATTCGCAGGCCGATGCCGCGATCAAGGGTCTCAATGGCACGGATCTGAACGGACGCAACATCACCGTCAATCAGGCCAAGCCGAAGAGCGACTCGCCGTCGCGAGGGCGGCGCTTCTAGGCCGACACCCCGTCGAACTCGGGAAGCGCTGGACGTCCCCGCGCTTCCCTCTCCGGTCGACCCCTTTGTCGATCGGAGACCCCGCCTTTTTCGGCGCGCGCAGCCTTCACGGCGCGCTCGCGATGTCAGCTCGAACGGTCTTCTACATCTGTCATGTCCGGTTGCGATAGGCGACTGAACATGCGCCACGTCGTGAACCAAGTTGCCGCCCCCCACTGGTGGTCTCGGGCCAGGAAACCGGTTCTCTTCGCGGTGCGGACCCAGACGAAGGCTACGCTGCGGGCACCGATGCTCAGCGCCCGAGGTCGCGCGGCTAACGTCCATGGCGACTTGCGCCGATCTCGGTACGATCGTCTTTGCGACGGATGCCGTTTCCAGTTCGCCGCACCCTGCGCGGCGGGGTTTCACGAGGTATCTCGGGAGGCCCCCGAGTCGGCTACTTGCAATAATCAGGGTCGATGAGGCCCTGGATCGCGCAGTCAGCTGACCTGAGCTGCCGCTTCAGCGTGCCGAATAGCCCCTTTTCTTCCTCCCTGTCGTTGGTCGCCTGAGTCGCATGGCGGCGCTGCGCGGTGGCTTGGGACTGCTTGGCCCGCAGTTCCCGTTGCAGCGTTTCGTAGCGCCCCTGCTGTTCCGTCGACGCGTACGCCTCGAGCGAATGCGCCTTGGATAGATTGCTGCTGGCTCTAGCGAGGCTGTAGCGACCGATCTGCGCATCGGCCCATCCGAGATAGGTGTCGATCACTTCGCCGAGCAGTGCTTGCGCCTCCGGATTGCCCGGGTCGGCTGCCAGTGCGCGTCGGGCGTAGGTTACGGCGGCATCGTCCTCGGGCGTGAGGAGGCGTTTGGCCGCCAGTGCGGTGCGGCCTCGTGCGAGCCAATCCGTGACCTCGGGCGGGACGACGCGCGGTGCGACGATGAAATCGGTCGTGCGCTGATCCTGGCTTGTCGTCGTGGCGACGCGGTGCACGATGGTGTAGCGCCCGGGGCTCGCGGCGCGTGGAATGCGCAGCGATGCCTTGGCGAGCCAATGGGTCGGCGTGCGCGCCTCGGGGGAGGAATGGTAGTCCAGGGTCTCGCGGCCGCCATCCAGCAACGCCCAAGACTCGGTCACCGCGACCGTGGCCGTCCCAGGTGGCGGGACTACCTGGTATTCCGTCGTGATCTCGATGACACCTCCCTGCCAAACAGGATTGGGTGCGAGGGTGATCTGTTCGATCGCGACCTCGGTCGCGCTCGCTGTCCGGGCGGCTGGCGCCGCCGCCTGCTCGGGCGATTGCGCCGCGGAGTCCGGCTCCGACGCCTGAGCGGCTGCACCGATGCCGGCCGTCATCAGGGCGACGGCAAACGGAAGTCGTATGCCATCCAGCGGACTGGGGCGAGATGGGTTCAGGGTCGATTCAAGCGCACTCGCCATCATGGCCTCCGCGCCGAGCCGTTCGAAGAGGCGGCGCCGACCCGCTGGCGGCGGTTTCCTGGGCGCCGTAGGACGGACCGTAACTATAGCTCAAGGCGCGGGCAGGGCATAGCTCGCGCACTGGCGATACTTGACAGTTATGAACATAAGTCCATAATTACGACCAAACGGAGTCCCCAGATGCCAAGACCACCCTTGCCTCGCCGCATCGGCCAGCGCCCGCAGGCGACCTACTACAAGCCGGCCGGCGTGCCGCTGCATCGGTTGCAGGAGGTCGTGCTGGCCCTGGACGAACTGGAGGCCTTGCGGCTCGTGGATCTGGAGGGGCTCTACCAGGAGGCGGCCGCGGAGCGGATGCAGATCTCGCGTCCGACCCTGTCGCGGATCCTCGCCGGTGCCCGCCAGAAGGTCGCCGGGGCCCTGGTCCTGGGCCAGGCCCTGCGGGTCGAGGGCGGCGCGGTGCGCGACGACGGCGAGCAGCCGTCGAATCGTGTATGCCAAAGGTCCGCGCCGGACGGACTCGGTGCGGGGCGTCGCCGGCGGCGTCGCGGCGTCTGCGCCGATTCAATCGCAAGTCATGGGAGCAGCACGATGAAGATCGTCATCACGGCGCAGGCCGGAACCCTCGAGGCGGCGGTCGATCCCCAGTTCGGGCGGGCCGCCGTCTATGTCCTCTACGACCTGGAGACCGGCGCCTGGTCGGCGCACGACAACGGCTCCGGCCAGCTGGCGAGCCAGGGGGCCGGGGTCCAGGGTGCGCAGACCATCATCGAATTCGCGCCGACGGCGGTCGTCACCGGTCACTGCGGACCCAAGGCGTTCCGCGCCCTCCAGGCGGCTGGCATCGCCGTCTACACGGGCGCCTCGGGCACGGTCCGCGAGGCCATCGAGGCGCTGCGCGAGGGTCGGTTGGAGAAGACGGAGGCGGCGACCGTCGCGTCGCACTCCGGGGTCGCCTGAGCGATCGTCGATCGCGTGGGCAAGTCGATCACTGAACGATCCGGTTGCGGCCGGATGGGAGAAGAGACAATGCCGAGACAAGACAGGACGGGGCCCCAAGGGCGCGGACCGATGAGCGGGCGCGGTAGGGGCAATTGTGCCGCGAACGATGTCGGAACGGGCTTCGCCGGTGGCCCCGGCCCCGGCAACGGCCGGGGCGGTCGGGGCCGATGCCAGGGTCAGGGTCAGGGGCTCGGTCGCGGTCAGCGCGGCGCGCGCGGCGGCCTCGGTCGCTGAGCGTGGCTGAACGGACGGGCAGGCGGCGTACCATGCAGATCGCGATCGCGAGCGGCAAGGGGGGCACGGGCAAGACGAGCATCGCCGTCAATCTGGCGACGGTCGCCGACGAGCCCGTCTGTCTCCTCGA
Source organism: Thiococcus pfennigii (assembly GCF_016583835.1). Classification (GTDB taxonomy): domain Bacteria; phylum Pseudomonadota; class Gammaproteobacteria; order Chromatiales; family Chromatiaceae; genus Thiococcus; species Thiococcus pfennigii. The sequence goes on along the minus strand of NZ_NRRW01000037.1, from coordinate 15,801 downwards.
CTGCGATGTCGAGGCGCCCAACTGCCGGCTCTTCCTGCCCACCCCACTGGACGGCGAGGAGCCGGTCACGCTCGCGGTGCCGCACGTCGATGCGGCGCGTTGCGACGGCTGCCGCACCTGCGGCGGCTTCTGTCGCTTCGGCGCCATCTTCTCGCCGGGCGGCGGTAGTCCGCCGCTGGTCTTTCCCGAACTCTGCCATGGCTGCGGTGGCTGTGTGGTGGTCTGTCCGAGGGGGGCGATCACCGAGGTCGCGCGTCCGATCGGCCTGGTCCGCTCCGGACGGCGCGGCGGTCTGCGCCTCGTCGACGGTCTGCTCGGCAACGGCGAATCCATGACGCCGGCCGTGATCCGCGCCGTCAAGCGCCACGCCGAGCCCGCGGGGCTGACGCTGATCGATGCCCCGCCGGGTACCTCCTGCGCGGCCGTCGAGGCGGTGCGCGATGCCGACTTCGTCGTCCTGGTGACCGAGCCGACCCCGTTCGGGCTGCACGATCTGCGCCTCGCCGTCGAGATGGTCCGTCGCCTCGGGCGGCCCTTCGGCGTCGTCGTCAACCGTCATGGCATCGGTGATGAGCGCGTCGCGCACTATTGCGCCGCCGAGGCCATCCCGTTGCTGCTGACCCTCCCGAACGACCGGCGCATCGCCGAGGTCTACGCGCGTGGCGGCCTGCTGGTCGACGAGCTGCCGGCGCTGCGGTCGCGCTTCCGTGATCTGCTCGCCCGGCTGCGTACGGCCGGCGAGACCGACGAGGAGGTGGCGGTCGCGATATGAAGGAGCTCGTGATCATCAGCGGGAAGGGCGGTACCGGCAAGACCAGCCTGACGGGGTCGTTCGCCGCGCTGGCCGGCGAGGCCGTCGTCGCCGACTGCGATGTCGACGCCGCCGACCTGCATCTGCTGCTGCGGCCGACGGTCGTCGAGACCCAACCCTTCGTCGCCGGGTACGAGGCCGAGATCCGCACCGAGGACTGCACCGGTTGCGGCGCCTGCGCCGTCTATTGCCGCTACGAGGCCGTGGTCGCGGTGACCGGCGGGCGCTACCGCATCGACGACCTGGCCTGCGAGGGCTGCGGGCTCTGCGCCGAGGTCTGCCCCGAGCGGGCGATCGAGATGCACAGCCGGACCTGTGGCGAGTGGTACCGCTCGACGACCCGCTGCGGACCGCTCGTGCATGCTCGGCTTGGCGTCGCCGGCGAGAACTCGGGTCGCCTGGTCAGCCTGGTACGCAAGGAGGCCCGTCGGCTCGCCGAGCGCGACGGGCACGAGCTGATCCTCGTCGATGGCCCACCGGGGACCGGCTGCGCGGTGATCGCCTCGATCACCGGGGCCGATGCCGTCCTCATCGTGACCGAACCGACGGTCTCGGGCGAGCACGACCTGGCCCGGGTCCTGGATCTGACAGCCCACTTCCGGGTGCCGGCGATGGTCTGCATCAACAAGGCCGACCTTAGCCCGGCACTGGCCGCGCGGATCGCCGATCTGGCCGCCGCGCGCGGCGCCCCGGTCCTCGCTCGGCTGCCGTACGACGACGCCGTGACCGCCGCCCAGCTCGCCGGCCAGGCGCTCGTCGAGGCGGGCGACGGGCCGCTCGCGGCCGAGATCCGCGCCCTCTTCGCCCGCTGCCGCGCGCAGCTCGACGGCGCCCCATGGCCGGTGCCTGCGCCTCCATGAGCCTTCGCAGAAGACGCGAGGCAACGGACCGACCGGTTCCCGGGTCGCTCGCTTGCGGGCGATCACATCTCCGCGGCCGGCACGGGCTGCGGTGAGGGAAGAACCCAGCCCTTTCTATAACGTTCGCTTTCTTGATCGCCTTGGAGATACCCAGATGCGCATCGCCATCCCGGTGCAGGACGACGTCCTCGCTGCCCATTTCGGCCACTGTCCGGAGTTCGCCCTGACCGATGTCGACCCGCAGTCGCGGGCCGTCACCGGCGAGCGCCGGGTCGCCGCCCCACCGCACGAACCCGGCCTGCTACCACGCTGGCTCGCCGAGCAAGGTGCCACCCACATCATCGCCGGCGGCATGGGCCAGCGCGCGCTAGACCTCTTCGCGAGCCACGAGATCGCGGTCGTCATCGGCGCCCCACAGGCCGCCCCGCAGGAACTCGTCCGGCAGTTCCTCGACGGCTCGCTGAGTACCTCGGGCAACCCCTGCGACCATTGATCGCCCGTCCCGCCCGGCGCCGTCCGGGCGGGCACCTCGGGAGCGCCTCGGGGCGCAACCCTGCCGCACCTGTCCCGCCCTGCGGGGCGCCCGCCGCTTGGCCCGCGACGCCCGCAACCGCCCGAATCGACTCGCCGCAATGGTGACTCGCCGTCGGCTGTGGCAGACTGACGCGCCAAAATTCTCAAACGACGACTGAGGAGCGACGAAGATGCGTGTCATCCTGCTCGGGGGTCCGGGTGCCGGAAAGGGGACTCAGGCCGGCTTCATCAAGGAACGCTTCGCGATCCCGCAGATCTCCACCGGGGACATGCTGCGCGCCCACGTCAAGGCGGGCACCGAACTCGGACAGGCAGCCAAGGCGGTCATGGATGCCGGCGGCCTGGTGTCCGACGACATCATCATCGGCATGGTCAAGGAGCGCATTGCCGAGCCCGATTGCGCGCGGGGCTTCCTGTTCGACGGCTTTCCGCGCACGCTGGCCCAGGCCGAGTCGATGAAGGAGGCGGGGATCTTCGTCGACGCCGTCGTCGAGATCGACGTCTCCGACGAAGAGATCATCCGCCGCATGTCCGGGCGCCGCGTGCATCCAGCCTCCGGGCGCAGTTACCATATCCAGTTCAACCCGCCGCGGGTCGAGGGTCAGGACGATGTCACCGGCGAGCCGCTCGTGCAGCGTGACGACGATAAGGAGGAGACGGTGCGCGCCCGGCTGGGCGTCTATCACGAGCAGACCGAGCCCCTGATCGAGTACTACTCGAGCTGGGCGGCGCGGGGCGACGAGGGCGCGCCCAAGTACCTGAGGGTCGACGGCATCGGCAGTGTCGAGGCGATCCGCGATCAGATCATCCGCGGGCTCGAGGGCCTGTGACCCACCCCGTGGCCGGGTAGCCGCATGCCTCGGGGTTGCCCAGGGCCCCGCGGGTGCCGCACGCCGATCGATCCGCGTATCGGGGCCGGTCCGGTTCGGGCCGAGGGGCGCCGTCGGCCGGGCGGGTCCGATCCGTCCCACGCGGCGACGCCGACCGACGGATGCCTCGCTCGCGTCGTCCCGATCCTATCGTCCGACCTATTTTGATAAAGAATCCAAGGGGGAAGCCAAATGGCCGTAGTTGAGCTCAACAAGGACAATTTCGAGCAGACGATCACGGACAGTCCGTTCGTCATCGTCGACTTCTGGGCGCCCTGGTGCGGACCGTGCCGCTCGTTCGCGCCCGTCTACGACAAGGTCTCGGCCGATCACGAGGACATCGTCTTCGCCAAGGTCAACACCGAGGACGAGCAGTTGTTGGCGGCCCGTTTTCAGATCCGCTCGATCCCGACGCTGATGATCTTCCGCGAGCAGATCATCATCTTCTCCCAGCCCGGGGCACTGCCGGAATCGGCGTTCCGCCAGCTGATCGAAAAGGCCTCGGAGCTCGATATGGACGAGGTGCGTCGCGAGATCGAGGCGCAGCAGAAGGGTCAGGCCTGAGGCCCGACCCGAGGCGCGCCCCGGCGCGGGGCGTTCCGCCTAGAGCCCACGAGGCCCAGACCCGATCATGCAGGCCCCCCTCTACCCCTGGCTCACCCGCGACCTGCTCCTCGGGCGCCCCACTGTCGGCTCCCTGATGGGGCTGTGCGAGGGGAATTACGCGTTGCTGCGACGCCTGGTCCCCGGGCTGAACCGCATCCAGGGTGCCCATCGGGCGTCGTGCCCCGGCGATCTGGACCTCCATCTCGACGTCCTGGAGCAGGCGCCCTACACGAGCACGGTGCGCCTGACCTACCTCTTCGCCTCCCTCGGCGACGCGACCCGCCGCCAGGCCGAGCCCGACGCCTGCCTGCGCGCCTACCACGACGCGCGGCAGGTCGAGGTGCTCGGCCTGTCGCCGAAGTCGCTGCCGATGCTACGCGACCCTGACGAGCCGCTCCTGCTCGACAAGTGGCGCGTCAATCTCTTTCTCGCGAAGTGGCTGGGCTACTGCGCCCAGCAGGGCTATCGCTTCGACTGCGCCGAGCGCGACGAACCGCCGCACGGTGCCCGCTCGCTGGGCGCGATCGCTCGCCTCGCGGCCTGCCCCTGACCGCGGCAGGGCGGCGAGTTCGGTCGGGTCACCCTGGAAGACCGGTTCGGTCGACGGTGCGCTTCGCAAGCCACCGCACCCCGCCGGTTTGATGCCCCGCGGTGGCCCGAATCGCCATGGACGTTAGCGAAAACGCGATTTCCGCTTCGCGTCGGGCACCTTGATTTTTCAACGTGTCCTCCTGTCTCGCGCCTCTTGCGTGTCCCGCCGTTTCCCTCCGGGCTAGCTCCCTCGCTCCCCTTGATGACAATTTCGAGCCGGTTCATGTTTCTGTGAACTACGTCGGCGGTTGGACGTGGTTGCGGGTCAAGTCTTGGTCTAGATTGATATCGGTGACGTGTCGGGAGCGACGCTCGACACGGACACCCACTCAATCATAGTGAAGACGAGGAGATGAGAGATGAGCGAGGCAGCTACCAAGTCTTTCTTCGAGGCCATAGGCAAGGATGCCGCACTCAAGGGCGACGCCGAACAGGCGAAGAGCCTGGATCAGCTCGCCGCCGTGGCGAGGGATAAGGGCTATGATGTGACGACTGACGATCTGGTGATGGTCGCCGAAAAGAGTGGGCAGTCGGTCGAGTCCAAAGGCGGCGAGCAGGTCCTCGCAGCGAGCATTTGTGCCAGTGTGGGCTGCATCGCCTGTGTCAGTATCGGCAGCTGATTCGGCACCGTTCGCGGGGTGTAGGCGGTGCCGTCGACACCCCGTTTCGCCTTGTAGTCCTGCGATGATTGCGAAGGGCCGACCATGGTTGCCGACGAGAGCGAATTCCCGCCCCTGAACCTCGCCGATGCCGTGACTCGCGAGATGCAGGGGGTGCATTTCGTCAACAACCCTCGTACCGGGGCGCTCAGTGTCCTCAACGGAGCCGAGATGCTGGCGTTCCACCAACTGGGCGACGGTCGGAGCCATGATGGCGCACGCAGCTTCTTTCGTATCTTGGGCCACTCGCCGGAGCAGGCGGAACGCCTGGCGTGGGGCTTCGTCAGGCGCCTGCTCCGCGAGGGATGGGGTCGTGAGACTTTCCCCGGGCCTTCCGAGACACCCCTGGCCAGTCTCTATTTGACGATCATCCGCGATTGCAATCTGGCGTGCCCGTATTGTTATCAGGGGCTGGAGAACCGCGGCGGGCGTCGAATGTCACGAGAGTCCGTTCTCCGATTGCTAGACGACATTCGTGCCGTCAACGCCGATTGTCACATCGTGGTGACGGGCGGCGAGCCCCTGCTACATCCTGATCTATTCTCCATCCTGAAAGACATTTCCGAGCGAGGCCTTTCTTCATCCCTGCTGACCAATGGGCAGTTGCTCGATGATGCGGTCGCGGCCCGCCTGGCCGACTGCGAGGGGCTTGCCCGCGTCCAAGTGAGCCTCGACGGGATGAGCGAGGCGGTCAACGCCCAAACCCGCGGGCGTGGGGCGCGCGATAAGGCGGTCGCGGCCCTGGAGGCATTGGCTCGGCATCAGGTGCCATTCCTCGCGGCGCCCACACTGCATGACGGCAACTGCCACGAGATGGTCGACATGGCGCTGTGGTTGCACGAGATCGGTGGGGCCGTCAATGCCAATGATTTGCGGGACCTGGGAATGAAGGGTGGGGGATTGGCCTTGGCGCAGGAGACCCTCCTCGAGACCTTGCGGGCAGTCAATCGCGCGTTGATTGAACGCTTCGGCCGGGCCGCCGTGGAGGCGCGCCTGATGCGCTTGCAGCCGCCTCGAGTCTGCACGACCGATTCGCCGAACAGCCACTTCTCCTGCGGTATGGCCCACAGCCTCATCGACATCGATTGGAACGGCGATGTCTATCCGTGCCATCTTCTCAAGGGTCCCGAAATGTTAATGGGTAACATCCACCGAGACGATCTGTCGGCGCTCCTCGCCGGGGCCGAGGCGCGCGGCTTTCGGCCGCGTAGCTACGAGATACCTGCCTGCGCCGCCTGTTCGTTCATGTCGGTCTGCGGCGGCGGTTGCCGTGCGACCGCCTATGCCGAGTACGGCGTCCTTCTCCGCGAAAGCCGCGAATGCCGCCTGCACCATGCGCACCACACCGCTCGGCTGCTTCGAGCGGCCGGTCTTGGCGCATGATCCCCGGCGCGTCCCTGCCCGATCCCGACGGGCTCTCACCGGAAAGGGCCGAGGCGGCCCGTTGGCACCTTTTCGTCAACGTTGCGCCGCGTTTGCTCGATGACGCCGCGGCGGCGGTGCGTGGTTACCACGCCGGTACTGTGTCTTTGGTCGATTGGCTAGCCGCAGAGAGCCGAGTCGGGGACCTGTTGACCTATGCGGAACGCCTGCTTGCGCGACATCCGGCGCCACAGGCCCGGGCTGCCGGATTCGCCGATCTGGACCGGACGCAGCCGGGCATCGTGCGGGCGAGCGCCCCCCTGGCCTTCTGTCCGGAATCGATCTTCTTGGTGCACGGCCCGATCATTCTCGGGGCCGTGGCCGCCTTGGCCGAAGGCTTGCTCAGCGTTGGCGAGCGGCTAGTCGGCGCCGAGGGCGTGCGCTTTCGTCGGCCGGTGCGCCACGCCTTGACCCTGACCATCAGTGAAACACCACAACGAGAAGGTGGGATCTTGCCATCGGTAAGCGGCACCCTGGCAACGGACGCCGGCCGTCGCTTGTGGTTTACCGGACGACAGCGACGGGCCGAGCCGGTCATAGGCTGGATCGACAATGGCTCTGCGAGGCAGCTCTTGCCGGTGGATGCCTTGACCACGGACGCGGGGGACTACCGGCTCCAGCTCGCGGCGGGTGTCGTCGCCGTCGGTGTGCCCCCAGCGTTTGCGATACAGCTCATCCTCGAAGCCGCATTGCGGGCGATCAAGCTGCTGCGTGCGGGCGACGGACGGGCAATTCTGCTCGGTGGATTCAGGCGCCTCGCAGTGCCAACCGATCTTTCGTCGCGTTTGGCCGCCGGCATCGAACTGAATCTGACCCTGTCGTGTCCCGATCATCCGCCCGACCGTGGCACCTGGACGCGTCTGCGGGCCGTGGTGCGTTCGGACGATGGTGCCATTCAGATCGAGGCCCTGTGCGCCGAACGGTACTGCTCGCTGGCCGGCTTGCTGGCCTGACGTCTGCCAGGGGCCTCAGTGTCGGTGCAATAATGACCGGTGCGTTTGGTCGGGTTCGCGCAGCATATACACGACATCGGGGATCGAGTCGTCCCGCTCATTTTCGAATCTTTTTCGGAACAAGGCCGCAGCGCCTGCGATCGGCGGCCATTTGTCCGTCGCCTGGCCGACCGAAGATGAAGCGAAGCCGAAATGGCATTTCCCCTTACGTCTCGAAAAACTGTCCGCATGGCCTTTTTTCGATCTTCCCAGCAGACGGTTACAGCGTGCCGGTGCAATTGACCGAATGCGGGCGTGTGTTCCGGTCATCGCATCGACAAGCGACCGGCCCTCTTCGAGCGAGGACTTGCGCCCCAGCGCGGCCTGTACGCGTTGGTGCCTTTTCACCGCTGATCGCGACCCGCACGCCACCGATGTTGCTCGGACCGATGCCGCCATCGGGGAGTCGCGCTGCGGCGCTCACATCAGCGCCCGGACGAACGGCCAGACCACTGGCAGCAGCAGGGCGGTGAGCAGGCCGGCGAGCCCCATGGCGAGGCTCGCGTGGGCGCCGGTCTCCGGGCCCTCGTTGAAGGCGCGGGCGGTGCCGATACCGTGCGCCGCCGCGCCGAGCGCGATGCCCCGCGCGCGTGCGTCGCGCACCCCGAGCAGCGAGAGGAGCGGCGGGCCGAGCACGCCGCCGACGATGCCGGTCAGGATCACGAACACCGCCGTCAGCGTCGGTAGCCCACCGATCTGCTCGGCGATCCCCATCGCGATGGGCGTGGTCACGGCCTTCGGCGCGAGCGAGGCGATCGTCGTCGCGGCGGCACCGAGGACCAAGGCCAGGCCGACGGCCCCGAGCGAGGCGACGACGACCGAGGTCGGCAGCGCCAGCGCGATGCCCCGCCAACTCTGACGGAGCGTGCCGAACGCCTTGTAGAGCGGCACCGCGAGGGCGACCGTGGCCGGCCCGAGCAACACGTGGATGAACTGGGCACCCTCGAAATAGCGTTCGTAGGAGATGCCGGTCACGTGCAGCACCAGCGCCAGCGCGATGACCGACCAGAGCACCGGGTTCGCCAGCGGGTGCATCCCGAGGTGACGATAGACGCGGTCGGCCGCGAGATAGGCCAGCACCGTCAACGTCAGCCCGAAGAGCGGGTCGCGGGCCAGATAGACCCAGATGTCCGAGAGCCCATCGATCATCGGCGTCCCTCCTCGTCCTGGTCCTCCTCCGGGCGGGAGCCAGGTCCCACGGAGGCCATCAAGAGCCCGCCGACGGCGATCGCCGCGAGCGTACTGATCAGGAGCGCTGCAGCGATCGGCACGGCCTCCTCGGCCAGCAGGGCCAAATGGGTCGTCACCCCGACCCCGGCCGGCACGAACAGCAGCGAGAGGTGACCGAGCAGCGCTTGCGTAGCCCGCTCCAAGGCCGGCGGTACGGCACTGGCCGCGCCCTTGCGCCAGCCGCGCACGATGAGCGCCAGCAGCAGCCCGAGCATGCCGATCACCGGGCCCGGCACCGGCAGCGCGAACGCGTGGCTCAGCGCCTCCCCGGCCAGTTGGAAGACGAGCAGGAGCGCCAGGACGGGCAGGATGGGTGGGGTCGGGGTCAGGGCATCACCCGTTGCAGAGCGGCAAGTCGTCGCGATATTAGCCACCGACGGCGATCCGGGGCAAGGCGGATCCCGCGCGGCGATATGCTGGGCGCGGCCTGAATCCATCGGACAGGAGGTAGAGCCAGAGGATGTGTCATCGCGATCGGAAGGCCAGATGGTGCCTCGTCATGCTCGCGGCCCTCGCGCTGGCTGCGTGCAGCGACGGGGTGCTGCGCTACGAACTGGCGCCTGGCGAGGCGGGCGCCCGGAGGGTCATCGTGCCGAGCAAGGCAAGGGATGGGCAGGTCGTCGTCTCGCAGGGGAACGCCCGCGGGACGGCGGGCTGCCGCCTCGACTACCTGCTCTACTCGCCGAGCGCTGCGCGACGGGACGCGGACACCCTCGTCGTCGTCGGCCACGGCTTTCTGCGCAGCTACGAGCAGATGGACGGGCTGTCGCGGCGAATCGCCGCGGCGGGGCTGCGCACGGCCTCGGTCCGCTTCTGCAACTCGCGGATCTGGGACGGACGCCACCGCCAGAACGGGCAGGACATGAACGCGCTGGCCGACGCACTGGGTGCCAGGCGCGTCGTCTACGTCGGCTTCTCCGCCGGTGGGCTCGCGGCGCTCGTCGCCGGGCGGGGCGACGAGCGCACGGTCGGTGTGGTCGCCCTCGACCTCGTCGATCGCGACGGCCTCGGCGTCGCGGCCGCCGCCGACCTCGACCGGCCGTTGATCGCCCTCGTCGGCCCGCCGTCCCCCTGCAACGCCGAGAACAACGGCCTCACGGCCCTGGCCGCCGCCCGGCGCGCCAAGATCCACCGGATCCCCGACGCGACCCACTGCGACTTCGAGGCCCCCACCGACTGGCTCTGCCGCCGCGTCTGTGGCGAGCGCCCTGGTGGCGAACAACGCCGCGAGCAGATCATCACGGCCGCGACGGACGCCGTCGTCGCGCTGACTCGGTGACATGCGTGCCAGGTCCGGCGCGGTCCGATGCGCGCTTGCCGATTCCGCGGCCTGCATTCGGGCCTTCGGCAAGTCGCCCCCATACTTGCCCATGGTCGCCCGGTCCAGAACAGCCAACGTGGAGACGATGATGAGTGACAAGCCGATCTCCGATTATCCCGGCAGCGAAATCGACGTGCACTGGGACGAGCGCCTCTGCATCCACATCGGCGAGTGCGGCCATGCTGCCAACCGCCTCTTCGAGGCGGACCGCAAGCCCTGGTGCGTGCCGGACGAGGTCAGCCGGGCCGAGGTGCGCGAGGTCTGCGAGCGCTGCCCCAGTGGCGCGTTGAGCTACACCGACAAGTCGGGCGAGCCGGAGCGGGCGCCCGCCGAGAACACCCTGAGCCTGGTCTACAATGGCCCCCTCTATCTCACCGGCGACCTGCACATCGAGGATGCCGCCGAGGACATGCCCGGCACCCGCTTTCGGGCCGCCCTCTGTCGCTGCGGGGCATCCGGCAACAAGCCCTTCTGCGACAACAGCCACCTGCAATCCGGCTTCCAAGACTTCGGCGCCGTCGGCGAGATCGGCCCAGGTGCCGACGGCATTGGCGGTCCCCTCGAGGTCAAACGCATCCCGAATGGCCCGCTGAAGGTAGAGGGCAACCTCAGCATCCGCGCCGCCAGTGGGCGGGTCGCCTGGCAGGGCACGAAGGCCTTCCTCTGTCGCTGCGGCGCATCCGGGAGCAAGCCCTTCTGCGACGGCAGCCACAAGGCGGTCGGCTTCACCGACGGCTAGTCGTGCGACGGTGAGCGCCGCGGCGTGCGAGTGGACTGGAGGTCGTCGTGCGGGCGTGCGGGGCGCTTGAAAGCCCGCTACAGCGAGTGTTTCAACCATGTTCGCACGAAGGGGTCGCGAAGGGTTCAATGCGAGACTTGCCCCCGGCGTCACGCTGGGCCTGCCGCAAACGACTTCCTCCCTTGCTCTCCGTGATCGCAGGACCGGACACCATTTCTCGATCGGCGGACATGACGACTGTGACCAGACGGTCCGGTTGGGGGTAGAAGCCGGCCGATACGTCCCAATTCTCTTCGGAGGTGTCGTCACCGAGACACGCCCAAAGGCCCCTGCGATCCGGCGGAATACCGCCGACAGAGCGGTCGACCATCCACCGTGACCGCAGGCAGAGAAGAAACCGAAGTCCGAAGGAGGATGTCATGATCCACCCATACGGCCGGATCTTCACGGCTTTGATCGTGGTCGCCCTGACCGCGATGCCCAGCCTGGCTGGTGATTACGGCAATGCGTTGAAGGGGGTGACGAAGTTCGATGCCGTATTCGACTTCACGCATGGAGACCCAGAGGATGCAAACGTCATCCTGACGGCCATCGATCAAGTCGACGACGGCCCGGAAGTCGCGGCCATGCCGAACGCCCCGAGGCTCGCCATCGTGTTCCACGACGCCGCCGTGCACCTCCTGTCGACTGAGCAGGGGAGCCATGACGATGCGGCATGGGGCGAGGTCCAGAAATTCCAGAAAGCATTGAAAGACATGAAGGAAAAGGGCGTGACCATGGAGGTTTGCCAGTTCGCCCTGGATGTCTTCGGGATCGACCGGAGCACCATCATCCCCGAGATCGATCAGGTTCCAAACGGGTTCGTCTCGGTCATCGGATACCAGGCGCAAGGATACGCGTTGGTCCGCATCCCATAGGCACGCGCGGGAATAGTCAGCATTCCCCGCACAACGCAGGTAACGCGCCATGTTTAGTCGCGACTAGCGGCTGAACATGGCGGAACTCGGAAGATCAGATGGTCGAATTCCGAGCGAAGATCTGCCGGAGATCGAGGTCAGGAAGACCGGATTCCTGTCCCCCATGTGACACCGGCGATCATTGCAGCGTCTTCCCAAGCACGAATGCACCCCTGAGAGGCATGCGCGTGCGGCAAGGTCCTAGGACGCTGCCTCGGCGTGTGAAATGTCAAACGCCGATCCTGTTCCTGCGAACTGTGTAATGTGAGGCCGCGCACCCGTGCAAGTCGGGCCAAGTGGTCGCTCGGCTACGATGCGAGACCCCGGCGCCGCTTTATACGGCACCTTGAAAAATTCAAGGTCCCCTTTAGTTGAACGCCGAGGCTAGCCCCTGCCCGTCGCCGCGCCGGGAGCGAAGCGACGGCGCGGCGACGGGCGGTCGGGCCGAGTCGTTAGTTGGGCCATTTGGTTCGAAGATGCGCGGGGTAATTGAGCCTGCGCCCGTTTTTCGATGGCGGGTAGAAAGTTATCAACCGCGATCTGGTTTCGGCTCCATCATCGGCGCTGGAGCCGGGGGCGCTGGTTCATGCTTCGTGGTGCTGCAGGCCGTGAGCCCCAGCACCAGCACGATGGCGGAAATGGCGAGAACGGATCTGTTCGTAATGCTCATTTTTCGTCACCTAAGTCTCTAATGTGCGGACATTCACTCGACTGAGGGCACTACGGCAGCGGAATCAGCCTATGCCGAGTATCGCGACCACCACCATCTAAACACAATTATCTGGTCGCTCGTCTGGAAATATCTGGTCTTTGCGGCTGACTGTCAAGACCAACGAACTTCGTCGATCCAGCACTTGTGCCTCGGCAAATCCAAGCTCAGCAGGATGATCAGGTGATTGCAGGAGACTTCCATAGGGCCTGCTGCCGGACGCACAGTCGAGTATTCGGTCTGATGTCTCGATCTCCGCCACAGAGGTCTGCCCCAGGTAATCAGTCCTCCGGGGTGAATGAACACTTTATACAGGTGGTTGAATTTGTTACCCTCCCAACACTCCGATTTCCGACCGACGTCCTGAATGCAATGTACCCTGAACACAGTACGGTAACTGCCTTCGGCTCGTTCAAGGGCAAAATCGATGACGAGCCGCGCAGGAAGTCTCAGCACCAACGGCTCAACATCGAGGGCGCGACAGATCTTGATCGCTTAGCGTCGCCCGGGCGTTTCGGCGAGACGACCAGCGCCGCCTCCGCGAGGACATTCTTGGGGCAGTTGGCACCCCCGAACCCTGCTGCGAGCAGTGAACGAGGACATCATCTAGCCGTAGCGGCCTGCTTCAAGCGTCGACGCGCAGTCCCCAGGCACCTGAATTTGACGAGCATGGCGCTTTGCCTCTGCGTTAGCCTGTTGGGTGCCGGCTGCGTCCCGAGCGAGGCGGTGAAGGTAGACGCGGTCGCTGATATGCCCAACCCGATGCTCAACGCAGCGTATTCTGAAGACGCGGACGCCACATTCGTTGCAGAGCCAAGAATGTCTGCGGCGCATAGATCCGAAAACATTGACTTTGCATCAGAGAGCGCCTCGCGTAGAACAAGGGACATGGCGCACTGGATTGTCAGATCTAGAGACAATCTCAACATGCCCTTCGCGATTGTCGACAAGCCAAACGCCAAGGTCTACGTGTTCGGTGCGGAGGGACAGTTCGAGGGCGCAGCGCCCGTTTTGCTTGGACTGGCGAAAGGCGATCTCTCCGTGCCTGGCGTCGGCAGTAAACCTCTGTCCAGCATTCCGCCCTCAGAACGTACGACGCCTGCGGGTCGTTTCGTGTCGGCAATGGGCCGCAATCACAAGGGTAAGGACATCCTCTGGCTGGACTACGAACAATCCCTCTCCATGCACGCAGTCGTTAAAGGCACGGCCAAAGATCGCCGAGCCGAACGTCTAGCCAGTCCAACGCCGCTCGATAATCGTATTTCGTTTGGCTGTATCAATGTTCCGGAAGATTTCTTCGAGAACGTGGTAATAAATGAGTTTTCCGGGCAGGGCGGTATCGTCTATATACTGCCAGAGACAAAGGAATTCCGGAGGTTATGACCCGGCAAACGGTGGCAACATACCGAAGTCGGCCACGGATTAGGTGGCTGAAGGTCTTCGGTCAGAGATCTGACGCCGCGCGCACCATGCCCGAGGAACGCTTCATGCTTCGAGGGGGCGCGTCACTGGGTATTGCACAGCGCGCGGACTGAGCGTGGAGTTGCATTGAGACGCTCAAAAGGCGGTTCCCAAGCCCTTTTTTCCGCGATCCAACTCCGCAAGGGCATGACCATTGGCAGATGACCGTTGGGTCGGTACCAGGAATCGACGCTCCAGGAAATCCCCGTCTCCTTATCAAGGATTACAGCCGTCCAGTGAACCGCTGTGACATCGAAAAGTTTACGCACCTTCGGCAGGGAGACGGACCACCCGTCCAGCTCCCCAATATGCCGGAGAATGCTCAGGTAAGTCGTCGTATTGCTGGAGTTATCGATGCAATCCATTCGTCCCGGGACTGGCGCGTCAAAATCATTGATCGCACGATCGTTGGCCAGTAAGGGCTGATACTTTTGCGCCAGCGACTCCATTTGCCAGATGCCGATCCGTATTCGTTGCAATCTATCGTGAAGGCTTTCGCCGGAGCAAGTCCGCATTCGTCTTTTCAGGATCGCTATATCATCGGGCGTAAAGGTGATGTTTTCTGTGCGTGCACACGACCAATTAAAACAGATTCGCAGCTTTACAGACCCGTCTGGGCCGGCCACATATTCTGGTGGAAGTGGCGATGAAACGGATTCGCGGACGCCACCAGGTGAACCAATCAGCGAGGTGTCGGCAACGACTACACCCGTACCGAGGAAGAGCGTGGCGACGAAGCTGATGACGGGTAGCCGAAACAGCATGACAGAAGGGTTGGAAGTAACAAGCCGCCGGCAAAGCCGGGGACTTTCGATTGCTGGCCCCTCAAAGGGGCCTGGTCGCAATCGGCAAAGACCGCGTGCCAGCACGGAGACTGTCCGGGGCGTCGTCACTGCTTTCTGGCGATATCGAGGACGCAGTTGAATCCTGCGAGCACCCAATCGAATAACGATCAGCGCGCAACCACCCGAGGAACGTCAAGACGCCCCACATGCCAATTAAACTAAACTGGCCAACGGTCGGAACAACCGTTCATAGGTTCCGACGACGGCCCGAGATGGCTGTGCGATGCCTCGATTCACGCCGCCTCCTCGTATCCTGGACCTGCATACATTCGTTCTTGAGGGGACCTTGAAAAATTGCCATCCGGGCGATTTTTCAAGACGTGAAGCGAAAATGCGATCTCCGCTTCGCTTCATTTTCAGTCGCTTAGGCGACTGAGAATGGCGGGGCATCCTTGCCCCGCGCGGGCACCTTGAATTTTTCAAGGTGCCCTGGATTCTGAACAAACCGCCTGACGTGTAGCGCGGGAGCACTCCGGCGCACCTGGGCGAGATCATAAAGCGCCTGCTGCTGTAGCCAACGCTCGGCACTGCCGCCGAAGGCAAGGGAGAGGCGCAACGCCGTCTCGCCCGAGATCCCGAGTCGTCCATCGAGCAGGTCAGCGAAGGTCTCTGGCTCGACGCCGAGGCCGTCGCCCGTCTCGCCCACGCCGAGCCCGAGGGGATCCAGGCACAACTCGCGGATGACGGCATCCCGGATGCGGTGGATGATGCGTGGCCATTGCAAGCCCCGTTCCGTGGTAGTCGATCAGGTCGACGGCGTGGCCCTGGTCATTGAGGCGAAAGATCAGGCGCCAGTTTCCTGATACGGTGACTCCATGGTGCCCGGCCAGGTCGCCTTTCAGAGGATGCAGGCGAAAGCCCAGAAATTCCACCGGGGGCAGATCTCGCATTGTAACGACGCAGGAACCTTGCACTGCATCAATGCTGGGACCGTCCGCGTCTCTTGGATCCACCGGTGTCGCGTCGGCACCGGGACCTCGCAATCCACCTGCAAGCGGGTTCCTACCGTTCGATCAGGACGTGGGCCCGGCTCGCGCGCCCATGGGCGTCGACGACGGCGATGGTCGCGAAGCCCGGGCCCGTGGGCTGCCAGTCGGTGGGGCGGCCGTACGGGGAGCGGGCGACAGGGGCGCCGTCGACATACCAGATGAAGGGCGGCAGGCCGTTGCGGACCTTGAGGGGCAGCGGGGCCGGGG
>NZ_NRRW01000036.1 GCF_016583835.1 Thiococcus pfennigii | reverse complement strand
GTCATCGCGCGACTTGGCGTCGATCACGATGGCGCCGATGTCCTGTTCACCGAGCTGCAATTGCGGGTTGATGATCTCGCGCATGGGAATTGGGAATGAACGAAGTTTTGCGGATCCAATACCATCATTGCCACGACCGGCGGTCTTCCGCCACCCCTGGCGAGGAACAATCAGACAGTTAGCGACGGCGCCGTGCCTGCCGGCGATTTCCGGCCACTCGACTTCCGGTGCCGGATTCGATTATAAGGCATTGTTCCTGCTATTGAAAACGACTTTCCGTCCAGGCACGAAGTAGGGTCCGTGGAATTGCAGCGAGTAGGGCATTGGGGTCGGGCGGTTGAAGTAGTTCGTGTAGCTGCCGGAGCGCTTGTTGGCATCCTTGCTCAAGACGCGAAAATCCCCGCTCGGGGTCGGGTGTGCCGCGGAGCCGCTGGAGATGGGGCCGCTGACGATCACCCTGTCGTCCTCGAGGTATTCGAAGGTCTGCGAGCCCAGGTAGATGCCCAGCGCCCGCTTGCGCGCCGGTGGCAGCGCGTAGCGTGGATCGTCTTCCGCCCGGCGGGGTCCCTGGCCAGGCGTGGGAGTGCCTGCGACGGAGGTTGGTGACGGCTCGGCGGTAGCGCGCTCGGGATACGCGGCCCGATGGGCGCAACTGCTGAGGCCCCACGCCAGCGTCAACAGGGCGAAGAGGGCGAGCTTCGGCACGAACAACAGTAGACGCCTCGCGCTCGATGGCGATGCCAGTGGTGCGCTCGGGGTCGACCCTGAGCGCGCCGGATAGCTCGATGACCACCTGACCATACCACGATCGCGCCTGCCCGGGTGCGCGTCCGGCAAGGCCCGAGGCGGGCGAAAATTTTTCAGAAACATCACTTGTGTTCCGGTTGGGCGGCTCCATACTTGAGTGACACGCTTGGTTATTGTCGGGCGCAGGATCCGGCAGGCGTGGGTTACTGTCGCTTGCACTGAACACAGGGCACCAGATCATGAGACTATCGACGAAAGGCAGATACGCGGTGACGGCAATGCTGGATTTGGCGCTGGCCGCAGGGAAGGGTCCGATCACCCTGGCGGACATTTCCGTGAACCAGGGTATCTCCCTGTCTTATCTGGAGCAGCTCTTCGCCGCGTTGCGCAGCAAGCAGCTGGTTCGCGGCGTCCGTGGTCCGGGCGGGGGCTACTACCTGGCCAAGTCCGCGGAGGAGATCTCGATCGCCGACATCATCTGCGCGGTCGACGAATGGGTCGAGTTCACCCGCTGCGGCGGCCGCGAGAACTGTCGCGAGGGCAAACGCTGCCTCACCCACAGCCTGTGGGACCAACTCAGCGACGAGATCTTCCATTTCCTGAGCGGGATCACGTTGGCCGACCTGGTGCGCCGCGGTGGTGGCGAGTCGCTCGAGGTCGCGGTCCCGGACATGGGCACCGAACGAAAGCGGCGGGCCGCATGAGGTCGGCGGCGGTGCCCGATCATGCGGTGGTCGCCGGCCTTCGCCCGGCGGCGCCGCATGATCCTGCGGTTCGTGCGCTTTTCGCGCGTGAGCCCCGTTTTCGCGCCGGCTGAAGGCGATGGCGGGGACGTGATATGATCGCCGACCGGTCGGCCCTTCGGGGTCGTCGAGCAGCGATGGCCGCCCAGCCGGTTTCAAGTAATTTCTGCCACAAGGTCCTTCGGGGCACCCTTGGGGAGGTCCGGGGTCTGGCGGAATCGCCCGCGGCGGGGCTCGGTCGACGATTCGCGCGGCTGTCCGTGCGCGGGTCGATATCATCCGCCGGGGACGAGCGCGAAAGGTTTCAAGATCGATGACCGGTCAGCCCGAGGGGCTCATCAGTATCCAGGATTTCATCCGCTGGGGGGCCAGTCGCTTCAACCAGGCCGGCCTCTTCTTCGGCCATGGCAGCGACAATGCGCTCGACGAAGCGGCCGAACTCGTCCTCTTCGCGCTGCACCTGCCGGCCGACTTCCCCGGCGCCTATCGCGACTGCCGCCTGACGCCCGATGAGCGTGCCACCGTCGCAGCGCTGATCGAGCGACGCGTCCGCGAACGCTGCCCGGCGGCCTATCTGACGGGGCGGGCGCGTTTCGCCGGACTCGAGTTCCTGGTTACCGAGGACGTCCTGGTGCCGCGCTCGCCGCTCGCCGAACTCGTCGAGGACGGCTTCGCCCCCTGGTTCGACCCGGAGCGGGTCGGCCGCGTACTGGACCTCTGTGCCGGTAGCGGTTGCATCGGGATTGCCGCCGCCGCCTATTTGCCGGATGCGCAGGTCGATCTCGTCGACGTCTCGCCTGGGGCGCTGGCCGTCGCGGCCGCCAACGTCGCGCGTCACGATCTGGCCGACCGCGTGCGGGTCGTCGAATCCGATCTGTTCGCTGCCCTCGCCGGGCAACGTTATGACCTGATCGTCTCCAACCCCCCCTATGTCGCTGCCGAGGAGCTGGCGGCCTTGCCGGCCGAGTATCGGGCCGAGCCGTCGCTCGGCCTGGCCGGCGGTGACGACGGCCTCGACCTGGTGCGGGAGATCCTGCGCCAGGCTCCGGCGCACCTCGCCCCGGATGGGGTGCTGATCGTCGAGGTCGGTAGCAGCGCGGACACCCTGGTCGAGCAGTTCCCCGACGTCCCGTTCACCTGGCTCGAGTTTGCCCGTGGCGGCGACGGCGTCTTCCTGTTGACGCGCGAGCAACTCCTCGCCGACGCGCCGTCCTTCGTCGCGGCGGGGCGGCGGCCATGAGCTTGCGGCGCGCCAGTTCGGTCGACGAGTATGTCGACTGGATCCGCGCGGCGGTCGCCGAGGTCGAGGATCTGCGCGACCGCCTGGAGTTCGGGCAGACGGACGGGGCGTCGCTGCCGGTCTTCCTCGCCCCGCTCGAGGCGGGCGTGAAGGCCATCGAGCGTGCCATGCGCGACGGGAGTTACCGCTTCGGGCGCGAGGACCTCGCCTTCATCGACCTGATCGCCGAACATTCGGCGCAGATTCCGTTCCACTCGCTGCTCGAGCAGATCGACGAGACCCACCGCCGCGGGCTGGATCTCGAGGGTACCTGAGGCCGCCGGCCGCGCGAGACCCCTCACGCGGCGCCGGCGCCCGGGCAGACGCCAATCACCCCATCAAGCACAGGCTGGACATGGACCAAAGCATCACCTTCGATCTCGACCTGATTCGCCGTTACGATCAAAGCGGTCCGCGCTACACCTCTTACCCGACCGCGGTCGAGTTCCACCCAGGGTTCACCGCCGACACCTACGCCGAGGCCTGTCGCAACAGCAACGCGAGCGGACGCGCGCTGTCGCTCTACTTCCACATCCCGTTCTGCGACACGGTCTGCTTCTACTGCGCCTGCAACAAGATCGCGACCAAGGACCGCTCGCTCGCGCAGCCCTACCTCGAGCGCGTCTACCGCGAACTGGCCCTCCAGGGGGCCCTGTTCGACCGCTCGCGACGCGTCGAGCAGCTGCACTGGGGCGGCGGCACCCCGACCTTCATCAGCCACGACCAGATGGTCGAGCTGATGGAGCAGACCCGCAAGCACTTCACGCTGGCCGACGACGACAGCGGCGAGTTCTCGATCGAGATCGACCCGCGCGAGGCGACGCCGGAGACGATCGCCCTGCTGCGACGCATCGGCTTCAACCGGATGAGCCTTGGCGTGCAGGACTTCGACCCGCGCGTCCAGGAGGCGGTCAACCGCATCCAGGCCGAGGCCGACACGATGGCGGTGCTCGGGGCGGCCCGCGACCAGGGCTTCCGCTCGATCAGCATCGACCTGATCTACGGCCTGCCGTTTCAGACCGTCGAGAGCTTCGACGAGACCCTCGCGCGGGTCATCGATTGTGGCCCGGATCGCCTCTCGGTCTTCAACTACGCCCACCTGCCGGAGCGCTTCAAGCCGCAGCGGCGCATCAACCCCGAGGACCTGCCGCGCCCCGAGGTCAAGCTGGATATCCTCCAGGCGACGATCGAGCGGCTGACCTCGTCGGGTTATGTCTACATCGGCATGGACCACTTCGCGCGGCCCAACGACGAGTTGGCGCTGGCCCAGCGCGACGGGACCCTGTACCGCAACTTCCAGGGCTACTCGACCCATGCGCACTGCGACCTGGTCGGGATCGGCGTGACCTCGATCGGCATGGTCGGCAGCACCTATGCCCAGAACGAGCGGACGATCGACGAGTATCACGCGGCGATCGACGCCGGGCGACTGGCGGTCTTCCGCGGCGTCGGTCTGAGCCGCGACGACGAGATCCGCCGCGACGTCATCACCCGGCTGATCTGTCACTTCCATCTGCCGTTCGCCGCCGTCGAGGAGCGCTGGGGCCTGCGCTTCGCCGACTACTTCGCGGCCGATCTCGCCCGGCTCGAGCCGATGATCGCCGACGGTCTGATCGCGGTCGACGGCGAGGGCATCGACGTGTTGCCGCGTGGGCGCCTGCTGATCCGCAACATCTGCATGGCCTTCGATGCCTATCTGGCCAACAAGGAGGGGCCGGTGGGCTTCTCGAAGGTCATCTGACCGGCGAGCGTCCCGCCGTGCGCGAGCAGATGGGCGTGTCGCCGAGCACGGATGGGCCCGCCCCGGGGGGCGTCCCCGAGGCCTTCCGTGCGGTGGCGCGTCGCTCGGCCGCCGCGCCCTGCCTCGTCGGCGACTTCCCGGCCTGGACCTTCGCCCGCCTCGATCGCGCCTCGGATCGCGTCGCCGCCGGGCTCGTCGCCGGCGGCGTGGGGCCGGGGGAGCGGGTCGGTCTCCTGTGTTCGAACGGCCCCGAGTTCGCCGCCCTCTATCTCGGCATCCTCAAGGCCGGCGCGACCGTCGTCCCGCTCAATCTGCGCCTGAGCCCGAAGGAGCTCGCCTTCATCCTCGCCGACGCGGGGGTCGCGGCCCTCTGCTGGGACGAGGAGTTGGCCGAGATCGCCGAGCACCCGGCGCTCGCCGCGCTGGCGTTGGTGGCCCGCGTGCGGATCGCCGCGGCCGGGTCGCCGGAGGGGCCGGTGCTGACGGGCTTGCCGGATGTCGCTGGCGAGCCCCCCGAGCGGCCTTGTGCGCCACAGGACGCCGCGGCCATCCTCTACACCTCGGGCACCACCGGGCGGCCGAAGGGGGCGGTGCTGACCCACGGCAATCTGGTCTCCAATGCCCGGGCCGTGGCCGCGGCGTTGGGCCTGCGGGCCGGCGAGGACCGCGTCCTGGTCGTGCTGCCGATGTTCCACGCCTTCGCCGCGACCGTCGGCATGCTCGCGCCGCTCCTGCAGGGCGCGGCCCTGGTGCCGTTGGCGCGCTTCGAGCCGGTCCTCGTCAGCGAGGCGATCGGTGCCCACGGTGCGACCGTCTTCCTCGGCGTGCCGAGCATGTATCACCTGCTGTTGCGGGTCGCCGAGGCGGTGCGCGGGCGCTGGCGGTCGGTGCGGTTCTGCGTCTCCGGCGGTGCCGCCATGCCGCAGGCGCTGCTACGAGCGTTCGAGGAGGGTTTTGCCGTACCGATCCTGGAGGGCGACGGACCGACGGAGTGTTCGCCGGTCACCTGCGTCAATCCGGTGGCCGGCGTGCGCAAGCCCGGCTCGGTCGGTCTGCCGCTGCCGGGGGTGGAGATGACGATCCGCGACCCGGCCGGGGCGGCGCTGCCGGTGGGCGAACTCGGCGAGGTCTGCGTGCGCGGCCCGAACGTGATGCGCGGCTACTGGCGCCTGCCCGACGCGACCCGCGAGGCCTTCTTCGAGGACTGGTTCCGCACCGGTGACCTCGGTTATCGCGATGAGGACGGCTACTTCTATCTGGTCGACCGCCTCAAGGATATGATCATCACCAACGGCGCGAACGTCTATCCGCGGATGATCGAAGAGGTCCTCTACCGCCACCCGACGATCCTCGAGGCGGCCGTCGTCGGCGAGCCGCATCGCCTGCACGGCGAGGTGCCGATCGCCCACGTCGTCGTCCCGCCTGGGGCCGACCTGCGCGAGGCCGACCTGCGCGCCTGGTGCCGCGAGAGCCTCGGGGCCTACGAGGTGCCGCGCCGCTTCGTCTTCCATGAGGCCCTGCCGAAGAACGCGGCCGGCAAGATCCTCAAGCGCGAGCTGCGCCGGGGTGGCGAGGTCGAGCGAGGGGTCGATCTGCCCGGCGACGCCTGACCGTCCGGTTCCGGCCGGCCCCGTCGCTTGCCGTCGCGGCCAAGCGCGCTTTTCCGGGTGCCTCTGGCCGGTGAAGTCGTTATACTGTCTCGCTTTGCGTGCGTCCCGGTCCCGTTTTCGCCCCGTGCGCGGCGCGGGCCGCTCGTGTCGGCGGAGGCTCGGGCGCCGCTCGATCTTCGTGTCCTGCGGGACGTCCCGGGCGGTAGCGGCCGGGTACGGTGCGGCGGGATTCTCTGAAAACACGTGTCTCACGACCGGATCGGCATGCTCGCCGGCCGGCGTGGCGGGGGAGTTTGGCAATGCAGGTGTCAGTGGAAACCGGTGAAGGCCTCCAGCGGCGCATGAAGGTCGCCCTGCCGGCCGAGCAGATCGAGGCGGAGCTCGACAAGCGCCTGAAGGAGCTGGCCCGCACGGCCCGGCTGTCGGGCTTTCGTCCGGGCAAGGTGCCCCTGCAGGTGCTGCGCCGGCGCTATCAGGACCAACTGCGCCACGAGATCATCGGCGATTTGGTGCCCTCGGTCTTCGCCGAGGCCATCACGCAGGAATCGCTCAATATGGCCGGGCGCCCGACCATCGAGCCGCTCGTCTCGCCCGCTGACGGACAGTACGGCTTCACGGCCGTCTTCGAGGTCTTCCCCGAGATCGAGCTCGCCGATCTCGCCGGCCGGACCGTCCGGCGACCGCAGGTCGAGGTGACCGACGCCGATGTCGACGAGGTCGTCCAGCGGCTGCGCGAGCAGCGCAAGACTTGGCAGGCGGTCGAGCGTCCGGCCCAGGCCAAGGACCGAGTCGTCGTCGACTACCAAGGCCAGATCGACGGGGCCGATTTCGACAGCGGCAAGGGCAGCGACGTGCCGGTCGAACTCGGCAGCGGCCGCCTGATGGCAGGCTTCGAGGAGGGCCTGGTCGGGGCCGGCGCAGGCGAGGAGCGTGACCTCGAACTCACCTTCCCCGAGGACCATCCGAACTCGCTCCTCCAGGGCAAGACGGCCCGGTTCGCGGTCACCGTCAAGGAGGTCAGCGAACCCGTGCTGCCCGAGGTCGACGAGGCCTTCGTGCAGAGCTTCGGCATCGCCGAGGGCGGGGTCGAGAAGCTCTATCGCGACGTGCGCGAGAACCTCGAGCGCGAACGGCGTCAGCGTACGGCGGCGCGCGTGAAGTCCGAGGTCATGGATGTCCTGATGGAGACCCACAGCGTCGCGCTCCCCGAGGCGCTGCTCCGCGACGAGATCCAGTCGCTCAAGAAGCAGGCCACCGAGGGGTTGCAGGGCGCCGGCAAGATCGAACTGCCGGACGAGCTCTTCGAGGACGCGGCCCGGCGGCGCGTGACCCTCGGACTGATCCTGCGCGAGATCGTCCAGCGCCGGGAGATCCAGGTCGATGCCGATCGGGTCAGGGCCGCGGTCGAGGACCTCGCGGCCAGCTACGAGTCGCCCGAGGAGGTGATCCGCTACTACTATGCCGATCCCAAGCGCTTGGCGGCGATCGAATCGCAGGTCATGGAGGATCAGGTCGTCGATGCGCTGCTCGCCTCGTTGACCGTCGAGGAGGTGCCGATGAGTTTCCATGAGCTGGCCTCGGCGCAGGCCGAGGCTTGATCGGCGGGCGCGCTACCGCTATATGACAAGGGCACGAGCCATGAGCAACGAGGCCGGTATGAGTGATTGGAGCCCCCAGGGGCTTGGGTTGATCCCGATCGTCGTGGAGCAGACCGCCCGCGGCGAGCGCTCCTACGACATCTACTCGCGCCTGCTGAAGGAGCGGGTGATCTTCCTGGTCGGGCCGATCGAGGATCACATGGCCAACCTGGTCGTGGCCCAGTTGCTGTTCCTCGAATCGGAGAATCCCGACAAGGATATCCACCTCTATATCAATTCCCCGGGCGGCGCGGTGACGGCCGGGCTGGCCATCTATGACACGATGCGCTTCGTCCGTCCCGATGTCAGCACTATGTGCATCGGCCAGGCGGCGAGCATGGGGGCGCTGCTGTTGGCCGGCGGCACCAAGGGCAAGCGGTTCTGTCTGCCGCATTCGCGGATGATGATCCACCAGCCGTTGGGCGGCTTCCAGGGGCAGGCGACCGATATCGACATCCATGCCCGCGAGATCCTCTTCATCCGCGAACGGCTCAACCAGATCCTCGCCCACCACACGGGCCAGACGGTGGAGAAGATCGCCGACGACACCGAGCGTGACCGCTTCATGGGCGGCGAGGCGGCGGTCGAATACGGACTCGTCGACCGCGTCCTGAGCGAGCGTCCGACCCTGGCGAAGAACAGCTGAGCGCGGCGTCTCCGCGGCGCGATGCCGCGACGGCGTCGGCGCCCGGTGATCGCGTCGCCGGTCGCGGCGCGCGGAGGCGTTGCCTTGCGAATCGGTTGCAAACGGTTATGATTGGGCCAATGAGACCAATGGATGGTGGGCCCGATCCAGCCCCTGACCTAGCGGAGATGCAGCCTCGATGAGTGGTAGCAATCACGGTAAGAGCGACGACGGCAAGCTGTTGTACTGTTCCTTCTGCGGCAAGAGCCAGCACGAGGTGCGCAAGCTGATCGCCGGGCCGTCGGTCTTCATCTGCGACGAGTGTGTCGAGCTCTGTAACGACATCATCCGCGAGGAGATGCAGGAGAGCGTCGGGGCGGCCGCGAGCAAGCTCCCGAAGCCGCATGACATCAAGCACAGCCTCGATCAGTACGTGATCGGCCAGGAGCGGGCCAAGAAGGTACTGTCGGTGGCCGTGTACAACCACTACAAGCGTCTGGAGATCTCCGAGGCCAAGGAGGAGATCGAGATCGCCAAGAGCAATATCCTGCTCATCGGCCCGACCGGTTCGGGCAAGACGCTGCTGGCCGAGACGCTCGCGCGCCTGCTCAACGTCCCCTTCACGATCGCCGACGCGACGACGCTGACCGAGGCCGGCTACGTCGGCGAGGACGTCGAGAACATCATTCAGAAGCTCTTGCAGAAGTGCGACTATGATGTCGAGAAGGCCCAGACCGGTATCGTCTACATCGACGAGATCGACAAGATCTCGCGCAAGTCGGACAACCCTTCGATCACCCGCGACGTCTCCGGCGAGGGCGTCCAGCAGGCCCTGCTGAAGCTGATCGAAGGTACGGTCGCGGCGGTGCCCCCGCAGGGCGGACGCAAGCACCCGCAGCAGGAGTTCCTCCAGGTCGACACCTCGAACATCCTGTTCATCGTCGGCGGCGCCTTCGCCGGGCTCGACAAGGTCATCCGTAACCGCTCGCGCAAGGGTGGGATCGGCTTCTCGGCCGAGGTGCACAGCGCCAACGACGAGCGCAACGTCGGCGAGGTCCTGAGCCTCGTGGAGCCCGAGGACCTGATCCGCTACGGCCTGATCCCCGAGTTCGTCGGCCGCCTGCCGGTCATGGCGACCCTCGACGAACTCGACGAGGCGGCCCTGATGCGTATCCTGACCGAGCCGAAGAATGCCCTCGTCAAGCAGTACGGCCGTCTCTTCGAGATGGAGGGCTGCGAACTCGATCTGCGCGACAACGCCCTCCGGGCGATCGCGGCGAAGGCGATGGAGCGCAAGACCGGGGCGCGGGGCCTGCGCACGATCATGGAGCAGGTCCTGCTCGATATCATGTACGAGTTGCCGTCGATGGAGAGCGTGAGCAAGATCGTCGTCGACGAGTCCGTGATCGCCGGCGAGAACCCGCCCTTCATCCTCTATGACGGCGTCGAGAAGCGCGCCGCGGCGGATTGACGTCCGAGCGCGCCCCGTCCTCGCGTTTCGGTCAGACATCCCATGCCGGGCGGCAGCGGGCTTCGACCGCCGCCCCGCATGTCGGACGCCGCGTTCGGCGCCGCCCCGTGCGGCCGGCGGCCTGCGGCGGCTGCACCCCTTCGAGGTCTGGGTCTCGTTGAAGTCCCGCGGCCAAGCCCAATAGTCGTCGACTTCCGCTGACTGTCTCCCCCGGTCGCTGGCCGCGCCGGCCCGGCGGGGTCCCGCGACTCGGGGCCGACGCGGTGCGAACGTCCACCATTTTCCGAGTAAGAGATCCCATGGCCCAGAAAGACACCCACGCCAGCGTCGATACGATTCAAGACGTGCCGGTACTGCCACTGCGCGATGTGGTGGTCTATCCACACATGGTGATCCCCTTGTTCGTCGGCCGGGACAAGTCGATCAAGGCCCTCGATGCCGCGATGGCCAGCGAGAAGCAGATCCTGCTCATCGCCCAGAAGAGCGCTGAGGTCGACGACCCCGGCGTTGGCGACCTCCATCTGGTCGGCACCCTGGCCAACATCCTGCAACTGCTCAAGCTCCCGGATGGCACCGTCAAGGTCCTGGTCGAGGGCAATCAGCGGGGCCGGATCACGAGCTTCCTGACGACCGATGATGCCTTCTCGGCGAACATCGTCGCCCTGGAGGATCAGTTGGAGGCCGACGAGCGCGAGCAGGAGGTTCTGATGCGCTCGGCGATCGCGCTCTTCGACCAATACGTCAAGCTCAACAAGAAGGTGCCGCCGGAGGTCCTGACCTCGCTTTCGAGCATCGACGAGGCGGGGCGGCTCGCCGACACCATGGCTGCGCACATGTCGCTGAAGATCGACGAGAAGCAGCGCGTCCTGGAGATGCTCGATGTGCAGGCCCGGCTCGAGCACCTGATGGGCCTGATGGAGTCGGAGAACGACATCCTCCAGATGGAGAAGCGCATCCGCGGGCGCGTCAAGCGCCAGATGGAGAAGAACCAGCGCGAGTACTATCTCAACGAGCAGATGAAGGCGATCCAGAAGGAGCTCGGCGAGCTCGAGGAGGCGCCCAACGAGCTCGAGGACCTCGCCCGGCGGGTCGAAGAGGCGGGGATGCCCAAGGAGGTCAAGGCCAAGGCGCAGACCGAGCTCAACAAGCTCAAGCTGATGTCGCCGATGTCGGCCGAGGCGACGGTCGTGCGCAACTATCTCGATGCCCTGGTCAACGCGCCCTGGAAGGCGCGCACCCGCATACGCAACGACATCGCGATGGCCGAGCGGGTGCTGGAGACGGATCACTACGGCCTGGAGCGGGTCAAGGAGCGAATCCTCGAGTACCTCGCCGTCCAGCAGCGGGTGCGCAAGCTCAAGGGGCCGATCCTCTGTCTCGTCGGCCCGCCCGGCGTCGGCAAGACCTCGCTCGGCCAATCGATCGCCCGGGCGACCAATCGCAAGTTCGTGCGCATGTCGCTCGGCGGCGTGCGCGACGAGGCCGAGATCCGCGGCCACCGCCGCACCTACATCGGCGCCCTGCCGGGCAAGATCATCCAGAATCTCTCCAAGGTCGGCGCGCGCAACCCGCTGTTTCTGCTCGATGAGATCGACAAGATGGCGATGGACTTTCGCGGCGATCCGGCCTCGGCGCTGCTGGAGGTCCTCGATCCCGAGCAGAACCACACCTTCAACGACCACTACCTCGAGGTCGATTTCGACCTTTCCGAGGTGATGTTCGTCGCCACCGCCAATACCCTGAACATCCCCCCGGCGCTGCTCGATCGCATGGAGGTCATCCGCCTCTCGGGCTACACGGAGGACGAGAAGGTCGCGATCGCCGAGAAGTATCTGATCCCGAAGCAGATGAAGGTCAACGGCCTGAAGAAGGACGAGGTCGTCCTGCGCGGGACGGCACTGCGCGAGGTCATCCGCCACTACACGCGCGAGGCCGGCGTGCGCAATCTCGAGCGCGAGATCTCCAAGATCTGCCGCAAGGTGGTCAAGGAGATCCTGCTCAAGGAACGTACGACGAGCGTCGTCGTCACATCCAAGTCGATCGAGAAGTATCTGGGCGTGCGGCGTTATCGCTATGGACGGGCGGACGAGGTGGACCAGATCGGCCAGGTCACCGGGCTCGCCTGGACCGAGGTCGGCGGCGAGTTGCTGCGGATCGAGGCGGCCCTCGTGCCGGGCAAGGGCAAGTTCACCTACACGGGTCACCTCGGCGAGGTCATGCAGGAGTCGATGACGGTCGTGCGCAGCCGTGCCGAGGCGCTCGGCATCGATCTGGAGTTCCACCAGAAGTACGATGTCCACGTCCATGTCCCCGAGGGTGCCACCCCGAAGGACGGGCCGAGTGCCGGCGTGGCCATGTGCACGGCGCTGGTCTCGGCCCTGACCCGGGTGCCGGTGCGCTCGAGCGTCGCGATGACCGGCGAGATCACGCTGCGCGGCGAGGTGTTGCCGATCGGGGGACTCAAGGAGAAGCTCCTCGCGGCCCACCGCGGCGGCATCGAGATGGTCATCATCCCGCACGAGAACGAGCGGGACCTGATCGATATCCCGAAGAACATCAAACAGAACCTCGACATCCGTCCGGTCAGATGGATCGACGAGGTCCTCGCCCTGGCGCTCGGCGAACTGGCCAAACCCGGCGAAGAGGAGCCGAGCGCCAGCCCCGAGGCCGCTGCGTTGCCGGCGCCCAAGCGCGAGCGCAAGAAGGGCACTGGGGCGCGGACCCATCATTGACTGGGCCGGGGCCGCGCTGGTCCCGCGGTCCCGGCGGGGCGGAGATGGAATCTTCGACGGCGGGTATTGTCGTGACAGGCAGCGCCGTTTAGGATTGCCGCTATTCTCGTCTGCATCGGCCGCAGGTGATGTTTGCGGGTCGCTTGACAGGGTTGCGGACTGTCGGTTTTTGCGCGGCGCTCTCGTTTCGAACGGAGGTGCCGGAATCGGATTGTCACGGCGAAGCAAACAGGGGGGAGAATGAACAAATCGCAGCTCATCGAAAGGATGGCGGAAGCGGCAGATATCTCGAAGTCTGCGGCGGCGCGGGCGTTGGACGCGTTGACGGATTCGATCGCCGAGGGGCTCAAGAACGGCGAGACCATCTCTCTGATCGGTTTCGGGACCTTCTCGATCCGTGAGCGGGCCGCGCGCACCGGGCGCAATCCGCAGACCGGCGCGACCATCGAGATCGCAGCCTCGAAGACGCCGACATTCAAGGCTGGTAAAGCGCTCAAGGATGCCGTAAAATAACGTCCTCGTCCTTGGGGTGCTTAGCTCAGCCGGGAGAGCATCGCCCTTACAAGGCGAGGGTCGCAGGTTCGATCCCTGCAGCACCCACCATGCGCTTGGGCGTCACAAGCGCGGACGCGGCCAGCGTTCGCTGGGGCGCCAACAGGGGCTCAGTTTTTGGAGTGGTAGTTCAGTTGGTTAGAATACCGGCCTGTCACGCCGGGGGTCGCGGGTTCGAGTCCCGTCCACTCCGCCATCTTGCTTGAAGAGCGGGGTATCCGGTCCGGATACCCCGTTTTCGTTTGTCCTTTCATAACCTGCCTCCGTTTTGACCATGCTGCAAAGTATCCGAGAGCGCGCGCAGGGCTGGATCGCCTGGGTCATCGTCGTCCTGATCGCCATCCCCTTCGCCCTGTGGGGCATCGACTCCTATTTCCAGGGCGGGGGCAAGACGGTCGTGGCGAGCGTCGCCGGCCAGGACATCGCCCGGTCGGACTTCGAACGCCAACTGCAGAACACGCGCATGATGCTGCGCGAGCAGCTCGGTGCGGCCTACGATCCGGCACTCATCGATGACGGCGACCTGCGCCGCGAGGTGCTCGAGTCGATGATCCGCGACCTCCTGCTGCTCGAGCGCTCGCACCAAATGGGTCTAAGGGCGTCGAACGACGAGATCCGCATCGCGATCATGACCAACCCGGCATTTCAGGTCGACGGGCGCTTCGGCAAGGAGGCCTACGAGCGGACCCTGTCGATCCAGGGGTTGTCGCCTGCGCAGTTCGAGGCACGGCTGCGCCAGCGTCTGGTCGGCAGCCAGCTGGAGCGGGCGGTGCGCGCAAGCGAGTTGGTGACGGAGGCGGAACTCGACGAGGCCCTGCGGCTCCTCGGTCAGGAGCGCGAGGTGCGCTTCCTGCGGATCGAGGCGGCGGAGCTCGGCTCGGATGAGCCCTTCTCCGAGGCCGAGATCGCCGCCTACTACGACGCGCACGGAGCCCGGTTCGAGGTGCCCGAACAGGTCAAGCTGGAATACCTGCTGCTCGACGAGGAGGCCATTGCCGCCGCGGCGCCGCCGCCGAGCGACGCGGAGCTGCGGCAGCGCTACGAGGCCGAGCAGGCCCGTTTCGGCGAACCCGAGCGGCGCGTCGTTCGCCACATCCTGGTGGCGATACCGGGAGATGCCGAGGATGGCGAGGCGCAGGCGCGGCAGGCTGCCGAGTCCGCCCGCGAGCGGATCCTGGCCGGTGAGCCGTTCGAGGATGTCGCGCGCGCCGTCTCGGTCGATGCCGAGAGTGCCGCCAACGGCGGGCTGATCGGCGAGATCCAGGCGGGCCTGATGGATGCGTCCTTCGATGCGGCGGCCTTCGAGTTGCCGCAGGGGGAGGTCAGCGCCCCGGTGCGGACCCCGTTCGGCTACCACCTGATCCTCGTCGACGAGATCAAGTCGGCGAGCGTCGAGCCATTCGAGGAGGTTCGCGACCAACTGGTCGCCGAGGCCGCCGAGCAGCAGATCGAGGCCCTCTACTACGATTGGGCCGAGCGGCTGGCGACCATGACCTACGAGGCGGCCGATACCCTGGCCCCGGCCGCCGAGGCCCTCGGGTTGGAGATCCAGAGCAGCGATTGGGTGCCGCGCACCGGCGGCGAGGGTCTGCTCGGGCATCCGCGGGTCATCTCGGCCGCGTTCAGCGACGAGGTCGTGCGCGAGGGCTTGAATAGCGAGTTGATCGAGCCGGAGCGCGGCCGGTTCCAGGCGATCGTCCTGCGCGTCACCGATCATCGGGACGCGACCGTCCATCCGCTCGCCGACGTGCGCGAGGAGATCGTTGCCGCGCTGCGCGAGGAGCGTGCCCAGCGCGCCGCCGTGGCCCGCGCCGACGAACTGATCGCGCGCCTGGAGCAGGGCGCGAGCCTCGAGGACGTGGCGGGCGATTGGCCGGTGTCGGCATCCCGGACAGTGGGTCGCAACGCCCCGGGTCTGCCGGATGAGGTCCGCGCGTTGGCCTTCGATCTGCCGCGCCCTGGCGACGACGGGGCGAGCTACGGGCGAGTGGCGCTGCTCGACGGCGATGTCGCGGTGGTCGCCGTGACGCAGGTGATCGACGGCACGGGCGAGGACCTCGGGCCGGCCCAGCGGGTCCAGGAGGCCGATGCCCTCGGCGGTCTGATCGCCCGCGGCTATTTCGACCAGATGCTCGCCGACATGGCGGCCCGGGCCGAGATCGAGCGCAATCTCGGCGATGCCGGATCGGGGGCGGACGAGTAACCGTCAGCCCTGGCGGGCCGGCGGTGCCGGTCTCGCCGGGGCGGCCATCGATGCCGCTCGGTGTCCGGCCTTGCCTGGAGACCCTGGCGGTGGTAGCTTTTCCTTCTTTTTGACGGGGATTCGGGTAGCTATTCTACCCGTTTGTTAGCTATGGGTTTTCTGCAGAACAAACGCATCTTGGTGACGGGTGTCGCGAGCAATCGCTCGATCGCTTGGGGCTGCGCCGCGGCGATGCGCCGCGAAGGGGCCGAGATTGCCCTTACCTATCAGAACGACAAGCTCAAGGGCCGGGTCGAGGACTTCGCGGCCCAACTCGGTTGCGACATCGTCCTGCCGCTCGATGTCAGTACCGATTGGCAGATTGCCCACCTGTTCGGGACGTTGGGCGAGCACTGGGACGGTCTGGACGCCATCGTCCATTCGATCGCCTATGCCCCGCGCCATGAGCTCGAGGGAGACTACGTCGAGGCGCTGACGCGCGACGGCTTCACCGCCGCGCACGAGGTCTCATCCTACAGCTTCGGTGCCCTGGCCAAGGCCGCGCGGCCCATGATGGAGGGCCGGAACGGGGCGCTCCTGACGCTGAGCTTCATCGGCTCGGTGCGGGCCGTGCCTTACTACAATGTCATGGGTCTGGCCAAGGCGAGCCTGGAGGCCAATGTCCGCTATCTGGCCGCCTCCCTCGGTCCTCAGGGGACGCGGGTCAACGCCATCTCGGCCGGACCGATCCATACGTTGGCGGCATCGGGCATCTCGCACTTCCGTTCGATGCTCAAGCAGGTCGAGAAGCACGCCCCGCTGCGCCGTACCGTGACGGCCGAAGAGGTCGGCAATGCCGCGGCGTTCCTCTGCTCGGATCTGGCGAGCGGCGTCACCGGCGACGTCCTCTACGTCGACACCGGCTTTCACATCCTCGGGCTCGGCTGAGCTCTCGACTCCGACGGGCGCGTCCGCCTGCGGTACCGCTGGCCCGGGTCCGGGCCGTTCTCCGGCCTTCTTCGAGGGGGGCGGCTTGCCGCCCGCGCGGATCGCCGGCCCTGATCGCCCGCAAGCGCGTCCCCGTGCGGCCAACGCCCGCGCCGGCCGCCGTCGGGTTACGGCGCGCGCGAGCCTGTTCGTTCGCAGCGGCCGCCTCGCCAGCGCGCCTAACCCGACCTACGGGCCGTGCCGGTATCGCCGGGGCCGTAGAACGTAGGGCGGGAAAGCTTAGCGCATCCCGCCTTGCACTCGGGGCGTAAGCACTCGGGGCGCAACCCAACGGCCGGCAACTGTCGGGTTACGGCGAGCGTCGTGCGGGCGCGCCTAACCCGACCTACGGGCCGTGCCGGTATCGCCGGGGCCGTAGAACGTAGGGCGGGAAAGCGTAGCGCATCCCGCCTTGCACTCGGGGCGTAACCCGACGGCCGGCAACGCGGCCCCCGCCGTGGCCGTCGGGGCGGCGTGTCGCTCTCAAACGAGAACGTCTCCCGCGTAGAGCAGGTCGCCGAACAGGTCCTTCTTGATCGCCTCGGCGTTACGTCGGGCCTTGGCGGCTGCGCCGATGATGTAGCGGCGGGCGATGAACACCTTGCGGCTGTCGTCGGCCGCCTCGCCCATCAGTAGCCAGCCCGTGTAGAGGTAGCTGTACATCTCGACCAACTCCTTCGCGGCGACGCTCTGGAGTTGCTTGTCGGTCGTCTCCGTCACGTACTTCAGGCAGTCCAGGAACAGGACGCGCATCTCCTTGAGCTCGTCGGCCAGCCCCGCGAGCTTGCCCTGATTCTCGCGCTGCTCGCAGGCGTCGAAGTAGTCGGCCAGGGTGTCGTTGATGACCCCGCCGATCGCGGCGACGACCTGCAGCTGCGAGGTGCCCTCGTAGATGTTGGTGATCCGCGCGTCGCGGGTCAGGCGCTCGACGTTGAACTCCCGCATGTAGCCGGTACCACCGTGGATCTGGAGGGCGTCGTAGGTGATCCGGTTGGCGTTCTCGCTGAGCACGTACTTGGTCATCGGCGTGAGCAGCGCCGCCAGGCGGCTCGCCTCCTTGAGCCGGGCGCTCGCGTCCGTCGAATCCTTGCCGGCGGCCTTGAGGGTCTCGACGCGCTCCTCGAGCTTGTTGCGCAGGTCGACCCAGTGGCAGGTCGCGTAGAGC
The DNA here is from genome assembly GCF_016583835.1 of Thiococcus pfennigii. GTDB lineage: Bacteria > Pseudomonadota > Gammaproteobacteria > Chromatiales > Chromatiaceae > Thiococcus > Thiococcus pfennigii. The sequence goes on along the minus strand of NZ_NRRW01000036.1, from coordinate 20,143 downwards.
AGGGAGCGGTCGCTCTCCAGCGTCACGCGCATGTCCATCAGCATGTTCATGACGACCGGGATGTCGTAGATCGACTTGCCGAACTGCTCGCGCGCCTTGGCGTAGCGCAGGGCCTCGTCGTAGGCGGCTTGGGAGATCCCCAGGGCCTGGGCGGCGACCGCGAGGCGGGCGCCGTTCATCATGTCCATCACATACTTGATGAGGCCGAACTTGCGCTTGCCGATGAGCTGCGCCGGCGTGTCGTTGAATTGCAGCTCGCAGGTCGGCGAGCCGTGGATGCCGAGCTTGTTCTCGATGCGCCGGACCTTGACGCCGTCGCGCCCGTAGCAGGCGAACATGCTGAGCCCGCGGCCGTCCTTGGTGCCCGGTTCGGAGCGCGCCAAGACCAGCAGGATCTGGGCGTTGCCGTTGGTGATGAAGCGCTTGACGCCCTTGAGGCGCCACTGGCCCTCCTCGTCCTGGTAGGCCAGCATGTTGACAGCCTGCAGGTCGGAGCCCGCGTCCGGCTCGGTGAGGGCCATCGCGCCGGTCGCCTCGCCGCTTGCGAACTGAGGCAGGAACTCCGCGCGCTGCTCCTCGGTGCCGTACTTGTTGATGGTCTCGGAGATGTCCTGGAGGCCGAAGAGGTTCATCAGCGAGGCCTCGGCGCGCGAGACCATCTCGATCGCCATCGTGTAGATGGTCGTCGGCAGGTTGAGGCCGCCGTAGCGCCGCGGCAGCGTGAAGCCCATCAGCTCGGCCTCGGTGAACCGCTTGATGGCCTCTTGGATGCCCTTGGCATAGGTGACCTGGCCGTCGGCGAAGTGGCTCCCCTCCTCGTCGATCGCGGCGGCCTGCGGGGCGACCGTGTTCGCCGCGATGTCGCCGACGATCTCGAGCACCTTGCGGTAGTTGTCCAGGGCATCCTGGTAGTCGGTCGGCGCAAAATCGTATTGAGCGGCCTCGGTGTAGCCGTGCTCGGCGATGTCGACCACGTCCTCCAACTGCAACCGGTCGAACTGGAACAGGAGATCCGCGTTGTCGGTGAAATAATTGGCCATGGCTCGACTACTTCAGTTTGTGCTTGTAGGCGTCGATGAGCATCGGAATCACTTCCATGACGTCGCCGACGATGCGGTAGTGGCAGATGCCGAAGATGGGCGCATCCGGGTCCGAGTTGATGGCGATGATCTTGTTCGCATCCTGCATGCCGGCGCGGTGCTGGATCGCCCCCGAGATACCGCAGGCGATGTAGAGCTTGGGCCGCACGGTGACGCCCGTCTGCCCGACCTGGCGGTTGTGGTCGATGAAGCCGGCGTCGACCGCCGCGCGCGTGCCGGCGACCTCGCCGCCGATCAGGTGGGCGAGGTCGTAGAGGATCTGGAAGTTCTGGAAGTTGCCCATCCCGTAGCCGCCCGAGACGATGATGGGGGCGGCCTTGAGGTCGACCTTGTTCTCCTCGCGGTGACGCTCGATGATGCGCACCAACTCGTCGCAGTCCTCGGGCGTGTAGGGGATCGGCGCGATGTGGCCCGCGACCGGCTCGGCCAGCGGGATCTTCTCCATGACCCCCTCGCGCACGGTGGCCATCTGGACCGGCGAGTCCGGGCAGATGATGGTCGCGATGATGTTGCCGCCGAAGGCCGGGCGGATCTGGAGGAGGAGCTCGGCGTAGTCCTTGCGCAGATAGGTGACGTCGGCGATCTGGAGGTCCGTGCAGTCGGCGGTGAGGCCGCTCTGCGTGTGCGAGGCGACGCGCGGGGCCAGGTCGCGACCGACGAAGCTGGCGCCGAACAGGACGATGCGCGGCTGATGCTGGTCGACCAGTTCGCTGACGATGCGGCTGTAGGGCAGGGTGTTGTAGTGTCTCAGGCTCGGATGGTCGGCGAGCAGGACCTCGCTCGCCCCGTAGCGGAACAGCTCCTTCGCCAAGTCCCCGACGTCGTGGCCGATGAGCACGGCCTTGAGCTCGCCGCGCAGGTTCTCGGCCAGTTTGCGCCCCTTCGAGAGCAACTCCAGGCTGACATCGGCCGGTTGGCCGTCGCGCTGCTCGACGAACACCCAGACCTGCTGTTTCTTCTCATTCATAGGGATTATCCGAAGATGTGGTCGTCCATCAGTTTGTCGATCAGCGCGTACATCCCCTCCTTGTTGGCGGGTATCGTCTCGTGCTCGTTCGCGCCGAGGATGACCGAGTCGATCTTGTGGACCTTGGTCGGCGAGCCGGCGAGGCCGCAGCGGGCGAGGTCGACGTCCAGGTCATCGGCGGTCATGGTCTCGATGAAGAGACCCTTCGAGACATACTCCTCCTTGAGTTGATCGACATAGAGCAGCGAGTTGGCCTCGGCCATCTTCTCCAGTTCCAGCAGGGTGCGGGCATTCTTGAAGGCCATGACGCGCTTGGCCCGGCAGGGCCGCGGGGCCGCGGCGTCCTTGACGACCGTCACGAGCAGCGGCAGGGTGCCCTCGAGGACCTCGAAGCCCTGATCGATCTTGCGCCGGATCCGGATCTTCGGCCCGGCCGCGTCGAGGATGCCCTCGGCATAGGTGATCTGCGGCAGGCCGAGCTTCTCGGCGGTCTGCGGGCCGACCTGGGCCGTGTCGCCGTCGATCGCCTGGCGGCCGGCGAAGACGATGTCGAAGGGCTGGAGCTTGCGCAACGCCGCGGCCAGGACATAGGAGGTGGCCAGCGTGTCGGCCCCGGCGAAGCGCCGGTCGCTGATCAGGAAGGCCTCGTCGGCCCCCATGTACAGGCAGTCGCGCAGCAGGTCGGAGGCCTTCAGCGGCCCCATCGTCACGACCCGCACGGTGCCGCCGTAGCGGTCGCGCAGTTGCAGCGCGAGTTCCAACGCGACCTTGTCTTCGGGATTGAATACGGTGGGGAGCTTGCTGCGGTTGACGGTGCCGTCGGGCTTCATGACCTGGCCGGAGATATTGGCCGTATCGGGCACCTGTTTGACCATCACGACGGAATGGTAGCTCATGCTTCGCCTTCTGTTGGTACTGGGATCATCGAGCGATGGGCCCTTCGGAAGGCACGGGGACGAAGGCGCGGCGGGACGGCGCCGAGATCGGGACCGTCCGACGGTCGCAACGCCAGGAGGTCTTCGGTGCCCTCGAGGCGAACCGAAGACGGCGGCGGGCGGCGACCGCGCCTCTGCTTTTCGTCCTGGCCGCCTGCGCCCCTGGCAGACGGTCGGTGTCTCCCTACCCCCAGACCGGGGTGGGTGCATCACCCGGAAAAAAGCGCGGTTGGATTCTAACGCGATCCGCCCCCCTTGTCGCCTCGCGAGGCCGACCGGCCCAGGGTCGATCCCTTACTGATAGACGGGAGCATGCAGGCGAGTCCTACCAGCGGACTGCGCAGTCGTCGCCTGCGCCGGCAGGGGCTCGCTCGCGGGCGATCCGGGCGGGCGTCCGCGTGGGCGATCGCTGGCAAGCCGGCCCCTGCGGCGCGCAGTCGGCCGCCCAGGGGGGCGGTACGGGCTCGGGCGGCGCCGACTCGATCTCCCCGGGAGGCGGGGATTCGCCAACGCACCCAGACGAGGATCGACCGTCCACCCTTCCACCAGCTCGAAAAAGGCTGGGGGCTGTATCAGCCTCGAGGTCTGCCTTGCGGGGCGGTGGCACGGGGCTGGGCGAGCTGCTAGTCTTTCCGGCACTGCCGAGGTCCGTCCGCACCATCGGGGGGAGACCATGAGTTGCCTCGCCCGTCACCGCCGCGCCGCCCTGCTCGGCATCCTGTCGCTCGCCGTCGCCGCGGGCGCCGTCGCCGCCCGCGTCGAGGTCTCCGACGAGCTCGCCCGGCTTGCCGAGATCCATGGCTTCGACGTCACCGGCCTCACCGAGACGGTGGGCGGCTGGGGTCGGACCGACGACGGCCATCTGGGCGATCAGCTGCGCACGCTGCTCGCTGACTACGACTATGTCATCGTCGCCGCACCGGATGGCGGGGTGCGGCGTGTCATCATCTTGGGCGAGCGGGCCGCTTGGGTCCCCCCGCCCGCACCGGAGTCGTCGACCGATCGGGGCGAGGCGGGGATCGCGCTGCCGACGACCCGCCAGGGGTCGCAGCGTGCCGTCGTCGCCGAGCTGGAGGGCGCCGGCGGCCAGCGCCTCGAGCAGATGCTGCTGGTAGATACCGGGGCGGATTTCCTCGTCCTGCCCAGGTCGTTGCTCCCCTCACTCGGTATCGACGCCCAGGACCTGCGCGACCAGGAGGTGCAGACGGCCAATGGTCGGGTGACGGCCAAGATCGGCCGGCTGCCCGGCCTGTGGCTCGATAGGGAGCGCCTCGCCGACGTCGAGGCCGCCTTCATCGACGACGGCAAGCTCGGCGGCCACGCCCTGCTCGGCATGAATGTCCTCGGCCGCTACCGGATGACGATCGACGACGAACGCAGCGAGTTGCGTCTGTTCGATCGCTGACGCTGTCGGAGGCGTCGATCGATAGGTTGCAGCGGAGAATCGGAAAGGAAGTCAGCGGTCTGGCGTTCGGTCTGCGTCTTCGCCGGTCGCCTCGCGCGACCGACGAGGCGGGCTGCCTACCTCGCACGGGGTGCTTGCCGGGAGCGCAGGGAGCCGCGCGGCCGGGTCCTGGCGGTAGAATCGGGCGAACTGGGCATAGACCCGCGGATACTCGTCCCGCAGCCGCGCGGGTATCTCGAAGAAGGCCTCGCTCAGGACCGCGAAGAACTCTGCCGGCGACTCGGCGGCGTAGGGGTCGAGCGGCGTCTCCTCGCCGCATTCGACGCGGCGAACCAGGTCTTCGTAGGCGGTGCTGAGGTCTTCGGCCCAGTCCCGGTCGCTCATGCCCCGGTGCAGCGGCGGGTGCCCATTGGCGAGCCCGTTGCGCATGTCGAGCTTGTGGGCGAACTCGTGGATGACGAGGTTGTAGCCGTCGCGCACCGCGCCGGCCTCGACGTCCCCCCAGGACAGCACGACCGGTCCCCGTTCCCAGGCCTCGCCGCTCATCGGGCTGTCGTCGCGCCAGACCAGGCCGTTCTCGTCGGTCCACTCGTGGCGGGGCACGAATTCATCGGGATAGACGATCACCTGGTACCAGCCGCCGTACCATGGCAGCCCCAGTCGCAGGATCGGCAGGCAGGCCTGCAGCGCGATGGTCAAGCGCATCGGGTCGGTGAGTTCGATGCCGGCCGTGGCCGTGATGGTCTTCTCGCGCAGGAACAGGACCGCGAGGTCGCGCAACGCCGTGACCTCGGTGGCGTCGAGCCCCGCAAGCAGCGGCAGCTCGGCCCAGAACGGGTCCCAGGACGGCGGATCGAAGCGCCGATGGGCCCGCTCGAGGGTGCGTCGGCGCCACCAATGGCTCAGTCCGTTCAATGCGAGGCTCTCCTTCACGAGGGTTCGGGCCGACCGCGGCCAGGCGTCCCGGGACCGTGATGTCCGGCTCCCCGAGCCTGCCGGTCGAGGTCTCGCGCGAGTGGTCGACGGGCGCCGCTGCGAGGAAGGCAGCGGCATTGGTCGCAGGTGTTCGCGCGGGTGATGGGGGCTCGGACTTCCGGGATGGCCTTCATCGGGGGCTCGCTGATTCAGGGCGTTTCGACGGTGGAAAGCGAAAACCATCCCGTCCTTGGGGACGCATTATCCTAGAAGCGGCAGCTGGACGGCCTCTGAGATGCGTCCCGCGGGGTGTCCGGCAAGGCATAAGGAGGCGCAATCGCTGCGCTATTGCAACGAGTTGTAACACCGCCGAGCGCCGCGCGGGGCGTGCCTCGGGGGTCGGAGCGCCCCTCACCTCGCTGGTGAACCTGCGTCGCGCAAAGAGTCGATAGGATTTCCAAGACTTGAATCGATGGCGAAGCGGTCAGCTGCCGTTTCTAGGATTATCGCAGCCACCCGTCCTGTGGCGGAGCCGATCGTCCAATGCGATGCGTTGGGCCCGGACGATCGGCGACATGGCCTGTCTGTTTGACCAATATCCCCATATTCTGATATACATTCGCGAATTTTCCGGGCGCCCAGGCAACGGATCCGGGGCATCAGGTCTGGCGAAGGGCCGGTATCGATATTTCAGACACCAAGATCGGGCGATACGAGACATGAAGACACGGTTGATGATGGCGGCGGTTGTGGCAGCGCTGATTGGCGCCCCGATTCAGGCGGCGGATATGGCGGCCGGCGAGGCCAAGGCGAACCAGGTCTGCATGGCCTGTCATGGCCCGCAGGGCAATAGCATCGTGCCGATCTGGCCCAAGCTCGCCGGTCAGCATCCCGATTACATCTACAAGCAGCTGACCGAGTTCAAGAGCGGGGCCCGCGTCAACGCGCAGATGTCGCCGATGGCCGCGCCGCTGACCGAGGATGAGATGCGCGACGTCGCCGCCTACTATGCGGCACAGACCCAGACCGCGGGCGCCGCGGATCCGGAGAAGGCCGAGCTCGGCAAGCAGATCTACATGGCCGGCAATGCCGAGACCGGGGTGCCGGCCTGCAGTGGCTGCCATGGACCGCAAGGGTTGGGTCTGAATCTCGCCAAGTTCCCGCGCATCGCCGGTCAGCACGCCGATTACCTCGCCGCGACCCTGAAGTCTTTCCGCGCCTCTGAGCGGGCCAACGATCCCAACGCGATGATGCGTGGCAGCGCGGCGCGCCTGACCGACGATGAGATCGCGGCGCTCGCTCAGTATCTGCAGGGTCTGGGCCAGTAAGGTCGCTCGGGCGTTTCGGGCGGCGTCGGGTCGTCGGGGGCGCCCCGGTCGGTCTCCCCCGAGGCCGGGCCGGTCCAGCGGACCGGGCGGCGGATCCGATACCCCGCCTGGCCCTGCGGGATCCCGCGCCCGCGGCCGCTACGCAGGGGGCGGAACAGGGGGGTGGCGTTCGCCCCGGTGCCATGCAGCAGATCGACCTGCTCAGCTACAACATCCAGGCGGGGATCTATTCCCGCCAATACAGCGACTATTTGACCAATAGCTGGAAGCACCTCCTGCCGCACCGCGAGCGGCTCGCCAATCTGACCCGGATCGCGGTGTTGCTGCGCGGCTTCGATCTGGTCGGTCTCCAGGAGGTCGATGCCGGCAGTCTGCGCAGCGGCTACGTCGACCAGATCCAATATCTGGCCCATCGCAGCGGCTTCCCCCACTGGTACAGCCAGGTCAATCGCAACCTCGGGCTCCTGGCCCAACACAGCAACGGGCTCTTGAGTCGGCTGCGCCCGCAGCTGATCACCGAGCACAAGCTCCCCGGGCTGCCCGGGCGCGGCGCGGTCGTCGCCGAATTCCCGACCTCCGATGGCCGACGGCTCGCGGTCTGCGTCCTGCATCTGGCGCTCGGGCGGCGCGCGCGCGCGCTGCAGTTCGACTATCTAGGCGATCTGGCGCACCGCTATCCGTATCTGGTCATGATGGGCGACTTCAATTGCGGCTGCACCTCGAAGCACTTTCGCGCCCTCGTCGCCGGCCGCGGCCTGCGCGGCCTCGACTGCGGCCTGAAGACCTATCCGAGTTGGCGGCCGCGTCGCAATCTCGACCATGTGCTGACCTCCTCGGCGCTGCGCATCCTCGAGGCCAGGGTCCTCGACTACCCGCTCTCCGATCACCTGCCGCTGGCGGTGCGGGTCGCCCTGCCGCCGGGCGTGTCCTTGGTCGTGCCGGCCGCCGCGTCCTCCGCCGCTTGAGGGGACCTTGAAAAATTGCCATCCTGGCAATTTTTCAAGACGCATCCTTGCCCCGCACGGGCACCTTGAATTTTTCAAGGCGCCCTTGAGGCGAGCGCTCGGCGCCGGGGGGCGTCCTCAGGGGTCCTGGAGATAGAAGTGCCGCCAGGGTCCCGCGCCGAGCGCCTCCAGGGCGCCCATCAAGGCCTGTGTCGGCACGGCTTCACCGGGAAAGACCTCCTCGATGTCGACGAACAGGCGGCCGCAGCCGGCCTGCGCGCGCCAGTCCCAGGCGCAGGCGGGCGCGCTGGTCGCACAGCCTGGGCAGGTCAGCGGCTGGCCTGGGTCGAGCGTCGCTCGCCAGTCGGCCAGGCGCTCGCGGCAGGTCGGGCAGCGTGGCGGTCGCGTGTTGTGCCCGACGCGCAGCTGCGCCTCGGCCAGCGGGCCGCCCAGGCGGACGTGGGTGAAGGGGCCTGCGCCCTCGTCGCGGGCCTCGGTGTCGACATGCACGGCGCAGCCGGCGAAGGTGATCAGCGCCAGGAAGCTCGGGCCGACGCGATAGGCCCCCGGCGGCCCGCCCAAGGGCGCGCCGAGCAGACCGACGGCCGTCAGTGCATCGTGCAGGCGCACCGGGTCCGGCGCCGCCCGGGGGTCGCTCGGGGTCAGGACGAGGCGGCCCGTGTGTCGTGCCATGATGGTCCTCGCTGGTCATCGTGAACGCCCATTCTAGCCGGACCGTGCGGTGCGCGGTCGCGCCGCCGGCACACGCGCGCCGTAAGCCGACATCGACCTCGGTGGCCGCCGCGTCGTCGGCCGTCGGGTTACGCCCCGCGGGGCTCACCCGACCGCAGGTGCCGGCGATATCGGCCTGGCGGGCGATTCGGGCGGCCAATCGCCGGCAAGCCGCCTTCTACGGCACACAGTCGGCCGCCGCGGGGCGATGGGTGCATGGGCTCGACAGGGCTCGGCGTCGATCGGGTAAAGTATCGCGGCTGGCCGCGCGTCGCGGGGGCGCGGGCCCATTGGCCGTACCGGCCAAGAATCGGCCGGCGCTTCCCGGATGGTCGGCCTTCAGGTCTCAGCGAGAGGAATGACGATGTTCAAACCCATCCCATGGGCACTGGTCTTGTTGTGCGTCGCCGGCACGGCGACCGCGCAGAACTGCCGCGACGAGATCGCGGCCGGGATCGGGGCGCCACACTTCCAGGACAACGGCAACGGTACGATCACCCATCTGGCAAGCGGTCTGGTCTGGAAGCAGTGCGCCGAGGGGTTGAGCGGCGCCGGCTGTGGTGAGGGCGGCGCGGCCCTCTACACCTACCCGACGGCCCTGCGGCTCGCGGCCGACGAGGAGTTCGCCGGCAGCGGCCTCTGGCGCCTGCCGACCAAGGAGGAACTCGCGACCCTGGTCAACCGCAACTGCCAGGATCCGGTCATCGACAACCGCTACTTCCCGAACACCCCGTCCGACTGGTTCTGGTCGTCCTCGACCGGCGCCGGTGGCGTCCCCTACTACGCGTGGGGCGTGAGCTTCAGCGACGGCGCCGTCGGCCGAGACGCCAGGTCCGGCATCGGCTACGTGCGCCTCGTGCGCTACGGGCCCTAACGCGGGGGGGCGACGAGGCGTACCGGCGGACTCCGCCAGCGTTGCCTGGGCCGATGGCACGGCCCGTAGTCGGGTTAGGCGCGCTGGCACGGCGGTCTAGGGAAAACGAAGGATTGCGCGCGCCGTAACCCGACAGCGGCCTTGCCAGGAGCCGCGTTGCCGGCTGTCGGGTTACGCCCCGAAGGGCTAACCCGACCTACGGGCGCGGCGCCGTATGATGGGGTCGGGTTAGGCGCGCTGGCACGGCGGTCTAGGGAAAACGAAGGATTGCGCGCGCCGTAACCCGACAGCGGCCTTGCCGGGAGCCGCGTTGCCGGCTGTCGGGTTACGCCCCGAAGGGCTAACCCGACTACGGGCTACGGGCACTGACGCCGGGGGCGCGCCTCGCCCCGGCCGCACGGGTGGCCGGCCTGCATGTGTAGGAGCCGGCTTGCGGGCGATCGGGGCGGGCGACCCATCGCCGGCAAGCCGGCTCCTACGGCGCGGCGTGATTCTGGTCGCGGTGGCTCGGGGCAAGGGCGCGACACATGACCGTCCCACCCCTTAGTAACGATTCAGAAATAGCCGGCACATCTTCTTTTGAACTACGAAACACGCGAAACACGCGAAAAAGCAGAATATACGCGGGATAATCTGCCATTTTTTCGCGTGTTTCGCGCATTTCGTAGTTGCTTGTCTTCCGCGTGCTTGTATCGGTTGCTTCCGCGCCGTCCCTTAGTAACAAGTGAAAAATAAGTGGCGTGCTTGAACATGGGGGGCGGGCCAGAGGCCCGCCCCGTCGTTTCAGTCGCTCTTGAACCGTTCCTCGGCGCCGCGGGCACCCCGTCGCGGCTCAGTCCGCGACCAGCCGCTCGACGCGCTGGAAGCCGCGCGGCAGCTTGCGGCCGCGGCGGCCGCGTTCCCCCACATAGAGCTCGAGGTCGGCGGCCTTCAGCGTGAAGGTGCGCTTGCCGGCGTGCAGGGTCAGGCTGCCGTTGGCCGGCACCACGGCGACGGCGGCGACGTACTCCTCGCGCGTCGCGGCCTTCGCGGCCGGGATCGCGATCAGCTTGTTGCCCTTGCCGCGCGGCAGCTCGGGCAGTTCGACGATCGGGAAGACGAGCAGGTGCCCGGTATTGGTCGCGACGGCCAGGCGCTCGGTCGCCGGGTCGGCGACCGGCTGCGGCGGCAGGACCTGGGCGCCCGGTGGCAGCGTCAGCACGGCCTTGCCGGCCTTCGGCTTGGCATAGAGGGCCTCCTGCGCGACTAGGAAGCCGTAGCCGGCGTCGGAGGCGAGGAGCAGGCGCCGCTCGGGCTCCTCTCCGAGCACGGCGATGAACTGGGCGCCCGGCGGCGGATCCAGGCGCCCGGTCAAGGGCTCGCCCTGGCCGCGTGCCGAGGGCAGGCCGTTGGCCGGCAGCGAGTAGCTGCGGCCGGTCGAGTCGAGAAAGACGACCTGCTGGCTGCTGCGGAGCCGCACCGCGCCGAGGAAGCGGTCGCCGGCCTTGTAGCTCAGCCCGCCGGGGTCGATGTCGTGGCCCTTCGCGGCGCGGATCCAGCCCTTCTCCGACAGCACCACGGTCACCGGCTCGGCCGGTGCCAGCTCGGTCTCATCGATGGCCGCCGCCGGGGCGCGGGCGATCAGCAGCGAACGGCGCGCATCGCCGAAGCGCTCGGCGTCCGCCTCGATCTCGCTGCGGATCAGGCGATTGAGCGCCGCGCTCGAACCGAGCGTCTCCTCCAGCCGGGCGCGCTCGGCGCTCAGCTCGTCCTGCTCGGCGCGGATCTTCATCTCTTCGAGGCGGGCGAGCTGGCGCAGGCGCGTGTTGAGCACGTACTCGGCCTGGGCGTCGGTCAGGCCGAAGCGGGCCATCAGCACCGGCTTGGGCTCGTCCTCGGTGCGGATGATGCGGATCACCTCGTCGATGTTGAGGAAGGCGATCAGCAGGCCCTCCAGCAGGTGCAGGCGTTCGAGGACCTTGTCGAGCCGATGCTGGAGCCGGCGGCGCACCGTCTCCTGGCGGAAGCGCAGCCATTCGTCGAGGATCTCCCGGAGGTTCATGACCCGTGGCCGTCCGTCGAGGCCGATCAGGTTCATGTTGACGCGGTAGCTGCGCTCCAGATCCGTCGTCGCGAACAGGTGCGACATCAGGCGCTCGACGTCGACCCGGTTGGAGCGCGGTACGATCACCAGGCGGGTCGGGTTCTCGTGGTCGGACTCGTCGCGCAGGTCCTCGATCATCGGCAGCTTCTTCGCGTTCATCTGCGCGGCGATCTGCTCCATGATCCGGTTGCCCGAGACCTGGTAGGGCAGGGCCGTGATGACGATGTCGCCCTGTTCCAGCTCGTAGCGGGCGCGCTGGCGCAGCGAGCCGCCGCCGGTCTCGTAGATGCGCCGCAGCTCCTCGGGCGGCGTGACGATCTCGCCGGCGGTCGGGAAGTCCGGCCCGGGGACGAAGCGGCACAGGTCGGCGACCGTGGCCTCCGGGTGCTCGAGCAGGTGGATGCAGGCGCGGGCCACCTCGCGCAGGTTGTGCGAGGGGATGTCGGTCGCCATGCCCACCGCGATCCCAGCGGCGCCGTTGAGCAGCAGGTTCGGCAGCCGCGCCGGCAGCAGTACCGGCTCCTCCAGCGTGCCGTCGAAGTTCGGCTGCCAGTCGACGGTGCCCTGGTCGACCTCGGCCAGCAGGACGCTCGCGTAGGGCGTCAGGCGGGCCTCGGTGTAGCGCATCGCGGCGAACGACTTGGGGTCGTCCGGCGAGCCCCAGTTGCCCTGGCCGTCGATGAGCGGATAGCGATAGCTGAACGACTGGGCCATCAGCACCATCGCCTCGTAGCAGGCGCTGTCGCCGTGCGGATGGAACTTGCCGAGCACGTCGCCGACGGTGCGCGCCGACTTCTTGAACTTGGCCGCCGCGCTCAGGCCGAGCTCCGACATCGCGTAGAGGATGCGCCGCTGCACCGGCTTGAGGCCGTCGCCCAGGTGCGGCAGGGCGCGATCGAGGATGACGTACATCGAATAGTTGAGGTACGCCCTCTCGGTGAAGGCGCGCAGCGGCAGCTGCTCGTGGCCCTCGTGATTGAAGCGGGTGGATTCGTTCATGTCGATCCGGGGTCGGTGCTCACGGAAAACGGACCATCATGCGACAGGCCGGGCGGTCGCGCCAAGCGCGCCTGTCCGCTGCGATCCGGGACAGGCGCGGCGCTCGGGATGGCCCGTCGCGTCCCGGGCTCAGCGCACGATCCCCCGAGCCCGCGCCTCGCGCAACCAGTCGGGAAACTCGTGCAGCAGCCGGTCGTAGAGCTGCCCCTCGGACAGGTCGTGCAGATCGTCGATGGCGAAGAACCCGCAATTGTCGACGACCCGCCCCGTCATGGTGTCGAGCCGCTCCAGGACCCCGTAGTTTTTGCCCCCCAGCCCCATGAACTGCCAGAAGATCGGGTACTGCGCCGCCTCGATCATCAGGTTCTTGATCTCGGAGTTCTTGTGGACGCCCCCGTCGCTGACGAACAGCACGTAGGCCGGCGGTGCGCCGGGGTCCCGGCGATAGTAGTCGATGACGCGGCGCATGACCTTGGGCTCGTCGTTGGCCCCGCCGTACCACTTGCGCCAGCCGCCGTGGGTCGTCTCGACGTAGCCCTGGATGTTGTGCGCCGCCACCGCGTCCAGTTCCTTCGGCTCGGTGTCGAAGGCCCAGACCTCGAAGCGACCGTCGTCGTCGAAGTGCATCGCCAGCGGCAGGACCCGCTCGAGCAGCGCCTGGACGCGGCCGCTTTTGTACTGCTGGTGCATCGAGCGGCTGGCGTCGAGGACGACGCCGACGCGCGCGACCGTGGTCTGCAACGACCGCTTCTCCAGGCTCACCGCCGCCGCCTTCGCCAGGTCGATCAGCTGCGGGGCACTGTTCTCGATACGTTTTTCCAGATCCATGAGCAACCTCTTGATCGATGTGCGGGCTGGGTTGGTTCTCGGCCGCGCCAGGCGCGTCCGCGGGTTAGACCGTGCCAGCCGATTGAGTTGCGCGCCGCGGATCTGGTCAAATGGCCGTCCGGACGCACCCTCGGTCGGTGGCGCCCCTCCGAATCCATCGAGCAGCCAGACCCGTGATCCACCAGCAGCATTTCGAGCTCTCGACCCGCGGGCGCGGGACCTACGACATCACCCGCCGGATCGCCGAGGCGGTCCAGGCCTCCGGCATCCGCACCGGGACCTGTCACGTCTTCGTCCAGCACACGAGCGCCTCGCTGATCCTCTGCGAGAACGCCGACCCGACCGTGCGCGAGGACCTCGACGCCTTCCTCGCCCGGCTCGTGCCGGACGGCGATCCGCTGTTCGATCACACCGCCGAGGGCCCGGACGACATGCCAGCCCACATCCGCGCGATCTGGACCAAGATGGACCTGACGCTGCCCGTGAGCGACGGGCGCTGCGCGCTCGGCACATGGCAGGGCGTCTTCCTCTACGAACACCGCGTGCAGGCCCACCGGCGGCGGGTCATCGTGACCGTACAGGGCGACGCCTGACCCGGCGGCCTACGGAGGTAGGAGCCCGCTTGCGGGCGATCCCGTCGCCGTCGGCCTTCACCTGCGACGCCGCGCTCCGGCCGGCGCGATGCCGCGACACAGCGATTGGAGGCGATGACGAATGAGCGAGCGAAACAGTTGGGGCACGGCCCGGCGCGCCGGCGGGCTGGCCGGGGTCTTCGTTGGGGTCCTGATCCTCGCCGGCTGCGCTGGCGGAACCGAGGACGTGCGCATCACACTCTGCAAGGACATGGTCCTCGCGCGGCTGAACGCCCCGTCGGTCCAATGGACGGCGGTCACGACCGCGCCCGGCGACGACCTGGCCGTCGACCTGCGCTTCGCGGCCGACGGTCGGGACGGTCGGGCGACCTGCCGCTACCGCTACAACGCGATCGACGACACGGCGCTGACCCTTGCCGATCCGCTGTCCGCCTATGCGACCTCGCCCTACCGGATGACGCTCGACGGGCGCGAGATCGCCAACCCCCAGCTCGCCGAGACCATCAAGCAGGCGATGCTGGCGCAGGGCCGGGCCTTCCTGGAGCGCGCTAGCGAAGAGGTCGGTCGAGCCGCCGAGGAGATCCGCTCGCAGCTCGATGGCGGGCGGTAGGGTCCGCTGTGCGGACCGCCGAGTGGTAAGGTCCGCCGCGCCGACCATCACCCGACCCCGCGCGGTGTCCCAGCGGCGCCAGATCGGCCCCGCCCGCTCCCCGGCCATTGGTGGTACCCTTCGCCGCCGATGAACCCTGATCCCACCCCCTCCCCGACGGGCGGTGCGGCCGCGGTGCGGCTGCGTCGCCGAGACCCGGACAATCCGCCGCCCGCTGACGCCGAGGCCCTCTGCGCCCGCCTCTACGCGGCCCGTGGTGCCGCGCCGAGCGCCGACGCCGACCTCGGCCTCGCCGGCTTGCTGCCGTTCGATGCCCTCGCCGGCATCGCCGAGGCGGCCGAGCGGGTCGCCGCGGCGCTGTGCGACAGCGCTCCCATCCTGGTCGTCGGCGACTACGACGCCGACGGCGCGACCGGCAGCGCCCTCGGCGTGCTCGGCCTGCGCGCCCTCGGTGCCGCCCAGGTCGACTACCTGATCCCGAGCCGCTTCGCCGACGGCTACGGACTCAGCCCGCCGGTCGTCGAGGCGGCGTCCCGCCTCGCGCCCCGCCCGCGGCTGATCCTGACCGTCGACAACGGCATCGCCGGGGTGGCCGGCGTCGCGCGCGCCGGCGAGCTCGGCATCGAGGTCGTGATCACCGATCACCACCTGCCCGGCGAGACCCTCCCCGCGGCCGCCGCCATCGTCAACCCCAGGCGCCCGGACTGCGCCTTCCCGAGCAAGCACCTGGCCGGCGTCGGCGTCGTCTTCTATCTGCTCGCCGCCGTGCGCGCCCGGCTGCGCGCCCAGGGCTGGTTCGCTTCCGCGCGCCCCGAGCCGAACCTGGCCGGGTTCCTGGACCTGGTCGCCCTCGGCACGGTCGCCGACGTCGTCACGCTCGATGAGAACAACCGCATCCTCGTCGAACAGGGCCTGCGCCGGATCCGCGCCGGGCGCTGCCGGGCGGGCATCCGCGCCCTGCTCGGGGTCGCCGGGCGCGACCCGGCACGGGCCACCGCGCGCGATCTGGCCTTCGTCGCCGGGCCGCGCCTCAACGCCGCCGGGCGGCTCGCCGACATGGGCCTCGGCGTCGAGTGCCTGCTCACCGAGGATCCGGCGCGCGCCCTGGCGATCGCCGGCGAACTCGACGGCCTCAACCGCGCCCGCCGCACGATCGAGCGCGAGATGCAGGACCAGGCCGAGGCCCTGCTCGCCGACCTGCACCTCGACGGCACGGCGCTGCCGCCGGGCCTCTGCTTGTTCGCCCCGGGCTGGCACCAGGGCGTGACCGGCATCCTCGCGGCGCGCCTGCGCGAGCGCTACCACCGGCCGGTCATCGCCTTCGGCGAGGCCGGCGACGGCCTGCTGCGCGGCTCGGCCCGCTCGATCGACGGGCTGCACATCCGCGACCTGATCGCCGCCGTCGACCGCGCGCAGCCCGGCCTGGTCGGGCGCTTCGGCGGCCACGCGATGGCCGCCGGGCTCAGCCTGGCCAGCGCCGCCCTCGACGGCTTCCGGGCGGCGTTCGAGGCCGCGGTCGCCGACGAGCTGGGCGAGCGCCCGCCGGTGCGCGAACTCGTCTCCGACGGCCCGCTGCCCGGCGCGCTGCTGACCCTCGCGACGGCCGAGCGGCTGCGCTTCGCCGGCCCCTGGGGCAAGGGCTTCCCCGAGCCCCTCTTCGACGGCCCGTTCGAGGTGCTCGGCCGGCGGATCGTCGGCGAGCGCCACCTGCGACTGCGCGTACGCCCCGCCGGGCCGGACGGCGGCGGGGCGCCACTCGAGGCCATCGGCTTCGGCCTGGCCGAGCAGGCCGATGCGATCGGCCGGAGCGCGCACCTCGCCTACCGCCTGGACGTCAACGACTACCAGGGCGTGCGCAGCCCGCAATTGATCATCGAGTTCATCGATGCGAGTCCAACCGTCACCTCAACCCCCGCTGAGCCGTCGGCCGGGTCGTCATAGGAACTGGTCGCGCGGGGAACCGCGTCGATCGAGGCGTAGGGATTGGAGGCGGCCTCAGCGAGCGGTATCAATTGTGCGAACAAGCCCGCTATTTGCGCCTGCCTTGGACCGGCTCCAGCCACGAGGTCGATGCCCTGTCCTCTGGCTGGTTCCGCGGAGGACTGCCGAATTGTCCTAACGGCGGACGCGGGCTAGGTTCCGAGCAAACTTCTCTATCTGTGGGGGCATCAAGCTCGCCGGTCTGGTGAGGTCTCGCCTTATCCTGCGAGGCAGAAAAGCTATCGCGCGAGAATTGCGTTTAACCTCCTTGTGGGGCTGAGCCGCTCCTTGCGCGGTGCTCGTCAACTGGGTAAGCGCGGGCCGACGCCGCTGGCCCCGGCGGTTGCGCGAGGTGTGCAATGTGAGACCCGACCCCGGCGCGCGCGACCCCGGCGGCCTCTTTGCGTCCACTTTGTGGTTGTCGACCCTTTTGGCCGCATCCTGGACCTTCGTCTAGATTTGCTCCACACTTCCGCGTGGTGCCATGCCGCGCACTCCCCGGGACGATGCCCCGAGCGCCCCCTGTGAAGCGCCTGCGCGGCCGGGCCCCGCGACGGCGGCGGGTCCGTCTCCCCTCCCGGGGACGCACCGGACCGTCGGTTGCGTCCGCTTCGGAGTCTCTCGACGGCTCCACAAGGAGGGAGGCCATGAGCAACACCATCGACCGCATCCTAGACGATTTTGCGGGGTTCGACCCCAATCAAGACGGGGACCCGGCGATCAACCGGATCTCCCTGGTCGATTTCGAAACCTTCAACGAGAGCATTCCGGGCGATGCCCGCCTTGTCCTGGTGCTGGTGGAACACCGGCTGCTTGCGCCCCTGGCGGGGGCCCCCGATCTTCTGCCGCGCCTGAAGCGCCTGAAGGGGGACCTGCGGGCGGAGGGGTTGCATTCCCGGTTCCTCGACCTCGACGTCTACGCCAAGGGCATTCATCAGGACGGACGGACCCTGCTGGCCATGCGCGCCTTTCTCGCCCAGGCCAAGGCCAACCAGCCCGCTTTGGAGGGGGCACTGCTGATCGGCTCCTTCCCCGAAGCCACCCTGGTCCGCCGGGCGATCTGGAAGGCCGATTTCGACGTAACCATCGCCGGAATCGCCTATCAGAACACCCCCTATCTGGCCATCGAACCGGAATTGATCGCCGGGCGCAGCGAAATCGTGCTCGCCGACCTGAACGGCGCCTGGGACGATCTGTATCACTACGCGACGACCGACCTGGACTCCCTGCGCGCCCTGCCCGACGCGACCACGATCCATCAGGGTTGGCCCCGGCACAACCGGGTGTTCGCGTCCACCGCCTTTGACCAAACGACGGTGTCCTACCGCGACTTCTTCTACATCGACGACGCGGACGTCACCGACCTCGGCAGCACCCCCAATCACCTGCGGCTGTTGATCCGGCATCCGCGCCACAACCCGGAGGTGACCGCCGCCGACCGCAGCTGCCCCAATCCCATCGCCCGGCCCGACATCCTGGTGTCGCGGATCAACGCCCGCGCCGTCGCCGTCAATCCCAAACCCTCCATCGTCGGCACCGACGGCAACCGCCCCCTCGACGCCGACGGCGTTCCCCAATCCTTCGAAAGCCCCAACAACTACACCAACCACAGCACCCTGTTCTCCCGCGATCCGCTCCTGGAGCGCCGGGTGCTCTGCGACTATCTGGACCGCAACCACCGCCAGCGCATCGGCGCCTTCGGCCACCTGCCCCACCGGGCGTCGGCGATCGGCTACGAACTCAGCGCGGCGGACGGGGCGGGACACCTGGCCCCGGCCTCCGACGATTTTGGAACGCCGCTGATCCGGGAGGACGCCTCCCTGTTGGCCTACGTCCGTTGGCTGAAGGAACCGGCAAGCCTGCGCTTCATCCACGCCCATTCCAGCGCCGTCAGTTCCAGTTTCGGCGACGACTACCCCCTGGGCGACCTGGAGAGCGAAACCGGCGGCCCTCCCTTCCGCTGGGTCCGCAACGGCACCACCTACACCCCCGGCTTCGACGACCAGGGCGGCACGGCGGATCTCTATCTCCACCGCACCCTGTGGGAAGGCGGCGTCCTGGCCGACGCCGGGCAAAGCCTGGTGATCCACGGCGGATGCAAGGCCAACACCCCCAAGGCGACCCAAAGCCTGATGTATCAACAAGAGGGATACGCCGCCTGGCAGAACGCCGAGGGGGTGCTGTTCTACACCAACACCCTGGCCGTGGTCGCCCGGGCGAAGGTGTTCAACGACATGGCCACGGGCTTCCCCGGCGGCCTGGGCCAATCGGACCGCGCCCGGTTCGGCGACGGCTGGCACGCCACCTACGACCACGATTCCATGGACCCCGCCCTGGGCCGCTTCGAACAATCGGTCAACGCCAAGCGGGCCTACTTCTGGAGCATGCTGGGCGACTGGACCTTGCGGCTGCGCTATCGGAACGGCCTCGGCATCCTGGGCCTGGAAGACGACGCCCTGACCGCCCGGGCGGTCCATCCCGACCAGGCCTGGATCGAGGGCTGGAACTTCAGCACCGCCGCCTCCCATGTGGCCCTGGTCGCCGACCTGGACGGCGACGGCCAGGCGGAGGTGGTTTTGACCAGCGATTGGGGCCTGGGGGTGGTCAAGCGCGACGGCCCCCGCTGGCGCGCGGTCCTGACGGCGCCCAAGGGCACCGCCTTCGACGGCTGGCGTATTTCCGGCCACGGTGGAGACCGCTGGCGCACCGCCGGGTACATCAAGGGCCGGGACGGCAAGGACGCCGTCGTCACCAGCGCCTGGGGGATCGGGGTTCTGTCCCTGATCGGCGACACCTTCCAGGCCCCCATCGTCCGCCCCAACGGCACCCGCTTCGGCGACTGGATGTACGACTCCCGCGCCACCCGGATTGCCGCCGTCGGCGAGATGACCGGGCGCGGACGGGCGGAAATGGTGGTCTTCAGCACGTGGGGGATCGGGATCCTGCGGTCCCTGGGCAGCACCTTCGACAGCGTGACCCTGGCCGCCCGAGGGACCTCCCTCGGGGGCTGGCGGATCAATTCCCTTCAGGACCACACCCACGGTCTGGCCGATCTGGACGGCGACGGCAAGGACGAGCTGGTCATCAGCAGCGTCTGGGGCCTGGGGATCCTGAAGCTGGAGGACGCGGGCCTCACCGCCGTCGCCATGGTGCCCCACGGAACGGACATCGACGGCTTTCGCCTCAGCTACCCGGTCCGCATCCTGGCCATGGGCCGCTTCACCAATCCCAACGACATGTCCGGCCTGCTGCAGGATCGGGACCGCTTCGGGCGCCATGAACACACCCTTCCGGGACGGGGGCGCCGCCCCTTCGGGCCCGGCAGACGCCCCACGACACCCGATGTCGTCCCGGCCACCATGGTGATCGCCGATGCCGAGGGCCTGCACCATCTGGCCCTGAAGGACGGCCGCCTGACGCGCACGGCCTTCTGGCCTCAGGGCACGACCAAGAACGGCTGGTTCCTCGACACCCGGCATTCCGGCGCCTCCCTGATCGGCGACATGACCGGCGACGGGCGGGACCAGATGCTGATGCGCAGCCCCTGGGCAATGGCGATCCTGGGCCTTTCCGGCGACGACTTCGTCTGCGGACCCGAGGTCGGCTTCGGCAGCCCGATCGGAGACTGGCGCCTGTTCAGTTCGGATCATGTGGTGGGGGTCGGCCCCCTGTCCGATCCCGACGCTGGTGCGGAACTGCTCGTCATAAGCCGCCGCGACTGACCGTCACCGAGCAGATGGTGCGCAGGGCTACTCACCGAGCAGATGGTGCGCAGTGCGCAGGGCTACTCACCGAGCAGATGGTGCGCAGGGCTACGCAGGGCTACGGGGGCTACGGGGGCTATGGGGGC
>NZ_NRRW01000035.1 GCF_016583835.1 Thiococcus pfennigii | reverse complement strand
CGGTGGCGCGTCGGGGATACGCGCCGGGGGGGACGTCAGGCCGCGTGGTTGGCGGCGACGAAGTCCCAGTCGATCAGCTTCCAGATCTCATCGAGATACTTGGGCCGGGCGTTGCGATAGTCGATGTAGTAGGCGTGCTCCCAGACATCGACCGTGAGCAAGGCCTTCTTGCCGGCGGTCATCGGGGTGCCGGCGTTGGGGGTGTTCATGATCTCCAGGCTGCCGTCGGTGTTCTTCACCAGCCAGGTCCAGCCAGAGCCGAAGTTGCCGGCCGCCGCCTGCGAGAACTGCTTCTTGAATTCGTCGAAGGACCCGAAGGCTTTGTCGATCGCCGCGCCCAGTGCACCGCTCGGGGCGCCGCCGCCGTTCGGGCTCAGACACTGCCAATAGAAGCTGTGATTCCACACCTGGGCGGCATTGTTGAAGATGCCCCCGGAGGCCTTCATGACGATCTCCTCGAGCGGGAGCGATTCGAACTCGGTGCCCGGGATCAGATTGTTCAGGTTGTTGACGTAGGCCTGGTGGTGCTTGCCGTAGTGGTAGTCGAGCGTCTCCGCGGAGATCACGGGTTCGAGGGCGTTCTTGGCATAGGGCAGGGCGGGCAACTCGTGGGTCATATCCTGTATTCTCCTCTGTGGACCGATAGCGGGTGTCGCCTTAGATGGGCACCGCGGCCGCGGACCTCAATCGCCGCGGCGCCCCCGTTATCGTCAGGGGACCTTGAAAAATTGCCATCCGGGCGATTTTTCAAGACACGAAGCGAAAATGCGATGTCCGCTTCGCTTCACGTTCAGTCGCTTAGGCGACTGAAAGTGGCGGCACATCCGTGCCCCGCGCAGGCACCTTGAATTTTTCGAGGCGCCCTTCACACAGGCCCCTTCACGCAGGTGACGGCGATGGATCCGATCGAGTTGAGTCTGTTCGCCAGCCGCCTCGATGCGGTCTGCGACGAGATGGGCGCGGTGTTGCGCAACGCGGCCTTCTCGACGAACATCCGCGACCGACTCGACTACTCGTGCGCCGTCTTCGATGCCGCCGGCGGCCTCTGCGCCCAAGCTGCCCACATCCCGGTGCACCTGGGCAGCATGGCCTTCGCGATGACCGACCTGGTCGCGCGCGAGGAGTGGGTCCCCGGCGACATGGTCATCCTCAACGATCCCTTCCTCGGCGGCACCCACCTGCCGGACGTGACCTTGATCGCGCCAGTCTTCAGCGGTGGCGAGCGGGTCGCCTTCGTCGTCAACCGCGCCCATCATGCCGACATCGGTGCCGCCGCACCGGGTTCGATGCCGGTCTCGCGCTCGCTCGACGAGGAGGGGCAGGTGATCGCGCCGCGCCACCTGATCCGGGCTGGGGTCCTCGACGAGGATTGGCTCGGGCGGCTGGTCGCGGCCACCCGCCGCCCGGGCGATGCGCGCGGCGATTTCCTCGCCCAGGTGGCCGCCAATCGCGCCGGGGCCCAGCGCGTCGCGGAGCTCGTCGGGCGGCTCGGCACCTCGGCCTTCCTGACCGGCCTCGCCGAGCTCAACGACTACGGCGAGCGGTTGGCGCGCGGGGCGATCGCCGCGCTGCCGCCGGGCGTCTACCGCTTCGTCGACTGGCTGGACGACGACGGTCAGGGTACCCGCGACATCCGGTTGCAGGTCGCCGTCACGCTCGCCGACGGCGCGGCCGCCGTCGACTTCTCCGGGAGCGCGGCGCAGGTCGCAGGCAATATCAACTGCCCGCTGGCCGTCACCGCGGCGGCCGTCTTTTACGCCTTCCGTTGCCTGATGCCACCACAGACACCGGCCTGTGCCGGCGCCCTTCGCCCGATCCGGCTCGCGGCGCCGCCCGGGTGCCTGCTCAATGCGGGCCGCCCGGCGGCGGTGGCGGCCGGCAATGTCGAGACCAGCAGTCGGGTCGTCGACCTCGTGCTCGGGGCGCTCGCCCAGGCCGACCCGCAGCGGATCCCGGCGGCGAGCCAGGGCACGATGAACAACCTGGCGATGGGCAGCGCCGCGCCCGGGGCGGTCTGGGATTATTACGAGACCTTGGGCGGCGGCATGGGCGCCGGCGCCACCGGCGGGGGCTGGTCCGGCGTGCAGACCCATATGACCAACACGCTGAACACGCCGATCGAGGTCCTCGAGACGCGCTTTCCGCTGCGCGTGTGCCGTTATGGCCTGCGTCCGGGCTCCGGCGGGGCCGGGCGGCGGCCCGGCGGCGAGGGCCTGGTGCGCGAGCTCGAGCTCCTCGCTCCGGCCCGCGCGACGCTGCTCACCGAGCGCCGCCACCGTGGCCCTTGGGGCGTCGCCGGCGGCGGCCCCGGGCAGCCGGGGCGCAACCTGTTGAACGGCGAGCCGCTGCCGGCCAAGGTGGCCCTCGAGCTGGCGCCTGGCGATCGGCTGCGGATCGAGACGCCGGGCGGCGGCGGCTGGGGCGAGACCTGACCCGCCGGCCACCACCTCGCGCGCAAGGCCCAGTCGGCCGAGACGGCCGGCCAAGACCTTGCCATCGCTGCGGGCGGCTGGCAAATTAGCCACATGAGCCTCGCCCTGTACGAAGCCCTGACCAGCGCCCCTGACGAGCGCGCCCGCGCGCGCGTGATCGCCGAGGCGTTCGAGCGCCTGGAAGAACGCTATCCGCACCTGCCGGACCTGGCCACCCAGGCCCACCTGCGCGAGACCGAGCTGCGCCTCCAGAAGGAGATCGAGCAGGTCCGCGCCGACCTGACGCGGGAGATCGAACAGATCCGCGCCGATCTGACGCGGGAGATCGAGAAGCTCCGTGCGGAGCTGAAGGCGGAGATCGAACAGGTCCGGGGGGCGCTGCGCGAGACCGAGCTGCGCCTTCAGAAGGAGATCGAGCAGGTGCGTGGCGAGATTGCCCGGACCAAGGTCGATCTCCTGAAGTGGATCGTGCCCCTGATGTTCGCCCAGGTCGCGGCGATCGTGGCCCTGGTGAAGTTGCTCTGACGCCAGCGGCACAGCGCCTAGCCCGAGCGGTCCTGACGGAGACCTGAGCATGTGCGGTATCGCCGGCGAATTGCGGTTCGACGGGGCGCCGGCCGATCTGGAGGCGATCGCCGCGATGATGGGCCGACTGGTCCGCCGCGGCCCCGACCACGGCGGCAGCTACAGCGACGGGGCGCTCGGCCTCGGCCATCGGCGCCTGGCGATCATCGACCTCTCGGCGCGCTCGAACCAGCCGATGGTCGACCCGGAACTCGGCCTGGCGCTGGTCTTCAACGGCACCATCTACAACTACCGCGAGCTGCGCCGAGAGCTGACGGCCCGGGGCTACCGCTTCTTCTCCGACGGCGACACCGAGGTCATCCTCAAGGCCTGGCACGCCTGGGGTCTGGACGCCCCGGCGCGCCTCGACGGGATGTTCGCGTTCGCCCTCTGGGATGCCGCGCGGCGCGAGCTCTTCCTCGTGCGCGATCGCTTCGGGATCAAGCCGCTCTACTGGACGCGCGACGTCCGGCGGCTGCGCTTCGCTTCCAGTACCCAGGCCCTGCTCGCGGCCGGCGGCGTCGACACGGCGATCGACCCGGTCGCGCTGCATCACCTTTTCACGCTCCATGCCGTGGTGCCGGCGCCGCGCACGATCCTGACCGGGGTACGCAAGCTCGCCCCCGGCCACTGGCTGCGGCTCGCCGCCGACGGCCGCGAGGAGGAGCGCCCCTACTGGACCCTGGAGGCGACCCGGCCCGAGCCGCCGCCCAGCGAGGCCGACTGGCTGGCGGCGATCCATGAGGCCCTGCGCGCGGCCGTGCACAGCCACAAGGCGGCCGCCGACGTGCCGGTCGGCGTGCTCCTCTCGGGCGGGCTCGACTCCAGCCTGCTCGTCGCGCTCCTCGCCGAGGTCGGCGGCGTCACCGATCTGCACACCTTCTCGGTCGGCTTCGAGGATACCCCGGAGGAGGCCGGCAGCGAGTTCGAATACTCCGACCAGGTCGTCGCCCGCTATGGCACCCGCCACCACCGCTTCCTGGTGCCGAACGCCGATGTCCTGCGGCGGCTGCCGGAGGCGGTCGACGCGATGGCCGAGCCGATGTTCGGCCAGGACGCGGTCGCCTTCTATCTGCTCGGCGAGCGGGTCGCTCGGGAGATCAAGGTCGTCCAGTCGGGGCAGGGCGCGGACGAGGTCTTCGGCGGCTATTTCTGGTATCCCCGGATGCAGGCCGATCCCGCCGGCAGCTGGGGCGAGCGCTTCGCCCGGCACTACTTCGACCGCGATCACGACGAGTACCTGCGCCTGGTCGCGCCGCGCTTCGCCGGCCCCGACCACAGCGCGGCGCTCGTCGCCGAGCGGCTCGCCGAGCCCGGGGCCGACGAGTTCCTCGATGCCGTGCTGCGCTTCGACGTCACGACCCTGATCGTCGACGACCCGGTCAAGCGCGTCGACAACATGACGATGGCTTGGGGGTTGGAGGCGCGCGTGCCCTTCCTCGACCGGCGGCTCGTCGAGCTGGCCGCGCGCTGCCCGCCGGCGCTCAAGCTCCGCGATGGCGGCAAGTATCCGCTCAAGGCGATGGCCCGCGGCCGGCTGCCCGATGCCGTCATCGATCGCCCCAAGGGCTATTTCCCGATGCCGGCGCTGAAGTACGTGCGGGGCGACTTCCTCGCTTGGATGCGCGACCTGCTCGACTCGCGCGCCTGTCGCGAGCGTGGCCTGTATCGGCGCGACTATGTCGAGGCCCTACTGGCCGCGCCCGACCGCCATCACACCCGCATCCTCGGCAGCAAGCTCTGGCACCTGGCGCTCCTCGAGCTCTGGCTCCAGCGGCACCTCGGCCCCTGACGCCACCGGGGGTTCCTGGTGCCCCGACCCGCGGCGGTCGCGTGCGGCCGCTCCCCGCTTGAAAAGCCCATCCGCGGCCAGATCTCGCACCCCAACAGACAAATCACCGGCAGCGAGGTGGGCGATGGATGCCTTGGAGCGCATCGATCAGCAGGTCAAGAACAATCCGGTCGTCATCTACATGAAGGGCACCCCGCAGGCCCCGCGCTGCGGCTTCTCGATGCGGGCCGCGGAGGCACTTCACGCGTGCGGCGTCCCCTTCGCCTATGTCAACGTCCTCCAGGATCCCGACATCTTCGCCAATCTGCCGCGCTATGCGGACTGGCCGACCTTTCCGCAGGTCTATGTCGACGGCGAGTTGATCGGCGGCTGCGACATCACCCTCGAGCTCCACGCCAGCGGCGAGCTGAAGCGGATGGTGGAGGCGGCCGCGGAGAAGGCGGGGGCGCTGTCGGGCGGCGACTAGCCTATCGATGGCGACGAGCGTCCCGATTCGGAAACGCCGAGGTCGCCTTCAGCTCGCCCGCTGATCCGAGGGCCGTAGGAGCCCGCTCGAGGGCGACCAGGTCGCGTCTCGGGAATCGATCGGTCTTGCGCGAGCCGGCGTGTCGCGCGCTCCGGGCCTGGCGCGTGGCGGGGTGGCGCCGCTCGGCCCTATCTGCGGCCGATCTTCCAGACCCGTTCCGGGTCCAGCGCCTGCCAGCGGTTGACGATGTGGCAAAATAGCCGCGCTGTCTGCTCGGCATCGTAGACGGCGCCATGGGCCTGGCTGTGTTCCCAGTCGAGACCGGCCGCCTGGGCCGCCTTGGCTAGGACCGTCTGGCCGAAGACGAGGCCGGCGAGGCTGACGGTGTCGAAGACGCTGAAGGAGTGGAAGGGGTTGCGCTTGAAGCCGGTGCGCTCGACGGCTGCCTTGATGAAGCCGAGATCGAAGGCCGCGTTGTGCCCGACGAGGATCGCCCGATTGCAGCCCGTAGCCTTCACCGCCTGGCGGATCGGCACCAGGATCCGCTCGAGCGCGTCGCGCTCCGAGATGGCGTCGCGAAACGGGTGCTGCGGGTCGATCTTGTTGAAGGCCAGCGCGCGGTGATCCATCTCCGCCCCCAGGAACGGGAGTACGTGACAGGCGAGCGGCGCCGATGGCTCGATGCGGCCCTCGGCGTCCATCCGGATGATGACGGCGGCGATCTCGAGCAGGGCATGGCGCTGGGGGTCGAAGCCGGCCGTCTCGACGTCGACGACGACCGGCAGAAAGCCGCGGAAGCGGCGGGCGATGCTGGGGCTCGGGTCTTCTTCGTTCCTCATGCGGAGAGGATAAGCGTTAGGCGGGTTGGACGCCACACGGCCGCCGGTGCCGAACGAACGAGACAGCTGTGGTCGCCCTTCCGATCGGGCGTTGCCTCGGGTCCTATCAACCCGATGAAATGCGGGACCCGAGGGTGGGGAGCACAGCTTGCGTATCCTTTGACCCACTGTCGCGCACAGGCCTGCGAGCGCCCGTGGACCGGTGTCAATGAGACGGGATGCGGTGGCGGTTGTGCTACCATTTCAGGACTGTCGTGCCCGCGAAAACGAAGGACAAAGCATGCGAACGGGTTACTCCATCGGCCTTTGCGCCCTGGCCGTCGTCCTCTTGGCGTCCGGTTGTGCGTCGACCCCCGAAGAGCTGCGCGATCCGCGCGACCCTTGGGAGTCCGTCAATCGGGGCGTGTACAAGTTCAACACCGATTTCGACAACGCCTTCATGAAGCCCATCGCCAAGGGCTACCAGGCGGTGACCCCCGAGCCGGTGGACCGCGGTGTGACGAATTTCTTTGGCAACCTTGCCGACGTCGACTCGGCGGTCAACAACCTGCTTCAGTTCAAGTTGGCGCGTGCTGGTAGCGATGTCGGGCGGGTGATCGTGAACTCGACGGTCGGAATCCTCGGTTTCGTCGACGTTGCCTCCAACATGGGCATTCCAAGCTACAAGGAGGACTTTGGTCAGACCCTGGGTTATTGGGGGATCGGTTCGGGTCCGTACCTGATGCTGCCGATCCTCGGTCCGAGCAGCGTACGCGACACGGTCGGCTTCGCTGGTGACATCGTTGTCGACCCGCTCTTCAATGTGAGGAAGAACGAGATCTATTGGGGTGCTATCGGATTGCGTGCGGTCGATGGTCGCGCCGATCTGCTGACCGCCGAGTCGATCTTCGAGGAGGCGGCCATCGATCGCTACATCTTCTTGCGCGATGCCTACCTTCAGCGGCGCGACGCCCAGGTCAACGACAGTACCCTGACCGGGGATGCCGCGCCCGACATCTGGGATGACGAGGATGTGGGGCCGATCGGCGACTGACGCGCCTCCGGCGAGGCTGGCGCCGCGTTGCCTCCGCCCGAACGGAAGAGGCCCGCTGTCGCGTTGTCCGCGACAGCGGGCCTCTCTATTTGCGCATGGCCGAGCCGGGCCGCTCGATATGCCCCCGGCCATTGCCGGGGCGCGCATCATCGAGGACGGCGCTCCACCGTCGGCGCGATGCTCAGCTGCTCGACTTGTTGGTCTTGATGCCGAACGGCAGGTAGGCCGGGCACCAGGCCATGGCCGAGGTGGCCAGCAGGACGACGCCGACGATGCCGAGGATCCAGCTGCTCGCATAGAAGCCCCAGGCCAGGACGGCGATGCCGGCGACGAGGCGGATGGTGCGATCGGTGCTGCCCATGTTCTTTTCCATGATGTCTCTCCAGTGCGGTTGGGGCCGGCCGATGCGGCCGGCTTCGTGAGAATGGATGCTTACTGAGGATGAATTCAGTCTAGCAGCCGCTCGATGGACGGTCTGTGACTTTGTCACGCTGGGCTCGGGTTTTCGCCCCATTTCGTCTCCTCTGAGCGCTGAACCGCGCGATGCGAGGGGCCGCCAGCGGCGAATCGCGTGCGCCTTGTGTCGGGGGCGACAAGGCCGCGGCGGCGCGCTCGTCGCGCTGAGGCCGCTGCACGAGGAGAAACGAGGTATCAGCCCGCGGGTTTCGCCTTGGTCGCCAAGGCCGGGATGTCGAGCAGGTCGATGCGGCCGCGGCCCGTGCGCACCAGCCGCGCGTTCTCGAGGTCCCGCAGGAGGCGGGTGACGACCTCCCGCGACGAGCCGAGTTCGGCCGCCAACTCCTGGTGCGTGATCTGGAGGCTCGTGTCGGCCTGCGCCTCGGCGCGCCGCAGCAGGAAGGTCGCGAGGCGCTGGTCGAGGCGCTGGAAGAGGACGGCGTCGATGACGCCGAAGACCTCGTCGAGCCGCTCGGCGATCAGCGTGAAGATGAATTCGCGCCAGGGCGGCGAGTGGGTCATCCAGCGGGCGACCTGCTCGGGCGCGACCAGGGCGGCGGTCACGGGTGTCTCGCACTCGGCGAAGGCCGGGAACGGGCGGTGGCTCAGCACGCAGGAGGCCGTCAGCACGCAGCTCTCGCCGGTCTCGACGCGGTAGAGGGTGACCTCGCGGCCGTTCTCGCCGATCTTGTAGATCCGCGCCGTGCCCTCGAGGACCAGCGGCAGGTGCGAGCACTGGGCGCCGTCGCGGCAGATCTCCTGCCCGGCCGGCAGCGTCGCGAGCGAGGCGCCCCCGAAGAAGTCGTCGCGCAGCGCGGCGTCGGCCCGTTGCAGGAACGCGAACCGCTCGAGCAGACGCTGGCGTGTCGATCCCTCCGGGATCACGGCAGGCGGCCCCTAAGGAGACGCTGATTTATTGGCCGTCCTGGCCAAAAATCAGCACGGAAGTCGAAAGCGCGGTTGCCGACTTCCTTCATGTTCAGTCGCTTGTCGCGACTGAACATGGCGGGGCTCCTGCCCCGCACGGGAAGCCCTGAATACTTCAGCACTTCCCTGACGGTGGTCGTCACAGGGCGCGGATCCGCGCCGCCTGCTCCTCGAGCCGGGCGAGCGCGGCGCGCTGGCCCTCGAGGCGCTCGCGCTCCTTCTGCACCACCGCTGCCGGGGCCTTGTCGACGAAGCTCGGGTTGGCGAGCTTCGCGCCGATCCGCTCCAGGTCGGCTTGCAGGCGTGCGATCTCCTTCGCCAGGCGCTTGAGCTCGGCGTCCTTGTCGATCAGCCCGGCCATCGGGATCAGGATGCGCATCTCGCCGACCAGCGCGATCGCCGCCTCCGGCGCGGCGGCGCTATCCTCGAGCAGGGTCACCGACTCGGTGCGGGCGAGGAAGTCGAGGTAGTGGCGGTTGGCCGCGAGTCGGGCGCGGTCCTGCGCGCTCGCATTGGCGATCAGGATCGGCAGCGCGCGGCTCGGTGGGATGTTCATCTCGCCTCGGATGCGGCGCACGCCGAGGATGCACTGCATCACCCACTCCATCTCGGCGCTCGCCGCCGGGTCGGTGGCCTGGGGGTCGACGACCGGGTAGGGGGCGAGCATGATGGTCTCGCCCGGGACGCCGGCCAGCGGGCGGACCTTCTGCCAGATCTCCTCGGTGATGAAGGGCATGATCGGGTGGGCGAGGCGCAGCAGGGTCTCGAGCGTCGTGATCAGCGTGCGGCGCGCGCCGCGCTTGGCCGCGGCCGATGCCTCCGGGCGCGTCAGCGTCGGTTTGCAGAGCTCCAGGTACCAGTCGCAGAAGGCGCTCCAGGTGAAGTCGTAGAGCGACTGGGCGGCGAGGTCGAAGCGGTAGCTGCCGATCGCCTCGGTGACGGCGCCGGTCGTCTCGGCGAGGCGCGTGCGGATCCAGCGGTCGGCGACGCTGAGCTCCTGCTCACCGCCGTCGCGCCCGCAGTCCTCGCCCTCGGTGTTCATCAGGACGTAGCGCGAGGCGTTCCAGAGCTTGTTGCAGAAGTTGCGGTAGCCTTCGGTGCGCCCGAGGTCGAACTTGATGTCGCGCCCGGTCGTCGCGAGCGCCGCGAACGTGAAGCGCAGTGCATCGGTGCCGAAGGCCGGGATGCCGTCGGGGAAGTCGAGGCGCGTCTGGCGGGCGATCTTCTCGGCGAGATGCGGCTGCATCATTCCGCGGGTGCGTTTCTCGACCAGCGGTTCCAGCGCGATGCCGTCGATCAGGTCGATCGGGTCGAGGACGTTGCCCTTGGACTTCGACATCTTCTCGCCGTGGGCGTCGCGGACCAGGCCATGGATGTAGACCTCGCGGAACGGTACCTCGCCCATGAACTTGAGCCCCATCATGATCATCCGGGCGACCCAGAAGAAGATGATGTCGAAGCCGGTGACCAGCACCGAGGTCGGGTAGAAGGTCGCGAGCCGTTCGGTCCGCTCGGGCCAGCCGAGCGTGCTGAAGGGCCATAGGGCGGAGCTGAACCAGGTGTCGAGCACGTCCGGGTCCTGCGCCAGCGTCACCTCGGGGCCGAAGCTGTGGCGCGCGCGGATCTCCTCCTCGGAGCGCCCGACATAGACGTTGCCCGCCTCGTCGTACCAGGCCGGGATGCGATGGCCCCACCAGATCTGGCGGCTGATGCACCAGTCCTGGATGTTGCGCATCCACTCGAAGTAGGTGTTCTTCCAGTTGTCGGGCACGAAGCGGATGTCGCCGCCTTCGACGGCGGCGATCGCCGGGGCGGCGAGCGGTTGCACACGGACGTACCACTGGTCGGTGAGGTAGGGCTCGATGACGGCCCCGGAGCGGTCGCCGCGCGGCTGCTGGAGCCTGTGGTCGCGCACCGCCGCGAGCAGGCCCAGGGCCTCGAGGTCGGCGACGATGCGCCGACGCGCCTCATAGCGATCGAGCCCGATGTAGGCGCCCGGCAACAGCTCGCCCTCCTGGGGCTCGTTGGTGCGGATCGCGGCGTCGGGCGTGAAGATGCTGATCAGGCCGCCGTGGGGCTGCGTCGCGATCGCCGTCTCGTCGCGGTGGCGCAGCCAGACCTGGTGGTCGTTGAAGTCGTGGGCCGGCGTGATCTTCACGCAGCCGGTGCCCAGTTCCGGGTCGGCGTGCTCGTCGGCGATGATCGGGATGCGCCGGCCGGTCAGCGGCAGCTCGACGAATTCGCCGATCAGGTGGCGGTAGCGCGCGTCCTCGGGATTCACCGCGACCGCGCAGTCGCCGAGCATGGTCTCGGGGCGGGTCGTCGAGACGACCAGGTGGCGCGGCTCGGCGCCGGGCGGCTGCACGAGCGGGTAGCGCAGGTCCCACATGTGGCCGTTCTCCTCTTCGGAGAGGACCTCCAGGTCCGAGACCGCCGTGTGCAGGACCGGGTCCCAGTTCACGAGGCGCTTGCCGCGGTAGATCAGGCCCTCCTCGAAGAGGCGCACGAAGACCTCGCGCACCGCCGCCGAGAGGCCTTCGTCCATCGTGAAGCGCTCGTGCGCCCAGTCGAGCGAGGCGCCCATGCGGCGCAGCTGACGGGTGATGGTGCCGCCGGATTCGGCCTTCCAATCCCAGACGCGTTCGACGAAGCGCTCGCGGCCGAGGTCGTGGCGGGTCAGGCCTTCGCCATCGATGAGCCGCTCGACGACCATCTGGGTGGCGATCCCGGCGTGATCCGTGCCGGCCTGCCACAGCGTGCGCTCCCCGCGCATCCGGTGGAAGCGGACCAGGGCATCCATGACGGTGTCCTGGAACGCATGGCCCATGTGCAGGCTGCCGGTGACGTTCGGCGGCGGGATCATGATGCAGTAAGAGGTGGCGCTCGCCTCGCCGTCGTGAGGGGCGAAGTAGCCGTTGGCCTCCCAGGTGTCGTACCAGGTCTGCTCCAGCGTCTGGGGGTCGTAGTTCTTGTCCAGCATGGTGTCGATGCGCTCGCGGGGTCTGGGTCTGACGGCAAGACCAGAAAGTATAACCGACCGCCGCCCCGCCCCGGGGCGGGTGACGCGTCACCCGCCCACGCTGTCGCCGGCCGGGCTTGATATACCTCAAGGCGGTCGCCCTTTCGTCAATTTTGTTCATTGCCTGCGGCGGGGAACGGGTTACCATTTGGGCTCGATTTGCCGAGCCTGCTGGCGCGCGGGGCGCGCGCTGTGCGCTGCGTCATGGCCGTGCCCGCCCGAGGGGCGGAACGCGCCCGGCTCGCCACTGTCTTCGACGCGGGGGCGTTGCCAGGGCGTCCGCGCCAGTCCTTCCATCAGCTCCGGTGCCGCCGCGGGTGCCGGATTCGCCGGTCATCGTTCATCCACTCATCACGATCCGAGGTAGATCCGAGCATGGATACCGCAAGCCATTCGACCAAGCATGTGTTCGCATTCGAGGAGGGTAACGGCAAGGACAAGAAGCTGCTCGGCGGCAAGGGCGCCAACCTCTGCGAGATGACCCAGATCGGGCTCAACGTGCCGCCTGGCTTCGTCATCTCGACGGCCGCCTGCCTGGAGTATCTCGACTCGCCGGCCCGCGCGCTGCCCGCCGGGGTGATGGACGAGGTGCGTGCCCAGATGCAGGTCCTCGAGGCGAAGACCGGCAAGGGCTTCGGCAACCCGGAGGACCCGCTGCTCGTGTCGGTGCGTTCGGGCTCGGCGATGTCGATGCCGGGCATGATGGACACGATCCTGAACCTCGGCCTCAACACCGAGACCCTCCAAGGCCTGATCCGCCAGACCGGCGATCCGCGCTTCGGCTACGATGCCTATCGCCGCTTCATTCAGCTCTTCGGCAAGGTCGCGTTGGGCGTCCCCGACGAGCTCTTCGATCACGAGTTCGAGGCGGTCAAGGACAAGGCCCACGTCAAGGAGGACATCGGCCTGTCGGCGGCGGATCTGAAGGAGATCAGCGAGCGCTTCTTGAAGGTCGTCGAGGCCCACACCGGCGCCCCCTTCCCAGGGGATCCGCTCGAACAGCTCGAGATCGCGATCAAGGCCGTCTTCAATTCCTGGATGGGCAAGCGGGCCGTCGATTACCGTCGCCAGTTCCACATCACGCCGGACATGGCGCACGGGACCGCGGTGAACGTCGTGACCATGGTCTTCGGCAACCGTGGCAACGACTCCGGCACCGGGGTCGCCTTCACGCGCAACCCCGGCACCGGCGAGAACAAGCTGTTCGGCGAGTATCTGCTCAACGCCCAGGGCGAGGACGTCGTCGCCGGCATCCGCACGCCCAAGCCGATCGACCGGTTGAGGGACGAGATGCCCGAGATGGCCCGCCAGCTCGACGACCTGCGCGACAAGCTCGAGAGCCACTACCGCGAGATCCAGGATTTCGAGTTCACGATCGAGCGCGGCCAGCTCTTCTGCCTCCAGACCCGCAACGGCAAGATGAACGCCCAGGCCATGGTGCGCACCTCGGTCGAGATGGAGCGCGAGGGCCTCATCACCAAGGAGCAGGCGCTGCTGCGGATCGCCCCCGATCTGCTCGAGCAGATGCTCTTCCCGCGTCTCGATCCGAAGGCCCGCGCCGAGGCCGTCGCCCAGGGTCTGCCGGCCTCGCCCGGGGCCGCCTCCGGCATCGCCGTCTTCGACGCCGATCGGGCCGAGCAGATGGGCCGCGAACTCGGCCAGAAGGTCATCCTGGTGCGCGAGGAGACCAAGCCCGAGGACATCCACGGCTTCTTCGCCTCCGAGGGCATCCTGACCTCGCGCGGCGGCAAGACCTCGCACGCCGCCGTCGTCGCCCGCGGCATGGGCAAGCCCTGCGTCGCCGGGGCCGAGGGGATCGTCGTCGACGTCAACCGCCGCGAGGCCTATGTCGGTGAGACCAGCTTCCGCGAGGGGCAGGTCATCACGATCGATGGCACCACGGGCAAGGTCTACTTGGGCGCCATCCCGACCGTCGAGCCGGACTTCTCGCCGGAGCTCAACACCCTGCTCGCTTGGGCCGACGAGGTCGCGAGCCTCGAGGTCATGGCCAATGCCGACACGCCGGACGACGCGCGCAGCGCGCTCAAGTACGGTGCTGTCGGCATCGGTCTGGCGCGCACCGAGCGGATGTTCAACGACCCGGCCCGCCTGCCGATCGTCATCGAGATGATCGTCGCCGACTCCTCCGAGGACCGTCAGGCGGCCCTCGACCGGCTGCTGCCGTTGCAGCGCTCCGACTTCCGCGAGCTCTTCGAGGTCATGTCGCCGCGGCCGGTCACGATCCGCCTGCTCGATCCGCCGATCCACGAGTTCCTGCCCGACGAGCACCAGCTCGAGCGCGAGCTGATCGAGTTGCGCCGCCTCGCCGAGACGACCCGCGGCATGGTCGTCCTGTCCGGCACCATGAGCCTGATCCATGCATCCGACGGCGCCCGGCGCGAGCTCGATGCGATGCGGCGGATGATCGATCCGGCCCTGGTCGAGGACGCGATCGCGAAGAAGGAGACGATGCTGCGCAAGGTCCGCGTCCTCTACGAGACCAACCCGATGCTCGGCCATCGCGGCGTGCGCCTCGGCATCACCTTCCCCGAGATCTATCAGATGCAGATCCGGGCGATCCTGGAGGCCGCCGCCGAGTGCGCGCGGATGGGCATCGAGGTCCATCCGCAGATCAAGGTGCCGCAGGTCTGCACGGCCCAGGAGCTCAAGCGGGTCAAGTCCTACGTCGACACCATCCACGAGGAGGTCAAGCAGCGCTACGGTCACCCGGTCAACTTCAAGTTCGGCACCATGATCGAGGTCGTGCGCGCCTGCATGCGCGCCGAGTCGCTGGCCGAGGTCGCCGAGTTCTTCTCGTTCGGCACCAACGACCTGACGCAGGCGACCTTCTCGTTCTCGCGCGAGGACGCCGAGAACAAGTTCCTGCCGCTCTACAATCAGTCGACGATCCTCCAGGACAACCCGTTCGAGGTCCTCGATGTCAAGGGCGTCGGCAAGCTGATGAAGCTCGCCGTCGAGTGGGGCAAACAGACGCGGCCCGATATCCACGTCGGGATCTGCGGCGAGCACGGCGGGCACCCCTCGTCGATCGCCTTCTGCCAGGAGGCCGGGCTCGACTATGTCTCCTGCTCGGCACCGCGGGTGCCGGTGGCGCGGTTGGCCGCGGCCCACGCGGCGCTCGGCGCCAAGCTCTGACGGGCACCGGCGGGCGGGTCGCCGAGCGACCCGCCCGGCCATCCCCGGGCGACGATTCGAGAACGACCGGCACGTCTCGATTGGGACTACGAAACACGCGAAAAGGCCGAATAAGAATAGGATGATGGGCCTTTCCCCGCGACTTTCGCGTATTTCGTCGTTTCTTGTCGCCCTCGCTCTGGTTTCGGTTGTTGCTGCATCCTTACTTGGGGCGGCGCCGTCTTAGGCGCCGCCTCTCCTCGATCCCCGCCGCGTCCCTCTGTCCGAGATGCTCACCCCATGATGCCGCCGCTGGCCGTCGATCTGCCCTATCGGCCCGACAGCGCGGCGCTGTTCGAGGCCCTCGTGGACCTTGCCTGGCCCGTCTTCCTCGACAGCGGCTGGCCTGGCTGCCTTGCCGGTCGCTACGACATCCTGAGCGCCGAACCGATCGCGACTCTGGTCACCCGAGGCGCGCGGACCGAGATCGAGACGCGGCGCGGGGCGGGGCGCGGGTTGTGCGTGTCGGCGGTCGATCCGCTCGCGGTGTTGGCCGAGGCCCTCGGCCCGCTGCGGCCCGGGGTCGCCGGACTGCCCTTCTCGGGCGGGGCGATCGGCTATTTCGGCTATGACCTCGCTCGACGCCTCGATCGGCTGCCGGGTCCGGTGCGGGCGGCCGAGGCGGGGGGCGAGGCCGAGCTGCCGGAGATGGCGCTCGGCCTCTACGACTGGGCCGTCGTCGTCGACCATCGGGAGCGCCGCACGCGGCTGGTCGCCGCCGAGCCGGCCGGCCTGGCGCGGTGGCGCGATCGGCTCGCTCGGCCGCCGGCTGTTGAACGCGCTGGCTCATCGGCGCCGTTTCGGGTCCTGGGGCCGATTCGATCGAATCTGACCCGCGATGCCTATCTGGCGGCGATCGCCCGGATCCAGCAGTACCTGCGCGATGGCGACTGTTACCAGGTCAACCTGGCCCAGCGCTTCGCCGCCCCGGCCGAGGGCGACGCCTGGCCGGCCTATCGGCGGCTGCGGGCGCTGAGTCCGGCACCCTTCTCGGCCTATCTCGACCACCCGTACGGTCGGATCCTGTGCGCCTCGCCCGAGCGCTTTCTCCACCTGCGCGATGGGGTCGTGACGACCCGCCCGATCAAGGGCACCCGGCCGCGCGGGGTGGATCCAGCCACCGACCGGCGGCTCGCGCGGACGCTGCGCGAGAGCCCCAAGGATCGCGCCGAGAACCTGATGATCGTCGACCTGCTGCGCAACGACCTGGGCAAGGTCTGCGCCCTCGGCAGCGTCGAGGTCCCCGAGCTCTTCGCCGTCGAGCGCTTCGCCCAGGTGCATCACCTGGTCAGCACCGTCTGCGGTCGCTTGGCGCCGGGGCGCACGGCCCTCGATCTGCTGCGCGCCGCCTTCCCGGGCGGCTCGATCACGGGCGCCCCGAAACGGCGCGCGATGGAGGTCATCGAGGAGCTGGAGCCGCACCGCCGCGAGGTCTATTGCGGGGCGATCGGCTACCTCGGCTTCGACGGGGCGATGGATACCAACGTCGCCATCCGCACCCTCGTCCATTCGGGCGGGATCGCGCGGCTCTGGGCGGGCGGCGGCATCGTCGCCGACTCGGTCGCGGCGCTGGAATACCAAGAAACCCTCGATAAGGCCGGCGCCCTGTTGACGATTCTGGGGGAGTTGCGCGCTCGTTGACCGTTGGGCACGTTGGACATCCCACGGAACATGGAGGCTGCTCGGCCTATCGGCCTCTGAGAGCGCCAAGGGTAACTCGGCGGCGGGCGATCGCTGGGCGCATTGGCGCACCGACGTCCCGGCTCGCGCCCTCCCGCCTCGCGGGGATCGGCGGTGTGGCGAGCGCTACGAGTATCAACCCTAGCCGCGCCATGGGCTAAAATACCCGCCCATATGACGGCTCGGCGCGCCTCGCATCCAGCGAGGCGCTGGATTCATCGGCCGTCTCAGGCAAGCAAGAAACCGACGGGACCCGCGGGTCTGGTCACCCGCTCTCTCGTGCCTTCAAGGCGCGAAGCGAAAATGCGACTCCCGCTTAGCCTCAGTCGTCTAGGTGGCGGAGAATGGGGGTATCCTGGCGGTCGCAGGTAGCGCTGCAGCCTTGTGTGCTGCTGCGCCGAGCTAAACGCCATTCCTAAATGCGCCACGGAGGCGGGCTATGGGGCCTTCTCGATTCGATATCCGGTTCAGCGGGGAGCTCGAGCCGGGGACCGACCCGCTCGCCGCCCGGCAGCGGCTCCAAGAGGGCTTCGGGCTGTCCGACGCCGCGGCCGAGCGGCTGTTCAGCGGCCGAACGGTGACGGTCAAGCAGTCGGTCGACCGCGAGACCGCCGTGCGTTACCGGGAGCGATTTCGCGAGGCCGGCGCGCGGATCGAGATCGTCCCCGTCGCGGGTCTCGCTCGGGAGGTAGACGAGTTGGCCGCCAGGATCGGGTCGCTCGAGGGGGGGCAGGGCGCGCACGTGCGCCGAGACCCATTGGACTCCGTGGTCGAGACCGTCTTTCACTACTTCGAGAAGACGCTGGCCGGGGTCCTGCTGATCCTGGTCTCGCTCGTGTCGGTCTTCGCCGTCGTCGAGCTTTGCGTCATCCTGTATCGCGATCTCGTCAGCCATCAGAGTCTGCTGCTGTCGCTCGACCAGCTCTTCGAGCTGTTCGGCATGTTCCTCACCGTCTTGATCGCGATCGAGCTGATGGCGAGCATCTATATGTATGTCATGGACAAGTCGGTCCATGTGGAGTTCATGTTGCTCATCGCGATCACGGCCCTGACGCGCAAGGTCGTCGTCATGGATCTCGAATCGAAGGCGGATGAGCCCATGTATCTGATCGGTCTGGCCGCGCTGCTCGGGATACTGGTCGGTGGGTACTATCTCGTGCGCGGCCAGTTCGTGAAGCGCACCGAGAGTGCCGGGGGGCTCGATCACCGCTAGGGGCGTTGGTTGGCCGTCCTGGTCGAGATCAGGCAAAGACGGGGGACGTCGTTTCCCGTGCCTCTCTTCCTGTCCTCGAAGGCGGGGCGAAGGGCGAGCGATCCCGTCCGTCTGGTGAATGCCGAATCGCATGTCCATCCGGGCAATTCTTCAAGACGCAAGGCGAGAATGCGATTTCCGCTTCGCCTCATTTTCAGTCGCTTAGGTGGCTGAAAAGGCGGGACATCCTTGCCCCGCGCGGGCACCTTGAATTTTTCAAGGCACCCTTGAATCCTGAGCCTGGCGGTCAATTTCGGGGCTGGGTTGAATTGTTCGACGTCGCGCACCAAGACCTCGCTAGTGAGGCTGGTGCGGCCTCGCGCGAGGCCGTCGAAGGCCTTGCCCGAGACATCGAAGATTCAGGGCGACCAGGGCCTGCATGGCGAGCGATCGGTCGCTCTCGACAGCGCGTCGAGGGACGCGTCGTGCGGTCGGCGATCCGAGGGGCGACAACCCGCCTTTTCGCTCCGCTTCATTCTTGGCAGTTCAGGTGCCGCAGGATTCGGGCAACACCGGCCTGGCATTCGTGGCACGAAATGATGGGGTACCTGGTGCTCTGTCGTAACGCGGCCTGGCTGCGTCCTAGGGAACAGACATGGCGTATAAAACGCGACGCTACATCTTGACCGGGGTCCTGACCGTCATTCCGATCCTGGTCACGGTCTTCGTGTTCCGTTTCTTTGTCGACTTGCTTTCCGATATCGGGCGGCCCAAGGTGGCCCTCTTGGCCAACGGGGTCCGTCCCTTTTCGCCCGAGTTGGCGAGACTCATCGTCGAGGTGCCCTGGCTGTCGTCCGGGTTGGCCATCGCATTGACCCTGGCGCTCTTCTACGTCCTTGGGTGGGCGACGAGCCGGGTCGTTGGGCGACGTATCATTCATAGCCTGGAACGGCAGCTGGGGCGCATCCCGATCGTGACGACCGTCTACGGGGCGACGAAGAAACTCATCGACGCCTTCCAGGGGGGCGATCCTCGGGCGCAGAAGGTCGTTCTGATCGAGTTCCCGCGCCCGGGGATGAAGACCGTCGGTTTCGTGACCCATGCCATGTTCGATCGCGCCACGGGTAAAGAACTGTCCGCCGTCTATGTCCCGACCGCCCCGAATCCGACCAGCGGCTACCTGGAGATCGTCCCGAGCGAGGATCTGATCAGACTGGATTGGAGCGTCGACGAGGCGATGACCTTCGTCGTCTCGGGCGGCGTGACGGCGCCGCCCGACATCCCCTTCAGCGGGCCGACTGCGGTGCGATCCGCGCGGGGTGACGAGGCCATGCGGTCGGCCGCGCCGTCGGACGGCGCGGAGCCGTGAAGCCGGACAATGCGCGGAACGACGATCCAGTGCCGGCCGCGGAATGGTTGTGACAACGTGCCTCGGCCGCCAACTATAGTGGACATCGAAAAACTGCCATCCAGGCAGTTTTTCAAGACGCGAAGCGAAAAGGCGATTTTCGCTTCGGCTCATTTCCAGTCGCTTAAGCGACTGGAAATGACTGGCGCTCCTTGCCGCGCGCGGGCACCTTGAATTTTTCAAGGTGCCCTATACTTGGGCGGGGGCGCGTCGGGGGCGGCTGCAAATGGCGGGGCTGGACACCCTATCCGAGCTGAAGCGATCGGCTGCGCGGGCCGGAGAGGGGCGTCCTGACAACGCTCGCTATAGGGGGCGCTGACATGGGCAGTGTCTCTCGTGGGGACCTTGAAAAATTGCCATCCGGGCAATTCTTCAAGCCGCGACGCGAAAAGGCGATTTCCGCTTCGGCCCATTTTCAGTCGTTTGGGCGACTGAAAATGGGGGGCGTACTTGCCCCGTGCGGGCACCTTGCATTTTTCGAGGTGCCCTCGTGCCAGGGGGCGTGCCGGGATTCGATCAGGACGCCCGGGCAATGGGCGTCTCCCGAGATCCGGCGAAGCCGTGCGGTTCGTGGGTGATGGCCTCG
Source organism: Thiococcus pfennigii (assembly GCF_016583835.1). Classification (GTDB taxonomy): domain Bacteria; phylum Pseudomonadota; class Gammaproteobacteria; order Chromatiales; family Chromatiaceae; genus Thiococcus; species Thiococcus pfennigii. The sequence goes on along the minus strand of NZ_NRRW01000035.1, from coordinate 18,760 downwards.
GGGCCCTGCCCGCCGCTGTTGGGGACTGTCATAAACTCGAGCGAGGCTTAAGTGCGATGAGTAAGGAAGAGAAAGGGTCGAACCACACCAAACGCAAAGGTCGCGTCTGGCGCCTCTTGTTTTTTGTCCTCCTCGTTTATGTCGTCTCGGCTGCGGGGTTGAGCAGCTATTGGTCTTGGCAGCCCGCGACCTTCGACGTTGCCGCGAGTGCTGAAGCCGGGTACGGCGACGGTGATACGGAACTCGTGACCGGGGTGACGACGGTCGCCACCATCGCGCAGGTGGCGACGACGCTGCTCGATAAGCCCGGTGGCTACCTCTCCAATGACCAAATGCCGCCCGGGCTGATGATGGACAACATGCCGAACTGGGAGGCGGGGGTGCTGAAGGAGCTTCGCGACTCGGTGCGGGCTCTGCGCAACGATTTCAGTCGCTCAGGGAGCCAATCGGTCGAGAATTCCGACCTGCGCGAGGCCGACGCCTTCATCAATTCCGATGCCTATTCCTGGGTCTTGCCGACTGCCGAGTCCCAATACCGGCAGGCGATTGGCGCGTTGGAGGCTTACGCGGGCAGTCTGGCCGGTCGGGAGGACCCTTCGGCCCGTTTCTTCGCGCGGGCCGACAGCCTGTCTGCCTTCCTGGCCGTCGCCGACAAACGTCTCGGCAGTTACGCCCAGCGCCTGAGTGCGAGTGTCGCCGATTCGGAACTGACTGCGGCCCTCGTGCCGGCAGTGGATGCTGGGTCTGGGACGGAGACGGTCTCCGTGGCCGTGGCACAGGTCAAGACCCCCAGGCATGAGGTCGACGATGTCTTCTACGAGGCCCGTGGTTATTGCTGGGCCCTGTTGCACACCTTCCGCGCGCTGGCGACGGACTTCGACGAGGTCCTGCGGAGCAAGGGGGCGATGGCCCCGGTGCAGCAGGTGATCCGTGACCTCGAGGCAGCGAGCGTGCGGATGTGGAGTCCGTTCGTGCTGAATGGCTCCGGATTCGGTGTGGTCAATAACCACTCGCTCGTCTTGGCCTCCTACGTCTCGCGCGCCAACGCGGCGGTCATCGATCTGCGGATCCTCTTGCAGGAGGGTTGATTCGGCGGCTGCTCTCGCGCGAACGCCTGGGGCTTGCACCCGCCTCAGGGCTGCCAGCGTCTCGCGGCCGCTTCGTCCTCGCCGCGGGCGGCGATCCAGTGATCGCCGTCGTCGCGGGCCTCCTTCTTCCAGAAGGGGGCCTGCGTCTTGAGCGAGTCGATCAGGAATTCGCAGGCGGCGAAGGCGGCGCGACGGTGGCGGGCGGCGACGCCGACGAAGACGATCGGGTCTTGCGGCGCGAGGGTCCCGACCCGATGGATCAGCCGAATCCCCTCCACCGGCCAGCGGCCGGCCGCCTCGTCGGCGATCGCTTCGAGGACCTTTTCGGTCATGCCCGGGTAGTGCTCGAGGGTCAGTCGGTGGATGCGCACCCCCTCGTTGATGTCGCGGGTCAGGCCGGTGAAGGTCACGACGGCGCCGACCTGCGGCTGGCCGCGCCACAGCGCCTGTTGTTCGGTGGCGATGTCGAAGGGTGCGTGTTGGACGCGAATGTGATGCATCTCGACTCCGGCGCCGGTGGCGTACGATGACATTTTCCCGCCGTCCCGACTAAGCTTGGTCCTATGCATAGGAGCGTACCATCGTTGGTGTGTCGCCCGATCGCCTGGGCAGCGCTGCTGATCCTCGCGGGGCTGGCGCTCGCGTTCGCGGCGGAGCGCGACGCGCCGGGCGGGGTGGTCGTCGTGGCCGAGGTCGAGGGGGCCATCGGTCCCGCGACGGTGGCCTTCATCGACGAGGCGATCGTCGAGGCGCAGCGGCAGGAGGCTCGGCTCCTGGTCCTGCGGCTCGATACCCCCGGCGGGCTGGATACCGCGATGCGCTCGATCATCAAGGCCATCCAGGCCTCGCCCGTTCCGGTCGCCGGCTATGTCGCGCCGAGCGGGGCGCGCGCGGCGAGTGCCGGGACCTACATCCTCTATGCCTGCCATGTCGCGGCCATGGCCCCGGGGACCAACCTCGGCGCGGCCACGCCGGTGCAGATCGGCGGCCTGGGGGGCGGCGGACAGGAGGGGGAGTCGGCGCCGGCCGACGGCGACGACGAGGCCGGGCAGGGGGGCGGCAGCGCGATGACGAAGAAGCTCGTCAACGATGCCGCCGCCTACATCCGAGGCCTCGCGGAGCTGCGCGGACGCAATGCCGATTGGGCCGAGCGGGCCGTGCGCGAGGGCGCCAGCCTGCCGGCCGCGGACGCCGCGGCGATCGGCGTCGTCGACCTGGTCGCACGCGACCTCGATGAACTCCTCGCCGCGATCGACGGACGCGAGGTCTCCGTGCAAGGCACCGTGCGGGTCCTCGACACCTCGGACTCGACCCTGGTCGAGCTCGAGCCCGACTGGCAGTTGCGGCTGCTCGCGATCATCAGCAATCCCAACGTCGCCTACATCCTGATGCTGATCGGGATCTACGGCCTGATCTACGAACTCGCCAATCCGGGCGCCGTCTTCCCGGGTACGGTCGGGGCCGTGAGCCTGTTGCTCGCCCTCTATGCCTTCCAGCTGTTGCCGGTCAACTATGCCGGCGTCGCGTTGATCCTGCTCGGGCTCGCGTTGATGATCGCCGAGGCGTTCGTCCCGAGCTTCGGCGCCCTCGGGGTCGGCGGGATCGTCGTCTTCGTCGTCGGTTCCCTGATCCTGATCGACACCGATGTGCCGGGCTTCGGCCTGTCGCTGCCGCTGGTGCTGGCCGTCGCGATCGCCTCGGCGCTGCTCCTGTTCTTCGTCGTCGCGATGGCGATCGGCTCGCTGCGCCGACCCGTGGTCAGCGGTGCCGAGGGGCTGATCGGTGCCCGCGGGCATGCCAAGGTCGGATTCTGCGGCGCCGGGAGCGTCCATGTCCTGGGCGAGGATTGGGGCGCGCGCAGCGACCGCCCCATCGATGCTGGCCAGGCGGTCCGGGTGACCGGCCGCGACGGCCTGGTGCTCATCGTCGAGCCGGACCCCTCCGAGCCGACGCCATCCGCCAAGGAGCCATGAACATGCCCTTCGAAGTGCTCGCGTTCGTCCTGGTCCTCGTCATCGTTTTCATCGCCTCGGCACTGCGCATCTTGCGCGAGTACGAGCGCGCAGTGGTCTTCACGCTGGGGCGCTTCACGAGCGTCAAGGGGCCAGGGCTGATCTTCGTGATCCCGGTGATCCAGCAGATGGTCAAGGTCGATCTGCGGGTCATCGTCATGGATGTGCCGAGCCAGGATGTGATCTCGCGCGACAACGTCTCGGTCAAGGTCAATGCGGTGGTCTATTTTCGCGTCATCGATCCGGAGCGGGCCATCATCCAGGTCGAGGACTATCTGGCCGCGACCAGCCAGCTCGCCCAGACCACGCTGCGCTCGGTCCTCGGCCAGCACGAGCTCGACGAGATGCTCGCCGAGCGCGATAAGCTCAACGACGACGTGCGCAAGATTCTCGACAGCCAGACCGATGCCTGGGGCATCAAGGTGGCGAACGTCGAGATCAAGCATGTCGACCTCGACGAGAGCATGATCCGCGCGATCGCCCGGCAGGCCGAGGCCGAGCGCTCCAGACGCGCCAAGGTGATCCATGCCGAGGGCGAGGAGCAGGCGGCGGAGAAGCTGATGCAGGCGGCGCGGATCCTCGCCCAACAGCCGCAGGCCCTGCAGCTGCGCTATCTGGAGACCCTGACCGCGGTGGCCGGCGACAAGTCCTCGACGATCGTGTTCCCGCTGCCTATGGATCTGGTCGAGCCGCTGATCCAGATGACTCGCGGCTCGAAGGTCGACGGCGCGTCCTGACGCACGCGCTGCGCGCACCGCCGCCTCGGCGGCCACGTCGTGCCGGCCAGCCGTGACGCTCGCGGTCCTCAGAGGCCGCCGTCCTGGCCTCCTGGCCGAGGGCGAAGCGCGTGCGTTTGCCGCTGACCTTCGTGCGTGAGCTTGATGGAGATGTGGACATGGTAGGGCGTGTCTGGTCCGGGCGCGGGGGTCCCGAATCGTTACGAGGTGCTTGCAAGCCGCGAGCGAGGCGGCCGCCAGCCGTTTTTCGGCTCTTGCGCTTTGCATCGGCGCGGGACTCGTGCGAAGATCTCGGCTCAGCCAGCCCTCCTCCGCCGGTAAGCGACCCGATCTATCGCACCGTCAAGCCTCTCCCTCATCATCTCGACGATTACGGCCCTGACGACCTCGGCAAATCTACCTTGCCGCCGCGGTGGCGTATCTGCGATTCGGCGGGGAGTGGTGGGGACGGTGCCGACGTCGGGTCGGTGGGATCGCCGAGGTCGGGGCTGGCCTGCAAGGCAAGAAGATTTGAGCAAAATGCCGCCATGGGTGGCGCGTCAAGGTGATGAGGTCGATATGTCGGATCTGGTGACTGGCACTGTAAAGTGGTTCAACGACGAGAAGGGCTTTGGGTTCATCGAGCGCGAGGGTGGCAAGGATGTCTTCGTCCATTACAGCGCCATCGCCGGCAAGGGGCGGCGGACGCTGGCCGAGGGTCAGAAGGTCACGATGACCGTGACCCAGGGGCCGAAGGGCCCGCAGGCCGAGAACGTCACTCCGCTCTGACGGGTCTTCGGCCCTGACGAGGCCGGGCCGCCGGCCCCCGGCGGCCCCTCGTGATGCGCCCGCATCTCGCGATCGGGCGCTTGACCCCCGCGGCGCCCCTTCAGGGGACCTTGAAGGATTGCCATCCGAGCAATGCTTCAAGCTGCGACGCGAAGATCCGATTGCCGCTGCGCTTCATTTCCAGTCGTTCCGGTGACTGAAATCGGCGGGGCATCCTCGCCCCGCGCGGGTACCTTGACCTCTTCAAGGCGCCTTTCGGTCGGCTTGCCTCGTCTCCAACTCCGTCTCCGCCGCCGCGTCGGCGGGCGCCGGCGTGTCTGCGGCATCGACCGCCTCGTCTGCGGCGAGCATGGCCGTCCGGGGCTCGTAGACGAGGACCACCGCGCCGAGCGGCGGGATCCGCAGCTCCAGCGAGTGCGGACGGCCCATCCAGTCGATCGGCTCGGACTCGATCCCCCCTTGATTGCCGACGTTGCTGCCGCCGTAGCACTCGGCGTCCGAACTCAGCGCCTCGCGGTAGAAGCCGGCCAGCGGCACCCCGATGCGATAGCCCTCGCGCGGCACGGGCGTGAAGTTCAGCGCGACGATGGCGACGGCCTCGCCGGCGCGGTCCTTGCGCAGGTAGCTCAGGATGGACTGCGAGTTGTCGTGACAGTCGATCCATTCGAAGCCGGCGCTGTCGAAGTCGAGCTCATGCAGGGCCGGCAGCGTGCGATACAGCGCATTGAGGTCGGCGACCAGGCGGCGCACCCCCTGGTGTGGCGGGCGCTCGAGCAGGTCCCAGTCGAGCGTCGCGGCGGCATCCCATTCGCGTCCGTGGGCGAACTCGCAGCCCATGAAGAGCAGCTTCTTGCCCGGATAGGTGAACATGTAGGTGTAGAGCAGGCGCAGCGAGGCGAACTTCTGCCAGGCGTCGCCGGGCATCTTGTCGAGCATCGAGCGCTTGCCGTGGACCACCTCGTCGTGGGAGAAGGGCAGGACGAAGTTCTCGGTGAAGGCGTAGAGCAGGCCGAAGGTCAGCTGATCGTGGTGGTAGTGGCGATAGATGGGGTCCTTGGCCATGTAGGTCAGGGTGTCGTGCATCCAGCCCATGTTCCACTTCATGCTGAAGCCCAGGCCCCCGAGATAGGTCGGGCGCGAGACCGACGGCCAGGAGGTCGACTCCTCGGCGACCATCAGCGTCCCCGGGTGTTGCTCGTGGGCCACGATATTGAGCTGGCGCAGGAACTCCACCGCCTCGAGGTTCTCGTTGCCGCCGTACTTGTTCGGGATCCAGTCGCCGGGGTCGCGGGAGTAGTCCAGATACAGCATCGAGGCGACGGCGTCGACGCGCAGGCCGTCGATATGGAACTCGTCGAGCCAGTACAGGGCGCTCGCGAGCAGGAAGTTCTTCACCTCGTTGCGCCCGAAATTGAAGATCAGCGTGCCCCAGTCGCGGTGCTCGCCCTGGCGCGGGTCGGCATGCTCGTAGAGCGCCGTGCCGTCGTAGCGGGCGAGTGCGAAGGCGTCCTTCGGGAAGTGGGCCGGTACCCAGTCGAGCAGGACCCCGATGCCGCGGCTGTGCAGATGGTCGACGAAGAAGCGGAAGTCGTCCGGGCTGCCGAAGCGGCTCGTCGGGGCGAAATAGCCCGTGGTCTGGTAGCCCCAGGAGCCGTCGAACGGGTGTTCGGTGATCGGCAGGAGTTCGATGTGGGTGAAACCCGACTCGGCGACGTAGTCGGCGAGCCGCAGCGCCATCTCACGGTAATTCAGGAAGCCCCCGTCGGCGTCCTTCTGCCAGGAGCCGAGATGGACCTCGTAGACCGACATCGGGCGGTGCTGCCAGTCGGCGCCCGCGCGCGCCTCGAGCCACTCCTCGTCCTGCCAGCGGTAGTCGCTCGGGGCGCAGATGATGCCGGCCGTGCGCGGTCGGACCTGGAAGGCGTGGGCGTAGGGGTCGATCTTGACGTGGATCTGTCCCTGCTGGTCGCGGATCTCGAACTTGTAGTAACTCCCGACCGGGGCCTCCGGGACGAACAGCTCCCAGACCCCGGAGCCGCCGCGCACGCGCATCGGGTGGGTGCGGCCGTCCCAGTCGTTGAAGTCGCCGACGACGCTGACCCGCGCGGCGTTGGGCGCCCAGACTGCGAACAGGATCCCGGAGACCCCATCGGCCTTGTGGCGGTGCGCGCCCAGGACCCGGTAGAGGTGCCAGTGATGGCCCTCGCCGAAGAGGTGGAGGTCGAGGTCGCCGAGTTGCGGCGGGAAGCAATAGGGGTCGTGCACGTGGTGGATGACCCCGGCGGCGTCGTACCAGTGCAGGCGGTAGCGTTCCGGGATCAGCTCGGGGTCGCCCTCCCAGCGGAACAGGGCCGTGCCCGGGATGCGCGCGAGCTCGATGCCGCTCTCGATGATGCGCACCCGCTCGGCGCGCGGTAGGAAGGCCAGGACCTCGGCCTTCTTGCCGGTCACGCGGCGGCCCAGCACCTGGAACGGGTCGTGGTGGCGGGCCTCGATGAGGCTTTGGAGCGGCTCGGGGAGCCGCGCCGGAGTATCGTTCGGACTGGGCATGGTGAGCGGATTCCTGTGCGTTGGAGCTGCTGCTCGGCCGCGCCCATCACAGGCGGCGACTCACCGGAAGTGCCCCGGCTCGACCGGCGATCCGTGGACGACGGCGCGTCGCAGCGGCGACGGTCCGGCAGGCTGTGGCGCGGCCTGAAACCGCACTTGGCGGATCGCTGTGATGGTACCATAAGCCTCGATGAGCTGAGGCGCGGCGTGCGGGGACTGCGGTGCCGTCGGCCTCTGCGCCGCGGCCGGGCCGTGACGGGCCTTCCACCGCACAGGTGGCCGCCGCCGCGGTCTCTTGCACAAGGGAGACGCACCTCGTGTCCATCCGCACCTGCCGAAGAGGTAAAGGGCTATGCCGGACCTGAAATCGCCGTTCAACAGTCGCATCACCCGAAACACGCTGGCGCTCATCCTCGCCGGCGGTCGCGGCTCGCGCCTGATGCACCTCACCGCCTGGCGCGCCAAGCCGGCGGTGCACTTCGGCGGCAAGTTCCGCATCATCGATTTTCCGCTCTCGAACTGCATCAATTCGGGGATCCGGCGGATCGGCGTGCTGACGCAATACAAGGCCCACTCGCTGATCCTGCACATCCAGAAGGGCTGGAGCTTCCTGCGCGGCGAGTTCGGCGAGTTCGTCGAGCTCTGGCCGGCCCAGCAGCGCATCGAGCGCGGCCGCGACACGACCTGGTATGCGGGTACGGCCGACGCCGTCTATCAGAACGTCGACATCATCCGCAACCACGCCCCGGACTATGTGCTGATCCTCGCCGGCGACCACGTCTACAAGATGGACTACGGCGTCATGCTCGCCTCGCACGTCGAGTCCGGGGCCGATCTGACCATCGGTTGCATCGAGGTCGACAAGGCGCGCGCGCGCGAGTTCGGCGTGCTGGCCGTCGATGACGACCGGCGCGTCGTCGAGTTCCAGGAGAAGCCCGCGGAGCCGAAGACGATCCCGGGCAAGCCCGATACCAGCCTGGCCTCGATGGGCATCTATATCTTCAATCGGGACTTCCTCTTCGAGCAGCTCTTCAAGGACGCCGACACGCAGGGTTCGAGCCACGACTTCGGCAAGGACATCATTCCCAACGTCATCGGGCGCTATCGGGTCCTCGCCTATCCCTTCGTCGAGGCGCGCACCGGTGTGCAGGCCTATTGGCGGGACGTCGGCACCGTCGACGCCTTCTGGGAATCCAACCTCGAGTTGATCGGCGTGACCCCGCCGCTCAACCTCTACGATACGGCCTGGCCAATCTGGACCTATCAGGTGCAGCTGCCGCCGGCGAAGTTCGTCTTCGACGACGAGGACCGTCGCGGCATGGCCGTCGACTCGATGGTCTCGGGCGGTTGCATCATCTCGGGCTCCACGGTGCGCCACTCGCTGCTGTTCTCGAACGTGCGGGTCAATTCGTTCGCCTATGTCCAAGACTCGGTCGTCCTGCCCGACGTCGAGATCAAGCGCAATTGCGAGATCCGCAACGCCGTCATCGATCGCTTCTGCGAGATCGAGGAGGGGACCCAGATCGGCGTCGATCCCGACGCCGATCGCGCCGCGGGCTTCCATGTCACGCCTGGGGGCGTGACCCTGGTCACGCCGGAGATGCTGGGGCAGCAGGTCAACGTCCTGCGCTGAACCGGGCGCGCCCGGCATTCCGTGCCTGCGCCCGACGCCCTCCACCGCCCAGCGGACGGGCCGGGGCGGGAGATCTGGTCAATCCGCGACGAATACCCGCCCCATGCTCATCGAAGACACACCACCCTCGGCCAGTCAGGACCAGCGGCGCGCCGGGGTCCTGTTGCATCTGACATCCCTGCCCGGCCCCGGCCCGTGCGGCGACCTCGGCGCGCAGGCCCACAACTACATCGATTTCCTCGCCGACTGCGGCATCTCGGTCTGGCAGATGCTGCCGGTCGGACCGACCCAGCGCGACTGGTCGCCTTACCAGACGAGCTCCGCCCATGCCGGGAGCGCCCGTCTGATCGCGTTGCAACCGCTGGTCGAGCGGGGCTGGCTCGAGGCCGACGAGCGCGTGGCGCTCGAGGGCAGTGATGCGGGTAAGGCCCAAGCCCTGTCGCTCGCCCATGGTCGTTTCCGCGAAATGGCTCACTCAGCCGACCGCCAGGGGCTTGGGCGCTTCGTTGCCGAACAGGCTTACTGGCTGGAGGACTGGACGCTCTTCTGGGCCCTGCGTCAGGAAATCGGTCAATGCTGGTGGGAGTGGCCCGACGCGCTGCGTCATCGCGATCCGCAGGCCTTGGCGGCCGCGCGCGACCGGCTCGCCGCCGAGATCGATTTCATCGTCTTCGAGCAGTACCTGTTTTTCAGCCAGTGGCAGGCCTTGCGCGCCCATGCCGAGTCGCGCGGCGTCCGCCTGTTCGGCGACATGCCGATCTTCGTCGCCCACGACAGCGCCGAGGTCTGGGCGCGCCCGCAGGACTTCGATCTCAACCCCGACGGGACCCCGCGGGTCGTCGCCGGGGTGCCGCCGGACTATTTTTCGGCGACCGGCCAGCGCTGGGGCAATCCGCTCTATCGCTGGCAGGAGATGGCCAACGATGGCTTCCGCTTCTGGATCGACCGCATCCGCACCCAGTTGCGGCTGTTCCATATGGTGCGGATCGACCACTTCCGCGGCTTCGAGGCCTATTGGGAGATCCCGGCAGATGAGGCGTTCGCGATTCACGGTCGCTGGGTCAAGGCCCCGGGCGCGGCCCTGTTCTCGCGGCTCAATCAGTATTTCGGCCAGATCCCGCTGATCGCCGAGGACCTGGGGCTGATCACCGACGAGGTCGAGGCGCTACGCAAGCGCTACCGGCTGCCGGGCATGAAGGTGCTCCAGTTCGCCTTCTCCGGTGGGGCCGCCAACCCCTATCTGCCGTTCCACCACGATCGCGACTCGGTCGTCTACACGGGCACCCACGACAACGACACGACGCTCGGCTGGTACCAGTCGCTGAGCGAGGCCGAGCGCGCCTATGTCGGCGAGTACCTGGGGCGCCCGGCCGAGCCGATGCCTTGGCCCCTGGTGCGCTGCGCGCTCGCCTCGCGGGCCCACCTCGCGATCCTGCCGATGCAGGACATCCTGGGGCTCGATTCCAGTCATCGGATGAACACGCCCGGGACCGTCGAAGCGCGGAACTGGAGTTGGCGCTTCGACTGGTCGGTCGTCCCGGACGACCTGCCGGGACGGATGCGTCGGCTCGTCGCCCTCTACGGGCGCCTAGTCGGCTAGTGCGATCGCCCGCCGCGTTGTCCGTCGCCGTCGCTGGCGGGTCGGCCTAGCCCGTTTCCTGCCCCAGTTCCCGCCCCAGTTCCTGCCCTGGCGGTGCCTCGCGCGTCTCGGCCGATGGCCGAAAGCCGCTGCCGGCCCGCTCGGGCAGTGCGATCGCGCCGCCCGTGACGGCCGGCGCCTCGCCGAGGTCGCGGCGCAGCCAGGCGGCCGTCGCCAGGCCGTGCGGCGGTTGATTCGGCAGGGCGGCGGCGAGCTGGACGGTCGGCCAGAGCCCGGCCGCCGACTCGATCAGGCTCGTGACGATGACCTCCAGGCCGGCGGCGATCGCGCGCTCGGCGAGGACCAGGGTCGCGCGCAGACCGCCGATGGCCGCGGGCTTCAAGACCAGGCGGCGCACCGGCAGTGCGCCCGGATCGCCGACCAGGGCCGCGTGGAGGTCGGGGTCGTGCAGTGATTCATCGAGCGCGAGTGGAAAGGGTGCGCGGGCCTGCAAGGCCCGCAGGTCGGCCACGCGCGGCGTGCGCAGCGGTTCTTCGATCGCCTCGATCGGCAGGGCCGCGACGCCGTCGATGAACCGCGCCGCCTCGGTCGGGTCCCAGGCCCCGTTGGCATCGAGGCGCAGCCCGACCGCTGGCGGCAGCGCGGCGGCCAGCGCCGTCAAGCGCGTCAGTTCCAAGGCCGGCGCGGCGAGGCCGACCTTCACCTTCAGCACCCGAAAGCCGGCCCGGCAGGCGGCCGCGACCGCCTCGGGGGCGATCGTGCCGAGCCCCCCCAACATCGCGTTGACGGCCACCCGGTCCGCCGCCCCCGGCGCCAGCCAGGTGCGCAGCGGAAGGCCGCGCGCCTGCGTCAGCAGGTCGAGCAGCGCACACTCGATCGCGCAGCGGGCGGCCGGGGCCGGCATCGGGTCGGCGGCGAGCCGCGCTAGCGCCTCTTCGGGCGAACGCCCGGCGAGGTCGGTCCGCCAGTGGGCGAGGGCGGCGGCGGCGCGCGCCGGCGGCTCGGTGCCGGCGGTCGGCAGCGGCGCGCAGTCGCCGAAACCGGTCCAGTCGCCGGCGGCGATCCGGACCAGCCAGCCGCGCCGCTCGGCCAGCTCGCCGCGGGCGCTCCGCCACGGCTGGCCCAAGGCCAGCCGATACGGTAGGAGGTCGCAGCCGGCGATCATTCGCCCGTGGGCAAGGCGAGTCCGATCGAGAGCAGGAGCACGAGCGCCACCTGGTAGCGCCCGGTCCGCCCGAGCAGGGCGTTGAGCTCGGTCCCTTTGGCGCCGCGGTACAGTGGCGCGATCAGCGGGATCGCGAGCGGCAGCGCGGCGAGCAGCGGCCAGGCGCGGCCCGGTAGGTCGACCGCGAAGAGGACCGGCACGGGGGCGAGCAGCAGGGCCGCGAAGGCCGCCCGCGAGCCGGCCTGTCCTAGATAGTGCGCGAGGGTACGCCGACCGGCGCGCCGGTCGGTCTCCAGGTCGCGGTAGTTGTTGAGCATGAGCACGGCCGCCGCCGGCAGTCCGAGGGCCAGCCCGACGGCGAGCGGCGCCTGGGTTAGCGCCAGCGTCTGGAGGTAAAAGGTCCCGGCGACGGCGGCGATGCCGAAGAAGGCGAGGACGAAGAGTTCGCCGAACGGACCATAGGCGATCGGCCGCGGTCCGCCCGTGTAGGCGTAGCCGGAGGCGAGCGCGGCGAGCCCGAGCAGCAAGATCGGCAGGCCGCCGCGCCAAGCGAGGATCAGGCCGAGGATGAACGCGCTCAGGAAGGCCAGATGGGCGGCGGTCTTGACCTGGCGGACGCTGAGCCAGCCCTGGGCCGTGGCCCGCGGGGGGCCGACGCGCTCGGCCGTGTCGGTGCCGCGCTCGAAGTCCGCGGCGTCGTTGTGCAGGTTGGTCCCGATCTGGATCGCGACGGCCGCGAGCAGGGTCACGATGGCGGTGACGAGGGCCAGCTGGCCGGTCTCGGCGACGGCCAGGGCGATGCCCGCGACGACGGGCGCGACCGCGAGCGGCAGCGTCTTCGGGCGCGCCGCCGCGATCCAGTGGCCGAGGGCCTGGGCAGGCGCCGACACGGCTAGGGCCGCCGCGGGAACTTCTGGAAATCGGGTGCCCGCTTCTCGAGGAAGGCGTCGCGGCCCTCGCGGCCCTCGGCCGTCTGATAGAAGAGGGCCGTGGTATTGCCGGCCAGCTCCTGGATCCCGGCCAGGCCGTCGGTGTCGGCGTTGAAGGCCGACTTCAGCACGCGCAGCGCCGTCGGCGAGAGCTTCAGCATCTCGCGGCACCAGGCGACGGTGACCGCCTCCAGTTCGCGCAGCGGGACCACGGTATTGACGAGCCCCATCGCCAGGGCCTCCTGGGCGTCGTACTGGCGGCACAGCAGCCAGATCTCCTTCGCCTTCTTGAGCCCGACCGTGCGCGCCAGGAGCCCGGCGCCGAAGCCGGCATCGAAACTGCCGACGCGCGGGCCGGTCTGGCCGAAGCGGGCGTTGTCGGCGGCGATGCTCAGGTCGCAGATCAGGTGCAGGACGTGGCCGCCGCCGATCGCGTAGCCGGCGACCATCGCGACGACGGGCTTCGGTAGCGTGCGGATCTGGCGCTGGAGCTCCAGGACGTTCAGGTGCTGCATGCCGGCGCCATCGCGGTAGCCCTCGTCGCCGCGGACGCGCTGATCGCCGCCCGAGCAGAAGGCGAGATCGCCGGCCCCGGTCAGGACGATGACGCCGATCTGCGGGTCCATGTGGGCGCGATGGAAGGCCTCGATCAGCTCGCGCACCGTCTCCGGGCGGAAGGCGTTGCGGACCTCCGGGCGGTTGATCGTGATCTTCGCGATCCCCTCGGCCTGGTGGTAGAGGATGTCCTCGAAGGGCAGGTCGGCGGGGGTCTCCCAGGCGATGGCCCGGGTGGCGGCGGCGGAGGATCCCTGGTCTGAAGGCTGCACCGGATGCTTACCTCGATTGGCTGGATGTTGGCGCGCCCTGCCCGGCGGCGCGGGGCACGGCGCTCGAAGGCCCATTTTCGAGCGCGGCGGCCGGTTTGGCCAGCGTCGCCGCGGTCACGGGGCCGCCTGTTCGGCGATGCGCCGCCAGAATGCCTCTTGGTGCGCCTGGCTGCGGGCGGCATCGACGCGCACCTCGACGAGGCCGCGGCCGTCGCCGCGGCGCGCTGCGGCGAGGACCTGGCCCAGACCGGCGTCGTCCTCGATGCACTGGTACGCCAGCCCAAACGTGCGGGCCAGGTCGCCGAGGTCGAGCGCCAGCGGCGTGCGCCAGTAGGCGGCGAGCTCGGGCAGCGCGCGCTGCGGCAGGTAGTCGAAGATGCGGCCCCCACCATTGTTGATGACTAGCAGGGGGCGCGCGAACCGTTGGCCGAGCAGCAGGCCGCTCAGGTCGTGGCACAGCGATAGGTCGCCGAGCAGGCCCCAGGTCGGCAGGCCGGCGGCGTTGAGGCCGGCGAGGGTCGAGGCCTGCCCGTCGATGCCGCTCGCGCCGCGATTGCCGAAGATGGCCAGCGGCGCGGTGCGGGTGCCCGACCAGGTGTCGAGCTGGCGGATCGGCAACGAGTTGGCGCAGAACAGGGCGTCGCCGGCCGGCAACTCGGCGACCAGGGTGCGAATCAGGTGGGCCTCCCCCCAGGGCGCCTCGGCGAGATGGGCCTCGGCGAGCGCGGCGACGTGCCGCTCGCTGGCCTGCCAGCGCGCGAGCCAGTCCGGGGCCGCGGTCACGAGGCCGGCCTCGGCGAGCCAGGCCAGGAAGCGCTCGGGGCGGGCGCCGATCTGGAGCCGGGCGTCGTGGGTCGGGTCGCACCAACGCTCGGCCGGATCGACGAGGATCGTCGGGACCCCGGCCAGCCATGCGTTGAGGGTCTTGGAGACCGGTGCCCGGCCGAGCCGGATGACCCAGTCGGGGCGCAGTCGGGCGGCGGCCGTGGCATTGCGCAGCAGGCTGTCGTAGCGGGCGATCCGTGTTTTGGCCCCAAGGCCGAAACGCAGGCCGGACAGGGGGTCGACGAGGACCGGCAGGGCCAGCGCCGTGGCGCACCGGTGCAGGGCCTCGGCGGTGCGCTGATCATGGTCGCCGGGGCCGCAGCAGATGAGGCCGTGCCCGGCGACCAGCCGCGACAGGTCGGCGGGATTTGGCGGGTCGTCCCAGTGCGTCTCGGCGGGCGGCGTCGGTGCCGTCGCGCCGGCGATCGGGGCGGCCGTGCAGTCCGGGCCCGGAACCAGCGGTTCGCGCAGTGGCAGATTGATATGCACTGGCCCGGGGCGGCGTCCGCCGGCGACCGCCGCGGCACGGGCGCCGAGCGCGCGTAGCGCCTTGAGGGCCGCCGGGGCGGCCACGGCTGGGCCCGGGTCATGGCGCTCGCGCACGAAGCCGGCGAACAGATCGGACTGCTCGATCGTCTGGTTGGCGCCCCAGCCATGCAGCTCGGGCGGTCGGTCGGCCGAGAGCAGGATCAACGGCACGCCCCATTCGGCCGCCTCGATCACGGCCGGCAGCCAGTGGGCCGCGGCGCTGCCCGAGGTGCAGAGGAGCCCGACCGGGCGGCGCGTGGCGCGCGCCAGTCCGAGCGCGAAGAAGCCGGCGCTGCGTTCGTCGACGATCGCTGTCAGGGTCAGGTCCGGTTCGCGGGTCGCGGCCAGCACGAGCGGCGTCGAGCGCGAGCCGGGGGAGAGTATCAGGTCGCGCATCCCGCCGTGGACGAGGCCATCGAGGAGGGCCAGGGACCAGCGCAGATTGACGCAGGCCTGATCGGTCGGCGTGCCCGCGCTCACGCGAATCGCAACGCCGTCAGCATGGCCGCGAGCTTGTCCTCGGTCTCCTGCCACTCGCAGAGGGGATCCGAGCCCGCGACGATGCCCGCCCCCGCGTAGAGGTCGGCAGTCGCCTCGCGCAGGCGGGCGCAGCGCAGCAGCACCCAGAGCTCGCCGGTCAGGTCCGGGGCGACGATGCCGGCGGCGCCCGTGTACCAGCCGCGCTCGAACGGCTCGGCCTCGCGCAGCCAGGCGCTGGCCGCGGCCCGCGGCTCGCCGTTCGTCGCCGGGGTCGGGTGCAGCAGCTCGGCGAGGCGGAAGACGTCGCTGTCCGGGTGCAGCCTGGCGCGCACCGGGCTCCAGAGGTGCTGGGCGTTGCGCAGTTGCATGATGGTCGGGCTGGGGGGGACGCGGATCTCGTCGGCGCAGTGACCGAGGGCCTCGCGCACGGCCTCGATGACCAGGTCGTGTTCGTGACGGTCCTTGGTGGAGGCGAGCAGCGCCTCGGCCAGGGCCGCATCGCGCCCCGGATCGGCGGCGCGGGCCACGGTGCCGGCGATCGCGTCGACCTCGACCTCGTCGCCGCGCTGCGTCAGGAGTCGCTCCGGGGTGGCGGCGACGAAGCTCGTCTCGTCTCGTCGCAGATGGACGAGCTGGCAGGAGGGAAACAGCTCGCCGAGGGCGGACATCAGGCGGTCGAGATCGAAGGGGTCGGCGGCCGCGACGCGGAGCCGGCGCGAGACGACGGCCTTCGCGAGGCGCCCCGCGGCGATCTCCGCCAGGGCGGCCTCGACGAGCCGCTCCCAGCCGGCGACGTCGGGTGCGTTGTCGCACCGCGCGAGCGCGACCGGTGCCCGGGTGGTCGGCGGTTGCGGATCGGCGAGGGCCGGGGCGAGGCGCTCGAGCCAGCCCCGCCAGCGCGCGAGCAGCGCGTCGCCTGTCGCGGGCAGGCGGGTCGTTAGCACCAGCGCCCCTTGGTCATCGTGACCGTGCAGCGCGAGCTCCGGGACCCAGAGCAGGGCATTGGGTGGTTCGTCGGGCTCCGCGCCCTTCGCCGGGGCCAGCGGGGAGGCGGCGAAGCCGAGCATCGCGAAGCCCTGCAATCCGGTCTCGTCGACGTCGATCTGGTGCCATTCCGAGCGCAGGCGCCGGGCCTGTTCGCGCAAGGTCGCGAGTCGCGCGGGTCCGGCGGCGCGCCATTCTGCCGCGACCCCGTAGCCGGCGTGCAACCGCTTGTGGTCGCGGTGCGCGAACTGAAACTGGGGGCCGCCGAGGGTGGGGGCGAGCGGCGGCACGCGGGGTAGCTCCAAGACGAGGGAGGCGAGCCCATCGCGGCGCGCCAGGGGCAGGCGTGCGATGGCGTCGGCGAGGCGCTCTGTCAGGTGCTCCAGGGCTTCGGTTGGCGCGAGCATTTCAGGTTGGCAGCGATCTCGGTGCGAGCGGTTTTCTCGGCGGCCCATCGAACGAGCGAGGGGCTCGTGCGGGGCGTGCATACCCGGTCGCGAAAGGTCACACCCGGGGGCGGCCTTTCGAGGTTGCGATCGTCCAGATGCCGTGTCGGTTCGGGCGCGCGTCGCGGTGGCGTCCCCGAGGCGAGCGACCTTCCTGCCATCTATTCGGAAAGGCCGGCGCGGTGATCTGAACATTGAATCGCGCATAATACGACAAATCGGCCCCCTATCCGCCAATCCATCGGCGTTGGTGCAGGACGGATCGGTTCTGAATCAGCGGGGGATGTAGACGAGGCGTACCGGCGGACTCCGCCGGCGTCGCCTGCGCCGGTAGGCGCCTGCTTGCGGGCGATCGGGGCGGGCGATCGGGGCGGCCAATCGCCGGCAAGCCGGCCCCAGCGGCGCGCAGTCGGCCGCCCACAGATTGGCACGGGTACGGGCCCGGGCGGCGCCGACTCGATGCCCCCTTGCGGGGAGTCCCCGGCGCACCCCGCGGAGGATCGACCGGCAACCGTTCGTCCACCTCGCAAGAGGCCGGGGAACCGGTCAGTTCCGGGCGTTGGTGCGGGTCGAGCGTATGCCTCCTCGGCGCGAGCGCAACGATGGTCAGGTGTCCTCAGCGCGGCGGCGTCTACGCACCTGGCTTCCATCTGGGCCTCGCCGGGGAGGTCTGCGAGAATCGCGAGGTGGTGTTCGCCGCCGCCGTGCCCGCCGCGTGGGGGCAGGCCGGACTCGTCGGCGCGGCCGCCCTCGCTCGCCCGACCACCAACGGACCCTTGCCATGCTGATCTTCATCGCCGTTGTGCTCGCGATCTTCCTGGCCCTGGCGGGCCTGCCGATGCTCATCTCGACGACCCCGTTGCCCGGGCTCGCCGCGCCGCACGAGTTGGCGACACCCGATAGCCATTTCGTGACCATCCCCTTCGAGGGGACCGACGGGATCGAGCTTCACTATCTCGCCGGGGGGCGCGAGGACGGCCCCGGGGCGAGCAATTTCCTGTTGCTGCACGGCTTCACCTTCAACGCCTTCACCTGGAACGACCTGCTCGAGGCGTTCGGCGAGCATGGGCGGGTCGTCGCCTACGACCAACCACCTTACGGCCTGAGCGCGAAGCTCGTGCCGAGCGACTGGCGGGGGGCAGGCCCCTATACGCGCGAGGCGGCCGTCGTGCAACTCTTCGCCCTGATGGACGCGCTGGCGATGGAGCGGGCCGTCCTCGTCGGCAACTCGGCCGGCGGCTCCCTGGCCCTGGAGGCCGCACTCGCCCGTCCCGACCGTATAGAGGGGCTGATCCTGCTCGACCCCTGGGTCTATGTGCGTCGCCCGACTCTGCCGCGGGCGCTGGCGAGTCAGCCCCAGTTCGCGCGTTTGAGCATCTGGCTGGCGCGCGCCCTCGGGCGCAGCGACGCGCTGCTGCGGCGCTCCTATGCCGACCCGGCGCGCATTACCCCGGAGCGTCGCAGGTTGTCCGGCATCCATGCGCAGGTGCACAATTGGGACCTCGCCTGGGGGGCGCTCCTCCATCGGTCGCTGACCGATGCGGTCGCGGTGAGCGCCCGTCTGGATGAGATCGCCCGGCCGACCCTGGTCCTGAGCGGCGCGGAAGATCGCCTCGTGCCCCTGTCCGACAGCGAGCGGGTGGTCGCGTCGATCCCGGGCGCCTCCTTGGCCGTCTTGCCTGGCTGCGGCCATATGCCGCAGGAGGAATGCCCCGCCCTCGCGCGCGAGGCGCTCTCGGCCTGGCTGTCGGACCAAAAATTTCTTCGCGAGGGTCTAGACAGTCGCTAAGGGTTTCGGTAGATTAAGCGGCTCCCCGGGGCTGAGTGGTTCGCAGCGGTGTCGGGGGTAGGGCGGGAGGCCCTGGGCGACGAGGGAGTTGCCTGGCGCGCTGGAGGGAGGCGGCGCGAAATGAGCACTTGACAGGGAGTTTGGAGGTGCTAAGATGGCGGGCCTTCGCGGCGCTGAAGACGCGACGCGACACGATCTTTAACAAGTAGATTCAGGTAATTTGTGTGGGCGCTCTGGTGCGTCGGCGGCACGGGCCGCAGACGAGGCTTGGTCCGCTGACCTTCTGGGTTGGTTGGGTCGAGCCGAGACCGAAAGAGCGCGCCATGGTGCGAGCCATGGTGAGCTGTAAGGAATTGAACTGAAGAGTTTGATCCTGGCTCAGATTGAACGCTGGCGGCA
>NZ_NRRW01000034.1 GCF_016583835.1 Thiococcus pfennigii | reverse complement strand
GATCACGCCGGGCACCCCGGCCGGCGACGCCGGAGTTCATGGTCGGCAGTCGGGCGGCGTCGCCGGCCGGGGTGCCCGGCGTGATCGGGGTGGGCTGGCGACTCGTGGCAGCCTGGCCGGGCGGGCCTTGGCCTTCGGCGCCTGGTGACGCTGCGGTCAGGGTCGCCAGCATGACCAGGTACGGTAACCCTCGATGCATCGGAAACATAGGCGCTTCCTCCTGGAGGCAGACAAGCAAGGGCGACGACACCGCCAGCGGTGCCGCATCCCGGTGACGAACCCGTGCTGCGCGATCGAGCGACCGACGCTCCGGTCGGTTTACCGGTATCAGTGTAGGCGATTCGGGTGGCTGCCGTGGGCCGGGCGGCTCGCGGCATTTTCGTTGCCGAGCGGGTCCCGACGACCAGGGGCCCGTCGTCCGGCACGCTGGGCGCGTCATGCGTCGCTCGCCCCGGTCGCCACTCGGTCGTGCCTCGTCGGTACCGCGGCCGTGGCGGCGTTCGCTCGCCGCTTGGTCTTGATTCCCTCGTCGAGTCGCTACTGCTGGCTCGCGTAGTAGGCGAGCAGGGCCTCTAGCCCGGCCTCGCCCTCGCGCTCGAGCAGTCGGTCGAGCTTGCGCTCCATCTTCTTGTCGAGCAGGCGCCGGCCGTCGCGAAAGTCCTCCAGCGTGTCGCGCAGGTAGGTGGCCCACTGGCCGGCGAGGACGTAGTAGGGCCCGATCTCGAGGACGGTGCCGCCCTCGTTGTGGCAACGCTCGCAATAGTTCGCGTGCAGCTGTTGGCCCGTCTTGGCGAGTGCCGGGTCGAAGCCCTGGGCGGCGGGGACGAACGGCAGGTCGTGGAAATAGCCGGCCATCCGCTCGATCTCGACGTGGCTGTAGCCCTTGGCGATGCGGCCCATGATGGTCCCGTAGACCGCGCCGCTACGGAAGCCTTCCATCACGTCGATGAAGTAGGGCGGGTCCATGCCGCCGATCGACGGGACGGCGGGGCCGGCGCTGGCGCCATCGCTGCCGTGGCAACCGGTGCAGGTCGCCGCCAGGGTGCGGGCATCGGCCCCGTCGAGGAGTTCCTCGGCCGGCGTCCCAGGGCCGATGCCGAGGAGTGCGAGGCCCCCGAGCAGGGCGGCCCCGATGCGGGCGTTCGCCATGGTGTCTCCCTCAGGATGGTTCGCGCCGGCGAGCCGCCGGAACACGTGTGCGCCCGGTGGGTGGCGCGTCGATCGTCGTTATCTTTTTGTTGCCGGGAGTTATTTTTTTTCGATGCCCGGCCTCGTCGGGGATGGTAAGGCATCGCCGCCCGGGGTGCCAGGCGGGAGGCGTCGCCGGCGCCGGTGCGCCGCCGGTTGGTCAGGCCTGCTCCGGGAGGCGCCCGCCGATGCCCCGCTCGCGGGCGAAGTCGATCATCCGGCGGATCGGTATCAGGGCGCGCTCGCGGATCGCCGGGTCGACGAGGACCTCCTGGTCGCCGCGTATCAGGACCTGTTCCAGGTTCTGGAGTGCGTTCATCGCCATCCATGGGCAGTGCGCGCAGCTCTCGCAGGTGGCGCCGACGCCGGCCGTCGGTGCGGCGAGCAGCCGCTTGTGCGGGGCGAGCTGATGCATCTTCCAGAAGATGCCTTGGTCGGTCGCGACGATGAAGGTCTCGTTGGGCAGCTCCGCGACGGCCTTGATGAGCTGGGTCGTCGAGCCGACGACATCGGCCTGGGCGACGACCTCGGCCGGCGATTCCGGGTGCACGAGCACGGCGGCGTCCGGGTGCAGGCGGCGCAGCTGCTCGAGCGCATAGCCCTTGAAGGCCTCGTGGACGATGCAGGCGCCCTGCCAGATGAGCATATCGGCGCCGGTCTCCTGCTGAACCCAGCGCCCGA
Source organism: Thiococcus pfennigii (assembly GCF_016583835.1). Lineage (GTDB taxonomy): Bacteria > Pseudomonadota > Gammaproteobacteria > Chromatiales > Chromatiaceae > Thiococcus > Thiococcus pfennigii. Next base: position 36,893 of record NZ_NRRW01000034.1, on the reverse strand, counting down.
GATGCCGGTCTGGCGCCCACAGGATCTTCTCACCCTGCTCGTGAAGGTGGCGCACGACCGGTAGCGCGATGCTCGAGGTGACGACCCAATCGGCCCGTGCCTTCACCTCGGCGCTCGTGTTGGCGTAGACGACGACGCGTCGATCCGGATGGGCGTCGCAGAAGGCGGCGAACTCGGCGGCTGGGCAGCCCTCGTCGAGCGAGCAGGTCGCGGCCAGATCCGGCATCAGGACGCGCTTCTCCGGGTTGAGGATCTTGGCCGTCTCGCCCATGAAGCGCACGCCGCAGACGACCAGCGTGCTGGCCGGGCTGGTCGTGCCGAAGCGGGCCATCTCCAGCGAGTCGGCGACCAGGCCGCCGGTCTCCTCGGCGAGCTCCTGGAGGTCGCCGTCGGTGTAGTAGTGGGCGACGAGCGCGGCGTCCTGGGCGGCCAGCAGGCCGCGGATGCGCCCCTTCAGCGCCGCCTTCTCGGACGGCGAGAGGGCTGGCCAGGACGGCGGTTGCGGGACGAGGATCGGGCGCCTGGCGATGGCTTCGCTGGTCATGATAGGGCTCCGGGATAGGCGATGGCGTCGTCGCGGTGGCTCGCCTTGAGGCGATAGAGGCGGGCCGGCCGATGGCTGCCCGAGCAGCGGCGTTCGCCCGTGTCTTCGATCCGGGCGAGGCCGAGCGCCCACTTGCGGAAGTTGCGCTTGTCGACGGGGGCGCCGAGGAGGATCTCGTAGATCCGCTGTAAGTCACTCAATGTGAAGGTGTTCGGCAGGAATTCAAAGGCGATCCCCGAATAGCCGAGCTTGGCCGTGAGGCGCTGGTGGGCGAGGGCGAGGATCTCGCCGTGGTCGAAGGCCAGCGGCGGCAGGGCGCTGAAGGGGTGCCAGGCGGCGTCGGCCGCGTCGCTCGCGGCCCGCACCACGAGCCGCTGGGAGGGCACGAGGGCGAAGTAGGCGACGCTCACGACCCGCTCGCGCGGGTCGCGGTCGGGGCGGCCGAAGGTGTAGAGTTGCTCCAGGTACAGGCCGGCGAGGCCGGTCTCCTCGGCGAGCTCGCGCGCCGCGCACCGATCGAGGTCCTCGTGCGGGTCGAGGAAGCCGCCCGGCAACGCCCACTGGCCGCGGAAGGGCTCGCCGCCGCGGCGGATCAGCAGGACCTGGAGCTGCGCGTCGCGGATCGTGAAGACGCAGATGTCGGTGGTCACCGCGGGGTGCGGGTAGCGGTAGCAGTAAGGACCGGTCATTGCGGTTGCCTGAGCCTGATAGGGCGGACGATAGTGTAATCGCTACACTAAGTCAATGGCGCCCTGGTCCGAGGGCAGGACGGGTTCGTTCTGCGGCCTTTCTTGCCAGATGGCTGGGCGGTCGGCGATCGATCCTCGGCGGGGTGGATCGGGGCGCGCGCGGTGGCGTTGGCGTCGATCCGTCGCGCGGCGCAGGCGAAATCGCTTTGACTACCGGCGGGCTCTCGCTTTAAATAGTCGGCTAAATCGTGTATCGGTGGAGACGCAATGGATGCTCCGGTCCGTCGGCATGACAGCGGCCGCGCGTCGGGTTAGGCGAGGCTGACGACCCGCCATGCGCAGGGAGGTACTCTTCTGCCTCGGGCTCGGGCTGTCGCAGGCCGGTCTCGGCGTCGCCGACGAACTCCGCGTGGTCGATGAGGGGTCCCTAACGATCGGCGGCTTCGGCACGATCGGCGGCGCCTACAACGCGAACGCGGAGGCGGAGTTCCTCCGCGACCGCTCGCAACCCGAGGGCGCCGCGGACGGGCGCTTCGACCTGGGTCTGGATTCCCGGCTCGGCGTCCAGGTCAACTGGCGTCCCAACGAGCCGCTCGAGGGCGTGCTGCAACTGGTCGCCAAGCGTCGCTACGACGGCACCTATCGCCCACAGGTCAGTTGGGCCTTCCTCGGTTATGCGTTCGACCCGGACATCCGTCTGCGCGTCGGTCGGCTCGGCTACGACGTCTACCTGATGTCGGATTCGCGCGACGTCGGCTATTCGTACCTCTGGGTGCGCCCGCCGGTCGACTACTTCGGCCAGGTCACCTTCTCGTACCTCGACGGCCTCGACCTGACGGTCTCCCGGGTCCTCGGCGACGGCGTGCTGAAGGGCAAGCTGTTCGCCGGTCTGCTCAACGAAACGCACACCTCGCCGCAGGGCCCGAACTACGAGATGGAGGGCACCACCCTGTGGGGTGGCTACCTCGACTATCAGGACCCCCATTGGCAGATGCGCGTCGGCGTCGGGGTCATGCGACGGAAGCACGAATTCGAGCTCTATGCCCCCGTGCTCGATGCCCTGCGCGGGACTGGTGTGCCCGAGGCGGTCGCGCTCGCCGACGAGTTGACGCTCGCCGAGAAGAGCCTGCAATTCCTCTCCGCCGGTATCGTCTACGATGCCGGGCCGCTGCAGAGCCAGTTCCAGCTGCGCTATCTCTGGTCCGATACACCGAGCTATGCCGACAATGTCGCCGGCTATTGGTCGCTCGGCTACCGGTTGGGGCGCTGGACCCCGTACGTCGTCTACTCGCGGATCAAGTCCGAGCATCGGCACCTCGACACCGGGTTGCCCGATAGCAACCCCGACTATGCCGCGATCAACGACGGTGTCGAGCAGATCCTGCAGGCATCTCAGGTCGATCAGGATACCCTGTCGCTCGGTGCGCGCTTCGACTTCGCGAGGAATGCCGCGCTGAAGCTCCAGGTCGACTGGGTCCACAGCCGCGACAACCCCTCCCTGCTCTGGCTCGATCCGGATCCGGATTGGGACGGCCGGGCGACCCTGTTCAGCGCCGCGCTGGATTTCGTCTTCTAGCGGGGGCCGGCGCGATGTCTCGTTCCAGATCCAGGTCGGCCCGAGAGCGTCCCGTCCGGCGACGGTTGCGGTTGGGGGTGCTCGCGCTCGGCTGGGCCTGCGCCGTCTATGCGAGCGCCAGCCTGACCGCGGCCGGCAGCGACCTGGCGGTCATCGTCAACTCGGAGTCGGGGGTGAGCGAACTCTCGCGCGCCGAGGTGATCAACATCTTCCTCGGCCGCCAGCGCCGCCTGCCGTCCGGGGTCGCGGCCCTGACCGTCGACCTGGCGGGCCCCGACGACGAGAAGCGCCAGTTCTATTACTGCCTGGTCGGCAAGGAACCGGCCGAGATCAACTCCTACTGGGCGCGCCTGGTCTTCTCCGGGCGTGGCGCGGCCCCCTGGCAGGCCGAGAGCCCCGAGGAGGTGCTCGATATCGTCGAGAACTACAAGGGGGCGATCGGCTACATCGAGCGGCACCGGGTCGTCGACGGGCGGGTCAAGATCGTCCATACGTTGGCGCAATAGAGAGCAGTACCTGACGCCATGGCAAGGCATTCGGCCCATAGCCTCGCAGTGCGCGCGACGCGCTCGATCCTGACCGTCGTCGCCCTGATCGGTGCCTTCAACCTGGCGCTCGGCTATTTCCTCAGCATGGATCGCGAGAGCAGGGAGATGCGGATACACCTGCAAGAGTTGCTGGACACGGTCGAGCGCCCGGCGAGCATCGCCTGCTTCCTGCGCGATCCGCAACTCGCTGGCGAGGTCGCCGCCGGCCTCCTGGCCAACTCGGTCGTCGCCGAGGCGGTCATCGCGACCGGTACGCTCACGCTGGCCCGGGCCGGCCGCGGCGCCCCGAGCGACGTCGCTGGCGCCGAGGTCATCGTGCGCCGGATCGTCTCGCCGTTCGATCCCGACCAGTACGTCGGCGAGATCCGCCTTACCCCCGATCAGGCGGCCCTCGACGCGGAGATTGCGCGTACGTCGCTGTTCATCGCCGCCCTCATGCTCGTCCAGACCCTGGCCATCGGTGCGTTCGTCGCGCTGGTCGTCTACGGCTTCGTGACCCGGCCGCTGAAGCGGGCCGTCGCCGCCCTCCTCGGCCTGCCGGCCGAGGAGGGCGGCAGGCTGCCTCAGGTCAGCCACCACGAGCAGGACGAGATCGGCGAGTTGATCGCCTACGTCAACCGGCTCCTCGATCGGTTGGTGGGGCTTCTCCATCAGGAGCGGGACCTGCGTCGGGAATTGGCGATCGAGGGCCAGCGGTTCCGCTCGATCTTCGAGAACGCCGAGACCGGGATCTTCCTGCTCGACGGCACCGGGGGCATGCTGTCCTACAACCCGGCCTGCCGGCGGCTCCTGCCGGTGCCCGAACGGGCCGACGAACTGTCGGCCCTGCGGGCCTTCTTCAAGGACGACGACCAGGCGCATCGCCTCATCGCCCTGTGCCGCGAGCGCAATCAATCGATCCACCGCGACGTGCAGATCCGGGGCACCGATCGCGACGCGTCGGTGCGTTGGATCCAGCTGACGCTGACGCCGATCGGTGATGAGATGTTCCAGGGGGTCGTCAACGACATCACCGAGCGCAAGATCGCCGAGGCCCGGGCCCTACTCGCGGCGCGCACCGACCCGCTCACGGGGTTGCTCAACCGCGCCGGCTTCATCGATGCGCTGGGCGAGCGTCTCAACCCGGCCCGCGCCACGCCGCGCTCCTGGGCCGCGCTGATGATCGTCGATCTCGACCTCTTCAAGACGATCAACGACACCTATGGCCACGCCGCCGGGGATCGCGTGCTGATGGCCGTCGCCAGGCGGCTGAAGCGGTTGGTGCGCATGTCGGATCCGGTCGGACGGTTCGGTGGCGACGAGTTCGTGCTCCTGATGAGCGGGGTCGATCAGCTGGACGTGGTCGAGAGGTTGGCGCGCAAGATCGTCGCCGGCGTGGCCCGGGAGATCCCGATCGGCGATCGGCGCGTCGTGCGCGTCGGCGTCAGCGTCGGCATCGCGCTGAGCCCACTGGAGCGGGCCGATCGGGCGCGACTCTTCAAGGAGGCGGACGAGGCCATGTACGAGGCCAAGCGGGCGGGGCGCAATGCCTACCGCTTCTTCAGCGCCCCCGCCGCGCCGGCGTCGGAACCGCCGTAGCCGCCGTGCCTGTCCCATCGTCTCTGTGCGATGGTCGGCGCGGCACCCCGGTCATGCGCGGTAACGGGCCGACAGCGCGATGAGCGCCTGGCTCTGGCTGAGGCAGTTCTGTCGGGTGTCGGCATCGAGGACGCGCCGCCAGCGTCGCGGGATGGCCTCGAGCCCGTAGAGGGGACCGGCGATCATGCCGAGGATGGCGCCCGTCGTGTCGGCGTCGCCGCCGCGGTTGACGACGTCGATCAGCGCGGTCTCGAAGTCCTCGGTGGCGAACAGGGCCTGGAAGACGGCGCGCAGTGTCTCGACGAGGTAGCCGCCCGGGTTCTCCATGCGCTTGCGGTCGTAGGCGTAGCGCCTGTCCTCGGCGACCAGCGCATCGGCGAGCCGGCGCAGGTCCGCGTGGCTGCCGCCGAGCAGGGCCGTCTGCACCATGCGGATCACGCACAGGGTGCCGCGGTCGGCGAGCAGGCTGTGGTGGGTCACGTGGGACTGGCGCCGATTGGCGGCGGCGACCTCCACGAGCGGGGCACCGAGGGTCGCGAGCGCCACCGGCAGGCAACGCATGCAGGCGCCGTTGCCGGCGTCGTAGTCGTTCTCCGGTACCTCGACGGCCCCGGTGCGTCGGTAGAGCGAGATCCCGCGGCGCACCGTGTGGCCGATGTCGACCGGCTTGGTGCGCATCCAGTCGCTGAAGGCCTCGGCGACGGCCTGCGGCTCGACCCTCCCGTGCGCGAGGATCGTGCGCCCGAGCGCCAGGCTCATCTCGGTGTCGTCGGTGACGCGGCCCTTGCGCAGCCGTAGCCAGCCGCCGCCGAGGATGTCGCGGTGCTCGCCGTAGACCTCGCGGATCTCCCGCGGGGTCATGAATTCGACGGTGGCCCCGAGCGCATCGCCGATGGCGAGGCCCAGGTAGGCGGCCGCGGCCCGCTCGCGCACCCGCCCTTCGGCGATCGGGTGGTCGCCCCGCTCGGGCTCAGGCCTCGGGTCCGAAACAGACATGGTAGTCACAGCAGGCCTCGCAGGAGGGCGAGCGGCACAGCCGGATGCCCTCGGTCTCGCACAACTGCCGATAGAGAAAACGCTTCCACTTCATGTCTTTGTCGTTGCGCGCGGCGAGGGTCGGGAAGTTGCGCCGCATCAGCTCGGTGAGGTCGGCGCGGCTCCAGAGGCCGAGATCCTGCCAGAGATGATCGCTCGCCAGGCAGCCGGCGGCGACCAGCTCGGCCATCCAGCGCACTGCCGGGGAATCCTCGGCGCGGTGCGCCCACATCAGGCGCACCAGGTCGTCGGCCTCGTCGCGCCGCTCGGCCGGCGGCGCCCGGCCCGGATTCGGGGCCGGGTCCAGGCGCACCCCGGGGAAGTGATGGGCCAGTAGGCGCGCGAAGTCCGCCGGGGCGAGCCCGAGCCAGTCGGGCATCGCGCCCGCCCCGGTGCACCAACTGGCATAGATGCAGGCCACGACCCGATCGTTGCCGGTGCCGACGGCGCCGGCCATCAGCCGCGCGTAGAGCCGCTCGGCGTCGTTGCGGCCGGTCGCGGCCATCGCCATCGTCAATACTCGACGAGGATGTCTTCGTCGCGCACGATCATCTGGCAGGCGAGCCGCCACTCGCTCGGCATGTCGTCGACGGCCAGGCGATCGATGTCGTCGCCGGTGAGCTTGCCGAGCGTCTGGAGGACCGCCTTCTCCTTGTCCGTCAGGTGATAGCCCATGCGGTCCTTGTCATCGACGCTCGTCACCCGCACCAGACAGTGGCCGCATTCGCCGTCCTGGCAGTCGAAGTTGACGGGGATCCGGTTGTCCTTGGCGAGCTTCAGCAGCGTCTCCGTGTGGCTGCCGGCGACGGCATAGACGGTCTTGTCTTTCTGGTTCGGATTCGAGAAGGTCACGAGTGCCATCGAGGGTCTCCACTGTTGGCAAGGGCTGAGACGAAGGCCCCCGACCGATGCCCCGCCGGTCGAGGGAGGCGCCCGCCACGGGGCGGGACGCGTCAGGCTATCGGTTCGTCGACGGGGATCGCCTCAGGCCGGCCGGATCCGGCAGTCGCCGATGATCTGGGCCTGGCAGGCGAGGCGATCGTGGCCGTTGGCCATGTTCTCGCGCAGGACCTTCTCCTCGAGTACCGAGGGTTCGGTCAGATTGTCCCTGCCCTCGAGCACCTGCATCATGCAGGTGCCGCAGTCGCCCTCGCGACAGCCGTACAGGATGCCCGCCCCGATCCGCTCGGAGACCTCGATCACGCGCGTCCCGGCCGGGACGCTGACCGTCTTGCCGATGTCGTCGAAGGTGATATTGGCCTTTGGCACTGTTCGCTACTCCGGTTCGGTTGGGTCTCGGTGTCGATCTCGCCCGCTCGGCGTCAGCCGATCTCGGCGAGGTCCAGCGTGCGGGCGCTCCCGGGCCCGCCGACGAGCGAGTCGGCGAGTTGGCGTCCGAACGCGTGGCAGGCGGCGATCTCCTCGGTGCTCGGGATCAGCTTGATCCGCAGCCCAGGCACCGGCAGCTGCATCTTCAGCCCGCGCAGGCGCTCCTCGATGAGCCAGATGGCCTCGCCGCTCCAGCCATAGGAGCCGAAGGCCCCCGCGCGCTTGCCCTTCACGTCGATCGTCGCGAGCGATGAGAGGAGGTCCCAGACCGGCTTGACCGCGTCGCCGTTGATCGTCGGCGAGCCGAAGGCGACTGCATCGGCGCCCTCGATCAGGTCGAGGAAGGCGGCGGTCTCGCCGGTCTCGATGTCGTGGGTCGAGACCTGCACGCCGTCCGCCTCGCCGGCCCCGGCGGCGATCGCCTCGGCCATCTGCGCCGTGTTGCCGTAGGCGCTGATGTAGAAGATCGCGAGCCTCGGCGGGCCATTGGCCGGGCGCCGCGCCAGGGCCTGGTAGTGCTCCAGGTAGCGGCGCGGGCGCTCGCGCAGGATCGGGCCGTGGGTCGGCGCGAGTACCCGCGGCTCGAGCGGCAGGATCTCCGCCAAGGCCTCGCGCACCTGGTGGGCGAATGGGCGCATGATGTGGGCGTAGTAGTAGTCGATCGCCGGCCAGAACTCGCCGATCCGATCGTCGAATAGCCGCCCGTCGCAGAGGTGGCAGCCGAACAGGTCGCCGCAGAAGAGCACCCCCTCGTCGGCCAGATAGGTGCACTGGGTGTCGGGCCAGTGGACGAACGGTGTGAGCAGGAAGCGCAGCTTACGCTCGCCGAGGCTCAGGCTGTCGCCGGTCTTGACGGTGACTAGCGGCGGCTTGGGGCGCGGCACGACGGACTTCAGCAGGCCGTTGAGGATCGCCGGGGCGCGCGCCGAGATGTAGAGGGTCGCCTGCGGCGCGCGGCGCAGCAGCTCGGGCAGGGCGCCGCTGTGGTCGGGCTCCAGGTGATTGAGCACGATGGCGCGGATCTCGCCGTAGTCGGCGACCGACTCCAGGCGGGCGAAGAACTCCTCGGCGAACTCGGCCTTGACCGTGTCGATGACGGCGACGCCGTCGCGGCCGCGGACCAGGTAGGCGTTGTAGGTCGTCCCCTGCTCGGTGCGCAGGATGATATCGAAGGTCCGAAGCGCCGGGTCGAGCGCGCCGATCCAGTGCACGCCCGGGGCGATCGCGACCGCCTCCCGGTGGCGGGCGGCATCCGTCATGGCATCGGCGGCGGCCATCAGCGGGCCCGGATCTCGGCCATCGCGGCGGCGCGCCGCTCCGGTGGGATGCCGGTCAGCGAGCCGGGCGGATTGACCGGCTCGCCGCGGGCGTCGAGGATCGCCCCCTCGATCGGACAGATGCTTGCGCACTGCGGGTCGGCGAACTCGCCGGCGCACTCGGTGCAGCGCGCCGCATCGATGACGAAGTGCGGGCGGGCGGCGGTGATGGCGGCGCTCGGGCAGAGGGGCTCGCAGGCCCAGCAGCTCACGCAGCCCTCGACGATCTGATAGGCCATCGGCGGCTCCTCCTGTGGGTTGTCTCAGCAGGCCTGGCGGTGCGCGGCCGGGCTCGGCTCGGCGGGCAGACGGCCGGCGGCGGCCATCTCCCGGTAGACGGCGGTCAGGGCCGCCTCGATCGGCTCGTCGGCGTGCTCGCCGTCGGGCTGGATGCCGGCCGCCTCCAGGCGCCCCCAGGGTTCGAAGCCGATCTTAGCGCAGAGGACCGCGGTGCAGCCGGCGAGGGCGCGGATCGCCCCGGCCAGCGCGGCCTCGGCGTCGCCGCAGTCGCTCGGCCCGGTGCAATACCGATCGACCGCCTGGCGGCTGGCGAGGCGTGCGCCGTCGGCGTCGACCGCGTAGATCAGGAACTCCGTCGCCTGCCCGAAGTGCTGGTTGACGAGGCCATCGCCGCGCGTGGCGACGGCCATCAGGACTTGGGGCGTCGCGGCTGGGGCCGGCGCCTCGACCGCGCGCTTGGGCAGGGTGAGCGCCACCGGCACGCTGCCCGGCTGGGCGCTCGGTGTGGCGCGCGCCGCCTCGCGGCGGGCCTCGATCGCGGCCTGCACGGCCTGGCGGCGCTGCATCGCCGCGACCGGGTCGATCTGCATCGCGGCGACCTTCTCGAGCGTGAAGTCGGCGCTGCGGTCCTCGCCGAGCATGCCGACTGCGTCGGCGCGGCACTGGCGGCAGTGGCGCATCATCCGCATGTCGCCGGCGCAGGCGTCTTGCAGTGCACGCAGCTCCTGCGGCGTCGGCCCGCGCTGGCCCATGAGGCCGTAGAAGGTGCCGTGCTCGGGCTTCGCGATCAGCGGCATGACATTGTGCAGGAAGGCGCCCTTCGCCTTGACGACGCGGCTGACCTCGGCGAGGTGGGCGTCGTTGACGCCCGGGATCATCACCGAGTTCACCTTGACCAGGACGCCGCGCGCGACCAGCGCCTCGAGCCCCAGCTGCTGCTGTTCGATGAGGATCTCGGCGGCGCGTCGGCCCTTGATCCGGCGTCGGTTCCAGAAGATCCAGGGGTAGATCTCGGCGCCGATGTCGGGGTCGAGGCAGTTGATCGTGATCGTGACGTGATCGATGTTGTGGGCGCAGATCGCATCGACCAGCCCCGGCAGCGCCAGCCCGTTGGTCGAGAGACAGAGCTTGATGTCGGGGGCCTGCTCGGACAGGGCGCGGAAGGTCGCGAGCGTGCGTTCGGGGTTGGCGAGCGGGTCGCCGGGGCCGGCGATGCCGAGCACCGACATCTGCGGGATGTGGGCGGCGACCGCCAGCACCTTCTTGACCGCCTGCTCCGGCGTCAGGACCTCGGAGACGACGCCGGGGCGCGACTCGTTGGCGCAGTCGTACTTGCGGTTGCAGTAGTGGCACTGGATGTTGCAGGCCGGCGCCACCGCGACGTGCATCCGCGCGTAATGGTGGTGCGCCTCTTCGGAGAAGCAGGGGTGGTTGTAGACCTTCGCCCGCACGGCCTCCGGCAGGTGCGCGAGCGCGTCGGGGCGGCTGCCGCAGGCGCTCGCTGCGCACCCGCCCTTCGTGGCGTCGACACCGCCCTCGTCCCCATCGATCAGTCGTAGCGCCATCACGCGGTCTCCAAGTCTCGTTTGGGTGTCGGGGCCGGCCGCTCCCGACGCCATCGAATTCGCATCTGCTGGGCTGAATGCAATCGGCGTGCCTAGCTCTTGAAGGGCCGCAGCCCGTTGTTTTTGCGATCCCCGTCGGGTGCTGGGGAGTGCCGCTGTCGGTAATGCGACAGCGGCATCGGCGGGGGCTTGTTGGGATCGACACAGCGCCTCGCGGGCCGCGGTGAGACCTGGTCGGGGCGATGGTCGGGGCGATTGACCAGATTCCGATCGATCCGACCGCCCGCTTCGTGCGGTCAGCGCCTTAGCGGCCCTGTTCACAGACTTGTCCACAGGCTTTCGACAGGGGTTGGGGATGAATCGCCCGGCTCGCCGCCAACCTGCTGGTCGGGCGGTGCAGGCCAGTCGCTGGCCTGCAATCCGGGCTTGACTTTTCAGTCGTTTGCCCGGCCTTGGTGCGGTCTGCCGGCGGTTGGCGCGTTTTCGGTCGATCCAGCCGATGGGCACGTAGGGTCAAGCCCTTGGTGACCTTGTTCACAGACTTGTCCACAGGCTGCGCACAAGCGCTGGGGACAACGCGGAGGAGGCGATCCCGGACTATCCTCTGTCCGTGACACCGGCATCCGGCGAGAAGGAGATTGGCAATGGACGTGAAGGCGGGTTGGATCTGGTTGCTCGGCGCGTGCGCGCTGTCGGCGCAGGGGGCGGCCATCTACAAGTGCGAGGAGGGCGACGGACACATCGTCTATCGCGATCACCCCTGCGCGGGCGGACAGGCGAGCCGCGAGATCGACGACTCGACCTTCAGCGTCGGCGGCCGGGGTGGCCTCTCGGCGCGCGAGTGGGCCGAGTACGACCGGCTGCGCGCGGAGCGGGCGGCGCGGGTGCAGGCCCGCACCGCGTCGGGGCGCGCCCAGTCCGAGACGGCGGTCGGCTACGAAGACCGGTTGCGCCTGCGCGAGCTGCGCATGCGCCGCGGTGAGATCATCGATGTCCTCGATCGAGGCCGGGTCTCGGTCGGCGAGGGCGTCGTCCTGCGCCAAGAGCTCGAGGAGATCGGCCGGCAGGAGGAGGCGATCCTGACGCGGCGGCGCTGAGCGATGATTCAACCTAGAAACGCCAGTTGACCGCTTCGCCATCGATTCAAGTCTTTGAAATCCTATCGACTCTTTGCGCGAGGCAGGTTCGTCAGCGAGGTGAGGGGCACTACGACCCCCGAGGCACGCCCCGCGCGGCGCCCGGCGGTGTTACAACTCGCGGCAATAGCGCAGCGATTGCGCCTCCTTGTGCCTTGCCGGACACCCCGCGGGACGCACGTCAGAGGCCGTCCAACTGCCGCTTCCAGGTTCAACGACACCCGGCGCATCTTCTTTAGAATACGAAGCACGCGAAACACACGAAAAGGCTGAATACGCGCCGGAGAATCTGCTTTTTTCGCGAATTTCGCGCATCGCGTAGTTCCTTGTCCTCCGCGTGCTCGTATCGGTTGTTTCTGCGCCGTTCCTGAACGCCCCATGCCTGCAACGGATGGGGCGCTCGTCCCGCTATTTCTCCTTCTGCGCCGCGGCCTGGAGCGCCTCGGTCAGGCCCCGGTGGCCGACTTCCCGATGACAGGTGACGCATTGCAGGCTGCCGTCGGCCGAGAAGTAGCGGCTGTGGATTGCGTAGTGCGGGTTGTCCTCACGTTCGAGCGCCGCGTGGCAGGTCAGGCAGCCGGAATCGAAGACGTAGCTCCCGCGCTCGGCGCGCTTGGCCTCCCAGTCGATCTTGTTGAGGCCGATCGAGTGGGTCAGTTGCCCCCAGGCGTCGTGCAGGCCCGAACGGGCCTTCTCAGTCAGGTAGTGCCAGTTGCTGTCGTGCGGCAAGTGGCAGTCGGCGCACTGGGCGACGAGACCTTGGGGGTTGCTGCCGCCGTGGATGTCGGCGTCGTGCGTGGTCACGAAGGGCGTCATCGTGTGGCAGCGCCCGCAGAAGGGGGCGTCGGCGGTCGCCTCGAGCGCGCCTTGCGTGGCGAGCCAGGAGCCCACGACGATGACAGGGGCGGCGATCAGGACCAACAAGATCGCGATGATCCATTTCAGCATGAGTCGGCTCCGATTCGGTGTGGGTCGATTGGCCGCGGGGCAGATGCGGTCTCGCTCCGCCGGCGCGCGGCAGTGCCATCGCCATTCTAGGCGTCTAGACTGCTGTGGGCAGGACGAATCTCAACCCGGGCGCGACCGGCACCCTCGGGGACCTCGAAAAAGGGCGGCCCTTCAAGGGCATCTGACAGGGACGCCGGGAAAAATTCAATGTGCCCCTGCGGGGTCGGGGTGGCATGCGGGTTGGCCAATCGCCTGGAACGCCATCTCGAGGTCCCCCTGGGCGCCCGTCAAAAGGTGCTGATGCCGACCTCGTAGACCCCGCCGATCACGACCACCTCGTCCTCGCCCTTGAGCAGTCCCGGCAGCAACCGATTGTAGAAGAAGACCTTGGCCAGCGGCACGGCGGCCTCGAGGATGTAGTCGCCGAACTCGTCGGCCCGTTCGCGCTCGCTGGTAAAGGAATTGAGGTTGTTGAGCAGGACCCGATAGCGCTGGCCGCTGCGTCGTTCGAGGACCTCGTGCTCGTCGAAGCGGTTGATGCCGCGGTAGAGGGTCAGGTGGTTCTCTGCCGGGTGCTGACGCGACAGCTCGTACTGGCAGTAGGTGTAGAGGAGGTCGAGCTGGGCCTCCAGGGCGTTGGTCGCATAGAGCCCCTTCGCCCCCTCGACGAGATAGCGCTGGTAGGCCTCGCTGCCGGGTTCGTAGAGGCAGCCACCGTGGTGGCGGGCGAGCAGGCCGAAGCGGGTCTCGACCCAATGTTTGAGCACGGCCCCCTCGCGGCCGTCGGAGTCGAACGACCAGCCGCGCACCATCCGCAGATAGTTCGCATTGGCCCGCTTCTTCTTCCGGCGCCCCGGCATCAGGCCGGCCTCCTCGAGGGCCTCGAGGCAGAAATGGGCCGTCATGTAGTCGGTGAAGAGCTGCGCGCGCTCGGCGTGCGTCGCCAATTGATCGAGCCCGTCGAACAGCTTGGCGTGGAAGGTCCGCACCCCGTCGATCTCGAGCGGTACCGGGTGGCGCTGGAAGGTCAGGCTGCCGACGATGACCGGCGGCAGGTTGCAGCGGTTCAGCGGCAGTCGGGCCGTCGCCGGCAGGGAGGGCTGGGGGGCGAGCGGCGCGGGCCGGCTGGGTGGGTTGCGGGTCATCCGGTCCTGGCGGTCCTGATCGGTCGGGATCTCCCCGCCATCATGCCCGATTGCCCGGTCGGTCGGAACCCCTGATTCGCCCTCGTCGGCGCCTCGTGCACCCCTGCGGTCACCTATGGCGGCGAGCCCTGTCGGTCGCGTTGGGGCCGCTGGCGCAACGGCCGCCGAGCATGGATCGGCCGGCGCGCCCCGTAACCCGACGCGGCTGATTCAGAACGGGGTCGACCCGGTCCGCGGGATGGCGGGGGGCGCACGAGACGGGGGGATGGGCGACCCACCGGGCTGAGGCCCGGTGGGTCGCAGGGACGCGAGGGCCTGTGCTCAGAGGGCGTTGGCGCCGGCCGTCGCGCGGTTGCGGACCTCGGCCGCGCCCGAGGGGTTGGTGAACTGGTCGTTGAGCTTCTGGATGTAGTTGTCGCAATCCAGCTTGACCTGGTTGATGCGCTCGCGACTGGCGCTGTGCCAGCCTCGCGGCGTGATCGCGAAGACCGGGCGCAGCGACCGGGTGTTGGCGATGAAGGCCTCGACGACCTTGCCGCGGATCCCCTCGGCCTGCACGCGCTGGCGCAGCCAGGGCAGCACACCGTTGGCGGCCCAGCGGCGGATGCGGAACTGGATGAAGCCGATGGCCAGGACCAGGGCGATGACCAGCACGGGCACGGCCCCCTTGATCGCGCTCAGGCCCTCGAGCCAGGCCGGCTCGTAGGAGAGGCCCTGCCAGTGGCCGGCGTTGAGGCTCCAGAGCATGAACGCCACCAGCAGCGGCACGAAGACGATGGCGTCGACGGTCAGCGTGCGGGTGCGCCAGCGGCGCAGTGCCTGCGTGAGGAGCGGCACCGTCTCGTTGGCGATGCTGCTGGCGGTCTTCTCGATCGCGCCGATGATCCGGTAGGCGCGCTCGATCTCGACATTCTGCATGCGGGCGTGGATCTCGGCCAGGTCGCGGTCGCGCTTCGTCTCGAAGCGGCGGCGGATGGCCTCGTCCTCGATCGCGATGGCGACGTCCGGGCTATAGGTGGTGTAGAAGCGCCCGGCGGTCAGACCGTGTTCGCCGAGGGCGCGCTGCCAGGCGGCGACGACGTCCTCCGGGTTGTCCTCGCGGGCGGCCGCGTCGAGCTGGTTCAGGATGTAGAGGAATTTGCCCGAGTCCGGTCGCTTGATGGTCTCGGCGACCAGGTGCTTGAGGGTGTCGCGCATCGCCCCGGGTTCCGGGTGGCGGGCGTCGAAGAAGACGAGCACCAGGTCGGAGAGGTCGATGATGTGGTCGACGATGCGCAGGATCGCGGTGCGCTGGGCGTCGGCATCGAACCCGGGCGAGTCGACCAGGATGCGCCCGCGCAGCCGTTCGCTGGAGCTGGTGCGCAACTGGATATAGGCGTCGGTGCGCTTGCCCTCGCCGGTCGCCGCCTCTTCGATGCTGCTGGAGATATGGTAGAGCGGAAAGCGGGGATCGGAGTCCAGGGCGACGCCCGGCAGGGCCTGGCCGCTCTCCCCGCCGCTGTGGCAGATGACGGTGAAGCGGTCGTCGACGGCCTGATTGCCGGTGCGCTGGAGGTTTTCGCCGAGGTAGTAGTTGATGAAGGTCGACTTGCCGGCGGAGAAGGTCCCCAGGACCGCGATCAGGGGCCACCAGGGGATCTGGTTCGAGTAGCTTTCATCAGGGCCGAGCAGAGACATGTCATAGGCGACCTGATCGAGCTCGCGAAAGCTCTCCACCGCTCGGAGCAGAATCGGATTCTCGCGCTCCAGGTGTTCCTCGAGATTCTTCAGTCGTTGTTGCACGACGGATGCAGCAGAGGGCATGGCGCTTTCCTCATATCCCGTTAAAAAGCCCGCGCGAGGCGGGATAGATCGCTGATGTGGTTGTTGACGGCCCCGTGCGCGGCGCTCGTTGCGAGCGCACGCGCGTGCCCGGCCGCCTGCGCGGGCCGCATATGCCCTTGGGCAGGGCCCCGGATGGAATCGCCCCAGATGGAATCGGAGCCGCAACGGCTCGAGCACGGGTCGGCGCTGCCAGCGACTCGTCGCGCCGACCGAGCCGAATGGTATAACGTCCATCCGGGCCACGGTAGCCCCTCATTTCGGCCTCGGCTCGCGTATAATCCGGCCCCGATTGGCTCGGTTGCCGTTGTCTTCGCCGCCCGGGCGGCGACCCGGCGCGCGCCGGGGGCGTGCCACCGTAGTCATTTAGCTCACTGAATTAGAAGGACAATTGCCGCTTGGCGGTTGAAATGCCTTGTCGGGTGGGTGATAATTCGCAATCCTGTTGCCTATCTGCAACGATCAAGGGGTCGCCGGGGCGGACGCGAGGGGTGGGCAGGGCTCGGTCAGGCGCTCGGTGCTGGGCGGGCCGTCCGGTCGGACGCCCACTTCCATTGGGGACATTGTGCCATTCTCTGTTCGGGCGGCGGCGCGCTGCGACGGTACCTGCGTGGTCAGTGGCCTTGGCGACATTCGATTCAGGCAACGAGAAACTGGGTATCCGTAGCTCATGGGAACGACTGTGATTCGCGCATTGGCCGCCCTATTGGTCGTCGCGGGGCCGGCCTGGGCGGCGCCCGCGCTCGATTACGGCGAGACCTTCGTCGTGCAGCAGGCGCAGGGCACGCCGACCGTCGCGGTCGGCGGGGTGGTCATCCCGTATCGGGAGGTCACACTGGCGGCCCAGCTGCCCGGCCGCGTCAACTATCTTGCCGGCATCGAGGGCAACCGCTTCGAGGAGGGCGACCTGCTGGTGTCGCTCGATGACCGCGAACTGCTCGCGAACCGTCGTGCGTTGCTGGCCCAGATGGCGAGCGCCGACGCCCAGATACGCAATGCCTCGGTCCAGTACAGCCGCGAGCTCTACTCGCCGCGCTCGCGCGCGGCCACCGGCGGCATGGGGTTGCCGAACCTCTTCGACCAGATGTTCACGCAGCCGATGGAGGAGTTCTCCGGCGATCGCGACCGCGACGCGGAACGCTCCGCCGACCTGTACGCCTCGGGCATCCTGATCCAGGAGGCGCACAACACGATGGCGCGCCTGCAGGCCGAGATGCAGGCCCTCGACTCGAAGATCCGCGACGCCCGCAGCATTGCGCCGTTCGACGGCGTGATCATCAAGAAATTCATCGAGGTCGGCGATACGGTCCAGCCCGGACAGCCGATGCTGAACTATGCCGATCTGGAGTACCTGCAGGTCGAGGTCGATGTGCCGGCGCGTCTGCGCCCCGGGCTGCGCGAGGGCCAGATGGTGACCGCCGAACTCGACGTCGGTGTCGAGGCCGGGCGCGGCCAGGCGAGCCGCCGGGTCCCGGCGCGCGTCGCCCAGATCTTCCCGATGGCCGATCCGCAGCGCCACACGATCAAGGTCAAGTTCGACCTGCCCCAGGGCGTCTCCGAGCCCGGTATGTATGCCAAGGTCCTGGTGCCTGACATCGACGCGGCGGCGCGCGACACGCCGGTCATCCCGAAGTCCGCGGTACGCTTCAACGGCAGCCTACCGGGGGTCTATGTGGTCGGCGCGCGCGGCGAGCCCGAGTTGCGCCTGATCCGCCTCGGCGAGGAGGTGGCCGCGCAGTACGTCTCCGTCCTGAGCGGCCTGCGACCCGGCGAACGGGTCCTCGCCGATCCCGGGCCGCGCGTGACGGCCGGTTGGTCCAGGGGATCTGATTCCGATCGATGAAGGGATGGCGGCAACCGATGAGGTTGCCGTCGTGCTGTTGGACGGGGTGATTAGAACGACATGACCCAAGACGACCATCATTCGCAGACCAAAGGCGCGGACGCCTCGATCGAGTCATTGGGGCTCGCCGGGCGCACGGCCCGGTTCTTCATTCGCTCGCCGCTCTCGCCGCTGTTCTATTTCTCGATGCTGCTGATGGGGGTGCTCGGCCTGATGCTGACCCCGCGTCAGGAGGACCCGCAGATCTCGGTGCCCATGATCGACATCATGGTCCAGTATCCGGGGGCCTCGGCCCAGCAGGTCTCGAACATCGCGATGCAGCCGCTCGAGCGCATCATGAGCGAGATCCCGGGCGTCAAGCACGTCTACTCGGCCTCCGAGCGCGGTCAGGGGATCGTCACGGTCGAATTCGACGTCGGCCAGGAGATGGGCCCGTCGCTGGTCAAGGTCAACGACAAGATCGCCTCGAACCAGGACAAGATCCCTCCAGGCGTCCTGCCGCCGTTGGTCAAGAGCAAGGGGATCGACGACGTCCCGATCGTGACCGTGACCCTCTGGTCGCGCGATCTGGACGAGGATGGCCAACCGGATGTCGATGACGGCCAATTGCGCCTGCTCGCCCAGGATGTCCTCCAGGCCCTCAAGGAGGTCAAGAATACCGGCAGCGGCTTCATCGTCGGCGGGCGGCGCGAGCAGGTCACCGTCGACGTCTACCCGGCGCGCCTCTCGAGCTACCAGATCAGTCTCGATCAGGTCGCGCAGACGATCAAGACGGCCAATGCCGAGACGATCGCCGGTGGCGTCGAGGCGGGCGGTACCCATCTGAGCGTCACCACCGGGGCCTTCCTGCGCGGAGCCGAGGACATCGAGCGCCTCGTCGTCGGCACCCGCAACGAGGTCCCCGTCTATGTGCGCGACGTCGCCCGCGTGACCCGCGGCCCCGAGGACGCAGAGCAGCTCGTCGCCTACTACACGGGGCCGGCGGCCGAGGCCGGCGTCGGCGACGCGAGCGGCGTGCCGGCCGTCACCGTGGCGATCGCGAAGAAGGAGCTGACCAACGGGGTGACGGTCGCCAACGCCATCATCGAGCGTCTCGAGGAGCTCGAGGGTACCCGCATCCCGAACAACGTCGCCGCGAGCATCACCCGAAACTACGGCGCGACGGCCGACGAGAAGGTCTCGGAGCTGATCTTCAAGCTCTTCGTCGCGACCGGCTGGGTGTTCCTGCTCGTCTGGGTCGCGTTCCGCGCGCTACGCCCGGCCTTCGTCGTCCTGCTGGTCATCCCGGTCGTGCTCCTGATGACGATCTTCGTCGCCTGGATCGCCGACTACACGATCGACCGCGTCAGCCTCTTCGCGCTGATCTTCTCGATCGGCATCCTGGTCGACGACGCGATCGTCGTCGTCGAGAACATCTACCGACGTTGGCTCGAGCAGGGCCGCCTCGACGAGGCGACCGCCGTCGACGCGGTGCGCGAGGTCGGCAACCCGACCATCCTCGCCACCTTCACCGTCATCGCCGCGTTGCTGCCGATGGGCTTCGTCAGCGGCATGATGGGGCCGTACATGGAGCCGATCCCGGCGTTGGGGTCGGTGGCGATGCTGATCTCGCTTTTCGCCGCCTTCGTCTTCACGCCCTACCTGGCGATCTCCGGCCCGTTGCGCCCGTCGATGCGCTACCTGGAGATCGCCGAGAAGCGCGAGTACCGCGAGGCCGAGGGGCTCGAGCGCTTCTTCCGCCGGCTGCTGACCCCGCTGATCGAGAGCAAGCGCAAGCGGCGCCTGTTCCGCCTCGCGCTCTGGGGCACCTTCGCCTTCACGCTGTCGTTCTTCTACTTCACCTGGGTGCCGGTGAAGATGCTGCCGCTCGACAACAAACCCGAGTTTTCGGTGGTCATCGACATGCCCGACGGCACGGCCCTGCCGGTGACGGCCAACCTGGCCCATCGCATGGCCGAGACGGTGCGCACGATCCCCGAGGTGACGGCCGTGCAGCTCTATGCCGGCACGGCCCGGCCGTTCGATTTCAACGGCATGGTCCGTCACTACTACCTGCGTTCCGAGCCCTGGCAGGGCGAGCTTCAGGTCCAGCTCACCGACAAGGACGAGCGCGAACGCTCGAGCCACGAGATCGCGGTCGAGGCGCGCGAGCGGCTCACCCGGCTGATCGAGGGCAGCGGCGCGCGCATCGCCGTCGTCGAGATGCCCCCCGGTCCGCCGGTGCTGCAATCGGTCGTCGCCGAGATCCACGGCCCGACGGCCGAGGTGCGCCGCCAGTTCGCCCGCGACATGACCGAGATCTTCGAGCGTGCCGAGAGCACCGCCGACGTCGACAACTACCTGCGCACGGCGTTCGACTATTGGCGCTTCGACGTCGATACGGAGAAGGCGGTGCGCCGCGGGATCTCGGTCGACGTCATCAATCGCAACCTGGCGATGGCCCTCGGTGGTGCGAGCATCGGCGACGTCAAGCGCCAGGCCGGCCACGAGCCGGTCGAGATTATCCTACAGGTGCCGCTCGCGGAGCGCTCGCAGGTCGAGCGGCTCGGCGACCTGCCGGTCCAATCGAGCGACGGCTTCACGATTCCGCTACGCGAACTCGGCACCTTCCACCGGATGGTCGAGGAGGACATCATCTACCGCAAGGACCTGCGGGCCGTCGAGTACGTCGTCGCCGACGTCGGCGGCAAGCTCGCGGCGCCGGTCTACGCGATGCTCCAGATCGAGGACATCATCGAGGGGTCGGGCTACGAGGCACCCGACGGCATCGTGCCCGAGTCGTACTGGACCGGTCGGCCGCCGAGCGCCCAGCAATCGGCCTGGGAGTGGACCGGCGAGTGGACCGTCACCTACGAGACCTTCCGCGACATGGGGGCGGCCTTCGTCGTCGCGCTGTTGCTGATCTACATCCTCGTCGTCTGGGAGTTCGGCAGCTTCCGCATCCCGCTGGTCATCATGGCGCCGATCCCACTGACGCTGCTCGGCATCATCCCGGCCCACTTTCTGGCCTTCCAGCTCGGGTTCGGCGGCGAGTTCACGGCGACCTCGATGATCGGCTGGATCGCGCTCGCGGGCATCATCGTGCGCAACTCGATCCTGCTCGTCGACTTCTCGATCCACGAGATCCAGCGGGGCATTCCGGTCGCCGAGGCGGTCATTCGTGCCTGCAAGACCCGTACGCGGCCGATCCTGATCACGGCCCTGGCCTTGGTTGCGGGCTCGAGCGTCATCTTCACCGACCCGATCTTCCAGGGCATGGCCATCTCGTTGGCCTCGGGCGTGATGGTCTCGACGATCCTGACCCTGATCGTGATCCCGCTCGGCTGCGTGGCGAAGAGCCGCGACCTGTGCGCGGTGGCCCAGGCGACGGCGCCGCCCGGGGTGACGGTGCCCTGCGATCTGGAGGAACGCGCCAAGGCCGAGCAGGCGGAGGCGCGCCCGTCCCGGATCGGTCGCCTCCTCGGCAAGGTCGGCGAGATCGGGATGCTGGTCCTCTATGCGATCCGCGGCATCTTCTTGCTGCTCATCGATGCGCTGAAGGGCTTGCTCGCGCGTCGGCGCAAGGCCGCCCACCCCCGCCCGCCGGCGCCGCCGCGGGCGGGCGATGGCGGTGCGCCGTCCGGTGGCACCCCCAGCCCGACGCCACCGAGCGCGCCGGCCCCGTCCGGGCAGGGTGCGGCCGCGTCGAGCGATGGGGCGCCGAGCCTGACCAAGGACGCCACCACGGACGCCGCGGGGGCGCCAGCGGTCGCGACGCGTCAGGCCCCCGAGCCGGAGGGACTGCCGGACGAGGGCGTCAGGCCGCCCGAGCCGAGCGAGCCTGCCGCCGAGGCCCCGCCCCCGAGGCGCGCGACGACCCGCCGGCGGGCCGCCGCGAAGCCCGCCGGCGACGGGGCGAAGGCGGCCAAGTCGGCGTCCGCCAAGCCGTCGCCGAAGGGGGCGACGAAGGGCTCGGCGACGGACGACGCGAAGGCCGCGCCGAAGCGTTCGGCGCGGCGCGGGATCCGCCTGAAGGACGAGGATTCATCCGGGCCCGACCAGGGCTGACGGGGAGGTCGATTGGACGAGGTTTCTGCGACGGCGGGCGAGGGCATTGCGACGGGTCGCGGCCCGGGCGAGGGGCGTCGCGCCGCGCCGCCGGTCGATCGGCTCGGCGCTCGCCGGCGCTGGGGGCTGGTCCTCGCGATCCTCCCGATGTTCGCCGCGGCCGATTGGTACGGGGCGGTCCGGGAGTGGTCGCCGGCGCCCGAGTGGTCGCCCCCCGCGCCGGCCTGGCGCGATGACGGGGCGCCGCGCCCCGACGGGTTCGCGCCTTGGTCAGGTCCCGGCGGCGGCTACCCCGGGGCCGCGGCGTCCAATCCCCCTCCGTTTGCACCCTCGGCGTGGGAGGAGGGGCGCGCGCCGGTCGGGCTGGGGTGGCCTGGGGGCTATCGCTTCCGACCCGATGACGAGCCGGCACTGGGCCGGACGGGCGCCGACGTCCCCCCGCTGGCCCCCCCGGTGACCCCTTGGCGGAGCGACCCGGCGGGCGCCGGCGGATACCGGTTCCGCGACCAGGGCGTCACGCCCGATTGGAAGGCTGGGGGCTCTCCTCGCCACTACCGCTTCCGTCCGCTCACCGAGCAGGAGCAGAATGGTCGACGTGGCGCCGGCGGCGCCTGGCGCCCGAGCACCTCGCCGCCCGATCCGGCCATCGAGGCCGATGGGCCGTGGGGGCGCGACGGCCCCTACCTGAACCCGAGATAGCGAGACCGAGGAAGGAGGATCCTATGTCTACGAGATGGCGAGAGCTATTGTCCTGCGGCGGTTTGGCGGTCGGTCTGACCCTGGGGCTGTCGTTCGCGTCGACCGGGGCGGTCGCAGCGCTGGCGAACGTCCCCTTCTCGGCCGAGATGGTCAAGCATGGCCCGGATGGGGCGACGACGACGGGGCGCATGTACGTCGGCACCGATCGGATGCGCGTGGAGATGTCGCAGCAGGGTCGCACCATGGTGCGGATCGTCGATGAGGGTCAGCGGACCGAGTGGATCCTCTTTCCCGAGGAACGCCGCTACATCGAGCATGCGACCTCGCCGACGATGGACGATGCCCCGATGGCCGGTGCCGACGCCGAGAGCCCCTGCGCGGACATGCCGGGACTCGTCTGCCGCAAGCTCGGCCAGGAGACGATCGCTGGCCGCTCGGCGACCAAGTGGGAGATCGGCGGTTCTCATCAGGGGCGGGACTTCACGACCACCCAGTGGATCGACGACGAACGCGGCATCCCGCTCCTGCAGGAGTTGCCCAACGGGCAGACGATCCGGCTCGCCCCGGTCGGGCGCGAGACGCTCGATGGGCGCGAGGTCGAGAAGTGGGAGATGGTCGCGAGCGGGCCTAACCGGCCGGAGTCGCGCACCTTCCAATGGTACGATCCAGAGCTCGAACTCGTCATCCGCCAGGAGTTTCCGGGGGGTATCGTCAACGAACTCAGGAACATCGTTGTGGGCGAGCAGCGCGAGGAGCTCTTCGTCGTGCCGTCTGACTATACCCGCATGACCCCGCCGCCGGGGGCGATGGGAGGGCCGTCGAGCGGCGGCCCGATGCGCTGAGCGGCCTTGGCCAGGCGCCGCCCTGTCGAGGGCGGCGTAGACTTCGAGAGGAGAGGCGATGATCACGGTCGTCGGGAGCCTCAAAGGCGGCTCCGGGAAGAGCACGGTATCGTTCAATCTCGCCGTCTGGCTGGCGATGGCCGAGGTCGGGGTGCTGCTCGTCGATGCCGATCCGCAGGCCACGCTCAGCGACGTGCTCCAGGTCCGGCGCGAAGAGGGCTACCAACCCGCGCTGCAGGCGGCGGACAAGACGGCGTTGACCGCCGAGCGGCTCGCCGCCGCCGATGAGATCCTGATCGATGTCGGCGCGGCGGACATGGAGGCGATGCAGGAGGCGCTCAGGCTCTGCGATCGGGTGGTCGTGCCCGTACCGCCGTCGCAGGCCGACATCTGGTCGATCCAGCGCTACATCGCGCTGATCCAGGCGCTGCCGAGACCGCAGGCGCCCGAGGTGCTGGCCTTCATCAATCGCGGTGACACCCACCATGCCGTGCGCGAGACCGCCGAGGCGGCCGCGGCCCTGGTCTCGCTGCGCGGCGCCCGGTTCGTGCGCCCGCGGCTGTCGCAGCGCACCGTCTTTCGCCGCTCGTTCAGCGAGGGGCTGGCGATCTTCGAGCTCGACCGGCGCGGTAAGGGGACGCGCGAGTTCCTCGCCTTGGCCGCGGCCCTCTATCCGAATCTGGTCGGCTGAGATCGGCTCGCCGGGGGGCACCCCCGGGTGGGGTCGGGGCATGCCTCGTGTCGCCCATGAGAACCTGCGGTCGGACGCCCCTCGGTGCGGACGAGGACGCGAGGCGAGGCGCCGGCTCGCTGTGCCGAATGACGTCCGACGGGAATCTTCGAGGTCGCCCGCGATCCAATGTCCATGCCGATCGTCATGACGCCCCGGTCCCTGAGGGGCGTAGGATGCGATCGGCGATGAACCGCACCGGTCGCGATGGCGCCCGACGCGAAGCGGGGATTCGCCCCTCGCCGCACCCTGCACGGTAACCCCAAACGGTCGAACGCCGTTTCCAGGTCGAAGGCTGCTGATCTATGGCCGATCAAGAGAACGCGACTCGAGGCACGCAAGCCCAACCGAGCCAGCCCGGGGCGGCGACCGCGGCCGCCAACAGCGAGGCCGAGCTCAATGCCTATGCCATCGAGCGGCTCTCCCAGGCGTTCGAGACCAGCGCCAAGCGCTGGGAACTCATCGTCTACCCGTCGCTGTTCGCCTTCATCATCCTCGCCGCCTACGGCTTCTATTTGGTCTTCAGCCTGGCCAAGGACGTCCACTACCTCGCGATCAGCGTCGATTCGAACATGACGGTCATCGCCAGCAACATGCAGTCGATCTCCGAGAACATGGCCCAGATGAACCGCGACATGCGGGCCCTCACGGTGAGCGTCGATTCGATGTCGCAGGACGTCGCCACCCTCGAGCCCATGCTGACCACCCTCGACACGATGGAGCACTCGATGCGCGCAATGACCTTCTCGACGGCGGGCATGCGCGACGACATGGCCGTGATGAACCGCAGCATCAGCCAGCCGTTTCAGTTCATGAACCGGGTCATGCCCTGGTAAGTGGCCTCGTCGATGTCGTCCGTGTCGCCGTCCGTGCCACCGCGGCGCGCATCGCTCCCGGGCCGGCGGCCCGAGCAGGCGCACGGGTCGTGAGCGAGTCCGCCGCGCCGCGCCTCAGCCTGGTCGTCGCGATCTCCTCGCGCGCCCTGTTCGATCTCGGCGCCTCGCACCAGGTCTTCGAGACCGACGGGGTCGACGCCTACTGCCGCTACCAGATCGCGCACGAGGACGAGCCCCTCGAGCCGGGCGTGGCCTTCCCGCTGGCGAAGAAGCTCCTGACCCTCAACGCCCAACTCAGCGAGCGCGGCAAGGTCGAGATCATCCTCCTCTCGCGCAACAGTTCCGACACGGGTCTGCGGGTGTTGAACTCGGCCCGCCACCATGGACTCGACATCTCGCGGGCCGCCTTCGCCGGCGGTAGCAGCCCCTATCGCTACGTCGCGGCCTTCGGGGCGCATCTGTTCCTGTCGACCGATCCGAACGACGTGCGCCTCGCGCTCGAGGCGGGCTGCGCGGCCGCGACCATCCTGCCCCATCGTGCGGCGCGGGCACGGGCCGACGACGACGGTCCGCTACGCATCGCCTTCGATGGCGATGCGGTCCTCTTCTCCGACGAGGCCGAGCGGATCTTTCGCAACGAGGGGCTGGACGCCTTCAATGCGACCGAGAGCCGGGCGGCGCGCGAACCCCTGTCGGCCGGGCCGCTGAAGGGCTTTCTGCTCGCGCTCCACCAGATCCAGACCCTGTTTCCGGCCCGCGATTCGCCGTTGCGCACGGCCCTGATCACCTCGCGCGGGGCGCCGTCGCACGAGCGGGTGGTGCGGACGCTGCGCGCCTGGAACATCCGCATCGACGAGGCGCTCTTTCTCGGCGGGTTGCCCAAGGGGGAGTTTCTCAAGGCCTTCGCCGCCGACATCTTCTTCGACGATCAGGAGGTCCACTGCGATGCGGCGCGCCTACACGTGGCCACCGGCCACGTGCCGCACGGCATCGCCAACGCCTGAGGTCAGTCCTGATTCAGGCCGAGTGCGGTCGAGGGGCGCTGGAGGAAATTGCCCTGGACGTAGTCGATCCCGGCACCCCAGAGCACGGTCAGCGTGGTGGCGTCCTCGACGCCGGTGACGATCGTCTTGGCGTTGAACTCACGGGCCAGGTTGGCGAGGGCCTGTAGCCGCTGCTGCTTCGGTGGATCGTTGCTCAGGCCCTGGGCGAAGTCCGGGGAGAAGAGGACGAAGTCGGCCTGCAGCGCCTGAAGCAAGAGCTCCGGTTGGGGGTCGTGGCCGAAGCGGCTGATCGCGATCCGCGCCTTGATCTTCTTCAGCCCGTCCACCATCCGGGAGAGCTTCGCCAGATGGTGCCGGGCGTGGATCTCCTGGAACTGGAAGGTCAGCCAATTGCCGCGCGCCTCCTGCTCCCGCAGCCGGTCGCAGAGCCAGAAGAGCAGGTTGCCCTCGTGGAAGGTCTCCTCGGCGAGGTTGATGAAGAAGTTGATCTTCTGGCCCTGCTTGCGCTGCTCGACGACCTCTGCGATCGCTTGGGAGACGACCCACCGATCGAGCGCCTCGATCGAGCGCGTTCGCACCGCCGGGCCGATCAATTCCCGGGCCTCGTGCAGCCGCTGCTGCTCGTCGATCAGCCGCACGAAGACGCTGTAGTTCTCCTGGCTGTCGCCAAGCAGGCTGACGATCGGCTGGTAGACCAGGAGCAGCCCGTCGCGCCGCAGGGCCTCGTCGATCATCTCGCCGATCTCGCGATCGGCCGCGTCCGTGGCTGTCCGGGCGTCCTCGTCGGGCACGTCGGGCCGGTCCCCTTCGGGCGCCTCATCGGCGCTCGGGGCCAGCGAGAAGGCATCGGCGTAGGCGCGGTCGACCAGCTCGGGGAAGTTCGCGCCGGGGCCGTCCACGAAGACCAAGCCGGTCACGCAGTCGGGCTGGGCGGTGTCGCGGTCGGGCAAGGTGATCGGTAGGCGCAGCTCGCGGCGTACGGCGACGGCGAACTGTTTGGCATCGCTCGGGTCGTCGGCATCGACGACGAACATGAAGGCGTCGTCGGCGAATCGGGTGAGCAGGCCGCCATCGGGGACCATGCGGCGCAGCGTGGCGCCGAACTCGGCGGCGACCTCGAAGCCGCGCGTCAGACCGACCGCGCGGAGGATCTCGGAAAAGCCGGGGATGCCGATGTAGAGGATTGCGAACCGGGCCGGTTCTCCGCTCTCGATCCGCGCTAGGCGTTGGGCGACGGCCTCGACGAAGGCGGCGCGGTTCGCCAGACCGGTGTCGGCATCGGTCAGGGTCTTCATCTGCCGGGCGATCAGCCGCTCGGTCTCGCGGACGGTCAGGCGCGCTGCGGCGCCCTCCTCGTCGTCCTCGCGGGTGATGACCAGGGTCGCGGGGAAGGTGTGCCCATCGGTGTGCCGGGCGGAGACGGACAGTTCCCGCGTGATGGGCGGTGCCCCATCGGCCACCGGAGGTCGCGTGAGCAAGTCGCGCAGCGCCTCGTGGTGTTCGGCGGCGACGAGGTCGAACAGCGGTAGGTCCGCGAGCGCATCGCCCGCGGTAAGGCCGAACAGGTGCCGGTAGGCGGCGTTCGCGAAGGCGTGTCGGCCGTCGGCGTGCACGAAGGCGAAGGCCTCCTCGTTCGTCTCGGCCAGGTCCCGCACCCGCTGGGCGCAGCGTTGCATCCGCGTGCGCGCTCGGGCCAATTCGTTGCGGGTGCGCAGGTCCGCCACCTCGCGGGCGACCACGAGCCGGAGGCGCTCGATCTCGTCTCGCGCGACGAGATCCCGGGCGCCGGCGCGCAGGGCGCGCAGCGAACCATCCGCATCCTGGTCTCGGTCGCCCAACAGGATCAGGGGCACATCGCCCCCGATCTCCTGATAGTGTTCCATCAGGGGGTCGAGTTCGATCTGCGGGTCGGAGAGGCAGCAGAGGATCAGGTCGACGGCCACCTGGCCCTCGGTGAGCTCGGCCAGGCGCTGGTATCGGTCGGTGTAGATGCCGCGGGCCGGCAGGCCGCCATCCCGCAGGGCCTGGACGATCTCCCGGGCCTCCTGGGCGCGCGAGGTGAGGATGAGGAGATTGACGGTGGGCGATAACGTGGACATCGGGCGATCATCTGGTCCCGGTCAGGGTTGGGTGCGCGCGTCCGTCGGGCTCATGGTCATTCCACTATCGTGCAGGAAAAGAGGTCCATAAGAAAGCGGCGCGTGGCGTGTGGCGCTCAAGCGATCGGTGTCTTGCTTGGGCGGCCGACCTCTTCGCGCACGAGCCTCGGCACGAGATAGCCCGGCAGCCTGGCCCGCACCTCGGCGAGGAGGTGGCCTGCCCGGCCCGTATCGACCTCGAAGTGGGCCGCACCGCGGACCCGGTCGAGCAGGTGCAGGTAGTAGGGCAGGACGCCGCACTCGAACAGGGCCTCGCTCAGCGCGATCAGGCGTTCGGTCTCGTCGTTGACGCCGCGCAGCAGGACGGATTGGTTGAGCAACTGGACCCCGGCCTCGCGCAGCGCCGCCAGGGCGGCCCGGGCGGCCTCGCCGAGTTCGTGCGCATGGTTGGCCTGGATCACGACGAGGGGGCGCAGGCGGGTCGTCGCGAGCAGTCGGCAGAGGGGGCCGTCGACCCGGTTCGGCAGCACGACCGGCGCACGGGTGTGCAGGCGCAGGCGGCGCAGGTGCGGGATGGCCTCGAGGGCGTTGACGAGGCGCGTCAGCCGACGCTCGTCGAGCAGCAGGGGGTCGCCGCCGCTGAGGATCACCTCCTCGATCGACGGATCCGCGGCGATGGCGGCGAGGGCCGCCGCGGTGGCGTCGCGGCCCGCCGTCGCGCGCGGATATGGGTAGTGGCGGCGGAAGCAGTAGCGGCAGTGGATCGCGCAGGCGCCGGTCGCGATCAGCAGCGCCCGGCCTGGGTACTTGCGCAGCAGCCCCGGGGCGCACTGGGCGGCGCCGTCGCCGACCGGGTCCTCGCCGAAGCCCGGGCAGGGCGCGAGTTCCTCGCGCCGCGGCAGGACCTGGCTCAGCAGCGGGTCATCGGGGTCGCCGCGGCGCATCTGCGCGGCGAAGGCCCGCGGGACGAGGAACGGGAAGTCGGCAGCGGCGTCGTTCGCCACGGTCGGCAGCGCGGCCGGATCGAGCCCGAGGTACCCGAGTAGTTCGCTCGGGCGGGTGAAGGCGCCGACGAGGTCCCGTCGCCATTGAGGTATCTGACAAACCACGCCGCTTCGCGCTAACATTTCCAGATTTGGCTCCACAGGAAGATCAAGACGAGATGGCAAGCTACAGTACCAACGAATTTCGGGGCGGGCTCAAGATTATGCTCGATGGGGACCCCTATACCATCGTCGAGAATGAGTTCGTCAAGCCCGGCAAGGGCCAGGCCTTCAACCGGGTGCGGGTGCGCAACCTGAAGACCGGGCGCGTCGTCGAGAAGACTTTCAAGTCAGGCGAGTCGGTCGAGGCCGCCGACGTCGTCGAGACGGCGTTGCAGTATCTCTACAACGATGGCGAGCTCTGGCACTTCATGGATACGGCGAGCTTCGAGCAGATCACGGCCGATGCGGCGGCCGTCGGCGATGCGGCCAAATGGATCAAGGAGCAGGACATGTGCAACCTGACCCTTTGGAACGGGGTCCCGCTGAGCGTCGATCCGCCGAACTTCGTCGTGCTGGCGATCACCGAGACCGACCCCGGCCTCAAGGGCGACACCTCGGGCGGTGGCGGCAAGCCGGCGACGCTGGAGACCGGTGCCGTGGTCCGCGTCCCGCTCTTCGTGCAGACGGGCGAGCTGATCAAGGTCGATACCCGCACCGGGACCTACGTCTCGCGTGCCAAGGAGGAGTGACGCGCACGACTGGCGGCCGAGCGCCGCGCCCGCGGCACTGCGCGAGCGCGCCGCCCTGCTGACCCGTCTGCGCGGCTTCTTCGCCGCGGCCGGGGTCCTGGAGGTCGAGACCCCGATCCTCTCGCGGGCGGCGACCAGCGATCCGGCGCTCGCGAGTCTCGCGAGCCTCTGGCATGGGCCTGGGGAGGCGCGGCCGCTGCATCTGCACACCTCCCCGGAGCTGCCGATGAAGCGCCTGCTGGCCGCCGGCAGCGGGCCCATCTACCAGATCTGCAAGGTCTTCCGCGACGGCGAGCGCGGCCGCCTGCACCATCCGGAGTTCACGCTGCTGGAGTGGTATCGCCCGGGCTGGGACTATCGCCGGCTGATGGTGGAGGTCGCCGACCTGGTGCGCTGCGCCCTGGGTGAGCCGGAGCGACCCGTCGAGGAGATCGCCTATCGCGACCTGTTCCGCGAGCGACTCGGGGTCGATCCCTGGCGCGCCGACGCCGCCGAGCTCGCGCGCACGGCGGCGGCGCGGGGGATCGGCGGTGCGGACGGGCTCGCCCTGGAGCGCGACGGCTGGCTCGACCTCCTCCTCACCCATTGCCTGGAGCCGGCGCTCGGCCGAAGCCGGCTCACCTTTGTCTACGACTACCCGCCGAGCCAGGCGGCGCTCGCGCGCCGGCGCGACGGGGCCGTGCCGGTCGCCGAGCGCTTCGAGCTCTACCTCGAGGGGGTCGAGCTGGCCAACGGCTTCCAGGAGCTGACCGATGGCGACGAGCAGCGGCGGCGTTTCCTCGCCGACCTGGAGGTGCGCGCGGCGGCCGGGCTCGCGATGTCGCCGCTCGACGAGGCCTTCCTCGACGCGCTCGCGGCCGGGATGCCCGAGGCGGCCGGGGTCGCCCTGGGTGTCGACCGGCTGCTGATGTGCCGGCTCGGCGCGCGCCACATCGACGAGGTCCTGGCCTTTCCGATCGAGCGCGCCTGAGGCGTCGGCTCAGGGAAGCGCTGAAGTATTCAGCGCTTCATGAAGGAAGTCGGAAATCGCGCTGTCGACCTCCGTGCTGATTTTTGGCCAGGGCGGCCAATAAATCAGTGTCTCCTCAGATCGCCACGTCGGCCCCGGTCGTTGCCAGGTGGCCGAGCGGCTCGCCCATCCGTAGCGGCGCCCCGGGCGCGAGCCCCTCGGCCCAGCGCACGGCGCCGGCCGGCAGGGCCAGGATCACGGTCGAGCCCATGTTGAAGCGGCCCATCTCGGCACCGCGCGCGAGTTGGACTGGCGGCTGCGCGGCGCGGTAGTCCCAGCGTCCGAGCGTGCGCCGCGGCGTCGGCGTCACCTGGCCCGACCAGACCGTCTCGATGCTGCCGACGAAGAAGGCCCCGACCAGGATCATCGCGAGCGGCCCGACGGCGGTGTCGAAGACCGAGACCACCCGCTCGTTGCGGGCGAAGAGGCGCGGGATCAGCCGGGTCGAGGCGTCGTTGACGCTGAACAGGCGGCCAGGCACGTGGTACATGGTGCGCAGCGTCCCCGCGAGCGGCATGTGCACCCGGTGGTAGTCGCGCGGCGAGAGGTAGACGGTCGCGAAGCTGCCGTCGGCGAACTCGCCCGCCAGGGCCTCATCGCCGCCGAGCAGGTCGCCGAGCGAGAAGGCGTGGCCCTTGGCCTGGTAGAGCCGCCCGTCGGTGATCGCGCCGTGCTGGCTGAGCCGGCCGTCGGCCGGGCAGAGCAGGGTGCCCGCGGGGCCGAGCGGCCGCGCCTCGGGCCGCAGCGCGCGGGTGAAGAAGGCGTTGAAGCTTGGGTAGGCGGCGGGGTCCGGGACCTGCGCCTCGTCGATGTCGATGCGGAAGCGTCGCGCGAAGCCGCCGATCAGGGCGCGCCTGAGCGGTGGCCATTCGCTGCGCGCGAGCCGGTACATGAGGGCCGTGAGGCGGTGGTGCGGGAGCACCCGCTGGCCGAGGACGAAGAGGCGCTCGGGCCAGCGCGGCGAGGGGTCGGTGGTCATCTGTGTCCTTCGTCGATCAGGAGGCGCAGGTCCTCGGCGATGCGCGCCGGGGCCTGGGCGGCGGGGAAGAGGGCCGTCAGCCGGGCGTCGGGGTCGATCAGGAACAGGGCCGGCGGCGCCTCTGCGTCGCCCGCCCCGAGGGCGATCCGCCAGCGTGTGCGGTCTGCGTCGTCGCCGGCGAGCTGGTGAAAGGCCGGCGAGAGGCGCGCGAAGTCGCTGGCCGGTCCGCTCGTTGCGGCCGGGGTGATGAGGAGGAGCTGCAATCGTGCGCGCAGTTCGGGACGATCGGCGAGGCGGTTGTAGACCTCGACGAGTCGGCCCATCTCGGGCGCCTGCGGGTCGTCGGCGAGGACCGTCAGGGTCCAATGGCCGAGCAGCGTCGGCGCGCCCTCGGCCGGCGGGCTCGCGAGCGCCTCCGGCAGGGGGCGGCTCGACGCAATGCGCACGCCGGCGATGGCCGCGGTCTCGCCGGCCTCGTCACGGTGGCGGCCGCCCCACTGGTAGGCCAGCACGAACAGGGCGATCGCCGCGACGGCGAGGACGAGGCGGGGGAGCGGCCCGCGGCGGCCGGCGGCCATGGGCGGCACCCGAGGCCGTCAGCCGAAGAGCTGGCGGTGCACGGCGACGAGGGCGCGGTCGAGGTCCCCGATGTGGCCCAGATCCCGCAGCACCGCGCCGAGACCGGCGAGGCACAGCATCAGGTTCTCCGGGCGGCTGCTGTGGCCCATCAGGCCGATGCGCCAGACCTTGCCGGCCAGGTCGCCGAGCCCGGCGCCGATCTCCAGGTCGTACTCGGCGAGGAGTCGGGCGCGTACGGTCGCATCCTCGATCCCCTCGGGGATGGCGACGACATTGAGCTGCGGCAGACGCTCACCCTCCGGCACGATCAGCTCGAGTCCGAGGGCCTCGAGGCCGGCGCGCAGCGCGCGGTGGTGGCGCGCATGGCGGGTCCATGCCTGCTCGAGCCCCTCCTCGCGGAGCATCAGCAGCGCCTCGTGCAGGCCGTAGAGGGCGTTGACCGGCGCGGTGTGGTGGTAGGAGCGGCGCTGGCTGCCGTCCCAGTAGCCCATGACCAGATTGAGGTCCATGAACCAGCTCTGCACTGGCGTGCGGCGCGCGCGGAGCCGCTCGATGGCGCGCTCGTTGAACGAGATCGGCGCGAGGCCCGGGGTGCAGGAGAGGCACTTCTGCGAGCCCGCGTAGACGGCATCGACCCCCCAGTCGTCGACCTGCAGTTCGCAGCCACCGAGGGCGGTCACTGCGTCGACGATCGTCAGGCAGTTGTGGCGATGGGCGATCTCGACCAGGGTCTCGACGTCGGAGCGGGCGCCGGTCGAGGTCTCGGCATGGACGAAGGCGACGACCTTGGCGTCCGGGTGGGCGCGCAAGGCGTCCTCCAGCTTGTTCGGATCGATGGCCCGACCCCAGGGATCGGCGACGACGACGGCCGTGCCGCCGATGCGTTCGACATTCTCCTTCATCCGCATGCCGAAGACGCCATTGATGCAGACGACGACCTTGTCGCCCGGCTCGACGAGGTTGACGAAGCAGGTCTCCATCCCGACCGAGCCGGGGCCCGAGATCGGCATCGTCAGGCGGTTCTCGGTGCAAAACGCAGAGCGCAGCAGGTCCTTGATCTCGTCCATCAGGGCGATGAACTGGGGGTCGAGGTGGCCGATGGTCGGGCGGGCCATGGCGGCGAGGACGCGCGGGTGGACATCGGCCGGCCCTGGGCCGAGGAGGGTGCGGACACGGGGCTCGAAGCGGGTATTCGACATGGGGAGATTCGCGTGGGACAGCTGGGCGGAATGTGGCCAAAAGTATAAGGTTCGGTCCGCGCCATCAGCAACAAGGGCCGGGCGAGCGCATCCCAGGGTCGATCCGTTCGGCCGGGCCTCCTTGCCCCGCCACGGCGGATCCGTTCCGATCCGCCGGCGTCGCCTGCGCCGATGGCACGGCCCGTAGGTCGGGTTAGGCGCGCTGGCACGGCGGTTGGGTAAAACAAAGGATTGCGCGCGCCGTAACCCGACAGGGGCCTCGGAGGGCGCCACGGTGTCGGCCGTCGGGTTACGCCCCCGCGGGGGGCTAACCCGACCTACGGGCCGCGGCGCCGTGCGAGGGGCGGGGTTGGGCGCGCGGGGCTAACCGGACCGCGTGTGCCGCGCGGTCATTGGCACGCCCGTGCGGGATGGGCCTCCGCGGCCGCCGTCTCGACCGCTGCGAGAGGCGAGCATTCGCCTGCGCACCACCCAGTCGGGGATCGACCGCCAACCTTTCACCCTCAGCGAAGAAGGCCGCAGAACGGATCAGCCTTGGTCGCGACGGGCCGGCGGGGTGACGGGGCCGGTGGGATCTGGCACATTGCCCAGGTCGAGCCGACCGCCTCAGAGGAGTCCGCGATGAGCTGGAAGACTGCCTACCGCTCCTTCTACTACGAGGGCGCCCCGGAGCCGGACGACCTGGTCCTGCCCCCGGCCGAGACGGCGCTCCTGTGCATCGATGTGCAGAACTACGGGATGGAGCCGCACGCCGATCCCGACGAGCGGGCCCGCTGGGCGCCGTTTCACGAGCGGATGCGCGGCACCCTGATCCCGCGCCTGCAAGCGTTGCAGGCGAGCTTCCGCGCCGCCGGCATCGACGTCATCCACGCCCGCATCGCCTGCCTGCTGCCGGACGGGCGCGACCGCTCGCTGAGCCAGAAGCGGCCGGGCTGGAACAACCTCTTGATGCCGCTCGATACGGAGGCCTCGCAGATCATCCCGGAGCTCGCGCCGGCGCCCGGCGAGATCGTCGTCACCAAGACCACCGACAGCGCCTTGACCGGGACGAACCTGCGTCTCGTGCTCGCGAACATGGGCATCCGCCACGTCGTCGTGACCGGCCTCTACACGGACCAGTGCGTCAGCTCGACCGTGCGCAGCCTGGCCGACGAGGGCTTCGATGTCGTGCTGGTCGAGGACTGTTGCGCCGCCGGCACCGACGCCCTACACCGTCACGAGCTGGAGATCCTCAACAGGATCTACTGCCAGGTCGTCGGCAGCGCCGAACTGCGCGCGATGATGGGGCTCGACTGAGGGCGTGGCGGCTGCGGCGACGGGCCGGGGCGGTCGGCGGCGGGGTGGCGCGAACGGGGCGGCCCCGCCCCAGCACCAGACGAAGCGCCCGGCAAAGGGGCGGACGCGGCCGCCGGCGAAGGTCCGAGCGAAGGGCGCTGGGCGCGCTCGCGCGGGAGGCATCCGGATGTCGATCATCGTCACCCTGATGGTGACGGTCGTCCTGGCCGGCGCCGTCGCTCTGCTGATCCGCTGGGAGAAGGCGATCCCGCCGCGGCTGGCCGCATCGCCGCCGCCGGCCGACGCGGTGCTGGTCGAGAAGGGCCGGCGTCGCCTGCACCTGCTACGCGACGGGGTCGCCTACCGCAGCTACCGGATCTCGCTCGGCGGTCGCGCCGAGGGTCACAAGGCCTACGAGGGCGACCTGCGCACGCCCGAGGGTCGCTACGTCCTCGACTGGCGCAATCCGAACAGCTGCTGTTACAAGTCGCTGCACGTCTCCTATCCGGGGCCGGAGGATCGCCGCCGGGCGGCCGAGCGGGGCCGCGACCCGGGCGGGCAGATCATGGTCCACGGTCAGCTGAACGGCTGGGGTTGGCTCGGCTGGTTCAACGTCTGGCGCGACTGGACGCACGGTTGCATCGCCGTGCGCAACGTGCCGATGGAGGAGATCTGGCGGGCCGTGGCGGACGGCACGCCGATCGAGATCCGGCCCTGAGGTCCCAACGGTGTGGGCCGTGCGGGCTAGGCGATGCAGTTGCGGCCGGCCGCCTTGGCGGCGTAGAGCCGTGCATCGATGCGGGCCGTTAGGTCTTCGAGGCCTTCGCCGCGGCGGTGCGTCGCGACGCCGATGCTGATCGTCGCCGGTAGCTCGGTGCCGGGGATGCGGACCTCCTGCTGGACCCGGCGGCGCAGCGCCTCGGCGATGCGCCGGGCATTCCCCTCGTCGCAGTCGGAAAGCAGCACGATGAACTCGTCGCCGCCCCAACGAGCGGCGATGTCCGTCGCGCGTCGGCCCGTTCGGGCGATCTTCGCGATGCGTTCGATGACTTGGTCGCCGGCCAGGTGGCCGTGCGCGTCGTTGATCTCCTTGAATCGATCGATGTCGAAGAGCAGCAGCGACAGGTCATGATCGAGGCGCTGCGCCGTGCTCAGCGCGTTGGCGAACAGGACCTCGAAGAACTGGCGGTTGAACAGTCCAGACAGCGGGTCGATGCTGGCCAGGCGCTCGAGACGGGACTGGAAGCGGTGGACGGTGAGGCCGCTGATCGCGAGGACGAGCAGCGTGATGCCACCGCCGATCGTCAGATTGACGTAGAGGGCGCGGCGCAGCGCCGCGGTCGTGGCCTGTTCGGACTCCTCGACGATCAGGTGCCAGGCGAGTTCGGGGATGTGGCGGTAGCGCACGAAGGTGCGCCCGGCCTCGCCCTGATAGGTCAGCGACCCCTGGTCGCCGGCGAGGATCTCGTGGGCGATGGCGGCGATCCCGGGCTCCTGGTGGATGTCGAGCCGGCCGACCAGCCGGTCGTCGCTGTGGCTCTGGACGATCCCCTGGCGATCGACGAAGTAGATGTCGCGGCCATAGCGTGCCTTGTAGTGCTCGATCAGTTGCGAGACGGTCGCCACGTCCAGGCCGAGGCCGGTGACCCCGATGAAGCGCCCGTCGTCGGCGAGGATCTTGTGGTTGACGAAGATCGTCAGGCGGTCGGCGGCGGCCTCGTTGGTGTCGATGTCGACCCGGTAGTGCTGCGGGTGGGCCTCCATCGTGAAGAACCAGCGATCCTTCGCGGAGGTCGGCGAGACCTCCTTGAGGGGCCCGTCGAAGTGGTAATAGCGGTACGTCAACGCCGAGACGACGAAGGTCGAGAACACCTCGTACTTGCGCTGGATCTCGCGCAGATAGCGGGTGACCTGCCGCGGGTCGCGCTCGCCGTCCATCATCCAGTCCTTGAGGAAGGTGTCGTGGGCCATCAGCGAGGAAATGTAGATCGGGCGCACCAGGCTCGCCTGGATCTCGGAGTAGATGTTGTCGCTGGTGAGCGGCAACTCGTGCTCGACGAGGGCGCGTTGCAGGGCCTCCTTCGAGACCTGATAGCCCGAGACCGTGACCGCGAGGAAGCCGGTCAGCAGGATGACGCCGAGCGCGAGGATCAGCCGGGGCGTGGTCTTGAACGCCTGGTGCCCCCGGCGGGGCCTGGGGCGGACTTCGGCGAGGCGGCGCCATCCGCGGCGGATCGCCGCCGGCGCCCGAGTCGCTTGCCTGTCGCCCATCGCCGTCTCTGGGCCGATCGGGCTCGCCGACGGCCAAGTCGGGTCGGTCTGGCTTGGCTGCTTCGTCTGGTGCACGAGTCGTTGTCCATCCACGGGGCTTCGTCTGCGCGTGCCGCGGGGCCCTCGGTATGCCCTTGTATCGTGGGCGGCCGGTCGCGGTGTTGGCCGATCTTGACACCGTCGCGGGCACTTGTGAACTGTCGGGGTCTCGGTTGCGGAGACTGCGTCACGACCGGGGGGCTCGCCGGGGCCTCGTCGGGGCCATGGGGTGGCGAG
>NZ_NRRW01000033.1 GCF_016583835.1 Thiococcus pfennigii | reverse complement strand
CCGGTCTCGCTCCCCGCGCTTCGTTACCTCCACGCGACAGACCGCAGCTACATGTGTCATCAGCACTTCACATGGCAGTCACCTCACAGACTGCTAGACGGGCCAGGCTTGTCCTGGCACACCAGAGACGCAAAGGCGCAGAGAAGGAGAAGCGGAGCGTATTGGTGACATCGACCAATGCCTTCTCTTCACTTTGCGCCTCTGCGTCTCTGCGCGAGCCCGTAGGTCGCATGAGCCCTGTAGGGTCTGCTGTGCGGGCCGTTCGGGATAGTGCAGCACTTCAGAAATCCCGAGGCTGTTCGTTGTCGTTGTCCTGATCCTAGTCCGATCGTCGATTACGACAACGACAACGATAGTCGTTGGAGGTGGTCTCGGAACATCCGCACTGCTGTACTAGTCCTGTTCCTGTTGCAGTTGCCGCGCGAATGCCAGCCAGGGATCCGACTTCGTCCGGGTGAAGCGGTTGATGAGTAGGGTGTAGACGGTCAGGGACGCGAGGAAGCCGCCGAGCATCAAGGGCTCGGGGATGCCGAGCCACTGGCCGGCGAGCCCGACGGCGGCGGCGGCCATCGCGAACAGTACCATGACCGCGAGCGTCTGATGGCGGGACAGCCCCAAGTCCTGCAACACGTGGTGACAGTGGGCGCGGTCGGCGGAGAAGGGCGACCGTCCCTGCATCAGCCGGCGCGTGATGACGCAGAGCGTATCGAGCAAGGGCAGGGCGAACAACCAGAGGGCGGTCGTCGGCGCGATCAGGCGGTCTGCCCCTTGGGAGAAATCGATCAAGAACCAGGCGAGCACGAAGCCCAGAAACATGCTGCCGGCATCGCCCATGAAGATCGCCGCCGGCCCGCGCGGGCGGAGATTGTAGAGCAGGAAGGCGACGATCACGCTGGCCAGCGTGACGAGGATCGCGAGTTCGCCGGTGGCCTGTGCGGCCCAGGCGACGAGGATCAGTGCCCCGAGGGTGACCAATGTCAGGGAGCCGGCGAGGCCGTCGAGCCCGTCGACCATGTTGGTCGCATTGATGACGCCGACGGCTGCGAAGACGGTGAAGGGGGCCGCCATGATGCCCAGGGCCAGCAACCCGTCGCTGGGGGGCAGGTGACCCAAGTCGGCGAGCGTCACCCCGCCCCAGACCGTCATCACCAGACCGGCGGCGACCTGGGCCACGAAGCGCGCCCTCGCGGAGATGTCGTGCAGATCGTCGAGTATGCCGACGATGACGAGGAGCAGTGCCCCGGCAAACAGCGGTTTGAAGTCGCTCAGGCCGACATCGATCGTCAGGATCGCGAACGTGAACGCGGCGAACATCGCCGTGCCGCCGACCAGCGGCGTGGGGCGGGCATGGCCCTTGCGCCCGCCAGGGTGGTCGACGAGACCGATGTGGCGAGCCGCCGGGGTCAGCATCTCGATCAAGATGATGGCGCCGACGAAGCCGAACAGACTGCTGAACAGGTAGCCTTGATCCATAGGTCAGTCTCCTCCGTTGCAGATCGAATGCCGTTGGAAGCTGACCGGCGGCGACGGCCGGCCGCGCGGACGTTCCCCGTCTCGGCTGGGGTCCTTGCGACGGCGGCAGGCCTTTGCGTGCGGCCGCGGTCCCTTCGGAAGACCGCAGCCGTGAGGAGGCCGCCGACCCCCGAGCGACGCCCGGCCGCCCCGCGGACTTCGACGAGCGAGGCGCAACGTGTCACCGTCGCATTTCCGCGATTGCAGTACCGGATTCCCCGAAGGCGGAGCGCAACGAACTGAATTATTAATCTTTAAGCCGTTTGCGCCTGCGAGTTCCCGAAAGCGGCAGCACAAGGTCCGCCGTCGATTCCGTCGCTCGATTAGGTGCCTCTTGCCCTGCGCACGCCTCGCCGGAACGGTGACGAGATGCAGTGTGCGCCCTCCACGAGCACGGCGGATCGAGCGTTTGCTCCGAGATTATAGGCTTTCCTGGTTACGCTTCAACGATACCGAGTGCGATTTTCGTTCGTTCTGGGAGTCATTCCGCAACGCGCGGGGCTGAATCATGCCGTACCTCTCGTGCGAGGCAGGCGCTGCTTCCGGGACCTGGAACGCCGACCGCGCTATCTGCCCATGTGGCCCATCTGGCCATGTGTGCCTTGCGTACGCCGGGAATCCGAGTCTGAGGGGCTCGGTGAGCCGCGTGACCGCTTCAGGTGTTGCGCGGGCCTGGCTTGCGCTTGCGAGGCGCTGCGGCGCGCGCCGAGGATCGGCGTCGGCCTGATCCCCGAATGGTCCTGGTCGATGCCGCGCCAATGTAGACTTGCCGCTAATCGAGGAACGGGTTTCTGATCTGCTCGGGCGGGACCCCGGGCGCCGCAGTTG
This sequence comes from Thiococcus pfennigii, assembly GCF_016583835.1. Lineage (GTDB taxonomy): Bacteria > Pseudomonadota > Gammaproteobacteria > Chromatiales > Chromatiaceae > Thiococcus > Thiococcus pfennigii. The sequence continues at coordinate 38,396 of NZ_NRRW01000033.1, read as the reverse complement.
GAGATGCGGGGCGTGGGACGTCCTGGCGCGCCGGCGAGCGCCCCCTGGTGCGTCGCCGCGCCCCGGTCGCCTCGCCGCCCAGTGCCGAATCAGCAAAAAAGATGCCCGCCAGCAACGCGGCGTAGACGATATTTGCCGGTGTATGCAGATTATAATCGACCAGGCTGTGCCCGAGGATCAACAGGATGCCGATGCCGGCGCCGACCTGTATGAAGCGTAACTGCGACCAAGCTTCCGATGTCCAGACCTTCGTCCATTGTCGCAGATAGAGGCCCAAGAGGAACAGGATCAGGACGGCTGCGAATGCCCCACCGTCGAACAGCCACTCGAGGTAGTCGTTGTGGGCGCGATTGACGAACCACCTGCCGAGTTCCAGGGGCTGGAAGGCGTTGAATACCTCCGGGTAGGTGCCCGGGCCGCTGCCCAGGGGGAAAAAATGGCCGATCCCGGTCAGGGTGGCGGAAAAGACCGTCCAGCGGGCGTTTTCCACTGTGTCGCTGACGCTGAAGCGATCGAGCACGGGCGCGAGGCCGATCACGAGGCCGACGCCGATGGCGATTGCGACCACCGTGCCGACCAGACCATAGACGTTGTTGCCGCCAATGCGTCGCGAGTAGGCGAGGGTGGCGAGCAATATGCCGAGCATGGCCAGTGCGATCCCGGCGCGGGACCGGGTGAATACGATGGCCGTGATGAAGAGCAGCGCGAGTGCGCCATAGCCGATCGCCGTGTGTCCGCGCAGGGTGCCGAAAAATGCCATCCTCTTGCGCCACTGGGTCTGCCGATGTCCGTGCCGCCCTACCGAGTAGATCAGCAAGGCGAGCGCGATCGGCAGGACCATGACCAGCAGGCCGGCGAGATGGTTGCGATTGGTATAGGTGCCTACGGCGGTACGGTAGGCCGGTTCCATTCCCAGGTACAACAGATCGCTTTGGCCGCCGTATTGCATCAGGCCGAGAATCGCCTGGCCCGCAGCGATCGCGAACAGGACCCAAAGGAGTCGTCGCAGCCCCCGAAAGTCGAGCGAGCGCACGCCGAAGAAGACGGCGATTGGGATCAATGCGAGCAGCCAGGCGGATTCGGTCTCGTGCGGTAAGACGGACAGGCGGCGGACGCCCGCCTCGATGCCGAGTTGGGCCTGGATGCTGGCATAGATGTCACGACCCGGCAACCAATCGACGAGGCCGCTCGGCAGGGGGATCAAAAAGACGAGGGGCATCAGCAGAAGAGAGATCGCCGCGACCATTTCGGGTCGGCTGACGGGCAGGTTCTGGCGTGCCCGCAAGGACAGACCCAAGAGGGCGACGGCCAAGAGTTGGAGCACCAGTTGGGCCAACGCCGGTTGGCCGCTACGAAACAGGGGCGCAAACACCAGGATCGCCGCAGTCACAAGGAATGGATACGCGGCCTCGAATCCGGACGGCGATGAGGGTTTGCGAACGCTGGAATCAGGCACTGAGTCAATCCTTAAAAGTGTGACCTTTTCGTCGTTTCGCCAGGGCGATACCGGCATCCTTCAAAGGCAGGGAATCAGGTTAGCGGATTTCCGGCGAAAAGCAAGGCGTCGTCCCGGGCAGGGTGTCGGGGAATGCGTCCGCTCCCCCAGAGGGTGCCGGGGAGGCGGCCCGGAATCTTGATCTTGGTGACGAAACCAAAGATGATGCGGGTAATCGGGGAGCCCGGCTTTCAACGTGAGCGGATGCGTATGCGGCCGCGGTGCGGGATGTGTCCGTTGCAGAGGGATTCGATGATCAAGAAAGTCTCTTTTTGTCTGTTCCTTGCCTGGGTGATGCAGGGTCTTCTAGGTTGCCAGGGCCCGGGGCCCGAGCGGGACACGCCCGCCGGTAGCGGCGAGGACGCGTTCGCGCTTGGCGATCTGAGTGCCGAGGGATCCGGCCGCGGGGCGTCCCCGGCCCCGGACGAAGGTTCGAACCCGGCATCCGTAGGGATGATCCCGGCGGAGGCTGGGCCGCCGCCGGACCCGGGGCCACGGGCGACCTACCGGATCGGGGCCTTCGACCTGATTCAGGTCGATGTATTCCAGGCTGATGATTTATCGAGCAAATATCGGGTCAATGAGAGCGGGCTGATCGTGATGCCGCTGATTGGTCCCGTCAAGGTCGGCAGCTTGACGCCCCAGGAGGCGCAGGGCGTGATTGCCGAGGCGCTGGGGCGCGATTATCTCCAGAACCCGCAGGTCACGGTGTTCGTCGAGGAGTACGCGAGTTCGAACATCACGGTCGCGGGCGCCGTGGAGAGGCCAGGCGTCTACCCCCTGACGGCCAGGACGTCGCTGCTCCAGGCGATCGCCTTGTCCGAAGGGGCGAACGACATCGCCAACGAAAATCAAGTGATCTTGTTTCGGGAGCAGGAGGATGGCTCGACACGTGCCTATGTCGTCAGCTTGAAGGAAATCGAAAAGGGCGAAGTGCGAGATCCCCAACTCGTGGCAGGCGACAGGGTGGTTGTGCCGGAGTCCGGGGGCGAGGTGTTCTTTCGGAACGTGACGAATGCACTCAGGGGCTTCGTGCGTCCATTCTATTTCTAGGGGGCGGCGGGGTCTTGTGGGAGTGCTTGATGTGGACGACCTGATATGACTGATCCGAGCGGTTCCCTGGATCGACGGGCGCCCAATGGCCCGTTGGCGCGTATCGACGAGACGCTACCTGCGCGCCGTGTCGATGAGGTGCGACTCAATTCCCGCCTGGATGCGGATGACGACGACACGATCGACCTGCGGGAATACTGGAGCATCCTCGTTCGGCGTCGCTGGACGGTGCTCGGGGTTCTCATCGCGGTGGTCGTGGTCACTATCCTCGCGACCTTCCTGACAACGCCCATCTATCGCGGCACGCTGCTCTTGCAGATCGACCGGGAGGAGGGGAAGGTCCTCGAATACCAGACGGTGGCACCAGAGGATGCGAGGAACGCGAACGACTTTTATCAGACGCAATACGAACTGCTCCAGAGTCGAAGTTTGGCCCGCCGCGTCATCGATCAACTCGGCCTGAAGGGCGGAGAAGAGGACGACGGTGGTTTCTTCAGCGATCTTACGCGGGCCGTGAAGGGCGGCATCGCGGGGCTCGTCGGCCGTGGCGAGGGGGCGCAATCGGCTGACGCAGGTGCCGCTGCCGCGAATGAAGAGAATGCCTTTCTCGCGAATTTGACGATCGAGCCGGTCAGAAACTCGCGGCTGGTCAGGGTGCACTACGAGAGTCCCAATCCCGTCGAGGCGGCGGCCGTGGCCAATGCCGTCGCGGATAATTACATCAATACGAATCTGGAACGGCGCTTCGACGCCTCGGCCTATGCGAAGAGTTTCCTCGAGGAGCGCCTCCAGCAGGTCAGGGCGAACCTCGAGGATTCGGAGCAACGGCTGATCGCCTATGCCCGGGATCGGGAGATCGTCGATCTCGACGATCGGCTGTCGGTGTTGCTGCAGCAGTTGCGCGAGCTGAATACGGAGTTGACCAAGGCACAAGCGGAGCGCATTGCCGCGGAGGCCGAATACAATGAAATGGTCGCCGGCGGCGTCGTTGCCAATTCGGCCAAGGTGCTCGGAAGCCCCGTCATCGCGAGCCTGAAGGAGCGCAAGGCGGACCTGGAAGGGCAGTACCAGGACGGCTTGAAGGTCTTCAAGCCAGGCTATCCGTCGATGCAGCAGTTGCAGCGCCAGATCGCCGATGTCGACCAGGCGATCCGTCAGGAGGCAAACGCCATCGCCGAGTCGATCAAGGCGTTGTATCAGGCCAAGATTCGCCAGGAGGCGACGCTGATGCTTCGTCTGCAGGAGGTCAAGGAGGAAGTCCTGGCGCTCCAGGATCGCAGTACCGATTATCAGACCCTCAAGCGCGAGGTCGAGACGAATCGCGAACTCTACGATGGCCTGTTGCAGCGCATGAAGGAGATCGGCGTCGTGGCCGGCATCGGCACGAACAATGTTTCGATCGTCGATCGGGCGCAGGTGCCGCCGAGTCCGTACAAGCCGAGTCTCGCGAAGAACCTCGCGCTTGCGATCGCGCTCGGGTTGTTCGGTGGTGTCGGGCTGGCGTTCCTGTTCGAGACGCTCGACGATACGATCAAGACGGGCGATGACGTGGAGCGGCGCCTCGGTGCCCCGGTGCTCGGCGTCTTCCCGCTCGCCGACGAGGTCGAGGAGGACGGTGCCATCGGCTCGGTCGCGCTACGCGCGGCCAGGGATCCCAAGAGTCATCTCGCCGAATCGGCCCGTTCGTTGCGGACTTCGCTCGTGTTCGCCACCTCGGACGGCGCGCCGCGCCTGATCCATTTCACGAGTGCGGGTCCCGGGGAGGGCAAGACGACGGCCGCGGCGAGCACGGCGATCGCCTTCGCGCAGGCCGGGAGCAAGGTCCTCGTGATCGACTGCGACCTGCGCAATCCCTCCGTTCATGAGGTCTTTACCCTGGGGAACAGTCGTGGCCTGACGCACTATCTGGCCGGTGACGTCAAACCGGCCGATATCGCGCAGCCGACGGCCGTCCCCAGGCTGTTCGCGATCACGAGCGGGCCGATGCCGCCGAATCCGGTCGAGCTGTTGTCGGGGCCCAAGATGCTGGATTTGCTCCGTTTGGCGACCGAGCGGTTCGATCATGTGGTCTTGGATAGTCCGCCCGTCATCGGTTTGGCCGACGCCTTGGTGTTGGCCAATCTCGCACGGGCGACGGTCTTCGTCGTGCACCCTGGGGGGACCCGAAAGGGCGCCTTCGAGGGTGCGGTGAAGCGCCTGGATGCGGCGAATGCCAGGATCATCGGGGCAGTTCTGCAGAAGGTCGGTCGATCCAGCTCTGGCTACGGGTATGGATACGGATACGACTATGCGTATCACTACAGTTATGGCGGCGATGCCGAGAAGATCGCCGGGGTGCCGGCGACGAGTCAGTCGGCGGGTTGAGCGACCGTTGGTCGATGGTGCCTGAACTCCTCCTGGTGGCGGTCGACTTCAATCGATCGCCGCTTCGGTATCCGCGGCTCGGCGATCCCCAGTATCGATTGCCGCGTGCGTTCGGCGTCCTGTTGCGGGAGATGGCGGCCGCGTTGGTGCCGCCGCGCCTCGAGGATACGGCCCGGCGCGTCGGTTTGAGTGCGGCGGAGGTGCAAGAGGCGGCGCGGTTCTTCGTTCGCCACGTCCTGCTGGTTCCAGCGGCCGATCATTACCGCGCGCTCGGAGTCTCTGCGGACGCGGATGCGGAGCGAATTCGCGAGCACTACCATCTGCTGGTGCGCCTGTTTCACCCGGACCGGGTGGCGAGCGGCGGGGATCTGGAGGGGCTCGAGGCCAGCCGGCTCAACGTCGCCTATCGTGTCCTGCGCGATGAAGGTCGGCGTGCGCATTACGATGCCGAATTGGCCGTCGCCGGGTCGGGCGATCGGCGCGGGGCGCTGACGCTGGCGGCGTTTCGCCCCGATTATCGGGCAGCGGCCTTGCTCGGCGATCGTCATGGGGCGGAGCGGCCGCGATCGGCGGCAACGCGGTTCGTAGTCGGGGCGGCGCTTGGGCTGGCGGTCCTGATCGCCCTGGCGGTGGTCTTGTCTCCGGCGCGGCCGGTCCTGCGCATGGCGCCGGAGCTCGCAGATCGACCGACGCCGCCGCCGGCGTATCTGGGCGGGCGCGCGGCCGAGTCGGCGGCGGCGTCTGGCGCGGGCGGTGTGGCGCCCGAGGCTGGGAATGCCGGCGGGGGCGAGGATTCTGTGGTAGCGATGCGGTCGGCGCCGCTCGAGCAGGCGGGTCGCCCCGAGGGACCCGAGGCGCAGCCCGATGACCGCCCAGCGGCGCTGCCGGTCGCTGTCCCGCGCGAAGGCGGGGCCGCGCCGCGCGAGGACCTCGGGCATCGAGCGTCGATCGCCGGGGTCTCCGTCTCGCCGGCTTCCCGCCTGGCGCCCGTCGGGGCCGTTGGATCGTCGGGTGAACGAGGTGGGGTGTCGTTCGCGGCGGCGCCGATCCCCAGCCAGGTGACCCAGCGCGATGCCGGTCCGGAGGGGCGCGGCGGATCCGGGCCGGCACCTGCCTTCGATGCCAGGGCGGCCGGCGACAAGGATGGCGTTCCAGGCGCCCGGGGATCCTCGTCCGCGGCGTCCGAAGGCCCGCGGGGCGCGCCCGGCGACTCGGTCGGGCAGTCGGTCCAGCCGGCACTGAGTGCGGGTGTTCGCGACGAGATGCCGTCGCAGGGGCGGCGATCGGATGGGACCGGCGGCGAGCAGGCGGAAGCCGTTGCCATGGAAGCGGCGATCACGGCGACCGAGATGTCGTCGCATATGCCGCCGGCAGGCGTGATAGGTGCGTTCGAGGCGGCCTACGAGGGGGGCGATCCCAGTCGATTGGCCGCCCTCTTCGTACCCGAGGCGCGGATCAACGAGGGCGTGGGGCGCGGCCTCGTCCAGACCCTCTATGCCGATCTCTTTCGGCGCGTACCCGAGCGTTCGTTGACGCTCGGTCCGCTGCGCTGGTCCAGGGGGCCGCTTGGACGCTGGATCGCCGAGGGGGATGTCCTCGTCGACACCAGACCTCGCGGTTCTCGTCGCTGGCACCGTAGGTCCGGTACCATCCGGTTCGAGCTGACCCCGGCGGGTGAGCGTTATCAGATCTCCACGATGATCTATGACCTCGGATCGAAATAGGGATCGGTGACCGAGCCGGGATAGGAGTCCAAATTGAAAATTGCCTTGCGCGTACTCTTGGTGCTGTTGGGGGGCTTCGTCGTCTGGCGCATTCTTGCTTCCGGAATCGCGGACCACTATGCGGCGCGGATCGCCGAGGGCGACCGCGGCGCCGTTCAGAAGGCCTTGGCCTGGGCGCCGCATCACCCGCAGGCCGTTCTGGCGGATGCGATCGAGTTGATCGAGACCGATCCGGTCTCGGCCAAGGCCCGATTGAAGGATGCCTACCGGTACGATCCGACGAATCCGCGGCCGCTCGTCCTGTTGGCGCGCCTTGCCTACGTTGACGGGGAGTTGGACGAGGCCGATGCACTCATGGACTCGGCGGTTAGGCTCGGGCCGGCCGATCCGAGTATCCTCAACGAGACGGCCGCCTATTGGGCGATGCGAGGCGAGTTGGAGAAGGGCGTTTCGTACTGGTCTCGCGTGCTGGAGGCCGACCCGGGCCGCGGGAGGCAGATCTTTCCTGTCCTGATGGAGTTGGTCGAGGATCCACGTACGCTGCCCGTCGTGAGGCCCTTGGCCCTGTCGCCGCCATCCTGGTGGGACTCCTTTTTCGCCGAGGTCGCCCAGCGCGCGCTCGATGTAGAGACGGTGCGTTCGCTCTACGGGTTGCGGCGGGAGGCCATCGGTGCGCCGCCGACGGCCGATGAGCGGGCGGCCTACGTCTCGCGATTGCAGCGCGATGGCCTGGTGACCGAGGCGTATCTGATCTGGGTCAATGGTTTGGCCCCGGACGAGCGTCGCTATCTCGGGCTCCTCTACGACGGGGGGTTCGAGTTGGAACCGAGTCAATCCGGTTTCGGTTGGATCGCGCCGCGGACCTCGCAGGTTGAAATGCGGATTGCGGCGACCTACGGTACTCAAGGGAGCCGCGCCCTTCATGTGCGTTTCGCGAACCGAGAGCGGCCATTTCGGCACCTCTTCCAGCGCCTGTATCTCGATCCAGGCAACTATCGCGTCTATGGCAAGGTGCGTCCCGAAGGCCTGGACACGTTGGGCGGTCTGCGCTGGCAGGTCAACTGCCTGTTGACCGATTCCGCGCAAGAGTCCACGCCACTCGGGGAGAGCGAGCGTTTCCTCGGTGCCGGCGATTGGCGTTCATTCTCCTTCGACTTCGTCGTGCCGCAGGGGTGCGTCTTTCAGGAGATTCGCCTCGTCTCGAGCGGCCGGCGAGCGTTCGAACACAAGATGAATGGTGTCGTCTGGTTCGATGCGCTCGGGATCAGGAAGGTCGAGGAGGTGAGCGCAGCGGCGCGGATCGGTGTCTCCGCGGGCGACGCACCGATGCCTGCTCCCGTGGATGACGAGGAGCGTCCGAGCGCCGGGGATGACCTGGAGTCGGGCGCGGATCAGGATGGGGCGAACCTCGCCGGTTCGGCAGGCGAGGGGTAGCTTGCGTGACGGGGTCCCCATCTGTTGCTGCGACCGGTTGCGGAGAGTTGCAAATCATCGGGTTTCCGCTATAGTGAAAATCGTCCTGCGTGTCGGTTTTTCATGGGACTTATACAGCCTCTAGCCAAGGAGCGTGACATATGCCTGCTACCACGAGACTCTTTACACTTTTAGTGACAGGCGGCCTGCTGGGTGGGCTGGGGACCGCCACAGCTGCGGAGGAGCCGGTCGGGACCCTTGCCCGGATCTCCGGCGCCGCCATCGTCAACCAGGGTTCGCAGTATGTCACCGGCCGCGAGGGCATGCCGCTGGTTGAAGGCGATCGGCTCCTCGTACTGGAGGGTGGGAGCGCCGTGGTCGTGTTCGCCGACGGGTGCGAGCGTGCCGTCGCCGACAACGAACTGTTAGTAGTGCCGGCGATCAGTAGCTGCGCAGCGAGCGATGCCGTGGCGAGCGATGCCCACAAGGTGGCGCCTTACAATGCTGTGGCCGAGACCACGGGTCCGGACGCCGCGGCGAAGTTTCAGTTGACGCAGATGGGGGCGTCGGCGGCCGGCGCCGCGAATCTGGGCTGGATTCCTGTCGTTGGCGCGGCCGCCGTGGTCGGCGTCGCCGTTGCGGACGACGATGACGATGGCGGAGATGGTGGCCGTCGCAACCACTACGACGAGCGTCCCCCGCTCAGTCGTTGACACGACCCCTAAGCCGTGTCTGCCGACTCGTGCAGACACGAAGGCCGGGCGGCGCCGCGGGGGCTGTCCGGCCTTTTTTCGTCCGGGCACGTCGCGCCAGGTGACGTCTCTCGGCCGGATCGCTCGGCGCACGCGGGTCGGGCCGGTGGTCGGCGATACCCCTGGGCTCGGGTCGGTATCCGGCTGGGCGTTCGTGTCGCAACGCGACGCCCCGCTGACGAGGGAGGTTTTCCGCGGCGGCCCTCGCTGCGACTCGGCCTGTGGGGCGGCGATCCGGACGCAGGCGCTCGAACCGAAGACCTCTGCTCGGACGATCGATCCACGGGCTCGCCGTGGGCATGTGCGCGTTCTGCGCCAAGACGCCGTCCCCCGTGGGATGTTTGCGGTGACGTGGGCCGCCGGGTGGGCTGCGGCATCTGGTTGTTGAGTCGCTTGACAAGATCCGAGAATCCAAAGATCATGGCTGGTCTAATTGGATATCCTCTCGATTCAGGTTTCGCAGGAGAGTCGCCTTGGCCAACTCACCCCAAGCTCGGAAGCGGGCTCGTCAAGCCGAGAAGCATCGGCAGCACAACGCATCGCGTCGCAGCATGCTGCGCACCTACATCAAGAAGGTGATCAAGCTCATCCAGGCCGGAGACAAGGAGGGTGCGACGCAGGCCTACGCCGAGGCTGTCCCGGTGATCGATCGGGCGGCCAACAAGGGGTTCATTCACGCGAACAAGGCGGCGCGGCACAAGAGCCGTCTGAACGCCCACCTGAAGGCGATGGCCTGATCGATCGTTGGCAGGCCAACCAGCGTCTGTTGCAAGAGCCGGCCGAGTGCCGGCTTTTGTCGTTCAGGGCTTGGCGATGGGCCGGCCGGTGAGCGTGGCGCGTGGATCGGAGACCGGTTGGGCCACTCGCCGGCGCGTGGCGGGCTGCGCGTCGCGCGCGTCTACGGTCGTGGGGCGCGGGGCGCGGAGTTGTCCGGTCGGCCGGTCCGGAGGCGATCGAGGTGCGTTCGTGACAGGCTTGCGAGCGGCGCCGCGCGTCCGGTCGCCCGCCTCTGGCCGTGTTTGAGTTTGGGCAGCATCCGGTCTAAGCTAACTAATTTTCTTGGGCTCAGAGGTAGGGCGATGGGGGCGAGAACCCTCTACGACAAACTGTGGGACGAGCATGTCGTGCGCTACGACGACAACGGCACGGCCTTGCTCTATATCGACCGGCAGCTGGTGCACGAGGTGACGTCGCCGCAGGCCTTCGAGGGGCTGCGCCTCGCTGGGCGCAAGCCGTGGCGGGCGGCGGCCAACCTGGCCGTGCCGGATCACAATGTACCGACGATCGAGCGTGCACTGGGCATCGTCGATCCGGTCTCGCGCCTGCAGGTCGAGACGCTGGATGCGAACTGCGCGGAGTTCGGGATCACCGAGCTGCGCATGGGTGATCCGCGCCAGGGCATCGTCCATGTCATCGGGCCGGAGCAGGGCTTTACGTTGCCGGGGATGACGATCGTCTGCGGCGATTCCCACACCGCGACCCACGGCGCCCTCGGCGCACTGGCCTTCGGGATCGGGACCTCCGAGGTCGAGCATGTCCTCGCGACCCAGTGTCTGCTTCAGCGCAAATCCAAGACGATGCTGGTCGAGCTCGACGGCCCGGTGGCCCCGGGGGTCAGCGCCAAGGACATCGTGCTCGCGATCATCGGCCAGATCGGCACCGCCGGCGGTACCGACCACGTCATCGAGTTCGCTGGCGAGGCGATCCGCGACCTGACGATGGAAGGGCGGATGACGGTCTGCAACATGGCGATCGAGGCGGGTGCGCGCGCCGGTCTGATCGCCGTCGATCAGAAGACGATCGACTATGTCCGAGGTCGCCCATATGCCCCGAGCGAGGCGCTCTTCGAGCAGGCCGCGGCCCATTGGCGTACGCTCGTGAGCGACCCGGGCGCGCACTTCGATCGCGTCGTGACGGTCTCGGCCGCGTCGATCAGACCGCAGGTCTCCTGGGGGACCTCGCCCGAGATGGTCGTGCCGGTCGATGCCCGGGTCCCGGACCCGGCCGCCGAGCCGGATCCGGTCAAGGCCGCCGGCATGCGTCTGGCGCTGGAGTACATGGGGTTGACCGCTGGGACGCCGATCACCGAGATCCGCCCCGACAAGGTCTTCATCGGTTCCTGCACGAACGGGCGCATCGAGGACCTGCGCGCGGCCGCCGCGGTGGCCAAGGGGCGGCGCGTCGCCGAGGGAATCCGTCAAGCATTGGTCGTTCCGGGCTCCGGGCTGGTCAAGGCCCAGGCCGAGGCCGAGGGGCTCGACAAGATCTTCATCGAGGCCGGCTTCGAGTGGCGTGATCCCGGCTGTTCGATGTGCCTGGCGATGAACGCCGACCGCCTCGAGCCCGGCGAGCGTTGCGCGTCGACGTCGAATCGCAACTTCGAAGGCCGGCAGGGCCCGCGCGGGCGCACCCACCTGGTCAGCCCGGCGATGGCCGCCGCGGCCGCGGTGACTGGGCATTTCGTCGACGTGAGGGGGCTGTGATGGAGCCGTTCGTCAATTTCGCCGGGATCGTCTGTCCGCTCGATCGGGCCAACGTCGACACGGACGCGATCATCCCGAAGCAATTCCTGAAGAGCATCAAGCGCACCGGCTTCGGCCCGAACCTGTTCGATGAGTGGCGCTATCTCGACCGCGGCGAGCCGGATCAGGATTGCCGCCAGCGGCCACTGAATCCCGACTTCGTCCTCAACGATCCGCGCTACGCGGGCGCAAGCATCCTGCTCGCGCGCGAGAACTTCGGCTGCGGTTCGTCGCGCGAACACGCCCCCTGGGCGCTGATGGGGCAGGGGTTCCGGGTCCTGATCGCGCCGAGCTTCGCCGACATCTTCTTCAACAACTGCTTCAAGAACGGCATCCTGCCGATCCGGCTGTCGGGCGATCTCGTCGACGACCTCTTCAAGCTGGCTGGCGGGCCCGAGGCACTGCGGATCGCCGTCGATCTCGTGGCGCAGACCTTGCATTTGCCGACCGGTCGCACGATCCCGTTCGAGGTCGATGCCTTCCGCAGGCACTGTCTGCTCGAGGGGCTCGACGACATCAGCCTGACCCTGCAGCACGTGGAGGCGATCCGCGCCTACGAGGCGCGTCGCCTGGCCGAGGCGCCCTGGCTGTTCGCCTGAGCGGCGCTTGGACTCTCGCGCTGGTGGATCGCACATGCCCGTCTCGCTGGGCCTAGGAGGGCGTGGCGAGGGGAGGCGGTATCGCCGGCGACCGCATCTTCATCGTCCGGGGCGATCCGAGCGCCCCGTGCCAATCACTGCGCCCGCCGCGGCGGGTCGTGCGGAGACAAGACGTTGAGCAAGAAGATCCTGATCCTCGCCGGCGACGGCATCGGCCCCGAGATCGTCGCCGAGGCGATCAAGGTGCTCGAGGCCGTGCGGGCACCTTTCGGCCTCGACCTGACGCTGGACGAGGCGCTCGTCGGCGGTGCCGCCTACGATGCGAGCGGCCATCCGCTGCCCGAGGAGACGCTGGCCGCGGCCCGGGCCGCCGATGCGGTGCTGCTCGGGGCCGTCGGCGGGCCGAAGTGGGAGCCGCTGCCGATCGCGGTGCGTCCGGAGAAGGGCCTGCTCGGGCTGCGCGCCGGGCTGGGGCTGTTCGCGAATCTGCGCCCGGCGATCCTCTGTCCGCAGCTCGCCGATGCCTCGAGCCTCAAGCCGGAACTGGTCGCCGGCCTCGATATCCTCATCGTGCGCGAGCTGACCGGCGGCATCTATTTCGGCGAGCCGCGCGGTGTCACCCGATTGGAGTCCGGCGAGCGGCGCGGTGTCAACACGCTCGTCTATACCGAGTCCGAGATTCGGCGCATCTGTCGGGTCGCATTCGATGTCGCGCGCCAGCGCAATAAGCGGGTCTGCTCGGTCGATAAGGCCAACGTCTTGGAGTGCACCGAGCTGTGGCGCGAGGTCGCGACCGAGGTCGGTCGCGACTATCCGGACGTGGCCCTGTCGCACATGTATGTCGACAATGCCGCGATGCAGCTGGTGCGGGCGCCGAAGCAGTTCGACGTCATGGTCACGACCAACATGTTCGGCGACATCCTCTCGGACGCGGCGGCCATGCTGACCGGCTCGATCGGCATGCTGCCGTCGGCCTCGCTGAATGCCGAGGGGCAGGGCATGTACGAGCCCATCCATGGCTCGGCCCCGGACATCGCCGGGAAGGGCATCGCCAATCCGCTCGCGACCATCCTGTCGGTCGCGATGATGCTGCGCTACTCGCTGCACGAGGCGGCGGCGGCCCAGGCGATCGAGGACGCGGTCAGCCGGGTGCTGGATCAGGGGCTGCGCACCGGCGACATCATGTCGCCCGGTATGCGCCAGGTCGGTACCGTCGAGATGGGCGACGCGGTCGTCGCCGCGCTGGCCTCCGCCGGCTGATCGGCGGGCGGTCATCACTGTCTTCACAGAGGTCCATGCGATGAGGCGGGTCGGTTTTATCGGTTGGCGCGGGATGGTCGGCTCCGTACTGATGGAGCGGATGCGCGACGAGGGCGATTTCGCCGACATCCCCGAGGCCCTGTTCTTCACGACGTCGCAGATCGGCGCGGCTGGCCCGGACATCGGCCGCGGGGCGGCGCCGCTCGCCGACGCCTATGACCTCGACGTCCTCGCAAGCCTGGACGCGATCGTCACCTGCCAGGGCGGCGACTACACCAAGCAGATCCATCCCGAGCTGCGGGCGCGGGGCTGGGGCGGCTACTGGATCGATGCGGCCTCGGCCAAGCGTCTCGATCGCGACAGCGTCATCATCCTCGATCCAGTCAACCGCCCGTTGATCGAGACCGCGCTGGCCGAGGGCAAGCGCGACTTCATCGGTGGCAACTGCACGGTCAGCCTGATGCTGATGGCGATCGGCGGGCTGTTCCGCGAGGGGCTGGTCGAATGGGTCAGCGCGATGACCTATCAGGCGGCCTCGGGCGCCGGGGCCAAGAACATGCGCGAGCTGCTCCAGCAGATGGGCGCGCTGCATGAGGCGGTGGGCGCCCGTCTCGACGATCCGGCTGCCGCCATCCTCGAGCTCGATCGGGCGGTCACCGCGGCGCTGCGCGCCGAGGACTTTCCGCAAGCCCATTTCGGCGTGCCGCTGGCCGGCAGCCTGATCCCGTGGATCGATGCCCAGATGCCCAACGGTCAGAGCCGTGAGGAGTGGAAGGGGATGGTCGAGACCAATCGGATCCTCGGCCGCGAGGATCAGCCGATCCCGATCGACGGCCTCTGCGTGCGCGTGGGGGCGATGCGCTGCCACAGCCAGGGGCTGACGATCAAGCTCGCCCGGGACCTGCCCGTCGCCGACGTCGAGGCGACCATCGCCGCGGCCAACCCGTGGGTGAAGGTGATCCCGAACGATCGCGACGAGACGATTCATCACCTCTCCCCGGCGGCCGTCGCCGGCTCGCTGACGGTGCCGGTGGGGCGGTTGCGCCGTCTCGCGATGGGCGATCGCTACCTGGCCGCCTTCACGGTCGGCGATCAACTGCTCTGGGGTGCCGCCGAGCCGCTGCGCCGGATGCTGCGCCTGCTGCTCGAACGCACCGGCTGACGGGGAAGCCCCCATGGCGCGGCATCGGGGCTGTCCCAGGTCGGGGGCCGTAGGATGGGCAGAGCGCCACGATGCCCACCTCCCCCGATCCCTTCCCTTGCGCTCCCTCGCGACCGGCGATCCCAAAGCTGTCGCCGCTGCATGTCGCCTGGCTCTGCCGGCATCGCCGCTCACCGACGAGCGTCATGGGCCGGAGGCGCTGTCGCTTGGCCCGAGGCCATTGATCCTGCCGCGATTGTGGTATTCACTTTGGAGGTCAACCCCTCTTCGATTATAGTTGGTCGACATTGCGCTATCGGCCCGTGGACGTGCGGCGCATCGGGTCTGCGCAGTCGACCGATCTCAGGGGGAATCAGTGTGCGCGGCGGGCAAACGCCTGGTGGCGGTGGGGTTTGATCGAGCCGGAGGCCGCCGCGGTGTCGAGGTCGGGCTCGGATGTCCTGGACGCAGCTGCGTTCGCTTTCCACCGCCGCGATTGCGGATGGTGTGCGATGCCGTTCGTTGCCGGTAGGCAGGGATGAGATGAGCCGGTTTTGCCGCCGTTCGTCGATTTGCGCGACCAGGTCGGAGACGGTCGGCCTTCCCGACACCCTCCAGGTAAGTGAGGAGACGGTATGTATCGCAGGATGATCCTGGCCTCGGCGGTCTCCCTGGTGTTGGCGCCCGCTGGTGCCGAGGCCCTGGGGCTCGGCCAACTGTACGCGGATTCGGCCCTCAATCAGCCCTTCCTCGGCGAGATCGAACTCATCGATGCGCCGGTCGATGAACTCGATGCGGTGAAGGTCGCCCTCGCCTCGGATGCCGAGTTCGACAAGGTCGGCGCCGAGCGGTCCTTCCTGCTTACCAAGCTGCGCTTCAATCCCCAGATCGCGCCGGATGGCCGACCGGTGATACGGGTCACCAGCCGAGAGCCGATCCGCGAGCCGTTCCTTGATTTTCTGGTCGAGGTTACCTGGCCCGAGGGGCGCCTCGTACGCGAATATACGGTGCTGCTGGATCCTCCGGTGACTGCGGAACGCCGAGGTCGAGGGACCGTCGAGCCGGCGTCGCGCGCTCGCAGGGTGCCCCCGGTGGCGGCCCCTGGCGGGCCGATTGCGATCCCGGATGCGGCGAGCGGGGTTGGCTTCCCGTTGTACTCCGAGCCCGTCCCGGCCGGTGTCGGCCTGCTGGAGGTCGCTCGGCGCACGGCCCCCCCGGGGGCGACCGTCGCCCAGACGGCCCTGGCGCTCTATCGCAGCAATCAGGATGCCTTCATCGGCGGTGATATCGACCGACTGCGGGTCGATCGGACCCTCGTCATCCCCAGCGCCGCCGAACTCTTCGTGCTGGACGAGAGGACGGCGGCGCAGCAGCTTGCGGCGGCGCTCGCTGGCCAAGCGGTGGCTGACGCACCCCTGACGCAGGGCGACGACGCGGTCGTTGTTGCGGCCGACGTGCAGGGGGGGCGTCTGCGGATCGCGCCCACCGATACGCCCGCGGCGGGGGCTGGCGCGGAGCGGCCCGAGGACGAGGGGCCGCTGGTAACTGCGGGCGTCGAGCGCGCCCGCCAGGAGAACGAGGAACTGCGGGACCGCGTCCAAGCGCTCGAGATCCTAGTGGCTGACCTCCAAGAGTTGCTCGTGCTGCGCGACGCGCAACTTGCGGAGCGGCAACTGGCCCAGGCGCTCGCCGCCGAGGAGGTGTCCTCCGCCGAGTCTTCATCGCCGCTCGGCGACCCGGACGCGGCGCCCCCCGTTCAGACGATCGCCGAGGATCCGGTGCCGCCGAGCGGTGCGACGGATGCTCCGGACTGGGACCGCGACGCCGAGGGACCGGGCGCGCCGTTGGTCGCGCCTGCGAGCGAGGATGATGCGGGTGCGGCGAAGTCGCTGGCGGTCGACGTCCCGCCGGAGGCGGCTTCACCCGTCGCCGACTCGCAGCCCGCCGGCCCGCCTGCTGCGCAGACTGCGCCACCGCTTGCCTCCGAGGCCGATTCAGGCTCGGTCGCTTGGTCGTTCGTCGGCCTTGGCCTGCTTGCCCTCGGCCTGCTCGGGGGCGCTGCCTGGTACCTGAACAGGCGGCGTCGGCGCCTCGCCGATAGTCTGTTGCTCGATGCCGGACTCGACGAGGCCGACTCCGCGCCTGCCGACGCCACCAGTGGCGCGATGCACGGCGGCATTGGCGCAGCGCGGCTGCCGGAGGATGCGAACCCGCCTGCCCAGGAGGTGCCGGATGTGGCCGGCGATAAGGCGGCGGAGCCCCTCCCCCAGCAGTCGTCGTCCCTGCCGGGCTTGGACGAGGAGACGGACGTCGACGTCTTCTCGGAGGCCGACATCTATATCGCCTATGGCCGCTATCGCGAGGCGGAGAATCTGCTCCGGGAGGAGATCGACCGGTCCCCGGGGCGGCTCGACCTTCGGTTCAAACTGGCCGAGGCCTTGTTCGGGCGCAAGGATTACGAGGGCTTCGCGGCGCTGCTCGACAAGATGCGCGAGGCCGGGGCCGAGGAGGCGAGCCCCGAGCAGTGGCGGCGTCTTGCCGCGATGCAGGCGTCCTTGCAGCAGGGAGCGCCGGAGGCGGACAGGGGCGCCGAGCCGGCGGCCGGCCCGGCTGCGCCAGGCGAGCCAGAGCCAACGCCGGGACCGGCCCCCTCGGCCGGGGGTGGGGAGCCGACCCCGCCAGCCGTCAAGGCCGCGACGTCGAGCCGGGCGCCGAGGCCATCCGAGCCCAAGCCTGCCGCGGCCAGGCGGGATCCCGCCCTGCTCGATCTGGACCTGGATCTGGACGATCTCGTCGGGTCGGTCACGGCGCGTGATGGGGAGGACGAGGCGGAGGCATTTGGGGCGGCGAGGCCTGTGGGTGCCAAGCGTCCCACGCCGCTCGATATCGATCTCAAGGACGATGAGACCCTGTCCGTGGGGCCGGTCGATTGGGACGACCTTCCGGTCCGCGAAGGGCAGACCCGGCGCACCCCTCGCGCGGTCGATCCCGGTGGGCCGCCAGGTGGTGTGGGGCTCGACCTCGATGGGGATCCCGATGACCTTGTCATCGCGGCCGACGACCTCGGTCGTGGGCACGGCAAGGGCGATGGCGCGGATGCCGCGACGACCGACTTTTCGTTCGTCGACGACAGTGTCGCCGACGACCCGCTCTCGGCCTCCTGGCCGCGCGAAGATTCGGGCCCGTGGGACGAGGTCGCGACCAAGTTGGACCTGGCCCGAGCCTATCTGGACATGAAGGACTACGAGGCGGCGCGCGTCCTGCTCGCCGAGATCGCCGAGGAGGGCAGCGACGCGCAACGCGACGAGGCCCGGCAATTGCTTGCGGGGCTGCCATGAACTGGATGGGACCGTGCACCGGCGCCCCGTCTCGGTACGGGAGACCCTGAGCGACTCGTGGACGATGCAGCGCGCCCCGTGACAGCGGGGCACGGGCCCCGGCGCATCGCGATGGGGGTCGAATACGATGGCACGCGGTTTTCCGGTTGGCAGGTGCAGGCCCAGTCGCTGCGCACCGTGCAGGGCTGCCTCGAGGCGGCGATCGGGCGTGTCGCCGATCGGCCCGTGACGGTCCACTGCGCCGGGCGCACCGATGCCGGGGTGCACGCCCTGGAGCAGGTCATCCACTTCGAGACCGATGCCGAGCGGGCGATGCGTGCCTGGGTCCTCGGCACCAATGCGAACCTCCCCGGCGATATCGCCGTGCGCTGGGCCGTCCCGGTGGGTCCGGCCTTTCACGCCCGCTTCAGCGCCATCGCCCGCCACTACCGCTATCTGATCTTGACCCGCGCGACGCGTTCGGCGCTCGAACGCGAGCGGGCGGTCTGGATCCATCGGCCGCTCGACCTGGCCGCGATGCAGCGGGCCGCCACGGCCCTGGTCGGCGAGCACGACTTCACGAGCTTCCGGGCACTCGGCTGCCAGGCCAAGAGCCCGGTGCGGCGCATCCACTACCTGGAGCTCGGTCGGCGCGGCGAGCTGATCGAGCTGCGCGTCGGCGCCAACGGCTTCCTGCACCACATGGTCCGCAACATCGCCGGGGTCCTGCTGGCTATCGGTCGCGGCGAGGCCCCGGTCTCCTGGACGCGCGAGCTGCTGGCCCTGCGCGATCGCACCCTCGGCGGCGTCACGGCCCCGCCCCACGGGCTCTATCTCGCCCGCGTCGATTACCCCCCCGAGCATGCACTGCCGCAGGTCTTCGAGCGCGAGCCGGCGTCTGGGCCGACCGGCGAGGCAGCGGAGATGCCACGATGACGCAGCCCTTATCCTGTCGGCGAACCCGGGTTAAACTGTGCGGTCTGACGCGTCCGGCGGATGCCCGCGCGGCGGCCGCCCTCGGGGCCGACGCGATCGGTCTCGTCTTCTATGGCCGCAGTCCGCGAGCGGTCACGATCGAGCAGGCCCGCGCCCTGATCGAGGGCTTGCCGCCCTTCGTGACCAAGGTCGGCCTGTTCGTCGACGAGGACCCCGAGACCGTGCGGCGCGTGCTGAGCGAGGTCGCGCTCGATCTGCTCCAGTTCCACGGCGGCGAGAGCGCCGAGTACTGTCGCGGCTTCGCCCGGCCCTGGATCAAGGCGGTGGCGATGCGTCCAGGGCTGGACCTCGGCCAGGTCGCCGCGGCCTATCGCGACGCGGCCGGGCTGCTCCTCGACGCCTTCGACCCGGGGCTGCCCGGCGGCACGGGCCAACGGTTCGATTGGGACCGGATCCCGGCGGTGCTGGCGCCGCGGATCATCCTCGCCGGCGGGTTGACGCCGGCGAACGTCGCCGAGGCGATCCGGCGGGTGCGACCCTATGCCGTCGACGTCAGCGGCGGGATCGAGGCGGCCAAGGGCCGCAAAGACGAGGCCCTGATGGCGGCCTTCATGCAAGGGGTGAGAGATGGCGATGAGTCCCGATAAGCGACAGCACTGGCCCGATGCCGGCGGCCACTTCGGCCCCTACGGCGGGCTCTTCGTGCCCGAGACCCTGATGCTGCCGCTCGAGGAGCTGCGCGAGGCCTACGAGCGTTATCTCGCCGACCCTGTCTTCCTCGCCGAGCTCGATGCCGACCTGCGCGACTATGTCGGGCGCCCGTCGCCGATCTATCACGCCGAACGCTGGAGCCGCGAGCTCGGCGGCGCCCAGATCTTCCTCAAGCGCGAGGACCTCAATCACACCGGCGCCCACAAGGTCAACAACACGATCGGCCAGGCGCTGCTCGCCAAGCGGATGGCCAAGACCCGGATCATCGCCGAGACCGGTGCCGGTCAGCACGGGGTCGCGACGGCGACCGTCGCCGCGCGGCTCGGGCTCGAGTGCGTCGTCTACATGGGCGAGGTCGACGTCGCCCGCCAGGAGGCCAACGTCTACCGGATGCGCCTGCTCGGTGCCGAGGTCGTGCCGGTCCGTTCGGGTTCGCGCACCCTCAAGGACGCCCTCAACGAGGCGATGCGCGACTGGGTCACCAATATCGACGACACCTTCTACATCATCGGCACGGTCGCCGGCCCACACCCCTATCCGGCGATGGTCCGCGACTTCCAGGCCGTGATCGGCCGCGAGGCGCGCGCCCAGATGCTCGAGCGCACCGGCCGGCTGCCCGACGCCCTGGTCGCCTGCGTCGGTGGGGGTTCGAACGCGATCGGCCTCTTCCATCCGTTCCTCGACGACGAAGCGGTCGCCATCTACGGTGTCGAGGCGGCCGGCGAGGGGCTGGAGACCGGCCGCCATGCCGCGCCCCTGTGCGCCGGGCGCCCGGGCGTGCTGCACGGCAACCGCACCTACCTGATGGAGGACGCCGACGGCCAGATCATCGAGACCCACTCGATCTCGGCCGGCCTCGATTACCCGGGCGTCGGCCCCGAGCATGCCTGGCTGAAGGACAGCGGCCGCGCCCAGTATCGGGCGATCACCGACCGCGAGGCCCTCGCGGCCTTCCATACGCTGACCCGCACCGAGGGGATCATCCCAGCCCTGGAGTCGAGCCACGCGTTGGCCTTCGCCGCCAAGCTGGCCCCGACCATGGGCCGTGACCAGGCGATCCTGATCAACCTCTCCGGGCGTGGCGACAAGGACATGCACACGGTTGCCGCCCTCGATGGATTGACGCTATGAGCCGCATCGCACAACGCTTCGCCGACCTGGCCGGGCAGGGCCGCACCGCGCTCGTCCCCTTCGTCACCGCCGGGGATCCGACCCCCGAGGTCACGGTGCCGCTGATGCACGCGCTGGCCGCCGCCGGGGCCGACCTGATCGAGCTCGGCGTGCCCTTCTCCGACCCGATCGCCGACGGCCCCGTGATCCAGCGGGCCACCGAGCGGGCGCTCGCCCATGGCGTGTCGCTGCGCGCGGTCCTGGAGATGGTGCGCCGTTTCCGCGCCGAGGACACCCGTACGCCGGTCGTCCTGATGGGCTATCTGAACCCGATCGAGGTCATGGGCTACGCCGAGTTCGCCGTCGCGGCGCGCGCCGCCGGCGTCGACGGCGTCCTGGTCGTCGACGTGCCGCCGGAGGAGGGCCACGACCTGGTCGCGGCGCTGCGCGGCGAGGGGCTCGACCTCGTCTATCTGGTGGCACCGACCTCGGGCGAGGGGCGCATCGCCAAGATCGCCGCCGTCGCCTCGGGGTTCGTCTACTACGTCTCGGTCAAGGGCGTCACCGGCGCTGGTCATCTGGACGTCGCCGACGTCGCCGAGAAGCTTGCGCAGATCCGCCACCACACCGCCCTGCCGGTCGGCGTCGGCTTCGGCATCAAGGATGCCGAGACGGCGGCCCGCGTCGCCGGCGTCGCCGACGCGGTCATCGTCGGCAGCGCGCTCGTCGGCCTGATCGAGGCACGGGCCGGCGAGCCGCAGACGATCCCGACCGTCGTCGGCGACTTCCTCCGCGGTCTGCGCCAGGCGATCGATGCCGGCGCCTCACGCTGAGCATCGCCCAACCCCGAGCTGCACGGAGAGACGATGAACTGGTTCGATAAGCTGATTCCGAGCCGCATCCGCACCGAGGTGGTCAGCAAGCGGGCGGTGCCCGAGGGCGTCTGGGCCAAGTGCGACGGCTGCAATGCGATCCTCTACCGCGCCGAACTGGAGCGCAGCCTCGAGGTCTGCCCGAAGTGCGCCCATCATCACCGCCTCTCGGCGCGGCGCCGCCTCGACAGCTTCCTCGATCCCGAGCCCCGTGAGGAGATCGCCCCCGACATCGAGTCGGTCGACCCGCTGAAGTTCAAGGACCTCAAGAAGTACCGCGATCGCCTCGCCGCCGCCCAGAAGGCGACCGGCGAGAAGGAGGCGCTCGTCGTGATGCGCGGCGCCCTGAAGGGACAGCCCCTGGTCGCGGCGGCCTTCGAATTCGCCTTCATGGGCGGCTCGATGGGCTCGGTGGTCGGCGAGCGCTTCGTGCGCGGCGTCGACGCGGCCCTCGAGCAGGGCGCGCCGCTCGTCTGCTTCGCCGCGAGCGGCGGGGCGCGGATGCAGGAGTCGCTCTTCTCGCTGATGCAGATGGCCAAGACCAGCGCGGCCCTGGGCCGCCTGCGCGAGGCACGGCTGCCCTTCATCTCGGTGATGACCGACCCGACGATGGGCGGCGTGTCGGCGAGCCTGGCGATGCTCGGCGATGTCAACGTCGCCGAGCCGAATGCGCTGATCGGCTTCGCCGGCCCACGGGTCATCGAGCAGACCGTGCGCGAGAAGCTGCCCGAGGGGTTCCAGCGCAGCGAGTTCCTGCTCGATCACGGCGCCCTCGATCAGATCGTCGATCGCCGCGCGATGCGTGATGCGCTCGCCGACCTGCTGGCGATCCTGATGCATCGCCCCCGGCCCATCTGGCCGGTCATCGAGGCGTCGGCCCCCGCGAGCGAGCCCGAGCCCGAGGCGCGGACGGAGCCCGCATCGGAGCCCGCGCCCGAGCCCTCGACGGAGGCGGCGGCCCCGCCCGATGGCGACGGCGGGGCGGTCCCCGGCCAGCGCGCCTGATCCGCGCCTTGTCCGGCGATCCAGGTTCGGGGCGGCCACCGAGGTTCGCGCACCTCGCGGACTGGCTCGGCTGGCAGCAGACCCTGCACCCGCGGGCGATCGACCTGGGGCTGGAGCGGGTCGCCGCGGTCTGGGCGCGACTCGGGCCGGTGCGTCCGCCGTGGCCGGTCGTCACGGTCGGCGGCACCAATGGCAAGGGCTCCTGCGTCGCCCTCCTCGAGGCGATCTACGGCGCGGCCGGCTACCGCACCGGCGTCTACACCTCCCCGCACCTGCTGCGCTATAACGAACGGATTCGGATCGACGGCGTCGAGGTCGACGACGCGGCCCTGTGCGCCGCCTTCGCCCGCGTCGATGCGGCCCGCGGCGACATCGCGCTGACCTATTTCGAGTTCGGCACCCTGGCGGCCCTGGACCTCTTCGCGCGCGCCGCCCCGGACCTCGTCATCCTCGAGGTCGGCCTCGGTGGGCGGCTCGACGCGGTCAACCTGCTCGATGCGGATGTCGCGATCGTCACGACCATCGGTCGCGATCACACCGCCTGGCTCGGCGAGGATCCCGATGCGATCGCGCTCGAGAAGGCTGGGATCTTCCGCGCTGATCGCCCGGCCATCATCGGTCAGCGCACCGCGCCGGCGGCCCTGCGCCGCCGTGCCGAGGGGCTGGGTGCGCAGGTCATGCAGCTGGGGCGGGAATTTGACGGTGACACCAGCGAGGACAGCGGGTCCTGGTCCTGGCGTGGCCCGGACGGGCGCCGACTGGCGCTGCCGACCCCGGCGTTGCGGGGGGCGTTTCAGCGCGACAATGCCGCCGCCGCCGTGATGGCCGTGCGCTGCCTCGCGGCGCGCCTGCCGGTGTCCAATGCGGCCATCCGCCAGGGCCTTGCACGGGCGCGGCTCGCCGGCCGTTTCCAGGTCGTGCCGGGCGGCCCGACCTGGATCCTGGATGTCGCCCACAACGCGCAGGCGGCCGCGGCGCTGGCGGGCAATCTCGCCGCCTGGCCGCGCATCGGGCGGCGCCATGCGGTCCTCGCCGTGCTCGCCGACAAGGAGCCGGCGGCGATCGCCGCGGCGCTGCGGCCCTTCGTCGACGTCTGGCACCTCACCGCGACCGATGACCCGCGGGCCCTGCCGGTGGCCGACCTTGCCGCGGCCGTGGCGGAGGCGACGCCGGGCGCCGAGGTCCGTACCTATTCGGACGTGCGCACCGCCCTCGAGGGGGCGGCGGGGGTCGCCGCCGTGGATGAAACGGTCCTCGTCGTCGGCTCCTTCACGACGGTCGAGGCGGCGTTGCACCATCTCGGCCCGACGGTCGACGGGGCCGGGACGCGGGCGGCTGGTATATAATTGAACGTCACCGACACACGTCGCACATCGTTTCAAAGGCTGGAGGTCGGATGGACGAGGCAGCGAAAAAGCGTTTGATCGGGGCGGTGGTCCTGGTGCTGCTGATGGTCATCTTCGTGCCCATGCTGTTCGAGGAACCGTCGCCGCCGGAATCCGATGGGGGACGCACGGTCGAGGTCCCGGCGGAGCCGGACTTCCAGTCGCGGCCGGCGGAGGAGGTCTTTCTCGCGCCGACGGCGCCCGTGCTTAACGAGCAGTCGCTCGGCGCCGACGAACTGGGGCCAATCGATGGGCTGGCGCCCGACGAGGCAGCCCCGTTCGCGCCGGAGGGATCGGCTGCATCCGACGATCCGCCGCGCCAGATGCCGATCGAGCCCGTCGCCGAGCCCGTCGTCGAGCGGGCACCACGTGATGAGCCCGCGCCCGCTGCCGCCCGCTCGGCCCCGCCGGCGACCCCCGCGGCCCGGGCCGAGGCGCCGGCGAGCGTCGCGAGGCCAGATCCGGTCCCCACCGTGCGCGCGGGGGCCTTCGTCGTGCAGATCGCCGCCCTGTCGACGGCCGAGCGCGCCTCGGCCCTCGCCGACGAATTGCGGCGCCAGGGCTTCTCCTCCTTTACCGAGAGGGCCGAGGTCGGCGGCAAGACCTATTTTCGCGTGCGCGTCGGTCCCGAGGCCGACCGGGCCGCGGCCGAGCGTCTCGCCGAGGCGGTCAAGCGCAACACGGGTCACCAGGGGCAAGTCCTTGTCCATCGGTAGGTGCGCCGGCAGCGTCACGGCCTGCGGCCCGGGAGCCTGGACGGCAGCGTGGCAATGATCTGGGTCGATTACCTGATCCTCGGCATCATCGCCCTCTCGGCCCTGATCGGCCTGGCGCGCGGACTGATCCGCGAGGTGCTGTCGCTCGGCGTCTGGGTCGCGGCGCTGTTCCTCGCGTGGCTGTTCTTTCGCGACCTGGCCGGGCAACTCACCCCCTGGGTCGCCACGCCCTCGGTGCGCCTCGCGGTCGCCTTTTTGATGCTCGTCTTCGGCGTCCTGCTGGCAGGGGCGCTGCTCGGGTTCCTGCTGACGACCCTGGTCGAGAAGACGGGCCTGACCGGCTACGATCGGCTGCTCGGCGTCGTCTTCGGCGCGGCGCGCGGCGGCGTCCTGGTCGCGCTGCTGGTCTTCGTGGCCACGCTGACGCCGCTGCCCGAGGACCCCTGGTGGCAGGCCTCGCAGCTGATCCCGCCCTTCCATCAGCTCGCCGAACGTCTGCTCGGGCTCGTGCCGCCCGAGATCGGCGCCCGCCTGAAGGAGATCTGATCGGCGCGGCCGATAGGATCAGGATGTTCGCAGCGATCCCCGCGGTCGGCGCTGGTGTTGTTGCCGGCCTGTCGCCGGGGTACCCTTTTCGTCCCGCATCGCCTGCCGGCCCGTCGCGCGCCGGCTTCGCCAGTGAGGTCTTCCATGTGCGGTATCGTCGGAATCGTCGGCAAGACGCCCGTCAACCAATCCCTCTATGATGCCCTGTTGGTCCTTCAGCACCGCGGCCAGGATGCGGCCGGCATCGTCACCTGCGAGGGCGAGCGACTGCACCTGCGCAAGGACAATGGCCTGGCGCGCGATGTCTTTCGCACGCGCCACATGATCCAGTTGCGCGGCAGGATGGGGCTCGGTCATGTGCGCTATCCGACGGCCGGCGCCTGCAACTCGGCCGAGGCCCAGCCCTTCTACGTCAACTCACCCTATGGCATCGTCCTTGCGCACAACGGCAACCTGACCAATGCCGAGGACCTCAAGCGCGATCTGTTCGTCGAGGACCTGCGCCACCTCAACACCGAGTCCGATTCCGAGATCCTGCTCAACGTGTTCGCCCATGAACTTCAGATTCAGGGCAAGCTGCGCATCGACGAGCAGGACATCTTTCGCGCCGTGGCGGGCGTGCACCGGCGCTGCCGCGGCGGCTACGCGGCCGTCGTCATGATCCCGGGGTTCGGCGTTT
This sequence comes from Thiococcus pfennigii, assembly GCF_016583835.1. Lineage (GTDB taxonomy): Bacteria > Pseudomonadota > Gammaproteobacteria > Chromatiales > Chromatiaceae > Thiococcus > Thiococcus pfennigii. Next base: position 12,796 of record NZ_NRRW01000033.1, on the reverse strand, counting down.
GCGGCTTCCGCGATCCCTTCGGGATCCGCCCGATCGTCTACGGCAAGCGCGAGACCGACGAGGGCACCGAGTACATGGTCGCCTCCGAGAGTGTCGCCCTCGATACCCTGGGTTACCGGCTGATCGCCGACCTGGCCCCCGGCGAGGCGGTCTTCATCGATGTCGACGGCAACCTCCACACCCGCCAATGCGCGGCCAATCCGGTCCTCTCGCCCTGCATCTTCGAGTTCGTCTATTTCGCCCGTCCGGACTCCATCATCGACAACATCTCGGTGCACAAGGCGCGCTCGCGGATGGGTCGCCGGTTGGCGGCGAAGATCAAGCGGGTCTGGCCCGATCACGACATCGACGTCGTGATCCCGGTGCCCGATACCAGCCGCACCGCGGCGCTCCAGCTGGCCAACGCGTTGGGGATCGGCTATGCGGAAGGGTTCATCAAGAATCGCTATATCGGCCGCACCTTCATCATGCCGGGTCAGAAGGTGCGCAAGCGTTCGGTGCGCCAGAAGCTCAACGCGATCGACTTGGAGTTCAAGAAGAAGAACGTCCTGATCGTCGACGATTCGATCGTGCGCGGCACGACCTCGCAGCAGATCATCCAGATGGCGCGCGAGGCGGGGGCACGCAAGGTCTATTTCGCGTCGGCGGCACCGCCGGTGCGCTTCCCGAACGTCTATGGCATCGACATGCCGGCGGCGAACGAGCTGGTCGCCCATGATCGCAGCGAAGAGGAGGTCTGCCGCGAACTCGGTGCCGACCGGCTCGTCTATCAGGACCTCGAGGACCTGATCCAGGCAGTGCAGAAACGCGGCAAGAGCGCCGTCGACCGCTTCGACGCGGCGGTCTTCGACGGCGAGTACGTGACCGGCGACGTCACGAGCGAGTACCTGCATCAGCTCGCCGAGCACCGCAGCGACGGGGCCAAGGAGGCCAAATCCTCGCGCGGCGACGGCATCATCGGCCTACACAACAGCGTCTGACGGGCCGGGAGCAGGGCAATCGTGAGCGAACAGGACAGGATGGGCTTCGCGACGCGGGCGATCCGCGTCGGTCACCGCCGCACCGGCGAGGCCGAGCACGGCGAGCCGATCTTCGCGACCTCGAGCTACGTCTTCGCGAGCGCCGCCGAGGCGGCGGCGCGCTTCGCCGGTGACGAGCCGGGCAACATCTACTCGCGCTTCACGAACCCGACCGTACGCGCCTTCGAGGAGCGCCTGGCCGCGCTGGAGGGGGGGGAGTCCTGCGTCGCGACCGCCTCCGGGATGGCGGCCGTCCTGTCGGTCTGCCTCGGCCTCCTGCGCAGCGGCGATCGCATCCTGTCCTCGCGCAGCCTATTCGGCAGCACGACGATGCTCTTCGGCAAGTACCTCGCGCGCTTCGGTGTCGCTACCGACTATGTGCCGCTGGCGGACCTCGATGCCTGGGCTGCGGCCATGACCCCACGGACGCGGTTCCTCTATCTGGAGACGCCGTCGAACCCGCTGACCGAGATGGTCGACATCGCCGCGCTGGCCGATCTGGCCCATGCCCATGGCTGTCTGCTGGTCGTCGACAACTGCTTCTGCACGCCGGCCTTGCAGCGCCCGCTTGCGCTCGGCGCGGACCTGGTCATCCACTCGGCGACCAAGTATCTCGACGGGCAGGGACGGTGTGTCGGCGGGGCCGTCGTCGGCGACCGCCAGCGGGTCGGCGAGGAGGTCTTCGGCGTCCTGCGCACCGCCGGGCCGAGCATGAGCCCGTTCAATGCCTGGGTCTTCCTCAAGGGCCTGGAGACGCTGGCGCTGCGGATGGACGCCCACTCGCGGGCCGCGGCGGCCCTCGCCGATTGGCTCTGCGAGCAACCGGCGGTCACGCGCGTCTACTACCCGGGGCGCCCCGAACACCCCCAGCACCACCTGGTCGGCCCTCAGCAGCGCGGCGGCGGTGGCATCGTCTCCTTCGAGGTCGCCGGGGGGCGCGTCGCCGCCTGGCGGCTGATCGACGCCACGCGCCTGATATCGATCACCGCGAACCTGGGCGACGTGAAGACGACCATCACCCACCCGGCGACGACGACCCACGGCCGCCTGAGCGCCGAGGAGCGCGCCGCGGCCGGGATCTCCGAGGGGTTGGTCCGCATCGCGGTCGGCCTGGAGGACCTCGCCGACATCCAGGCCGACCTGGCGCGCGGCCTGGCGGCCCGCTGATCGACGATTCGAAAGTGCGCCGCATCGTCGATGCGGTTCGCGGGCTCACCGCATCTACAGATATAACAGGCCGAGGATCACCGCTCCCAGCAGCAGCCGGTAGAGGACGAACGGCAGCATGCTGACCCGCTCGATGAACTTCAGGAAGAAGTGGATCGTCAGGTAGGCGACGACGAAGGAGATCGCGGCGCCGAGCGCCAGCGCCAGCCAGTCGACCGGGGCCTCGTCGCCGAGCAGCTCCAGCGACTCCAGCGCCCCGGCCATCAGGATCGTCGGGATCGCGAGCAGGAACGAGAAACGCGAGGCGGCCTGCCGCGTCAGGCCGAGCAGCAGGCCGGCCGTGATCGTGATGCCGGAGCGCGAGGTGCCGGGGATGATGGCGACGGCCTGGAGCAGGCCGATCGTCAGGGCATCGCGCCAACCGATGCCGTGTTCGTCGCGTCGGCGCCGGCCGCGGGCGTCGGCCCACCAGAGCAGGAGCCCGAAGCCGATGGTCGTCGCCGCGATGACGAGCGCGATGAGCCGCTCATCGCCCCGCAGGACCTCCAGGACCGCCTTCAGCGGCAGGCCGAGGACCACGACCGGCAGGGTCGCGAGCACCAGCATCCAGCCGAGGCGCGCCTCGCCCGTCAGCGGGCCGCGGCCGTAGGGGGCCGTCGCCATGGCGACGGCCATCGCCGCGATCTCGCGGCGGAAATAGCCGATCACCGCGAGCAGGGTGCCGAGATGGACCGCGACGTCGAAGGCGAGGCCCTGCAACGCGTAGCCGAACAGCAGCGGCGCGAGGATGAGATGACCCGAGCTCGAGATGGGCAGGAACTCGGTAATGCCCTGCACCGACGAGAGCAGGGCGATCTGGGAGGTCTCCAACGGCGGCCGCTCCTAGTTGTCGGGGAAGATCGGCGCCAGCGCCCCCTGCTCGGCGGGCAGTGGCACCTGGAACCAGTTGAACCGCTCGCGCAGCCGCACGACCTCGCCGACGATGACCAGGGTCGGCGGCTCGGGTGGGTCGCGCCGCACCCGCTCGACGATATCGGACAGGGTGCCCGAGTAGACCCGCTGGTTGTGGGTCGTGCCCTGCTGGATCAATGCGACCGGCATCTGCGGCGACACGCCATGGGCGATCAACTGCTCGACGATGACAGGCAGTCCGACCAGGCCCATGTAGAAGACGATCGTCTGGTGCGGCTGGGCGAGCTGCGCCCAGTTCAGGTTGATCGAGTTGTCCTTCAGGTGTCCGGTGACGAAGGTGACCGATTGGGCGTAGTCGCGGTGGGTCAGCGGGATCCCGGTGTAGCTCGCACAGCCCGAGGCGGCGGTGATCCCGGGGATGACCTGGAACGGGATCCCCTCCTCGGCGAGGGTGTCGATCTCCTCGCCGCCGCGCCCGAAGATGAAGGGGTCGCCGCCCTTGAGGCGCAGCACGCGGTGGCCGGCGCGGGCGAGGTCGACGAGGAGCCGGTTGATCTCGCCCTGGCGCATCACATGGTTGTCGCGCTCCTTGCCGACATAGATGCGCCGCGCGTCGCGGCGGACCTTGTCGAGGATCGAGGCGGCCACCAGTCGGTCGTAGACGACGACATCGGCCTGCTGCATCAGGCGCAGCGCGCGGAAGGTCAGCAGGTCCGCATCGCCCGGGCCGGCACCGACCAGATAGACCTCGCCGAGCGGCGAGGCCGATGGCCCCGCGGCCAGTTCCCGCTCCATCGCGGCCCGGGCCTCGTCGAGGTGGCCGGAGAAGACGCGCTCGGCGACCCCGCCCTGGAGGACCCGATCCCAGAAACGGCGGCGCTCGCGCTGATCGGCGAAGCGCTCCTTGACGCGTGCGCGGTAGTCGGCGCAGAGGCCGGCGAGGCGCCCGTAGGCGGCCGGGATTAGCGCCTCTAGGCGCGTGCGCATGAGGCGCGCGAGGACTGGGGAGGCGGTGCCGGTCGAGACGGCGACGACGACCGGCGAGCGGTCGATGACCGAGGGCATCAGGAAGCTGCATGCCTCGGGCTGGTCGACGACATTGACCGGCACGTTGGCCTGGCGGGCCAACTCGGCGATGCGCTGGTTGACGTGACGATCGTCGGTCGCGGCGACGACGAGGAGGGCCTCGTCGAGGTCCGCGTCGCGGAAAGCGCGGGCGGCGTGGAGGATCTCGCCGGCGGCGCGCAGCTCGGCGAGCGCCGGCGCGAGCTCGGGGGCGACGACCCGCACGGTGGCCCCAGCGCGGCGCAGGTTCGTGATCTTGCGCAGCGCGATCTCGCCCCCGCCGACGACCAGGCAGGGCTTGTTCCTCACGTCGAGGAAGATGGGTAGATAATCCATGGTTTCGATCTAGCGGCCAGCTGGTTCGGCTCGGTGGATGCGGGCTCGGCGCACTCGGCGTTGAGCTCGATATTAAAAGCGATTAATATACTGAATTGCTTGGATTGCGGATAGGCCCATCGTGATCGACGAAATCGATTCTCTCGACCTGCATCGGCAGCTTCAGGCCGGCGCGGACATCCTGCTGATCGACATCCGCACGCCAGCGGAGACGGCCCAGGGGATCATCCCGCGTGCGGAGACCTTGCCGATGCACCTGATCCCTCTGAGGCTGCACGAGCTGCCCAGGGACCGCGAGATCGTCCTCTATTGTCGCAGCGGGGCGCGCTCGTATCACGCCTGCAGTTATCTGGTCCAGCAGGGTTTCGACAAGGTCCTGAACCTGCGCGGGGGGATCGCCGACTGGGCCCGCCAGGGCCTCGAGATCGCCCTGCCGGGCGCTGGCTGATGGGCGATAAGGCCGCCCCTTCGTTGCCTTTTGCCGATGTTTCGCCTATAAATCTGGCCCTTTGAGCTGCGGCCAACCCTTGATAGACCACTGTACGCTGGAGGTTTTGCATGTCTGCCTTTGATCAAGAGCTCGATGCTTCCGGTCTGAACTGCCCGCTGCCGATCCTGCGCGCGAAGAAGACGCTGGCAAGCCTCTCGTCCGGCCAGGTCCTGCACATCATCGCCACCGACCCGGGCTCGGTGAAGGATTTCGACGCCTTCGCCAAACAGACCGGCAATGAGCTGATCGAGTCGCGCGAGGAAGGCGGCAAGTTCCACTTCCTGATCAAGAAGGCCTGACCGCGTCGGCGACAACCCCGGAGCCGTTCGGCTTCCCGTTACAGGAGCGTCCGATGGAAGAGAAAAAGCTGGCGATCATCGCCACGAAGGGCTCGTTGGACTGGGCCTATCCCCCGTTCATCCTCGCCTCCACGGCGGCGGCCCTCGGTTACCAGGTTCAGGTGTTCTTCACCTTCTACGGCCTGCAGTTGTTGAAGAAGAAGCTGAGCCTGGAGGTCACGCCGCTCGGCAACCCCGGCATGCCGATGCCGATGGGGATGGACAAATGGTTCCCCGTCCTCGGCATGGCGCTGCCCGGGATGCAGGCCATGATGACCGCGATGATGAAGGACAAGATGAAGAAGAAGGGGGTCGCGAGCGTCGAGGAGTTGCGCGAGCTGTGCCAGGAGGCGGAGGTCAAGCTCATCGCCTGTCAGATGACCGTCGACCTGTTCGATATGGACACGAGCGCGTTCATCGAGGGCATCGAGTACGGTGGTGCGGCGACCTTCTTCGAGTTCGCCGGCGAGAGCGACATCTGCCTCTACATCTGAGCGGGTCGGCCCAGGCCCCGCGATCGGATGACGAGGGGCCGGGCCTAGCAACGCCGCCGTGAGGCGGCGTTCTTCGTGGTGGGCTCAGAAGGTCCGGCGGATCTCCAACCCGAAGAGGTGGGCGCTCGCCTCGTAGTCGCCGTTGATCGCGTCGGTGCCGTTGATGTCTGCGCTGCCCGGCGTATAAGGCGTCGTCGAGCGGTAGTCGCGGTCCTCGAACAGGACGTACATGTAGCCGACGTCGAGCGCCCAGCCATGGCCGAGGTCCTGGCCGAGGCCGATGCCGAAGAGGTGGCGGTCGCTGTCCGGGACCCGGGCGCTGAAGTGATCGTCGCCCTGGCCGGTCTCGTCGTAGGTGTAGCCGAGGCGCAGGACCGTGGTCGGGCGCCACTGGTAGGTCAGACCGAGCCGGTAGGCGTTGGCGTCGGACCAGTCGTTGATGTCCTCCTGGATCAGCTGTCCGCCGTTCTTGGTCTCGATCCTGATCTTATCGAACTCGCTCCAGCCGATGCGGCTCCAGTCGACCTCGACGGCGAGCCTGTCGGTGAAGGCATAGCGGGCGCCGAGTTGCAGGCGCCAGGGCAGGTTGAGGTCGAGTTCCGCCGACTGGCTCGGCAACAGGCCGCCGAGGAAGACGAGGGCTTGGCTCAGGGCCTCGTAATCCCCGTCGATCGCGATCGTCGCCGCCGAGTGGAAGCTGCCGCCGATGCTCAGGGCATCGCGCTTGAAGAGGAAGCTCAGGTTGTAGCCCCAGCCGTCACCATCGCCCTCCAGGTTGGCGACCGAGGAGTCGAGGACCGCCGACTTGGCCCAGTAGTAGTCGACGCCGGCCGACAGGCTCAGCTGATCGTTGACCCGGTAGGTGGCCGTTGGCACGACGCCGAGGACCTCGAGCTTGCTCTGCAGGGGCTGGGGGCTCAGCGGGATCCTGATCGGGCCGAGCGCCAGTTCGTCCGTGAGGGCCGGAAAGGTGCCGGTCTTCCAGCGCGTCTCCAGGCCGAACGGGGCGTTGACCCCGAGTCCGAGCCGCCACCTGTCGTTGACCTTGAGGGCGCCCTGGATCATGGGGACGCCGATCCAGTCCACGCCCTGGCTCTCGTGGGTCCCCGTGCTGTTGGTGACCTGGAAGCTCGGGCCGATGAACAGGGTGCCGACGGCGATGCTCGAGCTGTCGTGGAAGCCCATCGCCGCAGGGTTGTAGGCGAAGGCGCCCGGGTCGTCCGGGTTGGCGACGAGCGCGTTGGTGGTGCCGATCCCGGCCGCGGAATGCTCGGGCAGCGCGAAGCCGGATGCCTTAGCGCCCGGTTGCGCCGCGAACGCGAGCGGGATCCCGACCAGGGCGAGCCTTGCCGTCGTCGAAAGGGTTCTGTACATGGGGCCGTGCCTCCTCACCTTAAGTCATCACGAACAGCGTTTTTCATGGGGTTGAGACCGGGCGGGGAGATTACGCCGGATCCCCGCCGATCGCCACTGTTTGTTGCATGTAAATGCCAATCATGTCGTATTTTTATGACATGCCAGGGCGACGCGAGGTCGCGTGTCGGGCAAAGTGATTGAAATCGAAGATGTTTTGTTGGACCTGGCGAGGTTGTGATATAAGCTTTTTCTATTTGTCCATCGATCGCGAGAGGGGTCTCAATGGCGGATCGAAGGCTCCAGGTTTTTCATACAGTTGCACGCCTGCTCAGCTTCACGAAGGCGGCCGAGACGCTGCACATGACGCAGCCCGCGGTGACCTTCCAGATCCGCCAGCTAGAGGAGCAGTTCAACACCCGCCTGTTCGATCGGACCCATAACCGCATCAGCCTGACCGAGGCCGGGCAGCGGGTCTTCGTCTATGCCGACCGCATCTTCGAGCTCTATCAGGAGATGGGGCGGGCCGTCAGCGAGTTGACCGGCGAGATCAGCGGCGCCCTGACGATCGGGGCCAGCACGACGATCGCCGAGTACATGCTCCCGACCCTGCTCGGCGACTTCAAGGACCAGCACGCGGACGTGACCGTGCACCTCAAGGTCGCCAACAGCGAGGGGATCGTCGCGATGGTCGAGAACAACACGATCGATCTGGGCGTCGTCGAGTCGCCGGTCACGAACAAGAACCTGGTCGTCGAGGTCTGCAAGCGCGACCGTCTGGTCGCCATCGCGCCGCCCGGCCACCCGCTCGCGGCGCAGCCCTGCGTGACCTTTCCGCAGCTCCTCGGGCACCCCTTCATCTGCCGCGAGGAGGGGTCGGGCACGCGCGAGGTGATCAGCGCCGAGTTGCACCGCCTCGACGGCGGTGGGGCGACGTTGAAGATCGCGATGGAGCTCGGGAGCCCGGAGGCCGTCAAGGGCGCGGTCGAGGCCGGGATGGGGGTGTCGGTGGTCTCACGCACGACGATCCAGAAGGAGTTGCGCCTCGGTACCCTGGTGGCGATCGATCTGGACCCGCCATTGGAGCGCCCCTTCTCCTTCATCCATCAGAAGCAGAAGTTCCGCTCGCGCGTCATGGAGGAGCTGCTCCAGTTCGCCCGCGCCTATTGCGAGATTCACGCCGAATGATGGGGTCTGCCTCGCTGCCGCCCGGCCGTGGGGGCGCGGACGAGCGCCGGCTGCTGAAGCTCTTCCGCGCACTGGAGGCGGCCGACCGCGAAACGCTGCTGGCCTTTGCCGCCTTCCTCGCGGCCCGCGAGCCGTCGGCGCCGGCCGCGGCCCGCGCGCCCGAGCCTCTGGCGCGCCCGGCGCAGGAGAGCGTCGTTGCGGCGATCCGGCGCCTGTCCCAGACCTATCCCATGCTCGAGCGAGGCCCGTTGCTCGGCGAGGCCTCCTCGCTGATGAGCGCCCACCTGCTCCAGGGGCGGGCCGCGGCCGACGTGATCGACGAACTGGAGGCGCTGTTCGCGCGCTATTATGCCGCCTACCGCGATACCTTCTCCGATGATCGCCCCTGACGCGCCCGGTAGCCTATGCAAGTCCTGACCGCCTGGTTTCGACGGCACTTCTCCGATCCGCAGATCCTCTTCCTGGCCCTCGCGCTCCTGGTCGTGTTTGCCGTCGTCCTGACCATGGGTCAGATGCTGGCGCCGGTGCTGGCCAGCCTCGTGATCGCCTATCTCCTCGAGGGTCTGGTCGGTTGGCTGGAGCGCCGTGGCTGGCCGCGGCTGGCGGGGGTGTTGGTCGTCTACTCCCTGTTCGTGCTGTTCTTGATCCTCGTGCTCTTCGGGGTCCTGCCGCAGGTGTCGCGGCAGGTGACGGAGTTGGTTCAGCAGTTGCCGGCGATGATCAACGAGGGCCAGCAGGCCCTGCTGCAACTGCCCGAGCAGTACCCGGAGCTGTTCACAGAGGCCCAGATCGACCAGCTGATCGGGGCGATCCGCAACGAGGTGATCCTGTTCGGTCAGCGGGCGCTGTCCTGGTCGCTGAACTCGATGGTTAGCGTCATCACGCTCCTCGTCTACCTGATCCTGATGCCGCTGCTGGTCTTCTTCTTTCTGAAGGACAAGGACCTGATCCTCGCCTGGTTCGGCCGCTACCTGCCGCGCCACAGGCGCATCGCGAGCGATGTCTGGCGCGATGTCGATGGCCAGATCTCCAATTATGTGCGCGGCAAGTTCTGGGAGATCCTGATCGTCTGGTCCGTCAGCTTCATCGTCTTTTCGGCCTTCGGTCTGCGTTATGCGATGCTGCTCGGCCTGCTGGTCGGTCTCTCGGTCATCATCCCCTACGTCGGCGCGGCCGTCGTCACCGTGCCCGTGGTGCTGATCGCCTGGTTCCAGTGGGGCTGGTCGCCGACCTTCATCTGGTTGACGGTCGCGTATCTGATCATCCAGGCCCTCGACGGCAATGTGCTCGTGCCGCTGCTGTTCTCCGAGGTGGTCGACCTGCACCCGGTGGCGATCATCGTCGCCATCCTCATCTTCGGTGGCCTGTGGGGTTTCTGGGGGGTCTTCTTTGCGATCCCGCTCGCGACCCTCGTCCAGGCGATCCTCTCGGCCTGGCCGAACCATGCGGAGCCGGAGGCGGATCCCGTGGTCGACTAGTGCAGGGCGTTGTTGCGCAGCGCGCGATGATCTGGGATCTTCGACGTGGACGACGCGCAACGTCGGGGCGTCGAGATGGCGCCTCGCCGGTTGCCGTCACGGGCGAGACGGGTTCACATCAACGGGTGGGCGAGAGAGATGAAGGCGCTGTTGCTGATCACCGGGAGCGGACCCATGCTGGTCCTGTCGTCGCTGGCGCGTCTCGATGACGATGTCCTGATCGGCGGGCTCAGGACCAAGGGGGTCGCGAAATTCATCGCCTACGAGCTGCCGATCGACGAGGTCGAGCGGCACTATGGCGGTCACTACCAGGCCACGATCCAGGATCCTCAGCAGGGCGATGAACTGCGGGTCCTCGACGTCGACGGCCAGCGCATCTTCGAGCGGGTGCGACTCGATCGCCTCGGCGAACCCTTCATCTACGAACCGGCCGGCCGCCCGAACAAGGTCTTTCTGGATTGAGATCGTCGGGGTGCGGCCCCGTGGCGGCGGGGCCGGTCCGCGTGCGTGCCCCGCTCAGCCGAGACCGCAGAGGCCGTTCGCACAGCAACCGCCGGTCCCGCAGGCCGGTGCCGGGGCCTGGCCGCTGCCCAGGCTGTTGCTGGTGACGATATTGCCGCCGGTCGCGAGCCGGTGCACCGGCGCCCCGGGCGGCGTGTCGCCGGCCTCGATCCCGGCCCGGGCGCAGAGTTCGCCCCAGGTCGCGAGGGTCTCGCTCATGCGGTGGCTGACCTCGACGACGCGGCCGTTGGCGTCACAACGATAGTCGTAGGTGGGCATGGATGGCATTCCTCGTTAATCAGAAAAGTGGAATATTCCGAATTATATTCAGGCCGTTGTGCGGTGCAAGCCGGTCGCGATCCGGGTGCCGAGACGCTGGATTTGTCGCGACTATACTCTCGATCAGGTTTTCGTTGCCGGGCCGAGCATCCTATACTGGGCGGCCAGTTAGCCCATTTCTGCCCCTTTTCCGAGGACGCCCCCGATGCACAATGGCACGACCGTCACCCAATTCATCATCGAGGAGCAGCGTCAGATCGCCGGCGCCACCGGCGACTTCACGTCGCTGCTCAACGACATCGTCACCGCCTGCAAGGTCATCTCGAACTTGGTCAACCACGGCGCCCTGGTCGGGGTGCTGGGCAGCGCCGGCAGCGAGAACGTCCAGGGCGAGACCCAGAAGAAGCTGGATGTCCTGGCCAACGACGTCTTCATCCGCTCGAACGAGTGGGCCGGACACCTGGCGGCGATGGCCTCCGAGGAGATGGACGAGATCTATCCGATCTCTCAGCAGTACACGCGTGGCAAATACCTGCTGACCTTCGATCCCCTCGACGGCTCCTCGAACATCGATGTCAACGTCTCGGTCGGGACCATCTTCTCGATCCTGCGCTGCCCGGGCGGTGGCGAGGCGCCGACCGAGCGCGACTTCCTCCAGGCCGGTACCCAGCAGGTCGCGGCCGGCTATGCCCTCTACGGTCCGTCGACGATGATGGTCCTGACCACCGGCAACGGCGTCAATGGCTTCACCCTCGATCAGAACATCGGCGAGTTCATCCTGACCCATCCGAACATGGAGATCCCGGTCGACACCCAGGAGTTCGCGATCAACGCCTCGAACATGCGCTTCTGGGAGCCGCCGGTGCGCCGCTATGTCGAGGAGTGCCTGGCCGGCAAGGAGGGGCCGCGCGGCAAGGACTTCAACATGCGCTGGATCGCCTCGATGGTCGCCGAGGTGCATCGCATCCTGACCCGCGGCGGCGTCTTCATGTATCCGATGGACGCGAAGATGAAGGACAAGGGGCAGGGTGGCAAGCTGCGTCTGCTCTACGAGGCCAACCCGATGTCCTTCATCGTCGAGCAGGCCGGCGGCGGCTCGATCACCGGCACCCAGCGGATCATGGACCTCCAGCCCGAGGGGCTCCACCAGCGGGTGCCCGTCATCCTCGGGTCGCGCAACGAGGTCGAGCGCATCCAGGGCTATCACCTCGCAGGCGGCTGATCGCGCGCAAAGCGGTGGGCGCGTCTATAATCGGCGCCCACCGTTTCGTCGTCGAGATCTCTTCAGGAAATGAGCATCAAGTCCGACCGTTGGATCCGCCGCATGGCCCGCGAGCATGGCATGATCGAGCCGTTCGAGCCGGGCCAGGTGCGCGACGGGGAGCACGGCCGGGTGATCTCGTACGGCACCTCCAGCTACGGGTACGACATCCGCTGCGCCGACGAATTCAAGATCTTCACCAATATCAACTCGGCCATCGTCGACCCGAAGAACTTCGATTCGAACAGCTTCGTCGACCTGAAGGCGCCCGTCTGCATCATCCCGCCGAACTCGTTCGCGCTCGCGCGCACCGTCGAGTACTTCCGCATCCCGCGCAACGTGCTAACGATCTGTCTCGGCAAGAGCACCTATGCCCGTTGCGGCATTATCGTCAACGTGACCCCGCTCGAGCCGGAGTGGGAGGGCCATGTGACGCTGGAGTTCTCGAACACCACGCCGCTGCCGGCCAAGATCTACGCCAACGAGGGGGTCGCCCAGATCCTGTTCTTCGAGTCCGACGAGGTCTGCGAGTCCTCGTACAAGGACCGTGGCGGCAAGTACCAAGGCCAGCGCGGAGTCACGCTGCCCAAGCCCTGAGGCCGTCGGGCTGCCAGCCGCCAGCCGTCAGCCTCCAGCCTCCAGCCTCCAGCCTCCAGCCTCCAGCCTCCAGCCTCCAGCCGCCAGCCGCCAGCCGCCAGCCGCCAGCCGCCAGCCGCCAGCCGCCAGCCGCCAGCCTCCAGGCTTCAGGCTTCAGGCTTCAGGCTTCAGGCTTCAGGCTTCAGGCTCCAGCCCGTAGGTCGGGTTAGGCGCGCTGGCACGGCGGTTGGGTAAAACAAAGGATTGCGCGCGCCGTAACCCGACAGGGGCCTCGGAGGGCGCCACGGTGTCGGCCGTCGGGTTACGCCCCCGCGGGGG
>NZ_NRRW01000032.1 GCF_016583835.1 Thiococcus pfennigii | reverse complement strand
CCAGCGTCATCGAGACCTGCCGCAAGCGTGGCGTCTCTCCTTGGCCGTACATCGCTGAGGTCATCGGCCAACGACGCCAAGGGTTGCCGGCACCGCCCCTACCAGCGCCCGCTATCTGACAGCACGCCCAACCCCCGGCAGGCCGTCCGAAGCGGGGGGGGGCTAAATGGTTACCCGTCGCGAAGGACTACAGCCTGAAGCTCGAGTTCGCCAGGGCGGACGGCAGCCATCTGAGCAACGTCGATGTCATTGTCAGCGATACGCACGGCCGGGCGGTCGCTACTGTGACGTCTTCTGGTCCATGGCTGTTGCTGGATCTGCCGGCCGGAGCGTATCGGATTCGGGCCAGTATCGAGCGGCGGCCGAGCTTCGAGCACGCCGTCGATGTCTCGGGCAGCGGAATGCAGGCGGTCGTCTTCGATCGTTGGGAGGCGGAGACAGATTCACTCTGATAGCGCGGCTGCTGGGCCAATAGCACCTAATCCAGGTGCAGATGCCCCGCTGCGAAGGGGACCGCGTAGCAGGTTCGCTACCTCGCCTGCGTCTCTGTCACCTTCAGCAACAGGAGAGATAGACGATGGTTATGAACGCCTTTGCACGGCGCGTCGCCATGATCGGTTGGCTCGCGTTGTCCGCTTGTCTCGCCACTAGCGCGGTGGCCGGCGATGGCATGGCCGGGGCGACGCTCCGGGATCCTGATGGCAATCAGGTTGGTACGGTGAGCCTGCGAGAGACCCCGAACGGTCTCCTGCTGCACGCGCGATTGGTCGGCCTGCCGCCGGGCACGCATGCCTTTCATCTGCACGAGACGGGCGTCTGCGAGCCGCCCTTCAAGTCGGCCGGTGGTCATTTCAACCCTGACGACAGCGCCCACGGATTTCTCGTCGAAGACGGGCCTCACGCCGGTGATATGCCCAATATCCATGTGCCCGACGGCGGGACACTGGAATTCGAAGTCCTGACGCTGGCCGCGGCGCTGAAGCCCGACCTGCTGGACGACGATGGTGCTGCCGTTGTCATCCACGAAGGCGCGGACGACTACGAGAGCCAGCCGAGCGGTGCAGCTGGACCGCGGATCGCCTGCGGCGTCATCGACGCCGACTGAGCAGGCGCTCGACCGCACTAACCCCAAACAAGCAGGAGTCCTCACATGACCCATCAGCTACCCGATCTGCCTTACGCCTATGATGCGCTCGCGCCGCACATATCGAGCGAGACATTGTCCCTGCATCACGACAAGCACCACGGGACCTATGTCAACAAGCTCAATGCCCTCATCGAGACAACCGAGTTTGCCGATAAGGCGCTGACCGAGATCGTTCGTTCGGCTTCGGGCGGCATCTTCAACAACGGCGCTCAGGCCTGGAATCACGCCTTCTTCTGGCACTGCCTCAGCCCGAACGGCGGCGGCAATCCAACGGGCGAACTCGCGAGCGCGATCGAGCGGGATTTCGGCAGCGTCGACGCCCTGCGCGATGAGATCTCGAACGCCTTGATGACGCTCTTCGGGTCTGGCTGGGTCTGGCTCGCCAGGGATAGCGACGGCAAGCTCAGCGTCGAGACTCGCAGCAATGCCGGTAATCCGCTGACCGACGACAAGACGCCCATTCTCACCTGCGACATGTGGGAGCACGCCTACTACGTCGACTACCGCAACGAGAAGAAGCGTTACGTCGACGCCTTCTGGGAGCTCGTGAACTGGGACTTCGCGGCAGAGAATCTGCGCCGCGACCGACCGTTCGACGTCGGTTAGGCGCCTCGCCGGCCAGGGATGGCCGACAGGCTTGCCCGGACCAGCCCGTCACGCAGATGAATCCTTGCCATCGATGGTTGCTGGCAACGACTCAACCGAGTAGTGGGCGGCACCGCTGCGTTGGTGCCGCCCCACGAGTTGTGCGATTCGGCTCGGTGGGCAGGGGCCCTGCAGCCGGCTCGAAGTCAGCGCCGGCGCTCGTGGAGACGCCCAGCACCCGCGGCCACCATCGCCGCCCAGAGCGGCATCAGCTCGGCAAACCCTTCACCGCCATGCCATAGTACGAGTCCGAGAGCGGCGGCTGCTGCCAAGAGCTGACCAAGTCTCAGTCGCATCGAGGAGAGTCGCTTCCCGGTCTCATCTGCCGGCGTTTCGACGCTGTCCGCATCGCGGACGGCTGGGTAGAGCGCGGCCGCAAGGAGGACGGCCAGCAGGGTTGTGGGCATCTGCGGTTCGAAAGGGCTGAGGTTTGGGCCGATGACAAGGATTGCGCCCGTCGCGAGCACTGCGGCGCCGACACCGATTGCCGCGCGCGACGGGCTCCCCGGTGCGGATAGCCCATCGAGGATCGAGGCGAGGCATGCAAGCGCCAGATAAAGCCAGACGCCGCCCAGCGCAATCCAGAATGTCAGGGCGAACAGGGCCAGGCCGTCGAGCGCGGTCGCGCCGCTGCCGGTGGTGCGGTTTACCACGCGGATCGTGAGCAGTATGGCGAAGAGGCCGGCAATGTCCGGCAGGCCGGTGATCGCGATTCCAAGCAGGGCAAGGCCGCTGGCCAGGAAGGCGATGCGCTCGCGATCCGGGTCGAGCTCGCGACACAGGGCCCAGGATAGAAAGACCGCGAGCGCGGCCAGGCTCGCCCAAGCGCCGGACGCGAGCCAGTCGCCGCTGATGGAGCCGCGCAGCAGCCAGCCGGCAGCGAGGATGGCGAGCGATGCAGCGCCGATCCAGCGATTGGTGGGGTAGGCAAGATCGAGCGGGCGGGCGAGACCTGAGAAACGGCGAAGGCTCATGGGTTAGGATCCTGTGCTGGCTCAGCGAAGGGCCGGCGACGAAGTCGACTTGCCCCGTGTGCGGACCATTTCATGCTGTCGAGGACAGAGCCATCTCGGACTTGCCCGGCGAGCCGCTCGGGCTAGGATTCCTCGAAAGCCGCACCTTGTCTATGGGCGATCCGGGCGATGATGGCGCGGCAGAAGTCCGGGAGATCTCCCGGGTGGCGGCTCGAGATCAGGTTTCCGTCGATCACCACGGCGCTGTCCTGCCACTGGGCGCCGGCATTGACCAGATCGTCGCGGATGGCCTGGAAAGAGGTCACCCGCCGGCCCTTCACGATTCCGGCCGAGATCGGGACCCAGCCGGCATGGCAGATGAAGGCGATCGGCTTGTTCTCCCGGTCCATCGCGCGCACCAACTCCAGGACCGGCTCATGGCGGCGCAGGTGGTCTGGGGCGTAGCCACCCGGGATGATCAATCCATCGAACTCGCTCGACCGCACCATGCTGACCTCTGCATCCGGGTTGGCTGTCAATCCACGTTTCCCCTTGTAGACTTCCTGGCCGGCTCCCAATAAGCGCACTTGGGCACCGGCCTCGCGCATGCGGATCGCCGGATACCAGAGCTCCAGATCCTCGAACAGGTCTTCGACCAAGATTCCGATCTTTCGATTTGAAAGCTCAATCATATCGTGCTTCTCCATCTTGTGCGGCTCCTGCAATGGGGCGCAAACCCATCGCACGTTGTGCTCGGGCGGTTCACGATCGACGACTCCTAGCGCTCGTAGACGAGACGTTCGTCGGGCACTCCGAGGCCCGTCAATGCATCGTTCACGGCTTCGACGAAGGCATCGGGGCCGCAGACGTAGAAATATTGTCCCAGGTCGCCGATCTGCCCTTGGAGATAGGCCTTGTCGATGTGCCGGTCCTGCTGCCCCGCCGGTGGTCGACGCGTAAAGGTGAAATGCGCCCGGTCTTGTAGGTATTGGCGCAGCTCCAGGCCGCAGATCAGATCGGCTTCAGTCTTGCTGGAGAACAGCAGGCAGTGACCGTCAGGCGCCTTCTCGCTGGCTAGGCGGCGGAGGCTGGCGAGGAAGGGGTGATGCCCGCCCCGGCAGCGATGAACGTGCCAGGACCCTGGTAGGTGATCGTGCCGAAGGGCTCGCTGAGAGTCAGAGGCGCCCCGGCCTCTAAATCATGGAGGGCTGTCGTGAAGCCATCACTCTTCGGATGGCGCTTGATGGTCAGCTCGAGCAGCTGCTCACCCGGCAGGCAGGTCGGCGTGAAGGGCCGGGCCTCTCCTTGCCATGGCTCCTGCTCGATGGTCAGTTCGACCCCCTGGCCGGGCTCGAATGTGAAGCCATCGGGCCGCTCGATCACGAACCGGCGTGTATCGTGCGTAACAAATCCGCTCATCAGCAGCGTTGTGGTATGTGCCACTGGGTACCTCCGGCTGATCGGTTCTCGGTCGATGGGTGATTGGGACTTGGCAGCATGAGGCATGCCGCATCGGTGGGCCGCTGCAGCCCCACCAAAGCGGCTCGTCCTGGCCTCCAGCGGCCGAAATGCCCCTCGCAATCGGCTCATTGCACCCGCGGTAGCGCGACGCAATGCCAAACGCGGGTGTCGAAGCTTTCCACCCGGCGCAGCAGAATCATGTGGCATCGAATCTGCGTGCCCACGAGAGAGTGCCAGTCTCGGGCGTCCACCCAGATTCTGAGGGATCAGCCGGCAGTGACTGACGCTGGCGAGGAGCCCATTGCTCGCCGGTGGCATTCTCCGGGGGAAGGCTGCGCTCTGGCTTGGGCGAAAGACCAGCGATCAGACGCCCCGTCTGGCACGGTGAAGTAACGACTCGGCGTCTTCGGCCGTGGCTCCCGAGCGGAGCAACGACGATGGCGCTTCACATCGCCGAAGGCGACTTCCGCGAAGGCGAATGCTCGAGGAGGATGAACCATGCAAGTGCGCGAGATCATGACCCGAGGCGGCCATGTCATTGAGCATCGGGACTCTGTGCGACATGCGGCAGAGCTGATGCGTGACCACGACATCGGGATTCTCCCGGTGCTCGAGGAGAACCAGCTCACTGGTGCAGTGACAGACCGCGATATCACGATCAGGGCGGTTGCCGACGGCGCGTCGCTAGAGGACACGCCGGTCTCGGCGGTCATGAGCCGCGGAGTGCTGGTCGGCTACGAGGATGACGACGTCGAGACGGCGGCTGCAACGATGGAAGCACAGCAGGTGCGACGGCTGCTCGTAATGGACCGCAACGAACGGTTTGTCGGCATCCTCTCCGTCGGTGACCTGGCCCACCGGGGTGCAGATCAGTCGCTGACCGGCGAGGTCATGGAAAAGACCTCGATGCCGCAATGATGCCAGGCACGGGAGCAAAGACCCCGACCCAAAACCGAAGAAGTCATTCGTGATAGGTACTAGCCAGGCGTCGCCTCGGACTGACGATCTGTTGGTGTATCGAACGGAGAGCCTGCGCCTCGGGGGCGCAGGCATTGCATTGGCGAAGATCTTCGCCGCGCGACGCGGGTCGCGATCGGGGTGCCTGCTACGCGCTCGTCTCCGTCAGCGCCGCGTGCAGGAGCCGCCGATAGAGATGTTCCTTGAGGTTTCGGGGTTGGTGCAGCCCCATGCGCTCGAGACATACGGCCTGCTCATCGGTCGGCTTCCCGGCCAGCAGACCCTTCATGAGCAGGGAGCCGATTCCCATTCGGGTGCGCCCTTTCTGCTTGAGCAGCTCCAGGGCGGGCATAAGCCGCTGCTCTTCGGGCGTGAAGTCGGTGCCGAAGGGGAAGCGCGGCAGCAGGCCTTCGCCCGTCAGGGGCCTCAAGACCGCTTCGATGCGCTCCGGGGTGTTGCGTCGCTGCTCCTCGGGGATCTGGTAGCCCTGGGGGATCTTGCCGGCCTTCTTGGCCTGCGCGAGCAACCCGGGCTGGAAGCGCGAGTCGGCGATCGCGAGCATGGCGGCGATCGTCTCGACCTCGCTCTTGCCGCGCAGGTCGGCGACGCCATACTCGGTGACGACGATATCGCGCAGATGCCAAGGGATGGTCTCGTGGCCGTAGGCCCAGACGATGTTCGACACGGTCTGGCCGCGTGACTGGCGGGTGGCGTTGAGGGTCATGACCGAGCGCGCCCCGGCGAGGGCGAAGGCCTGGGCGACGAAGTTGTATTGCCCGCCGACGCCGCTGACGACGCCGCCGCCCTCGACCGCGTCGGAGACGATGGCGCCGCGCAGCGTCGCCTTCATCGCGCTGTTGATGAAGCGTGCTCCGACCCGGGCGGCCCGCTTGCCCTCCTCGTCGCCGAAGAGTTCGTTCGTGAAGCTCACGGCCATCATGCGAAAGCGTTGCCGCTCGGCCTTCGGCATCGCCCGCAGACGCTCGTAGAAGGCGCGGTCGTCGACGAAGAAGGCCCCGTGCAGCACCGCGCCGTCGACCTCGCGGCTCAGGATGCCCGCATCGTAGAGCGGCAGGAAGCCGCTGACGAACATCTCGCTGTTCGCATAGAGCCCCGCCTCGAGGGGTCCGTCCTCGTAGAGATCGCCCGAGTCCGTCTTCGGCCACCGTTGGTGCAGATCGCGAAAGCGGTCATTGCGCTGGTGACGCAGCAGCAGGGCCTGGACGATGGCATCGCCGATGGAGCCGATGCCGATCTGGATGGTGCCGCCGTCGCGGACCAGCCGCGCCGCATGGAGCCCGATCGCATAATCGGCCAGGCCGACCGGGCGCTTGGGTGCCACGAAGAGCTCGAACTCGCAGGCGGTTCCATCGAGCAGCAGATCAAGCTCGTCGCGATCGAAGACGGCATCGCCATACATGAACGGCAGCTCGGCATTGCTCTGTCCGGCGAAGACGAAGTCCACCTCGCCGCGTCGGCGCAGGCGCAGCAGGTCGGCGGTCACGTCCGGATTGCAGCTCAGGCTGAACTTCCGGCCTTCGCCGTCCTCCGGCGGGGCGACGAGCTGGGCGACGACGTTGAGCCCCCGCTCGCGCAGGTAGGAGAGGGCGTGCGTGAAGTTGGCCGAGATGAAGGCCTGCTGCATCTGCGGCACCTCGAGCCATTGCCCGGCCAGCAGGAAGAATTCGTGTACCCGGATGTTCTCGGGCAGCGTCCCCTGGCGGAGCCGTTCGACGTACCTCAGCCCAGGGTAGGCGCCGAACAGTCGATCCGCCGCCGGACCCAGGAAGCGCCGCTTGATCTCGCTGTTCAACGCGGGCCTCTCCAACGAGAGCGCCGTGAAGATCGTCAGCCGAATCGTGGGGTCGGCGCAGGCGCGATCGACCAGGGCATTGGCGATGTGGACCGCCTTGCCGAGGGCCAGCGGCAGCAACAGGACGATGTCGCGGCCGATGCGCGCGAGGATGGCCTCGGCGATGGCGTCGGCGTCCTGGTAGCGCTGGGGGTTCGAGGACATGGCGGCGGCGTGGTCTGCGATCCGATTAGAGCTTCGCCCAGCCCGGGTCCGGCTCGAAGCGGTTGCCGTGCGCCTTGGCGAGGCCCTCGAGGCGGCCGACGATCGCTTCGATCCCGCGCGCCCGCGCGTAGTGGATCGGTCCGCCGCGGAAGGGCGCGAAGCCGGTGGCGAAGATCAGGGCGCCGTCGATCAGGTCCGGGTCGTCGACCACGCCCTCGCG
Source organism: Thiococcus pfennigii (assembly GCF_016583835.1). Taxonomy (GTDB): domain Bacteria; phylum Pseudomonadota; class Gammaproteobacteria; order Chromatiales; family Chromatiaceae; genus Thiococcus; species Thiococcus pfennigii. Next base: position 34,658 of record NZ_NRRW01000032.1, on the reverse strand, counting down.
TCGGCATTCGACGCAGGCATCGAGCAGCGGCAGCATGAGCCGGTCGGTGATGTCGCCGGCGGGGGTAGGGACCCCCTTCTCCTTCTGCGGCTTGCCCTGTCTCCAGCGATAGAAGCCCTGTCCGCTCTTCCTGCCGAGCTCGCCGCGCTCGACCTTCCGCTCGAGCCAGTCCGGCAGCTCGGGCATCGGCTTGGCCACCGAGGCCGTCAGCATCCGCCCGACATCGAGGCAGATATCGAGCCCCACCTGATCGGCGAGCTCGATCGGCCCCATCGGCATCCCGAAATCGAGTGCCGCCTGGTCGACGGTCTCCTGCTTGACGCCCTCGCCAAGCAGCACCAAGGCCTCGAGCAGATAGGGCATGAGCGCGCGGTTGACGAGAAAGCCCGGATAGCTGGCGACCGGCACGGGCAGCTTGCCGATGCGGTTGCAGAAGGCCCGCAGCGCATCGACGGTCGTGGCGTCGGTGCCATCGTGGCGGACGACCTCGACGACCAGCATCTTCGCCACCGGATTGAAGAAGTGCAGCCCTGCGAACTGCGCGGGCCGGGTGACGTGCTCGCGGAGGGCCTCGAGGGGGATGCTTGAGGTGTTGCTCGCCAGGATGGCGTCCTCGCGCATCCGCTTGCCGACCGTCTCGTAGACCTTCTGCTTGATCTCGATCGATTCGGGCACCGCCTCGATGATCAGATCGGCCCAGGCGATACCGGCGTTGTCGAGGTCGGGCACCAGCCGATCGAGGGCGTCGCGCGTCTCGATCGAGCTCCTGTGCTCGCTGCGGCAAAGGCGCTCGGTGCTGCGCACGGCGGCGCCGAGCGGGTCCGGGCTCATGTCGGAGAGGCTCGTGCGCAGCCCTTGCAGCGCGCACCAGCCGGCGATGTCGGCGCCCATCTCGCCGGCCCCGATCACGTGCACGTGGCGGATGCCGGATGCCTCGTCGCCCAGGGCCTTCATCTTCTGGCGCAGCGAGAAGACCCGGATCAGGTTGCGCGCGGTGTCCGTGCTCAGGAGCTTGCCGAAGGAGGCGCTCTCGTTCTCCCGCATCTGCTCGGTGTCCTGGCCCTGGTGCTGCCACAGGTCGATCAGGGCATAGGGGGCAGGGTAGTGCTCTGGCGGGGCCTTCGCCCTGGTCATCGCGCGCATCCTGCCGGCGGCGAGGCGGCGCACCGGATCGAGACCGAGGGCCCACCGCTTCCACGGGTGTCCCTTGGCGCTCAGCTGCCCGCCGACGGCTGCAGCGACCGCGGCGTGCATGTGACGCGGCTCGACCAGGTCGGCGACCAGCCCGATGGCGCGGTTCTTCTCCCCATAGATGGTCTTGCCGGTCAGCATGGCCGTCATCGCCGCGACCGGATCGAGTGTCCGCGTCGCGCGAAAGGTGCCGCCGAGCCCCGGGTGCAGGCCGATCTTGACCTCCGGGAAGCCCGTTTGCAGGCCGGCGAGGCCGATGCGCTGGTCGCAGGCCAGCGCGAGCTCGAGGCCGCCGCCGAGGCAATGGCCGTGGATCACGGCGACGGTCGGGAGCGCGAGCCCCTCGAGCCGATCGAGGACCGCATGGCCGCGCTTTAGCAGGTCGGCCAGCTCTTGCGGGTCCTCGATCGCAGCGAAGGCCTCGATATCGCCGCCGGCGCAGAAGCCGTGTGCCTTCGACGAGCGGATCACGAGCGCCCTTGGCGGTTCGGCCTCGATCTCGTCCAAGAGCCTGTCGAGCTCGCCCAGCGTGGTCGACGAGATGGTGTTGACGCTCGAGCGCGCCTGGTCGAAGACGAGCCATGCGAACCCGTCGCCGTCGGTCGCGAGGCGCCAGTTCTCCACCCCGGTGACCGAGCCTTCGGCGCGCCGCTCCCGGCGCTCCCTGTGGTCCTCGACCCTCTGCAAGATCGTGCTCGTCATCGGCCGCTGCCCCTCATGTCCGCTCGATCAGCATCGCGCCGCCTTGCCCGCCGCCGATGCATTCGCTGGCGATGCCCCGGTGCCCCCCGAGCCGCTGCAAGGCGCGCGCGAGGTGCAGCACGATCCGGTTGCCGCTCGCGCCTACCGGGTGGCCGAGGCTGATGGCGCCGCCGTCGACGTTGAGCCGATCTTGGGCGGGCGCGCCGAGCGGCGCCTCGAGCCCGAGGAGCTCCCGGGAGAGCTCCTCGCTGTCCCAGACCGCGAGACAGGCCAGCACCTGCGCGGCGAAGGCCTCGTTGATCTCCCAGAGATCGACGGCGTCCATCGCCAGCTCGTGGCGCCGCATGAGCGCCGTCGCGCAGAGGACCGGGGCGAGGCCCATGATCGATGGATCGAGGGCGCTCCAGCTCGAGTCGCGGATCACGGCCAGCGGCTCGAGGCCATGGCGCTCGAGCGCGGCCTCGGAGGCGACCAGCACCCAGGACGCCCCGTCGGTGATCTGCGAGGAATTCCCCGGCGTGACCTGGCCGTAGGGGCGCTCGAAGGCCGGCTTGAGCGTGGCGAGCTTCGCGACCGAGGTGTCCGGGCGGACGCCGTCGTCGGCCTCGTAGACCTTGCCGTCGCGGGCGAAGGCCGGCATCACCTCCCCGTGCAGCCAGCCCTCGTCCTGGGCGCGCTTGAGGCGGATGTGGCTCGCCACCGCATAGCGATCGGCCTCCTCGCGGGGGACGCCGAGTTCGAAGGCGAGCTTTTCGGCGGTCTGACCCATGTTCAGGTCGACGACCGGGTCGGTCAGGCCGCGGGCCAGCCCGACGACCGGCTCGAGGTAGCCCGGGCGGAATCCCGCCAAGGTCTTCGCCCTTTCCCTCAGCGAGCGCGCCTTGCGCAGCGAGGCGAGCCAGCGCACCGCGCTCTGGCGGACAAGGAGCGGTGCATGGCTCAGGGCCTCGGTGCCGCCGGCGAGGACCAGCTCGGCGGTGCCGTCGCGCACGTACTTGAACGCGGTATCGATGGACTGCATGCCCGAGCCGCAGTTGATCTGGACGGTGAAGGCCGGCGTGTCCGCGCCGAGGCCGAGACGCAGCGCCGCGATGCGTGCCGGGTTCATCTCCTCGGCTGGGACGTTCACGCAGCCGAGGATGACCAGATCGATGGCCTCGGCGCCGAAGGGTTGACGCAACAGCAAGGGCCGCCCGCACTGCACCGCGAGGTCCACCGGCGAGAAGGGGCCGGGCTCGCCGCGCGCCGCGATGAAGGGCGTGCGCGCGCCGTCGACGAGATAGACGGGGCGCCGCGCGCCGCGTTTGTCCGTGCTGTCGCTTCGGTCGTGCACTCTTGTGCTGCTCCTTGGATCAGCCGGCCAGCTCTGCGGGACTGAAATCATCCACCGCGAGCACCTCGGCCGTCAGCGATTGGGCCTCGCGCAGCTTGTCGGCCTCGTCCTGGCTCAATATGCCGATGGACACGGCCTGCTCGAGATCCTCGAGGCCCGCCCGCTTCAGACGCTTCGCGAGCTCGGCGGTAGCGATGACGGCCTGGAACGCCTTCTCCAAGGTGTGAACGGCATCGCCCTCGTTGCCCGGGTGCAGCCCCGCCGTGAGCCGATCGCGTGTCGGGGAGGAATCCAAGACAAGCGCGGCGCAGGCCCGCGTGCAGGCATCGGATGGCCCGGGTGCGCGGGCGCCAAAGGGCATGGCGAAGAGGCGCACCAGCCACGCGGCCGGGCGCGAAGGGAGGTTGCGCAGGACGGCCTCGTAGCGCTGCTCGATGAGCCGACAGCCCTCCTGCATGCAGTAGTCGACGAGCGGCAGGTCATCGCGCTGCGCACCATCGTCCTCCCAGCGCTTGAGCACGGCCGAGAGGAAGTAGAGCTTCGCCAGGATGTCGCCGAGGCGCGCCGAGAGCATCTCCTTGCGCAGCAGTCGCCCGCCCAGCGTGATCAAAGCCGCCTCGGCGAGCAGCGTGAAGGCCGCGGCATGCCGCCCGAGCTGCTTGTAGTGGCCGCGCAGCTCCCGGGGGGCAGCCGCCGGTGCCGGCGCAGCCGCACCGCCGCTCCACCCGTACAGCCAGGCGCGGCCGAGCGTCTTGAGGACATGCGCGGCATGCCTCCAAAAGGCCTGATCGAACGCATCCAAGGCCTTGCGCGGATCGGGGTCCTCGAGCGCCAGGATCTCCTCGAGCAGGTGAGGGTGGCAGCGAATCGACCCCTGGCCGAACACGATCATGTTCCGGGTCAGGATGTTGGCGCCTTCGACCGTGATGGCGATCGGGGCGCTTCGGTGGAGGTTGCCGAGGTAGTTCCGCGGGCCGTCCATGATCGCCTTACCGGCATGGACGTCCATCGCGTCGTTGACCGAGGTGCGCATCATCTCGGTCGCCTGGGCCTTCATCATCGCCGAGATCACGGCCGGCTTGTGGCCGAGATCGAGCCCGGCGCAGGTCAGGGCCCGCGCGGCATCGACCTCGTAGGCCGTCGCCGCCATGCGCCCGAGCCGATTCTGGATCCCCTCGAACTTGCCGATCGGGATCCCGAACTGCTCGCGCACCCGGGCGTAGGCCCCGGCCGTGCGCGCCGAGAAGGCCGCAGCGGAGGCCGACAACGACGGCAGGGAGATGCCGCGACCGGCGGCGAGCGCCGCCATCAGCATCCGCCAGCCGTGCCCGACCTGCTCTTCGCCGCCGATGACGTGATCGAGCGGGATGAAGACGTCGCGGCCCCGGTTGGGTCCGTTCTGGAAGCGCTGCTGGGCCGGGAGGTGGCGGCGCCCGATCTCGACGCCCTCGAGGTCCGTCGGTACCAGGGCCAGCGTGATCCCCAGCGCCTCCCCGCGGCCCAGGTGACCGTCCGGGTCGAAGAGCTTGAAGGCCAGACCGAGCACCGTCGCGATCGGACCGAGGGTGATGTAACGCTTGTGCCAGTTGAGCCGGATGCCGAGCACCGTCTGGCCCTGGTAGTCTCCCGTGCAGACGACCCCGTAATCGCTCATCGAGGCCGCATCCGAGCCCGCCTCGGGGCTCGTCAAGCCGAAGCAGGGGATCTCACGACCGTCGGCGAGTCGTGGGAGCCAGTACTCCTGTTGTGCATTCGTCCCGAAGTGAATGAGGAGTTCGCCGGGACCCAGGGAGTTCGGGACCATGACCGTTACCGCCGCGACCGAGGATCGACTGGCGATTGTTCTTACGACCTCGGAGGTTGCATAGGCTGAGAACGCCAGCCCCCCGAAGGCCTTCGGGATGATCATCGCGAAGAATCGCTGCTCTTTGAGAAAGGCCCAGACGCCCGGCGGCAGATCTCCGAGCTCCCAGTTGATCGTCCAGTCGTCGACCATGCCGCAGAGCGTTTCGACTGGCCCGTCGAGGAAGGCGCGCTCTTCGTCGGAGAGCGTCGCGCGTGGGACTTGTCGGAGCTTGGCCCAGTCCGGGTTGCCGGTGAAGAGGTCCGCGTCCCACCAGGTATCACCTGCAGCGAGGGCCTCGCGCTCGGTGTCGGAGAGCTTCGGCAGCACCCGCTTCGCCCATGCGAAGACGGGCCTGGTGAGGATGTCGCGTCGCAGTGCCATACCGACTTTGTTATCAAAGGGTGTGCCAACCGGGGTTGGGTCCGATGTGGCGGATCGCGGCGCGCGGCGGCAGGACCGCGAACGCCGCGCAGGTCGAAACGGGTGCCCCGCAAGCCCTTCAAGATATCCGCAGGCAGCTCGGGCAGGACGCGTCTGGTGGGCACATCGATTGGTTCCAACCCATCGTTAGGAGGTGCAATACCCCCGTTGGTCGCGTCAAATGAACCGGCCACTGGAGGGCAATCCCGCGTCGCCGGGCCTATGACGGCGCGCTCGCTACCCGCAGACGGCGTCGTAGGAGGCAAACAGCTGGCCCAGTCCGTCGAGTCCAGCGGGTTCCAGTCCAGCGGGTTCCAGGTACAGGGTTGCTCAGGCGGAAATCTGCGGCCGGCTCGAGCAGTCTTCCGTCGACGACGGCGGCAAATGGATCGTCGCCCAGCACGCGGTGGGCCTGGGTCAGATACAGGCGATGCAGTGCCCGGTCGGATGCCGCTTGTGATGATCGTCTTAACAGCGCATCCGCAATGGCGACAAGCCCCAGTGGCTCCTCATCAAGGTGGGCGATGACGAGGCCGACGCGCGGCGCCGCCCGATCAGCACCGAGCCCCGGTCGATCAAGACCGGCCGGGATCTCGACGAGATTGCCGCGCAGGAGGACGACTGAGCACGTCCTGGCGGCACGACCTGACCGAGAAAGAGCAGCGCGCCCCCGAAGAAGGAGTCGGTGTCGCAATGGCGCGCTCCAATGCTGGCGTCGCTCACGCACGACCATTTCTCCGACCCGGACTGGCTCTACTTCGACATCCTGCATCTGGACGGCTTCGACGACGCGACGCTCGCCTCCCTGTGCGCGAGGATGGACAAGCTCGAGCGCGAGCGGTTGAAGGAGGTCCAATGAGCAATACCCAAATCGACCGCTACGAGATCGAGCCCAAGCACCTCGACAAGGTCTTCTTCCCCGATGCGGGGATCACCAAGGGCGACTTTGCGTCGCGTGCTACTGCGAGGTCGCCGACTTCATGTTGACGCATCGAGAGGCGCGTCCGCCGTCGTCAGCCGCGCAATCCGCGCCATGTCGCGTTCGGAAGCGGATGATTTTCTGTCAACGGGACGCGTCTCCCGTTTCGGTAGCCGGCACCGTGGAGAGCTCGCCGACGCTGAGCGGCTGAGAAAAGACATAATCCCTCTGCTCGACCTGGGTGTGGCACTCGAAGCAGTCCTTGACGACATCGATATCCATCGCCTTGCCGTCAGCGCCATACATCGCGAACTGCCAGCCGCCGGTGGCCTCGGCGTCGGCGACCTTGCGCATCAGCGTGATGGCTTGCGCGTCGCCCTCATTCATCGTGCCGTCGCCTTTCTCGACCCCATACACCAGGCCGATAAACTCGCTGCCCTCCGGGTAGGGGCCTCCATGACGAAAGGCGTCGAGTCCGACGCGGTTCACGTAGAACTCGTGCATCCCGAATAGTGGATTTTCTTGGTCATGGACGATGAAGGCGTTCACGAAGCGGTAGTCCGCGAGGCTTTTCGGCAGCGCTGGCTGGTCCTCGGCCGTCGCCGGCCCCGTCATGCCGAGGCTGCAGCAGAGGAGGGCGGCGAGCGCAGTGGCGAGCGGGCCGGACAGTGCGTTACGGGTATCCAGGGTCGATGTCATGCGCATTCTTGCCTCCGGTTTTGGACAAAGGATCGGGATGCGGTCCAGTCCCCTGCCATCAGGAAGTGTGCCATCGGTAGCCCCTGCGGCGTGAAGTCGCTGATCGTCGCGAGCGTCAGCCCATACCCGTGCGTGTACTCGAGCCCGCGGTCTCTCGATCAGCGATAGTGGCCCTTATGCACGAGGTGGTAGATCTTGATGGGCAGGTCGGTGTCTATGAGCGTCCTGTTATCTCGCGATCGCGCCGCAGCCCTGGTCCCGTGCGACGACCTCGTCGCCGGCGTCATGCGCAAGTGCCGCGAGGCGCGTGCCTTTTCAACCGCTTATTGGCGCAAAAGAACCTTGGCGCAGGACATCGCGCTCCGCGCCCTTGGCAGACACGGCCAGCGACTTCTTGGTTGAACGCCTGCACGACCGGGGCATTCGGCGGATCTATGGCTTCCCCGGCGATGGCATCAATGGTGAAGTGCCGGGTGATCAATGGCAGAAAGAGGGGGACGGAGGCATGGCTCAAGACGCCGCCACACCTTGGCACGTCGAGGCGTCCAGATACCCGGCAACCGGCCCGGATATCGACAAATATCGTTTTCTGTTGCGCTATGCGATCCTGGCACCTTCCAGCCACAACACGCAGCCTTGGCTCTTTCGGGTTTACGACGACCATCTCGAGGTCATCGCCGATCGTTCTCGTGCGCTCCCGGTTGTCGATCCGATAGATCGTGAGCTGGTCATTTCCTGCGGTGGTGCGATCGGGATGATACGGGCCTCCTTGCTTCGCTTCGGCTACTCGGGTGACATCGAGCTCTTGCCCGACAGCGCCGACAAAGACTTGCTGGCACGAGTCAAGCTTGGGTCCCCTCACGAGCCGACACTTGCAGATCAGGCTCGCTTCGCAGCGATCAGTAGAAGACGATCGACTCGACGCAAGTTCGAGGATGAGCCGCTGCCACCCGGGCTTGCAGAAGAGCTCGGAGAACTTGCCCAGCTCGACGAGCTCGAGTTGGCGGTCATCACGGGATCCGAAGCAAAATCGGATGTCGCTGAGCTCGTCGCGGAAGCCGACAGGGAGCAGCACAAGGATCCCGACTTTCGCAAGGAGCTCTCTGAATGGTTGAGCTCTCGACGAACGTCGTCCCGGGATGGCATGTCGCTCGCTTCGTTTGGCGCACCGGACATTCTGTCGAGTGTCGGCGGCTTCATCATCCGCACTCTTGACGTTGGGCGTCGGGTCGCGGCAAATGACAAGCGGCTTGCTTCCAATTCCCCAGCCCTCGTCGTGATTGCAACCCGCGACGACAGCCCGCGCGACTGGCTGGCCGCTGGCATGATGCACGTGACCGCCCTGCTGGCTGTCACCGCACGTGGGCTCACGGCCGCCTATCTCAACCAACCGATCGAGTTGGCGAAGTTTCGTGCCCGGCTCAAAGGCTTGGCAGGGGTCTCAGGTGTTCCGCAACTTCTGTTTCGAATCGGGCGTGGTCCAGAGGTGAAACCTTCCGTGCGCCGTGATTTGGAGGAAGTACTAGTGCGCCCACCTCGGGCTAGAGTGAAATCCTATGCCCAGAGTTGACATCCTGGCACCTGTTCGCATCTCTAGTCCTGTCTGCGTCCTGCCCCTCTCCGCTAGCACCGGGCACCCCTAGCGCAACGTGCCCATGAAGATGCCCGAGGGCATTTCCAGCGGCCGGTCATTGCGCCCGCGCCCGGGCGAGCCAATGCGTGATCTGTCCCACATGACGGCCTTGGAACCGCGCAATCGCCAACTCGTTGGCGGACGGCTGGCGACTGCCGTCGCCATCGGCCATGGTGCTGGCACCATAGGGAGTGCCGCCGCTGATCTCGTCCATCGTCAGGAGTTCGCGGCAAGAGTAGGGCACGCCAACGATCACCATGCCGAGGTGCAGCAGGTTGGTATGGAAGGAGGTCAAGGTGGTCTCCTGTCCTCCGTGCTGCGAGGCCGTCGACGTGAAGACGCTACCGACCTTGCCAATCAGGCTCCCCTGGAGCCAATGGCTCCCGGTTTGATCTAGGAACGTGCGCATCTGCGCGCACATGTTCCCGTAGCGCGTCGGGGTGCCGAAGATCAGGCCTTCGTAACTCGAGAGCTCCTCCGGCTTCGCGATCGGCGCGGCCTGATCGAGCTTGGCCCCGGCGGCGCGGGCGACGTCCTCGCCCATGGTCTCGGGCACGCGCTTCAAGCTCACCTCGAGACCTTCGACCTCCCGGGCGCCATCGGCCACCGTCTCCGCCATCTTCTCCACATGGCCATACATGCTGTAGTAGAGCACGAGCAGTTTCACTGTCATCTCCTGTCTCCCCTGCAGTTCTTGCTGACGGGGTCACCGCGTGGCGCGTTTTTCCTAACCGCCGCGCAAGCGGCTGACTGCCCGCCTTTGGCAACAGATGCGGGTGCGTTTGGGCACGGCCGATGTGTTATCTCCAGGTCATTCCTCTCCGGGGGAAGGCGATCATCAGCAGCAGCTCATGCGATCGATTCGCTGTCGACGGGATCCCCGGCTCTGGAGCCGGGGCGGCCCGGATTTGGTGGGGGCGTGGGTTTTCCCCCAGCCAGTCGGGCCTTCTGCCCCGTCTTCGTGGGCGGTGCAGACCTCTGAGGGCCTTCCCTTGCGGGCGTCAAGAGCCGGACCTGGTCAGCGTGACGACCGCCTCGGCGACGAGCTTTCGTCCCTCGAAGAAATCTTTGTCCATGTCGCCCGCAACGCTGACGCGGTCTCCGACCTCTATCTGCTGATACCCCTCTTCGTCGAGCGGATTGATAGGCAGCTCGTCGACGTCTACCGTGAGGCTGCGCAGACCCGTATCCACGGTGAATTCCTCGTCGCCTACCTTGGTGACTTTGCCCTGCACGACGATGTTCGAAACGATGACGGGTGTCGTGACGGTCACGAAGGTATCTTCCTCGTCGACCGATGAGGCGTAGAAATAGGTCTTGATGGTTTCGACATAGACGCTGCTCGCCTCGATGGTCGTGGTCTCGAATAGGTCATCGTCGATGATTCCGTTGACGGTTACCTGGTCGCCGCGGACGAGCTTGTAGGCGTCGGCGTCACGGTCCCCATCGTCCATCTCGACGGCGACGATCCCGTCCCCGTAATCGAGGGTAAAGCTGTCGGCGGTAACCGTCTCGACCCTGCCACTGACGCTGATCCAGGTGTTGTCCGGCTGCTCATACGGGTCCAGGGCCATCGCGGCCGGCGCGGCCAACAGAAACACGATCGGAATCACTCGATAGCTGCTCGAGATCTTGGGCTGCATCGGTGTTGCCTCCTTGGTATCTTGGTGGGTGTATCGATCTGCTCGGTCGGCCCTCCGCACGAGCGCGGGGCCGTCTAGTCGAATTCGTCAGCACTTGTCGTGCCACGGCACTCGCGGTACCTCCCCGACCCTCGGACAGATCGGCCATGTATCGGCAGGGCAAGCGGGCTTCTCCGACATTGCCGCAAGGCCTGGATTCCTGTGGCTCGTCGACCGGAACTTGGCATGCGGGCGGATCACCAAGGGCGCCCCTCGACGATCTCGTTCACGCCCGCGAGCTCGGCGGCGTCCATGACGTCCATCTCGTCGAGCACCAGGAGATGCCCATCGCGCGCCGCCACCGCCAGGGGGCCGTGCACGAAGCGGGCCTCGCCCTCGATCAGCAGGAATTGCCCGACCAGATCGGTCAGCTCCATGCGCCCGTGGCAGGTCACCTCCTGCACCGGCCAGTTGAGCCGCGCGGCGACCTGCGGCACCAGCGAGGTCTTGCCAGACCCGGTGGGGTCGGTCAGGAGCAGGGCATTCCCGGCCGGCTCGGCGAGGAAGGCCAGCACATCGCGCCGCGGCTCCCGGAAGACATAGGGTTTCTTCGCCGGGATCTGCGGGTGGGTCGTGTCGGTCAAGCCCTCGACGCTCAGGCCCCGCGGGGCCTTCACCTCGAAGGTCTCGGCGATGAGGAAACGGTTGGTCTGGGTCATTGGTGTCTCCTGGGGTTTGGCCCTGAGGGAGACGCCGTGCCCCGGCGGGGAGCGGCGTCCCTGGGGGGCTCGAAGTTCCGGCCTGTGCCGGGGATCGTGGCGGCCGCCTCATCGAGGGCCGTGACGCGTACCCGCTCGGCGCTTTTGCGCCGATAGGTCTCCAGCACCGCCGCATCGAGGTCGGGCATCAGCCCCTGGAGCGCCTTGCCATAGTCGATGGCGCCCTTCTGCTGGAAGCGCATCACCTTGAGCCCCGCCGCCTCGGCGGGGAGGAAGTCGCCCATCATCGCGACGAGCGCGGCCTCGAGCCGGTCCAGCTCTTCTTTCGATTCCTTGAGCCGCGCCTCGAGGCGCGCCTTCTCCCGCCGTCGGTCGCGGTAGTCGCCGGCCAGGATCGCCCAGTGATCGAGCGCCTCGCCGTCTGGGACGTAGAGGTCCCGGGCCGGATCGCGGGGTGGCTCCTGGCGCTTGGCGATGGCCTCCCAGAAGGCGAGGCAGCCTGGTATCAGTTCCCGGTCCAGAAAGGCCGCATCGCGCGTGACAGGAAACTCGAGCAGTCGGTCAGTTCCCCCGTAGAACACCAGCCAGCCGCGTTCGGCCTCGGCGACGAAGAGCTGGTGCTGGACCTGCGGCCAGTAGAGCTGGAAGGCCGGTGCCTCGGTCTGCTGGGCCGCGATCTCGGCGAAGGTGCGCGCGGACGGGACCTTGAGCTCGGCCGGGGCGCCATCGTCGGCGATCCCATCGAACGAGGCGCGCAGGACCGGGTGCGTGTCGGACTCCGCGCACAGGGGTAGCAGCAAGGTGCCGTGACGCGCCTCGAAGGCCTGGCGGGCGCTGTCCTCCTGGGCGACCCCGCGTTGCACATGGGGGTTGGCCGAGAGGTCCTCTTCGCGCGCGAGCCCGGTGCGCTCGGCCCACAGGCGCCAGGGTGTCTTGTACGGCGAACGCCCGAGCACGACGGCTGCCTCCGAGGCGGTGACGCCCCGGGCGCGCCAGGCTTTCCATTCAGCCGAGCGTTGGGTGACATCGATGATCTTCATGGTGTGGTGCTCCTCGCACGGCGGGGCGCACCACGCCCCCGCGGGGCGCAGGCGCCCCGGTGGGGTTGGGATCAGTGGGCCTCAGGCGGCCTGGCGTTGCGCGGCCTGGCGTTGGGCCGCGTCCTTGGCGTGGCCGAGTTCGGTCAGGGCATAGGCGAGGGCCTGGCCGCTGAAGCGCGACCGGCAGATGAAGGGGCTGCCCGCCGAGGACACGTTGACTCAGTGAGCCGTATTCAACGGTCTTGCGCCGAACGGCATGCCCATTCCCAGCCTCGTCGACTCTCGATCGACCTTTCGATCAGCATCGTAGCCTTGGCGACTATGTCGCCTTGCCCTTTCGAACCGGCGTGGGGTGGGCTCGCTCTCGTGAGGATCGCGTCGGTCGGTGGACTACGGGTCGAGTGTCCCGGTTCATCGGGCAAGGAGGGGCGGGACGAACCAATGGTGATCCGTGCAGGCCCCGTCAGTGGCGCCCGGGGCGCAGGACAATGGGCGGGGCGTCGAAGGCCGGGCGATGAGAACGAGCCGGGCCACGTTCCACCGGTGTTGGCCGTGGGGGTCGGCCGACCTTAGGCCGACATGATCCGCGGCTGGCGCAGGCCGAACGGCTACAGACGCCCTGCGGATGTGGCGACGGGGATGCGGTGTGTCAGCTCAAGCGATTGATTCTAATGGAGCCGATGGGCGGATTCGAACCGCCGACCTACTGATTACGAATCAGTTGCTCTACCAACTGAGCTACATCGGCCGAGGCGAGCGGCGAATTATAGGCGAAGCCATGTGTTGGCTCAATACCGAATCGGCGGTCCAGCACGGTCGTCGCCGGTCGTCGAGTCAGCGCGGGGCGTCGAGTCCATAGGGGGCGGGCGGGAGGATCGGCGCGCGCCCGAGGACGAGGTCGGCCATCAGGCGCGCCGAGGCTGGGGCCATGGTGAGGCCGTAGCGGAAGTGCCCGGCGTTGACGTAGAGGCCGGCGATGTTCGGGTGGGCGCCGATGTAGGGGATGCCGCTCGGCGAACTCGGGCGCAGCCCGGCCCAATGGGCGCCGATCGGCATGCGTCGCAGCATCGGGAACAGTGTCACGGCCTTCTCGTGGAGCAACTCCTTGGCCTCGGCCGTCGTCTCCTTGACGAAGCCGGTCTGCGCCAGGGTGCTCCCGAAGAGGATGTTGCCGTCGCGGCGCGGGATCGCGTAGTGGCTGCCGGCGAGCACGATCTGGCGCAGCAGGCCGGGGGAGGCGTGGAACAGCAGCATCTCGCCGCGCACGGGCGAGATCGCCGGTGGGTGGCCGAGTCGTTCGAGCAGGGTCGCGGTCCAGGCCCCGGCGCAGACGACGACCGTCTCGGCGCGGTGCACGTCGGTGCGCGTGCGCACGCCGGCGATCTGGTCATCGGCGATCAGTAGCTCGACGACCTCCTGGTGCTCGCAGACGCGTACAGGCCGATGGATGGCGCGCCGCACGGCCTTGACCAGGCGCGGATTGCGGATATGGGCGACCTCGGGTAGCCAGAGCGCGCGGGTGGCCTCGCGGGCGATCTCGGGCGCGGCGGTGCGCAGCGTCGCTTCGTCGAGGACCTCGATGGGCATCGCGTGCCCTCGTCCCCAGGACAGCGCTTCGGCAGCCTCCTCGATGTCGAGGATCAGCAGGCCGTCGCGGGAGTGTTCCGGGTCGATGCCGGTCTGCTCGATGAGTTCGGCGCAGAGCTCGGGATAGCGGAGCTGGCTCCATCGGACCAGGGCCGTGACCGGCTCGGCGTAGCGCCAGGGCCGCAGCGTGGAGAGGATGCCGCCACCGGCCCATGATGCCTCGCGCCCCGTGATGCCCATCTCGATCAGCGTGACCTCGGCGCCGGCCTGGGCCAGCTCGCGGGCCGTCAGCAGGCCGATGATGCCGCCGCCGACGACGATGATCCGACTCTCATTCCGCATTGGATCGCCGAAGGGAAGGGGACGGGGCGGGCGGCAATCCGGACGGCCGTCAGCGCGAGGGATTCGCGGGATCCGCGAGCTCGCGCGGCAGCGCGAAGACGACCTCCTCGCGCACGCCGTTCTGCTCGGTGATCGAGGTGGCACCCCAGGCCTCGAGCTGGGCGATGACCTGTTCGACGAGGATCTCCGGCGCGGATGCGCCGGCCGTCAGGCCGATCCTCGATGCCTCGGTGAGCCACTCGTGGCGAAGGTCCTCGGCGCCGTCGATCAGCTTGGCCGCGCAGCCGTGGCGCTCGGCCAGCTCGCGCAGGCGGTTGGAATTGGAGCTGTTCGGCGAGCCGACGACCAGGATCAGGTCGCAGCGCGTCGCCAGGTCGCGCACCGCGTCCTGGCGGTTCTGGGTCGCATAGCAGATGTCGCTCTTCTTCGGCCCCTGGATCGCCGGGAAGCGGGCGCGGAGCGCGGCGATGATCGCCGCCGCGTCGTCGACCGACAGGGTCGTCTGGGTCACGTAGGCGAGGCGCTGCGGATCGCGCACCTCGAGGCCGGCGACGTCGTCCGCGGTCTCGATCAGGTAGATGGCACCGCCGGCCGGGCACTGGCCGAGGGTGCCCTCGACCTCCGGGTGGCCGCGGTGGCCGATCAGGACTACCTCGACGCCGTTGCGGCAGTGGCGTGCCACCTCCAGGTGGACCTTGGTCACGAGCGGGCAGGTCGCGTCGAAGATGCGCAGCCCGCGCGCCTCGGCGGCCTCGCGCACCGCGGTGGCGACGCCGTGGGCGCTGAAGATCAGGGTCGCGCCGTCGGGGACCTCGCTCAGTTCCTCGATGAAGACCGCGCCGCGCTGGCGCAGCCCTTCGACGACGTAGCGGTTATGGACGACCTCGTGACGGACGTAGATCGGCGGGCCGTAGCGTTCGAGCACCTGCTCGACGATGGCGATGGCACGGTGCACGCCGGCGCAGAAGCCGCGTGGATTGGCGACGAGAATCGGTAGCATGGGCGCAGAGGATAGAGGATTCGACAGCGAGGGAACAAGTTTGCAAAACCTGCGGGTTTTCGATAGCTCGGGCGGGTTAGGTGGCGACGCGGCCGAAGGGTGAGGACGCCCCGCTCTTGACCCGTCTCGCCGCCCGCGGCCCATCGCGCCGGTCGCTGGAGGCGCCGCGCGAAAATCCAATCACCGCTCGGCTGGGCCCCACCGGGCGCCCGATGGAACGAGGGCCGAATGGTGGCGGAGCCAGTCGGCGAACTCGTCGCCCGCCATCGGGGTGCCAAGATGGAAACCCTGTAGCCGAAAGCAGTGACGCTGACGGAAGAATTCCAGCTCCGCCTCGGTCTCGATGCCGACTGCGGTGACATCGAGCTGCAACGCCCGGCCGAGGCAGAGGACGGCATCGATCATGGCGGGCATGTAGCCGACAACGTCCAGGCATCGCACCAGGTCTCGCTTGATCTTCAGTTGGTCCAGCGGCAGTGCTTTCAGCACGCCGAGACTGCAGCCGCTCAGCGTCAAATCGTCGAGGGCCAGTCGCACGCCGAGTTGTTTCAGCTCGTCGAGGACTCGCCGTGCTGCCTCGACATCCTGCATCAAGGAGGCCCCGCCCAGTACCAGCGTCAGGAAGGCAGGATCGATCCCGCTGGCCTGCACCGCGGCGGCCACCTCCGGCAGGAAGGCCGGATGGCGCAACTGGCGGGCCGAGATGTTCACGGCCATGGGGATCGGCGGCAGCCCCTCTGCGCACCAGGCTCGCTGCTGGCGAGTGGCCTCCCGCAGGACCCAATGGCCGATCTCGCGAATCAGCCCGCTCGCCTCGGCGACGGGCAGGAAGGTCGCCGGCGCGATGTCGCCGTCGCCCGCCTGCGGCCACCGCAGCAGCGCCTCGGCCCCGACGATCGTCCCGTCGCGAATGTCCAGCACGGGTTGGTAGACGAGCTGGAACTCCGCGTGTGCCAGGCCCCGCCGCAGCCGGTCTTCCAGCTCCTGCGCGAGCCGCGCCTGGCGGTTGAGCGCTTCGGTCATGAATTGAAACTGGCCATGACCGACCCGCTTGGCCTGATACATGGCCCGGTCGGCACCCCGGATCAGATCGCCGATGCCCTCTCCGTCCCGGGGGAAGAGACTGATGCCGATGCTTGGCACGCAATGCAGTTCCAGACCCTCGATCCGATACGCCGGCGCCAGGGCCTTGATGGCCTGGCGCGCCGCGCGGGCCGCGTCGTCGCTGCCATGGATGTGCGGCAAGACCGCGATGAACTCATCCCCACCGACCCGCGCGACCAGGTCCTCGGCGCGCAACGCCGCCTGCAGGCGTTGCGCCAAGGCCCGCAGGAGCTTGTCGCCGACGGCATGCCCATGCACATCGTTGATGGGCTTGAAGCGGTCCAAGTCGAAATAGAGCACCGCCAGCGCGTCGCCTGAGCGCCGGGCGCTCGCCAGCATGTGCTCGGCCATCTCTACGAGCAAGGCGCGACTCGGCAGCCCGGTCAGGGGGTCGTGCTGGGCCAGGCGGATGGCGCAGTGCTCGGATTCCTTGCGCCGGGTGATGTCCTGCTGCACCAGCAGCACGCGATCGAGCGGGCCATGGTCGTCGGCCAGGGGATGCAGGCGGGCCACCATCCAGCGATAGCCTCCATCTCGGCACCGCCGACGATATTCGAGCTCGTGGGGTCTGGTTCCGGCCGCTTCGAAGTGGGCGAGGTCGGTGCGGAACCGTTCCCGATCCTCGGGGTGCAGCCGAGCCAGCCAGTCGTCCAGGCGCTGCCGGCCCTCGACGGCCGCCTGTGCGGACCCTGGCTCGGATCCTGGCCCAGAGCGAGGCCCGAATCCCGGCGGAGGGGCTATCTCGTCGGTCCGCGGATGCCATTCCCAGAAAGTCACCTCGGCAATCTCCGCGACCAGGTGCAAGCGCGCCAGGGCATCGCGCCGCGCACGTTCACCCTCTTTCAAGTAGGTGATGTCGCTCAGGGTGACCAGCCATAGGCGGCGCCCGTCCGGCGATTCAGTTCGAAGGCTCGTCTCGAGCCGGACCCAGATGGGCGGGGCAGGCCCCTCGTCGGGACGTCGCAGGCGCAGCTCGCAGGTCTGGGTTTCCTCCGTGGACCAGAGCCGTTGCCAGCAACGATAGAGGGTGTCCTGATCCGGGGGTACGATGAAGCGCGTCAAGGGTTTGTGGATCAGGTCGTTGCGCGCGGTGCTGAGGAGGCTGGCCGTGGCCAGATTGGCCTCCTCGATGAGCTCGGCCTCGTTCAGGGTGAGATAGCCGACCGGTGCCAGATCATAGAGGCTGAAGTAGCGCGCCCGCGAGACCTCCAGCGCCTCTTGGGCGAGCCGCAGCTCCTCGTTCTGCATCTCCAGCTCGATCTGATGTACGCGCAGCTCGTGTACAAGGTCGGCCGTTTCCTCGATAGTCCGCGCGCGAGGCTCCTCCAGACTGGCCACTGCACGCAGCCGCTGCTCGGCGCGCCGCCTCAGTGTTGCGGCATCGACCGCGCTCGGCGGGTCGGGCGGCGGGTCCGACCGTGATCCATCGGTCCCTTTTCGATCATCCTGCTCACGCGTCATGGCGATTTCCCTGGGTTGTCGCCGCGGGCGAACCCGTGGTGGCCTTGGTAACTGCATCGGGGGCTCGCCCGGTCAGGTCGGCGATGGCGATGAGTACGGCGCCGGCCCGACCGGGCGTGGCCTCCAGTACGCGGGCATTGAGGAGCAGCGTACGCCGTCCGATCCGCGGAAAGACCTGGGTCACCGGATACGCTTCCAGCGGGTTGCCTCGCGACTGGAGCGCGACCAGGCGCTGTCGCAGGGCTGGAATGTCCCATTGACCATCGCCCAGCGCCCAGAAGGGTCGGCCCTGGACCTCCGCCGGGTCCACCTGAAAGTGTTGATGGTAGGCCCGGTTGGCCGACAGTACGTGTAGCTGGGGATCCAGCACCAGGAGCGGCTCGCGCACCGTGTCGACGACCCCCTCGGCGAAGGCGCGCGCCTCCTGCAGCTCGGCCTCGATCGCCTTGTGCTGGGAAATGTCCGCGAAGGTGATGACCGCGCCCTCGATGACGTTGTCCAGCGTGCGGTAAGGACCGATGCGCATCCGATACCAGGCCCCTGCGCGGCTTTCGACCTCGCGCTCCTGCGGGACCAGGCTCGTCAGCACCTCGTGCACGTCCGCTTCGAGCTCGGTATAGGCAACCAGATTGCAGGCGATATCGCCGACCGGCCGGCCGACATCGGACGGGATCAGCTTGATCAGCTGGGTCGTGGCCGGGGTGAAGCGGGTGATCCTCAGGCCGTAATCGACGAACAGGGTGGCCACGCCGGTGCCGGCCAGGAGGTTGTTCATGTCGTTGTTGGCGCGCGACAGATCGGTGACCTTGGTTTGGAGCTCCGCATTGACGGTCGCCAGCTCCTCGTTGACCGATTGCAGCTCCTCCTTGGAGGTCTCCAGCTCTTCGTTGGCGGACTGCAATTCCTCGTTGACCGACTGCATCTCCTCGTTGGTCGATTTGAGCTCCTCGTTGGCGGTCTCCATCTCCTCGAGCGTGGCCTGGAGATATTCCTCCTTGGCCCGCAGTTCCTGCTCCAGCTCCGCGATGCGTGCCGCCGCCCCTGGCTCGGCCAGCTCCCCGGTGGTCGCGGCGGTGGCCTCGATCGGCTCGGCCGGCTCCGCTGGCGTCGCGTCGTCGAGCACCACGAGAAAGAGATCCGCAGCAGCGGTGGTGCCGACGGTGGACGGCACCGGGCATACCGTCAGGTCAAGGCGGACGAGGTGCCCAACGGTCTTCACGCGCAATCCGGGTACGCGGACCACCTCCTGCCGCGCGACGGCCCGCTGCAGCGCGCTCGTCAGGTCGCGGCGCAGCCCCTCGCGCGCCATCCTGAAGAGGTTCATGGCGGCCTCGCCGGGGGCCGGCTCCAGGAACTGCCCGGTGCGGCCATGGAAGTAGAGGATCTCGCCGCGGGCGTTGGTCAGGATGGCCGCCGTGCGGAAATGGCGCAGCAGGGCCTGCTCGGTGAGGGTGCGCAGATCGATCCGGTCGGCGGGCGGTCCGGGTCGTGCCCCTGTCGGCGACGGCGGCCCAGCGACTGGTGGCGGCGACATGAGATCACCGAGCCGCGGCGGCGACTGGGGGGTCAGCGGCTCCAGGTGGAGATAGCTCTTCCATTTGCGACTCAGTGGCGAGAACAGCGTCAGGGCATCGCCGACGCTCTCGGAGCTGCCGAGGAACAGCACGCCGTCGGGCTTCAAGGCGTAGTGAAACAAGGGGATCAGGCGCCGCTGCAAGGCGCCGTTCAGGTAGATCAGCAGGTTGCGACAGCTGATCAGATCCAGCCTGGAGAAGGGCGGGTCGCGGATGAGATCCTGCTCGGAGAACACCAGGAGATCGCGGATGGCCTTTTGGATGCGGTAGACCCCGGCCTCCGGGTCGAGGGAGAAGAAGCGCGTCAGCCGCTCGGGGGAGACATCGGCCGCGATGCTGGCCGGATAGACCCCGGCGCGGGCCCGGGCGATGGCCCCGGCGTCGATGTCGGTGGCGAACACCTGCACCCGGAAAGGCTGTCTGAGCGTGTCCTGGTGTTCCTGGAGCAGGATGGCGATGGAGTAGGCCTCTTCCCCGCTCGAGCAGCCAGGGACCCAGACCCGCACCGGGGCGTCGGCTGGCTTGCCGGCGAACAGCCGTGGGATCACCTCCTGCTCCAAGGCCGCGAAGGCCTCGGGGTCGCGAAAAAAGTTGGTGACGCCGATCAACAGGTCCTGAAACAGCGCCGCAATCTCCGCCGAATCCTGGCAGAGATAGCCTACGTAGTCGTCCTGGCGCGTGATCTGATGCAGCGCCATGCGCCGCTCGATGCGCCGCACCAGGGTGCTCTGCTTGTACTGCGAGAAGTCGTGACCGGTGGTGTCGCGCAGCAGGATGCCGATCTTGGCCAGCGCGTCCTCGACCTTGGTCGGCGGGCCGGCGGGCGCCGGGGGGACTTTGCGAAAGGCGTGCGCGACATAGTGCATGATCTGCTGCGCCATCTCGCCCGGCGCCAGCACGAAGTCCACCAGCCCGGTGGCGATGACGCTGCGCGGCATGCTGTCGTAGGCTGCGGTGTCGGGAGCCTGCGCGAGCACCAGACCACCTTCGCCCTTGATCGCCCGCGCCCCCAGCGTGCCATCGCTGCCGGAGCCGGAGAGCACGACACAGATCGCCCGCTCATGCTGGTCTTGGGCCAGCGAGCGAAAGAAGAAATCGATGGGCAGCCGCAGCCCCCGCGGCGCGCTCGGCTGGAGCAGGTGCAGCCGACCATCGAGCAGGGCCATATCGAGGCTGGGTGGAATGATGTAGGCGCAGTCCGGCTCGACGATCATGCCATCCTCGACCTCGTGGACGGGGATGCGGGCGTGGCGCCTGACGAGCTCGCTCAGGATGCTCTTGTGATCGGGGGCGAGGTGTTGCACCAGGACGTACGCCATGCCCGTCTCGCCGGCGATGCCGGAGAAGAAGGCCTCGAACGCCGCCAGCCCGCCGGCCGAGGCACCGATGCCGACGATCGGAAAGCGGTCCTTGGGCGGTGCGAACGGCTCGACAGCGGTTCCGTCATCGGCGGGCAGATCGGTCGCCGCGGGCTCGGCGCCGTTTCGATCGCCATCCTGTTGCGTGTCGTCAGACATGGTCGTACTCCGAGAATTCTGGGGCGCGCGGGAGGGATGCCCGAGGGGGTCGAACGTCATGCTGGGCCGGTCAGGCGCGGCACGGGTTGGCTTGTTGCGCCCCGGTCTCGGGCGGTGTCTGACACGAACCCGAGCCTAAACGATCTCCTTGTAAGATTAGTTTACCCGTATCAGACCGTCGCCCCTCTCCCAGCGAGCGAGTGTCCGCCGCCCGATCGCGCGGGGCCGCGCGACCCGATTTATCCGGGCTCGCCATCCGATCCGACGCCCCGCGCCGTGACCCTGATCTGGACCAGGTGCTCGTTGCCGTCATCGACCAGCGCAATGGTCTGCGCGCCCAGGTCCTGGCCATCGACGCTCAGGCGCATCGCCCGACCGCTGGTCTTGGTCGCGGTGCCGGTCGCGCATCGCGCCTGCGTGATCTCGATGTGATAGAGGCTGCTGCGGTAGCGATAGTGCAGCTTGAACCCTTCCCAATCGGGCGGCAGGCAGGGGTTCACATACAGGCTGTCGACCTCGAGCCGCAGGCCTAGTAGCGACTCCAGGATCAGGCGGTACATCCAGCTCGCCGAGCCGGTGTACCAGGTCCAGCCGCCTCGCCCGATATGGGGCGCGATGGCGTAGACGTCGGCGGCGACGACATAGGGCTCGACCTTGTAGGTCGCGATCTCCTCGGGCGAGCGGCCATGATGGACCGGGTTGATCAGCGAGAAGAGCTCCCAAGCCCGCCGAGCGTCACCCATGGCGGCGAAGGCCATCGTCGCCCAGATCGCCGCATGCGTGTACTGTCCGCCGTTCTCCCGCACGCCTGGGACGTAGCCCTTGATGTAGCCAGGATTCAGGTCCGAGGTGTCGAAGGGTGGATCCAACAATTGGATCAGCCCCTGGTCGCGGCGCACGAGCCGCGCATCCAGGGCCTCCATGGCCA
This sequence comes from Thiococcus pfennigii, assembly GCF_016583835.1. Lineage (GTDB taxonomy): Bacteria > Pseudomonadota > Gammaproteobacteria > Chromatiales > Chromatiaceae > Thiococcus > Thiococcus pfennigii. Next base: position 13,021 of record NZ_NRRW01000032.1, on the reverse strand, counting down.
GGCGGCGACGCTCGGGGTCGCCGGCACCGGAGAGCACCGACCAGCTTTGGGCGATGGAATCGATCTGGCATTCGGCATTGGTCGCCGACCCCAGCGCCGTGCCGTCGTCGAAGTAGGCGCGGCGATACCAGCCGCCGTCCCAGCCATGCCGCTCGATGCGCTCGCGCAGCTGCCCCGCCTCTTGCCGGCAGCGCCCGCCGAGGGCCGAATCGTCGCGCCGCTCGGCGAGTTCGGCAAACCGCATCAGCACCTCGTAGAGGAAGAAGCCGAGCCAGATGCTCTCGCCCTTGCCCTGGATCCCGATCAGGTTCATGCCGTCGTTCCAGTCGCCGGAGCCGATCAGCGGCAGGCCATGCTCGCCGAAGCGGAGCCCATGCAGGATGGCGCGCACGCAGTGCTCATACAGGCTCGCAGTCTCGTCGGATTGACTGGGGAGATCGTAGTAGGATTCGTCCTCGGCGTTGACCGGGCGACCCTCCAGGAACGGGATGGGTTCATCCAGCACCCCGGTGTCGCCAGTCGTTGACACATAGCGACAGGTGGCCAACGGCAGCCAGAGGAAATCGTCCGAGCAACGGGTGCGCACGCCGCGCCCCGTCGGCGGATGCCACCAGTGCTGCACGTCGCCTTCGCGGAACTGACGGCCCGCGCAGCGCAGCAGGTGCTCGCGCACGAGGCCCGGCTCGGCGTGGACGAGGGCCATCGTGTCCTGCAACTGGTCGCGAAAGCCGAAGGCGCCGCCCGATTGGTAGTAGCCGCTGCGCGCCCACAGGCGGCAGGCCAGCGTCTGGTAGAGGAGCCGGCCGTTGGCCAGGCAGTCGAGGGCCGGGTCGGGGGTCTCCACCTGCACGGCGCCCAGTACCCGTGACCAGTGCCGATGCACCGCCTCGAGGGCGGCCTGCGCGGCGATCGCTCCCCGGCAGCGATGGACCGAGCTGCCGGCGTCGTCCGTGCCGCGGCGACCGACGACGCCTAGCCGGAAGACGATCTCACGTGTCTCGCCGGCGTCCAGCTCGAAGCCCACCTGGAGGGCGGCGCAGGCGTCCAGGGCCGCCCCGACCTGACCGGATAGCCGCGCCCGCGTCATCGCGGCCGGATGGGCGAGCGTCCCGTTGCGACCGAGAAACTCGGTCCGGTCGCCGGTGAAGGTCCGCAGCGGGTCGTCGACGTCGAAGAAGGCCACGTGCGAGGCCATCTCGGTGTTGTAGGGGTTGCGTGCGAACAGGGCGCCGCTGGCCGGGTCGATCTCGGTGATGATATGCAGGGCCGATTTCGGTCGCAGATCCCCGAGCACCCACTCGACATAGCCGGTCGCCGAGAGTCGGCGCGGCTGCCCGGACAGATTGCGCACCTTCAACACCGAGAACTTGATCGGGGCGTCGACGGCCACATAGACCCACAGCTCCGAACGGATGCCGGCCTGCGTATGCTCGAAGACGCTGTAGCCGAAGCCGTGGCGGCAGACGTAGGGCGCCGCACCGCCGGCGGGCAGCGGTGTCGGCGACCAGTAATGGCCGCTCTCCTCGTCGCGCAGGTAGAAGGCCTCGCCGCTCGCATCGCTCACCGGGTCATTGAGCCAGGGCGTCAGGCGGAATTCGTGGGCGTTCTCGCTCCAGGTGTAGGCCATGCCACCCTCGGAGATGACCGTTCCGAATCTCGGGTTCGCCAGCACGTTGACCCAGGGCGCGGGGGTTGTCCGGCCGGGCCCCGTCGTGATGACGTACTCGCGGCCATCCGGGGCAAAGCCCCCCAGTCCGTTGGCGAAAAGCAGACCCGGCCGCGGTCGTGCCGGGCCAGCGGGCTCGAGGCGGTGGGCTCGGGTCGGCCTCAGCCGCGGTACGCGCTGTGCCATCGGGCCACGCCGATCGAGCTGTTCCGCCAGGGTGCCCCGGCGGTCGCTGAGGATCGCCCGCGCCACCGTTTGGAACAGGATGCGGTCGTCGTCCGAGATCTGATCCGCGGGTCGGATGAAGATGCCGCCGGGGCGGTCCACCACATGCGCGCCGACACCGGCGGCGATGAGCCCGAGGATCTGGTCGTGGAGCTGTTGGCGGTAGCCGGCGTGGTCCTCGTTCCAGATCACCAGATCCACGGTGAGTCCCTTCAGGCGCCAATAGGCATGGGCCTGCACGAGCTGGCGGACCAGCTCGATGTTGGCCGGGTCGCTGATGCGCAGCAGCACGATCGGCACGTCGCCGGACACCGCGTGGCTCCAGAGCCCCGATTGTCCGCGGTGGTTCTGGCCCAGCAGGCTCGCCTCGGCGCGCAGCGAGGCGTTGATGTAGAGGATCGAGCTGGCCAGCCGGCCATAGAGCTGGGCGTCGGCCTGGCTGGCATTGAGCTGGCGCAGCACCACCTGGCTGTGGGTCCAGGCCAGATCGAAGACCCGGTCGGCGAGGCGCTGATCCTGATACTTCTCGGCCAGGCCCAAGGCGATCTCGCGGGTCTCGCCGATGCCCGAGACCATGTCGATCGTCGCGGATCGATCGGGATCGATGGTGAGCGCGTAGCGGATGGCCGCGATCGGGTCGAGCACGGAGCCCTCGCTGCCCGAGAGCGCGCCATCCTCGGTCAACGCCACTGGGTCTGCGACGGTGCGGCCGCGCCCGATGAACCGCATCCGGTCCGTCTCATAGGACACGGGGCCGCATTCCGCACCGCGCACCACCATCAGATGCAGTAGGCAGGGTGCGGGTTCGTCCTGGGAGCGGGGTCGGCGGTTGCAGAGGATCACCGCCTGTGGTCGGAGGCACTCGGTCTGCACGAACAGGTTGCTGAAGGCCGGATGGCTGGCATCCGCCGCCGGCGGGGCGAGTACGACCTCGGCGTAGCTGGTGACCTCGATGACCCGGGGCTTGCGGCCGCGGTTGGTGAGGCGCACCCGGCGCAACTCGATGTCATCCTCCGGCGAGACGGCGATCTCGGTGTGGGTATCGATCTCGTGGTCGCGGCGGCGGAACTCGGCGCGGCCCTCCGAGAAGATCGCCTCGAAATGGTCCGGCGCTCGGGTCGTCGGTTGATAGCCCGTCGACCAGAAGGCGCCGCTGTCGAGGTCGCGGAGGTAGCAGAAGGCGCCCCAGGCATCACAGGTGGTGTCTTCGCGCCAGCGGGTCACGGCGAGGTGCTTCCAGCGACTATAGCCGCCACCCGCGTTGGTCACCATCACATGGTAGCGCCCGTTCGACAGGAGCTTGACCTCGGGGATCGGGGTGTTGGGGGTGCTGTAGACGCGCTCCGGCGGTGCCTGACCGCTCGATACCGCGCGCAACTCGGTTTGCTCGCCGGCGGTGTGCCAATAGAAGGCTGGGGTCTTCGGGATGCGCTCCTGGAGCAGCAACAGGGTCGCCTGGAACCGGGGCGCCGCGGCAAAGCGCCGCTGCATCGGACGGTCCAGCAGCAGAGAGTTCAGCGACAGGAGGCTCATGCCCTGATGATGGGCCATGAAGGACTGCACGACGGCGCTTGTCTGCCCGCGGGGCAGCCGGCTGGGCGTGTAGTCGATGGCCTCGAACAGGCCGAAGCGGCCGGCCAGCCCGGCCGTGGCGAGGCGCTGCAGATTGCGGCAGGCCGCCTCGGGCTCCACCATCAGCGCGAGCGCCGAGGCATAGGGGGCGATGACCAGATCCTCGGCCAGGCCGCGCTTGAGTCCCAGACCCGGCACCCCGAAGGCGCGGTACTGGTAGTTGAGCTGCACGTCGACAGTGTTGTAGCCGGATTCCGACACGCCCCAGGGTACGCCGCGTTGTCGTCCATATTCGATCTGTCGGGCCACGGCCGTGCGATAGGTCTGATCGAGCAGGGTGTTGTCGTAGGTCGGCATCACCAGAAGCGGCATCAGGTACTCGAACATCGAGCCGCTCCACGACAGGAGCGTCGGCGCCCCGGCGGCGATGGTCAGCAGGCGGCCCAGGGCAAACCAGCCCTCCTGCGGCATCTGGCCTTGGGCGATCGCGACGAAGCTGGCCAGGCGCGCCTCCGAGGCCAGCAGGTCGTAGTAGCTCGTATCCCGGCGATATTCGCGTACGTCGTAGCCGATCGCCAGCAGGTGCCGCGTGTCATCGAACAGGAAGCCATAGTCCATCTGCGCCAGCTCGCCGGCCTGCCTGGCCAGGTCTTGGAGCGCGGCGATCCGCTGGTGGGCGCGGTGGCTGGCGAGCTGCAGGTGCTGCCCGGGCCGCAGGAGTCCATCGGGCTCCTCGAAGGACATGGCGGTGGCGGTCATGGCGGGACCGGGCCGAGGCCCCGGGGTGGCCGATGTCCCCCCCGGCAGCCGGGCCAACTGGCTCAGGGTCAAGTCGGCGTCGAGTCGATCGAGGGCGGGGCACGCCGCGCGTGCCGTCGCGGGCAGGGCCAGCCAGGGCGCGAGAAACCGTATCTCGTCCAGGGTGTCGCGGCATTGCCGTACCAGGGCCTGGGCCCAGTGGCTGGCCTCGCTCTCCGTTTCCCCGGGTAGGTCGCGAGCCCCGTCCTCGGCCTGGCTCGACAAGGCCGCGAGGCAGTCGTGGGCCGCCGCCAGCCTGGTCGGGGGGAGCTCGCAGGCCGAGTCCAGGGTCCGTTGGAACCGAGCGAGCGGGTCCGGCATGGCCCCCTCGAGCGCATCGACCAGGACCCCCCAGGTGTCGCGGATCCCCTCCAGCCAGCGCGACCCGAGGATCGGCGCATCCACCAGTGCGAGCAGACCCGGCTGCAGGGTCAGCAGGTGTCCCGCGAGGTTGCCGCTGTCGACCGAGGAGACGTAGTGCGGCTGCAGCGGCTGGAGCGACAGGGTGTCGTACCAGTTGTAGAAGTGGCCGCGATGCCGCTCCAGTTCCGCCATCGTGCGCAGGGCACCGGCGGTACGTTCGATCAGTCGCCCGCTCGGCAGGTAACCGAAGTCATGGGCGGCCAGAGTCGCCAGCAACGACAGCCCCATATTGGTCGGCGAGGTCCGATGGGCGACCCGGGCGACCGGATGGTCCTGCACATTGTCCGGCGCCAGCCAATGGTCTTGGGCGCCGACGAAGGTCTCGAAGAAGGCCCAGGTCTTGCGGGCCAGGTGGCGCAGAAAGCGATCCTGATCGGCGCTCAGGCGCGCCGGGCGGCGGGTCAGCGGGCGACTCAGCCACCAGGCGAACGCCGGAGCGCCGAGCCACAGCAGGAGGATCGGCGCCGCCACGGCCAGCGCGGCCGGGTTGACGATCGCCAGCGCTAGGGCCGTCACCAGGGTGAAGACCGGGGCGATGAGCATCATGCGGTAGAAGCCGACCAGGTCCGCGCGTCCCTGATCGAAGGCGCCCGACCAGGTCCACTCGAGCAGGCGCCGATGGGAGACCCGCAGCCGCCACAGGGTGCGCAGCACCGCGTCCAGGCTGAAGAATGCCTCGTACGGGAGACAGGCGAGCGTGAAGAGCGCGTGCGCCAACTGCTGGCCCGCCGCGCGGGCTGCCGCCACGAGGTGGGCACGCCAGCCGATATCGCCGGGCTTGTCCAACGAATTTCGCAGCGCGGTCGCCAATGCCGGGACCAGGGCGATGCCCAGCACGGCCAAGGTCCAGAGCCAGGCCGATGTCGGCAGCGTCCAGCCCAGCACGAAGAGCAGGACCAAGGCCGTCGGTGCCAGGCTGCGCCGCAGGTTGTCGGCCAACTTCCAGCGCGACAGCCCCGAGAGCGGATTGCGGCGCTTGACGCCGTCGCGATCGGCGACCCAGGGCAGCAGCCACCGCGCGATCTGCCAATCCCCGCGAATCCAGCGGTGACGTCGGCTCACGTCCGCGCTGTAGTAGGGGGGATGGTCCTCGTAGAGCTGCACGTCGCTCAGCAGCCCGGAACGGGCATAGCACCCCTCGAGCAGGTCGTGACTGAGGATCCGGTTCTCGGGGAAGCGCCCGCCGAGGGCCTGTTCGAAGGCATCGACGTCGTAGATCCCCTTGCCGATGAAGGAGCCTTCCTGGAACCAATCCTGGTAGACGTCCGAGACGGCGTGGGTGTAGGGATCGATGCCCGCGTCGCTGCCGCACAGCCGCGCATATCGCGACCGGTTTGCGCCGGTCAGGCTCACGGCGACGCGGGGCTGGAGGATCCCGTAGCCCGCGCCGACCCGCTGCCGATCCGCATCGTAGCGTGCCTGATTGAGCGGGTGGATCATGGCGCCGACCAACTCCCTCGCCACATCGCGCGGGAGGTCGGTGTCGGTATCCAGCGTGATCACGTATCGGATGCCGATCAAGATGGCCGAGTCGCCGACGATCCGCGAGAAGCGCCCATCGGCCTCGCCGCGCAGCAGGGCGTTCAGGTCGGCGAGCTTGCCGCGCTTGCGCTCGTAGCCCATCCAGATCCGCTCCTGCGCATTCCACAGGCGTGGGCGATGGAACAGGAAGAAGGTGTCTCCGGCGCGTCTGGGATACTTGGCATTCAGGGCCGCGATCCGTTGCGCGGCGAGCTGCTCCAGTGCTGCGTCTTCCGGGCGCGTCTCCGTCGGGGCGTCGCGCAGATCGGTCAGCAGGCCAAAGTGCAGGTTGTCGTCCCGATTGGCCAGGAAGCGCACCTCGAGGGCCTCGACCAGATCCTCGACGCCCTGGGCGCTGACGAGGAAGGTTGGTGTCACCACCAGGGTGCGCGCCTGCGGTGGGATGCCGTTGGCCAGGTCCATGCGCGGTAGCGGTCGGGGCCTGGCCAGCAGCGTCGCCAGCCAGTTCACCAGTGCCACCGCCAGATGACTGGTGCCCAACGCAGCCAGGACGCCCAGCGGCACCAGTGGCCAACCCATCATGCCGTCGGCCTGGGCCATGGCGAGCAGGCCCCAGGTGAGGAGCCCCGTCAGCAGGGCGATCGAGCCTAGATACGCGCCCAGGGCCGCTTGGGGCACCCGCCTCCCCAGCGGCCGACGCATGTCGGCCTGCGCACCGCTCTCGGACCCAGGGGACCCGGCTGCGACCCGGCGCTCCAGAAGCGTGTGACCCCGATCGATCAGGTAAAACCCGACATGGCTGGCGCGTTCGGGATCGGCCGAGTCCTTCGCGTTCACCTGGATATCCGCTAGGCCCTCCTGCGCCCCCGCTCGGGCCAGCTCGAGCGCGTGTCGGGCCACCTCGGTCTCGGACCGGCGGCCCTTTCTGGCGACCTTCTCCACGACGTGGCGGTAACGGTCGCGAGTGGCGAAATCCATCCGTCCATAGACCCCGTCGGGATCCTCGCGCAGGATCCCCTCGACGAGGCTCATCGTCTCGACGAACTCGCGCCAGTCCATCGCTCCCAGGAAGCGCAGACTGCCGATGCTGTTGCCGATGGACACCTGATCCGCGGCCTGTTGCTGATTCTCCATCTGAACCAGCTGCTCGATCGTCTCGCCCGTTTCGGCAAGCTGCTGTTCGATCCAAGTCAGCGGCAGGGCCAACGCCGGGCTACGGCCCTGCAGTCGGCGGGCCATCTCCGCGACGAAGCAGCTCGACATCGGCGGGCCCGAGCGGGCCATGTCGGCGATCGTCAGGATCAGGCTCTTCGGATCGCGCTCGACCATCGCCGCCATTTCATCGGCCCACCGATCGGCCAGGTCCTGGTCGCTCCGAGTGACGGCGACTCGCACTGCGACGCGCCGTAGATTCTCGATCAAGGCCAATCGCAGCATGATCGGAATCGCCCAGAGCTCGCCCAGCTTCAGGGGCGCGACCGTCTGGTAGGCCGCGACGAAGTGACTGAGATTCTCTGCGTCCACCCGGCCATCGCCATGGGCGATGATCTCGCGGGCGATGTCATAGGCGCGTGTTGAGCCGCCCGACCGGCCGCCGCGCAGCCGCGGTAGCGCGCGGCTGTAGCCCTTGGGCAGGTGCCGCTTGGCCGTGCGGATCTGTTCTTCGATCAGATAGAAGTTGTCGAGCAGCCACTCGCCGGCTGGCACGATTCGGTAGCCCTCGGCGAGGGCCTCCATCAACAGCCGGGAGACGCCGATCAGGAGCCGCTCATTCTCGGTCAACCGATTGAGCAGGCGATCCGTTGCATGTCCAGTCGCCAGGACGTGGGAGTTGGCCAGACTTCGCCCCCACTGCGCCATCTGGACGGCGCTCAACAGCTCGCCCCGAAGCGGTGGCTCGTCGCCGATGTCCTGGCGCGAAGGGCGGTAGCCGAAGAGGTCCACCCTGAGGTCCAATAATGCCTCGCGAAGGCGCATAGTGCTTACCAGACAAGGTTTCTGTCGCTAGACCTGGAGCACCCCTTCCCCTGACGCGCCAATGGAGACTCGGTCGTGCTCGTTACTCTCCCGAGATGGCCCTCGCAAAATGGCAGCGTCAGCTGTTCTTGGGCACGAACAACAGGAGTGCCCCGGCCAAGATCGCGGCCACGCCGGCCCAGATTGGCACCACCACCGTCTCTCGATCCTCAAGGGTCAATTCGATCGGTCCAATCTTGGCTTGCTCCGTCCCCTTCGTATAGCTGAAGCTGCCGTAGCCCAACCCCAGTGCTCCGGCCAGGATAAGCGCAACGCCGGCAATCTTGAGTGTATTCATGTCGATTTCCTTCAGCAGGCGCCCCGGGTATCTAGGCCGCTACTCAACCCGCACCGCGGACATGTCCCCCAGGATCCCGAACGCAGACAACAGCCAAAGGATCACGACGATGATGACGACGACATTCAGAATCTTCTTTATCGTCCCGTCCATCGGTATGTAGTTGTTAATCAGCCACAAAATGACCCCAACCACGACCAGGGTAACGACCAGGTTGATCAACGGCATGGCACGACTCCTTGGATAGATGTGTAGCGACGGCGCCGCGACCCCGTTTCCGGGGACGTCTTGGCGCAGTAAGCTCCGGCGTTCAATGCGCATCCAGATTAGGGTGGCGTCATTCCGTCGTCTGTTCGGTTCCGCACATAGATTACGCTGGTGAAAAAAGGGGCTGCTGCGCCCTCGGCCGGAGCCTAGGTGACGATTCAAAAACAACCGGCGCATCTTCCTTTAAACTACGAAACACGCGAAACACACGAAAAGGCAGAAGATACGCCGGAGAATCCGCCGTTTTTCGCGGCTTTCGCGGCTTTCGCGGCTTTCGCGGCTTTCGCGACTTTCGCGCATTTCGTAGTTTCTTGTCTTCCGCGTGCTTGTGTCGGTCGTTTCTGCACCGTTCCTAGGAAAGGGATACCTGGCACCTTCCTCCCCCGGCGCGGCTGGCTTCAGGCCGAGTGAGACGAGCTCGGACGGTTCTGGGCGCTGGGCGCCGGCTAGGGTGTTCAATCTGGCTGGTCTCACCCTCGTTTCGCTCATGCAGTTTTCGTCCGGTCCTGCACGGACTGATTCGCTATACAGGTCAATGTCTTGCCGATCTCATGGCATGATTTCTCCGTCAAGAGATCGAGGGGCCGAAAAGTGCGTGAAAGCCGTCAGATTGAACTCCCTAGGCGCCGGCCTTGCTCATAAGACCGGCCAAGGTACGCTGTCTCGATGATGTATGGCGAAAAACCTGACGCAATCGCAGTGCATCCCGGTGGGCCGTCGACGGAGCGTTCGACCGGTGGTCGCTGTTGTGAATAAGCCCTGAGCGCAGGCCGGGCGGCGATGGGAAGAATCTTTGACTATGTCGGCTGGCGAACAGAACGAGGAGGAATCTGGTCGTACGCTCCCGACATCGTCACATTCCGCCCCCGGGGCGTCCGCCTTGCGGTCTCGCTGAGTATGCGCGGGGCGCGGAGTGCGATACAGGCGAGGCCGGCTGTCGTGGCGCGCTCTCTCTCGGATGCGCACGGCTGATTTGCAAAAAGGGGTGCTGCGACTCGGAAAAGGGCCCGCGGCTCCCATCAACCGAAAGGTGGCGAGGATGAATTGGAATCGAGTCGAGGGTAACTGGAGGCAGGTCAAAGGCAAGGTCGAGGAGGCCTGGGGCCGCTTGACCGCTGACGAGTTCTATAAGGTCGCCGGCAAGCGGGATGTGCTCGTCGGCCGTATCCAGGCCAAATATGGCATCGTACACGACGAGGCCGATTGGATCGTGCTGGCTTTCTTCCCGGTCGGACCAGCTGTATCCGGATCGAACAAACTGGGAGACCAGGGCCAAGGCGGGGTGGCAATGCGATAAGACTCTGCGCTATGTACGTTAGCGAACGGAACGAGAAGGCGCCCGGTTGTAGGCTCCATATCAATGTCGCATTCCCTCCTCCGGGCCGCCGCCTGGCGGTCTGGCCTGAGTGCCCCCGGAATCGGGTGAGGGGCGGAGCGCGGCATGAGGTGAGACAGGCCCTCGCGCCCCGATTTCTCTCGGACGTGACCGACCAAGCTGACGAGAGGGGCCGGCCGCTCGGATTAAAGACAACGGCTCTTAGCAACTGAAAGGTGAAGACGATGAACTGGAATCAGGTGGAAGGTAACTGGAAGCAGGTCCAGGGCAGGGTCCAGGAGACTTGGGGTCGCTTGACCGATGATGAGCTCGACAAGATTGCCGGTAAGCGGGATCAGCTCCTCGGTCATATTCAGGCCAAGTACGGCATCGCGATGGAGGAGGCCGAAAAGCAGCTCCAGGAGTGGGAGAAGACCAACGACACCCGGGACTGGAAGGAAGCCCACAAGTAACGGGATCCCCTGTTGCTTGGCCTGAGATAGAGGCGCATGGGCCGTGCCGCCCGGCCTAGCGGGCGGCACCGCCCCATTCACCAGTAAGCAAGACCGAGCATCGCAGCACCCCCGTGAAATACGGCGCTGTGATCGCCCGAGAATCCCGCGAATCCGGAGCGAGACGATGCAGCAGGGAACACGGACTTGGGCTGCCCGATTTGTCCCAGGCCTCGCGTTGGTCGCCATGCTGGCGGGCTGTGGGTCTACTGGGCCTCGTCAGGTTACGGCCCGGTATATCGATGACAGCGTCATCAAGATCAACGTGCGGGCGGCGATAGTGAATGATGCCTCGCTCGCGGTCAGGCAACTCGGCATCGAGACCTACAATGGTGTTGTCGAACTGAGTGGCGTCGTCGATTCTCAACAGGCGGTGGCGCGAGCCGGTAAGGTCGCGCGGTCGGTCGATGGTGTGCGCAGCGTATCGAACAGCCTGCGCGTGGAGGCTGGCAGCTGAGCGCCAAGCAGCGCCTACATTCTTCTTGAATCTTGCGTCGATGTTGGGGGCACGACTATGTCACTCGGCACACTCTTACTGATCGTTCTGATTCTGATCCTGGTTGGCGTACTACCGACCTGGCCGCATAGCCGGGCCTGGGGGTATACGCCCAGCGGCGCGATCGGTCTGGCGGTGGCGATCCTGCTGATCCTTCTCCTATTGGGAAGGATCTAACCGCTACCGCAACCGTTCTTCGCCAGACGCCTCAATCCACCAAGGAAACAACCTCATGAATTCATACACTAGATTCTCGCTTGTCGCCTCTCTGGCGCTGGCCTTCGCATTCGGGTCCGTCGGTTGCGAGCAAGAGGGGCCTGCCGAAGAGACCGGCCAGGACATCGATCAGGCGACCGAGAAGACCGGGGAGAAGATGGAAGCGGCAAAGGAGTCGGTTGGAGATGCGGCCGAAAGGACAGGTCAGTACATGAGCGATGCGATGATCACGGCCAAGATCAAGGCCGGGATGCTCGCCGACCCCTTGCTCGAGGTACTTCGGATCGAGGTGACCACGACGAATGGCGCCGTGAAACTCAGCGGTGTCATCGATTCGCAGGAGAGCATCGATAGAAGCATCGAGATAGCCAATGGTATCGAGGGCGTGAGGTCCGTCGAAAGCGCGCTCGTCGTGACAGGCGCGGAATAGAAACAGATTACATGATAGGAGGTCTAAGATGGACGCCGGACTAGCACCGAAGGTACCACTGAAGAAGACGGTGGCCAAGGTCGTCGAGATCTACCACCCCCGCACATGGAGGGAGAAGGGCCTGTGGTGGACGGCTGGCCTGTTCCTGGGGACCTATCTGGTGATTGTCATCGTCCTCGGCATCATCTGGTCACGCACGCCGGGCCAGTTCGATGTCAAGCAGTACGCCTTGGAACTGGTTGGCAACGATGAAGCCAATCTTGTGCCGGGTACGGTGACCACGGCCACGGCCATCGGGCAGGTCAGGACCTTGCTCGATAAGCCCGGCGGCTACCTGACAAATGACATATTTCCACCAGGGGTTTACGTGGACAATATGCCGAACTGGGAGTTCGGCGCCTTGACCGAGTTGCGAGACCTGGCCAGCGCGCTGCGCAACGACTTTAGCCGAGCACAGACGCAGTCCGTGGAAGATCCCGACCTGCAAGTCGCCGAACCCCGGTTCAATTACGATTCGCAATCCTGGATCCTCCCGTCGTCCGAGTCGGAATATCGGACCGGAGCCGAGGCGGTAGAGCGCTATCTCGCGCGCCTCTACGACGCGAACGACGAAGACGGACAGTTCTTCGCCCGCGCGGACAATCTGACCATCTATCTGGGCGTGGTGGCAAAGCGCCTCGGCAGCTTGGCGCAGCGGCTGTCTTACGCGCCAGGGCAGACCCATCTCGATACGTCACTCGCCGGCGAGCCGAGTGCCGTCAAATCGACCCAGGCGGTCTCTGACAAGTTGCTGATCGAGACCAAGACGCCCTGGTTGGAGATCGACGACGTGTTCTTCGAGGCGCGCGGCTACACCTGGGCGCTTCTGCATAGCCTGAAGGCCATCGAAGTGGATTTCGCCTCGGTGCTCGAGGACAAGAACGCCACGGTCTCCGTGCAGCAGATCATTCGCGAGCTGGAGAATACCCAGAAGACGATCTGGAGCCTGCTGATACTCAACGGTACCGGGTTCGGACCCATGGCCAATCACTCGTTGATCATGGCGTCTTACATCTCCCGCGCCAACTCTGCGATCATCGAACTGCGTGAGTTGCTGGTGCGCGGCTAGAAGAAATGAGTCCCGCCCGGAGGGCATGGATACCCCCCGAACTGCCATCATCTTGGATGCCTCGAAAGAAGGCACTTAGGATGCCGTTTCTCAATCTGGAGGTCGCCATGACGCATTGGACCAGAACGGGCCTATTGGTTGCGCCGCTGTTGGTCTTCGCGGCGGGGGAACCCGCGTCCGCGCAGGACGCCTTGGGG
>NZ_NRRW01000031.1 GCF_016583835.1 Thiococcus pfennigii | reverse complement strand
CGGGTCAGCGCGACAGCCGCCGACCGTGCCACCCCCTGCCACCGAACGCCCCCACCGCGCCCGGGTCCGCGTCGATCGGCCCGCCCCCTGGCGCTGGCCGGCGGGGTCGTGACCGTCGAGCCCCCAGTCACCGTGACGCGAGGGATCTACGCCCCCCATCGCGTCGCTCCATTGCAAAGATAAATTCTAATGATTGATTAAGGGTCGACTGCGATATAATGGGGCCTTTTTTCGGGGCGCCGCCTCGGCGGCGCCGGATCCAACGCCTCAGGAACGACCATGAGCAACAAGCCCGACATCGACCCGCAGGAGACGCAGGAGTGGCTCGATGCCCTGCAGGCCGTGCTGGAACAAGAGGGCGTCGAGCGCGCCCATTTCCTGCTCGAGCAGCTGATCGACAAGGCCCGCCGCTCCGGGGCCTACCTCCCCTACCGCGCCAACACCGCGTATCTGAATACGATCCCGCTCCAGCACCAGAAGCACCTGCCCGGCGACCGGGCGATGGAGCGGCGGATCCGCTCCTTCGTGCGCTGGAACGCGATGGCCATGGTGGTCCAGGCCAACCGGCTCTCGACCGAACTCGGCGGCCACATCGCGAGCTTCGCCTCGGTCGCGACCCTCTTCGACGTGGGCTACAACCACTTCTTCCGCGCCCGCTCGAAGGACCATGGCGGCGATCTGCTCTTCATCCAGGGCCACTCGGCGCCGGGCATCTATGCTCGCGCCTTCCTCGAGGGCCGTATCAGCGAGGAGCAGCTCTACCACTTCCGCCAGGAGGTCGACGGGAAGGGGCTCTCCTCGTACCCCCACCCCTGGCTGATGCCGGACTTCTGGCAGTTCCCGACCGTCTCGATGGGGCTCGGCCCGCTGATGGCCATCTACCAGGCGCGCTTCATGCGCTATCTGAGGGACCGCGGGCTGGTCAACACGGGCGATCGCAAGGTCTGGGCCTTCCTCGGCGACGGCGAGATGGACGAGCCCGAGTCGCTCGGCGCCATCTCGCTGGCGGCCCGCGAGCGCCTCGACAACCTGATCTTCGTCGTCAACTGCAACCTCCAGCGCCTCGACGGGCCGGTGCGCGGCAACGGCAAGATCATCCAGGAGCTCGAGGCCGTCTTCCGCGGCGCCGGCTGGAACGTCATCAAGGTCATCTGGGGCAGCTACTGGGACCCGCTCATCGCCCGCGACAAGAGCGGCCTGTTGCTCAAGCGGATGGAGGAGTGCGTCGACGGCGACTACCAGATCTACAAGGCGCGCGGCGGGCGCTACACGCGCGAGCACTTCTTCGGCAAGTACCCGGAGCTGCGCGACCTGGTCGCGAACATGAACGATGACGACATCTGGCGGCTCAACCGCGGCGGCCACGACCCGGTCAAGATCTACACCGCCTATGCCGCGGCCATGGCCCATCGCGGCCAGCCGACCGTGATCCTGGCCAAGACGGTCAAGGGCTACGGCATGGGCGTCGCCGGCGAGGGGATGAACATCACCCACTCGCAGAAGAAGATGGGCGAGACGGCGCTGAAGGCCTTCCGCGACCGCTTCAACATCCCGATCTCCGACGATCAGATCGCCGCCACGCCCTTCTACAAACCGGCCCCGGACAGCCCCGAGATGCGGTACCTGCACGAGCGCCGCGAGGCCCTCGGCGGCTATCTGCCGGCCCGCCACACCAGCGCCCCGAGGCTCGAGGTGCCCGGGCTCGAGGCCTTCGCGCCCCTGCTCGAGGGCAGCGGCGAGAAAGAGATGTCGACGACCATGGCCCTGGTGCGGCTGCTCACGCTGATCCTGCGCGACAAGGCGATCGGTCGGCTCGTCGTGCCCATCGTCCCGGACGAGGCGCGGACCTTCGGCATGGAGGGGCTGTTCCGCCAGCTCGGCATCTACTCCTCGGTCGGTCAGCTCTACGAGCCGGTCGACTCCGATCAGGTCATGTACTACCGCGAGGACAAGCAGGGCCAGATCCTCCAGGAGGGGATCAACGAGGCCGGCGCCATCTCCTCCTGGATCGCCGCGGCCACGGCCTACGCCAATCACGGCCAGGCGACGATCCCCTTCTACATCTTCTATTCGATGTTCGGCTTCCAGCGGGTCGGCGACCTGATCTGGGCGGCCGGCGACATGCGCGCCCGCGGCTTCCTGATCGGCGGCACCGCCGGGCGCACGACGCTCGCCGGCGAGGGCCTCCAGCACCAGGACGGGCACAGCCACCTGATCGCCGCGACCATCCCCAACTGCCACGCCTACGACCCGGCCTTCGCCTACGAACTGGCCGTGATCGTCCAGGACGGCCTGCGGCGGATGTACCAGGCGCAGGAGGACCGCTTCTACTACATCACGGCGATGAACGAGAACTACGTCCAGCCGGCCATGCCCGAGGGGGTCGCGGACGGCATCCTCCAGGGCATGTACCTGTTCCGCCGGGGCGCCGAACGGGCGCAGCGCGTGCAGCTCCTGGGCTCCGGCACGATCCTGCGCGAGGCCCTGGCCGCCGCCGAGTTGTTGGAGAAGGACTTCGCGATCGCTGCCGACGTCTGGAGCGTGACCAGCTTCAACGAGCTGCGCCGCGAGGGCCTGGATGCCGAGCGCTGGAACCTGTTGCACCCGCAGGAGCCGCCCCGGGCGAGCTACGTCGAGACCCAACTGGGTGACACGCACGGGCCGATCGTCGCCGCGACCGACTACCAGCGCGCCTACGCCGACCAGATCCGCCCCTTCGTGCCGCGCCGCTACCGGGTCCTGGGCACCGACGGCTTCGGTCGCAGCGACATGCGCCGGCAGCTGCGGCGGTTCTTCGAGGTCGACCGCCACTACATCGCGCTCGCCGCCCTCAAGGCCCTCGCCGACGACGGCGAGATCCCGGCCCGCACCGTCGCCGAGGCGATCGAGAAATACCGCATCGACCCCGCCAAGCCCAACCCGGTCACGGTCTGAGCGCGCGGCTTTAACGAGGGCGAAGGAGGATTCAGCTTGGCAACCGTAGAAGAGATCCTGCTCCCCGATGTCGGGGACTTCTCCGAGATCCCGGTCATCGAGATCCTGGTCGCGCCCGGCGAGCGCATCGCGCCGGAGCAATCGCTGCTCACGCTGGAGAGCGACAAGGCGACGATGGAGATCCCGGCACCGAAGGGCGGCATCGTGCACGCGCTACGCGTCAAGGTCGGCGACCGGATCAGCACCGGCGACCCGCTGCTGGCGTTGGAGGTCGACGAGGGGGCGGAGGCCGACGCGCCGCCGCGGTCGGGGCCCGATTTGGCGCCCGATTCGGCGTCGGATACGGCGCCGGCCCAAGCGCCGCAAACGACCCAAACGGGACATGGCGTCGAGGAGCGAGGCGCCACGCCAGAGGCGCCTGACGCGCCGAACGCGCCCGAGCCCCCCCCGGAGATCACCGAGGCGCGCCGCCCCGGCGACAAGGCCGCCCGCCCAGCGCCGCTGCGGCCACGGCCGGCCGACCTGGCCGCCGTCGCCCGGGGCCGCATGCCGCATGCGAGCCCGGCGGTGCGTCGCTTCGCCCGCGAGCTCGGCGTCGAACTCGGCCGCGTCAAGGGCAGCGGGCGCAAGGGACGGATCGTCAAGGAGGATGTCCAGGGCTTCGTCCAGCAGGCCCTGCGCCAAGGCGGGAGCGGGGGCGGCGCCCCGAGCGGGCTGCCGTTCCAGCTGCCGGCCGCCCCCGAGGTCGACTTCGCCCGCTTCGGCCCCATCGAAGAGGTTCCCCTGACGCGCATCCAGCGCATCAGCGGCGCGCACCTGCACCGCTGCTGGCTGACGGTGCCCCATGTCACCCAGTTCGACGAGGCCGACATCACCGAACTGGAGACCTTCCGCCGGGCGCAGCAACAGGCCGGCGAGGGCGAGGTCAAGCTGACCTTCCTGCCCTTCCTGCTCAAGGCGGTGGCGACCGCCCTGCTCGCCCAGCCGCGCCTCAAAGCCTCGCTGAGCGCGGACGGCGAGGGCCTGATCCTCAAGCACTACACCCACATCGGCGTCGCCGTCGACACGCCGAACGGACTGGTCGTGCCCGTCGTGCGCGACGTCGACAAGAAGGGGGTCCTGGCGCTCGCCGGGGAGCTGGCCGAGCTGAGCGCCAAGGCCCGCGCCGGCAAGCTCCTGCCCGGCGACATGCAGGGCGGCTGCTTCACCGTCTCGAGCCTCGGCGGGATCGGCGGCACCGCCTTCACGCCGATCGTCAACGCCCCCGAGGTCGCGATCCTCGGCGTCGCCCGCGCCACCGTGCGACCGGTCTGGGACGGCGACGGCTTCGTGCCGCGCACCATCCTGCCGCTCGCGCTGTCCTACGACCACCGGGTCGTCGACGGTGCCGAGGGGGCGCGCTTCACGCAGCGCCTGGCCCGCCTCCTCGGCGACATCCGCCGCCTGCTGTTGTGACAGGGTTTGGGCCGGCCGCGCGCCGGCCCGGGCCGTGCCTGTCTCTGGACCGTCGCCCGCAGCCCGTCGTCGAGCGTGTAGAATAGCCGGCCAACAGAGGCCGCGGGCCGTCGGCGGCCCCGGCGACCTATCCGCGCGGCACCCCGCCCATCGCAACCGACGAGACAGCCCCGCCCATGACCCAGACCATCGAGGTAAAGCTCCCGGATATCGGGGATTTCAAGGACGTCAGCGTGATCGAGTTGCTGGTCGCCCCGGGCGACCGCATCGAGGCCGAGACCTCCCTGATCACGCTGGAGAGCGACAAGGCGACGATGGAGATCCCGAGCCCCCACGCCGGGACCGTCAAGGCGCTGGCGGTCAAGGTCGGCGACCGGATCTCGGCGGGGGACCCGATCCTGACGCTGGAGGCCGACGAGGCGGCGCGCGGGGCGGGCGACGATGCCCCGACGGCGTCACCCACGACGACACGCGAGCCGTCCGCGACACCCGCCGCGGGGCCGAACGCGGCCGACGAGGCCGAGACGCGCGAGATCCTCGCCGAGGTCGCCGTGCTCGGCGCCGGCCCCGGCGGCTACACGGCCGCCTTCCGCGCCGCCGACCTCGGCAAGAAGGTCGTGCTGATCGAGCGCTACCCGACGCTCGGGGGCGTCTGCCTCAACGTCGGCTGCATCCCGTCGAAGGCGCTGCTGCACACGGCGGCGATCATCGAGGAGGCCAAGGCGGTGTCGGCGATGGGCGTGACCTTCGCCCCGCCCGAGATCGATCTCGGCAAGATGCGCGCCGGCAAGGACAAGGTCGTCGCGCGCCTGACCGGGGGCCTCGCGGCGCTCGCCAAACAGCGCAAGGTCGAGGTCGTCCAGGGCACGGGGCGCTTCGAATCGCCCAACCGCCTCCTCGTCGAGTCCCCCGCCGGGCGCACCCGGATCAGCTTCGATCAGTGCATCGTCGCCTGCGGCTCCAGCCCGATGCGCATCCCCGGCTTCCCGCACGAGGACCCGCGGGTCATGGACTCGACCGACGCGCTGGAGATCGCCGACATCCCGAAGCGGCTCCTGATCGTCGGCGGCGGCATCATCGGCCTGGAGATGGCGAGCGTCTATCAGGCCCTCGGCACCGAGATCGAGGTCGTCGAGCTCAAGGGGCAGTTGATCCCCGGCTGCGACCCGGACCTGGTGCGGGCGCTGACGAAGGTCATCGGCAAGCGCTACAAGCGGATCCTGCTCGAGACCAAGGTCGAGAAGATGACCGCCACGGGCGACGGCATCCAGGTCGTCTTCACCGGCAAGCACGCCGGCGAGGCGACCTACGACAAGGTGCTGGTCGCGATCGGGCGGCGGCCCAACGGCCGCCTGATCAATGCCGAGGCGGCCGGGGTCGAGGTCGACGAGCACGGCTTCATCGCGGTGGACGCGCATAGGCGCACCAACGTCCCGCACATCTTCGCGATCGGCGACGTCGTCGGCGGGCCGATGCTGGCCCACAAGGCGACCCACGAGGGCAAGGTCGCCGCCGAGGTGATCGCCGGGCTGCCGGCCCTGTTCGACCCGCTGGCGATCCCGTCGGTCGCCTACACCGACCCCGAGATCGCCTGGATGGGCCTCACCGAGACCGAGGCCAAGGCCAAGGGCATCGCCTACGAGAAGGGCGTCTTCCCGTGGGCGGCGAGCGGCCGGGCGCTCGGGATCCACCGCGAGGAAGGGCTCACGAAGCTCCTCTTCGACCCCGAGACCAAGCGCCTGCTCGGCGCCGGCATCGTCGGGCCGAACGCCGGCGAGCTGATCGGCGAGGCGGTCCTGGCCCTGGAGCTCGGCGCCGACTACGAGGACATCGGGCTGACGATCCACCCGCACCCGACCCTGAACGAGACGATCGCGCTCGCCGCCGAGATGGCCCACGGGTCGATCACCGACCTGATGCCGCCGCGCAAGCGCTGAGGTCCGATTGACCGCAGAGGCGCAAAGGACGCGAAGGATCATTGCACTGAGGGATGATTCAAGGACAACTGGCACATCTTCTTGGAACTACGAAACACGCGAAAGACGCGAAAAAACTGAACATGCGTAGGATTATCGGCTGTTTTTCGCGACTTTCGTGGATTTCGTAGTTTCTTGTCTTCCCCGCGCTCGTGTCGGTTGCTTCTGCACTGTTCCTTGGGGTGGTTGCAGCGCTCACCCGATGGTGCGCCGTTAGCGGATCCGTCGCCGACCTCGACGATCCGCCCGACGGGCCTTTTTCCTTTGCGTCCTCGGCGCCTTTGCGGTTCCAATTGCAAGATAAACATTCCAGGCAGATAGACACCGGCGATGCATAACGACTACGACCCGCAGGCCATCGAGGCCGCGGCCCAGGCCTTTTGGGAAGAACACCAGAGCTTCAAGGCGGTCGAGGATCCGACCCGCGAGAAGTTCTACTGCCTCTCGATGTTCCCCTACCCCTCCGGGCGCCTGCACATGGGCCATGTGCGCAACTACACGATCGGCGATGTGATCGCCCGCTACCAGCGCATGCGCGGCAAGAACGTCCTCCAGCCGATGGGCTGGGACGCCTTCGGCCTGCCGGCGGAGAACGCGGCGATCCAGCACGGCATCCCGCCGTCGCAGTGGACGCGCCAGAACATCGCCTACATGAAGGGGCAGCTGCGCCGCCTCGGCTTCGGCTACGACTGGGACCGCGAGCTCGCGACCTGCGACCCGGACTACTACCGCTGGGAACAGTGGCTCTTCACCCGCCTGATCGAGAAGGGCCTCGCGTACCGGGCCACCGCGGTCGTCAACTGGGACCCGGTCGACCAGACGGTGCTCGCCAACGAGCAGGTCATCGACGGCAAGGGCTGGCGCTCCGGGGCGCCGGTCGAGCGGCGCGAGATCGAGCAATGGTCGGTGCGCATCACCGACTATGCCGAGGAGCTGCTCGAGGCACTCGACGGCCTGGACGGCTGGCCCGAGCAGGTGCGCACGATGCAGCGCAACTGGATCGGGCGCTCCGAGGGCGTCTACATGGAATTCGGCATCGCGGGCTCCGAGGAGACGCTCGGCATCTACACGACCCGCCCGGACACCGTCATGGGCGTGACCTATGTCGCGGTCGCCGCCGAGCACCCGCTCGCGCGCCGCGCCGCCGCGTCCGATCCGGCCCTCGCGGCCTTCATCGACGAGTGCCGCCGCGGCGGCGTCTCCGAGGCCGAGCTGGAGACGATGGAGAAGAAGGGCCATCCGTTGGGCCTGGACGCGATCCACCCGATCACCGGCGCGGCCGTGCCCATCTACGCCGCGAACTTCGTCCTGATGGGCTATGGCACCGGCGCCGTGATGTCGGTCCCGGCCCATGACCATCGAGACTTCGATTTCGCGAAGAAATATGGCATTCCTATCAAGCCAGTGATCGTTCCACGCGAATGGCAGGGAAGAAACATCTATAAGCTATCCGGTAGCAATGATGCCGTTGGTAATCAGCCGATCGTGGGTGAATCGCCGGCATTGGGTGTGAGTGGCCAACCGGTGCTCGATCCACTGCAGTTCGATAAGTGGGACGACAGATTTGAGCAACCAGGCGTGCTCTTCGACTCGGCTCCCTTCGATGGCCTGACTTCGGCGGATGCCTTCGACGCCATCGCCGCCTGGCTCGCCGAGCGCGGCAAGGGCGAGCGGCGGGTCAACTTCCGGCTGCGCGACTGGGGCGTCTCGCGCCAGCGCTACTGGGGCTGCCCGATCCCGGTCGTGCGCACCGCCGACGGCGGCATCCGCGCCGAGACCGACCTGCCGGTGCGCCTGCCCGAGGACGTCGTCGTCGACGGCTCGGGCTCACCGCTGAAACGAATGCCCGAGTTCTCCGAGCTCGCCGCCGGCGAGACCCGCGAGACCGACACCTTCGACACCTTCTTCGAGTCGAGCTGGTACTACGCGCGCTACTGCAGCGCCGACTGCGACCAGGCCATGCTCGATGAGCGGGCCAAGTACTGGCTGCCGGTCGATCAGTACGTCGGCGGCATCGAGCACGCGGTGCTGCACCTGCTCTACGCGCGCTTCTTCCACAAGCTGATGCGCGACGAGGGGCTGGTCGCCTGCGACGAGCCCTTCACGCGACTGCTGACGCAGGGGATGGTCGTCGCCGAGACCTGGTACCGTGAGGGCCCCGACGGGCGCAAGACCTGGATCAACCCCGCCGATGTCGAGGTCACCCGCGACGAGAAGGGCAAGCTCGTCGGCGCGGTCCTGAAGGCCGATGGCCAACCGGTGACCTTCGGCGGCGTCGAGAAGATGTCGAAGTCGAAGAACAACGGCGTCGACCCCCAGACCCTGATCGACCGCTACGGCGCCGACACGGTGCGGCTCTACACCATGTTCACCTCACCGCCCGACCAGTCGCTCGAATGGAACGACGAGGGCGTCGAGGGCGCCGCCCGCTTCCTCCGCCGGCTCTGGGCCCTGGCGGCGAACGAGCCCGCCGGCGAACCCGGCGATGCCCGGAGCGGCGAGGTTGCGTTGAGCGAGGCCGACCAAGCGGCCCGCCGCGAGCTGCACGCGACCCTGCGCAAGGCCCTCTACGACTACGAGCGCAACCAGTTCAACACGGTCGTCTCGGGCTGCATGACGATGGTCAACATCCTCTACAAGCTCGACGACGGGCCGTCGGGGCGTGCACTGAAGCGCGAGGGGTTGGGTCTGGTGCTGCGCCTGCTCGGGCCGATCGCGCCGCACGTCACCCACCACCTGTGGTGTGCGCTCGGCTTCGGCGACGACATCCTGAACGCGCCCTGGCCGATCGTCGATGAGGAGGCGCTGCGCCAGGCCCAGGTCGAGTACGTCGTGCAGGTCAATGGCAAGGTCCGCGGCAAGGTCGCGGTGCCGGCCGATGCGCCCCGCGCGGCGATCGAAGAGGCGGCGCTCGCCAACGACAACGTCCAGCGCTTCATCGCCGCGCAGACGGTACGCAAGGTCGTCCTGGTCCCCAACAAGCTGGTGAACATCGTTGCCAACTGATACGCCCTCGCTGCCGGCGCAGCCCGCGCGCCGCCACCGGTCGGTCCCGTGGCGCCCCCTCGTCGCCGCCGCGCTCGCGGCGCTGCTGGCGGGCGGCTGCGGCTTCCAGTTGCGCGGCACGAGCGAGATCCCCCTGGAGCTCGATCCGCTCTTCATCCAGGACGACGCGGGCACCGCGACCGGCCGGGCGCTCCTCGATCGCCTCCAGGGCAGCCAGGTGCGGATCACCGAGGACCGGCAGGCGGCGCGGGCCGTCGTGCGCATCCTCTCGGAGAACCGCGACTCGCGCGTCGCCGCCGTCGACCGCAACGGCAAGGTGCTGGCCTACGACCTGGGCCTGCAGGTGACCTTCGATGCCCTCGACGCCGCCGGCGCCCCGCTCGTCCCCGCCCAGCAGGTGACCCTAATGCGCACCTTCGACAATCCGGACATCGAGGTCCTCGGCAAGCGCGAGGAGACCGAGATGGTCTACCGGGACATGGAGGAGGAGGCCGCCGACCGCCTGGTGCTGCGCCTGCGCGCGGCCCTGCGCTGAGGCGCGCCGCACGCCGCGATGCGCCTGCGCTACCCGCAGCTCGCCGGCCATCTGCGCCGAGGCCTGGCGCCCGTCTACCTGCTGAGCGGCGGCGAACCGCTCCAGCTGCGCGACGCCGCCGAGGCGATCCGCGCCGCGGCCCGCGCCGCCGGCTGCGACGAGCGCGAGGTCCTCGATCAGGACGCCACCTTCGACTGGCGGGCACTGGCCGCGACCCGCGAGACCCTGTCGCTCTTCTCGCGCCGCCGGCTCATCGAGCTGCGCATCGCGACCGCGCGCCTCGGCCGCGACGGCGGCGCGGCGCTGCGCGCCTACTGCGCCCGCCCACCCGCCGAGGACTGCCTGCTGATCCTCGCCCCGCACCTGGAGCGCAAGGAGCTCAAGGGCGGCTGGTCGCAGGCCGTCGATCAGGCCGGCGTGATCCTCGAGGTCTGGCCGCTGACCGGGCGCACCTTCATCGCCTGGCTGGAGGAACGACTGCGGGCGGCCGGCTTCCAACCGGCCCCCGGGGTCGCCGCCCTGCTCGCCGAGCGGGCCGAGGGGAACATGCTCGCCGCCGACCAGGAGGTCGAGAAGCTCGCGCTGCTGCACGCCGGCGGCCCGCTGAGCGAGGCCGACCTGCTGGCCGCCGTCGGCGACAGCGCACGCTTCGACGTCTTCGCGCTGGGCGACGCGGCCCTGGCCGGCGAGCGGGCACGCGTCCAACGCATCCTCGCGGTGCTCGCTGCCGACGGCACCGGTGAGCCCCTGGTCCTCTGGAGCCTGGCCCGCGACGTCCGCCTGCTCGCGGCGGCGGCCTTCGCCCGCGCGCGCGGCCAAGACCTCGCACCCGTCTTCGCCGCCCACCAGGTCCGCCCGACGCGCCAGCCCCAGGTCGAGCGGGCGCTCGCCCGGCTGCCGCTCGCGGACCTGCACCGGCTGCTCGAGCGCTGCGCCGCCGCCGATGCCTGCATCAAGGGGGTGATGCCCGGCGACCCCTGGCCGCTGCTCGCGGAGATCGCCGACGGGTTGGCCCGCGGCGCGCGGAGGAATTTCCGCCCGCCACCGAATTTGGTAGGCTAGCCGAACGCTTAGGCGATTCCGGTCGATGAACAGACCGTCTATTCCGCTCCGGCCATCAGCCTTAGGGAACGGCGCAGAAACAACCGACGCAAGCGCAGGGAAGACAAGAAACTACGAAATACACGAAAATCGCGAAAAACAGCGGATAAGTCGATTTTTGTTCAGTTTTTTCGCGTGTTTCGCGTGTTTCGCGTGTTTCGCGTGTTTCGCGTGTTTCGCGTGTTTCGTAGTTCTAAGAAGATGTGCCGGTTGTTCTTGATTCGTTGCTAGGTCCAGGTGGCGCCGCCACCCCGCCCAAGAGGTCACGACGACAGATGTCCACCACCCAACCGCTCGAGGCGCTGGTCAGCGAGACCGCGATCGACGACATCGGCACCCACATGGCCGAGGTCGGCGCGCGCGCCCGCGCCGCCGCCCGCCACCTGGCGCGCGCCGACACGGCCGCGAAAGACGCCGCGTTGCGCGCGATCGCCGAGGATCTCGATGGCCAGCGCGACCTGCTCGCGACAGCCAATCGCCACGACCTGGAGGCCGGCGCCGCCAAGGGTCTCGACGCGGCCCTGCTCGATCGCCTCGAACTCACACCGGCACGGATCGACGCCATGATCGAGGGCCTGCGCCAGATCGCCGCCCTGCCCGACCCGGTCGGCACCATCACCGACCTGGCCTACCGCCCGAGCGGCATCCAGGTCGGACGGATGCGCGTCCCGCTCGGGGTCGTCGGCATCATCTACGAGTCGCGCCCGAACGTGACCGCCGATGCCGCCGGGCTATGCCTCAAGTCCGGCAATGCCTGCGTCCTGCGCGGCGGCTCGGAGGCCTTCGCGTCGAACCAGGCGATCGCCGCGAGCATCCGCCGCGGGCTCGCGCGCGCCGGCCTGCCGGGCGACGGCGTCCAGGTACTGACGACGACGGACCGGGCCGCGGTCGGGGCCATGATCCAGATGCCCGAGGCGATCGACGTCATCATCCCGCGCGGCGGCAAGGGCCTGATCGAACGCATCAGCCGCGACGCGCGGGTGCCGGTCATCAAACACCTGGACGGGGTCTGCCACGTCTACATCGATGACGCCGCCGATCTCGACAAGGCCTTCGCGATCGCCCTCAACGCGAAGACCCAGCGCTACGGCACCTGCAACACGATGGAGACGCTGCTCGTCGCCGAGGGCGTCGCCGCGCGGATCCTGCCGCGGCTCGGCGCCGCCTACGCCGCCAAGGGGGTGGAGCTGCGCGGTTGCCCGCGCGCCTGCGCGCTGCTGCCCGAGGCCGTGGCGGCGAGCGACGCCGACTGGGGGGCCGAGTACCTGGCGCCGATCCTCGCCGTGCGGGTCGTCGCCGACCTGGACGCGGCGATGGACCACATCGCCCGCTACGGCTCGGGCCACACGGAGGCGATCGTCACCGAGGACTACTCGCGCGCCCGCCGCTTCCTGCGCGAGGTCGACTCCAGCTCGGTCATGGTCAACGCCTCGACCCGCTTCGCCGACGGCTTCGAGTACGGCCTCGGCGCCGAGATCGGCATCAGCACCGACAAGTTCCACGCCCGCGGGCCGGTCGGCCTCGAGGGGCTGACGTCGCAGAAATTCGTCGTCCTCGGCGACGGCCAGGTGCGCGGGGGTTGAGGCCCGATGACGCCTCGGACACCAGCCCAAGGGAGCGGGGCCGAGGGGTGGCGGCGCTGACCCCCGTGCAGGGCAGGACCGCGGCCCGGCGCGGCGGCACGGGCCCGCGCACGACATGATCGGGATCCTCGGCGGCACCTTCGACCCGATCCACTTCGGCCACCTGCGCCCGGCCCTCGAGGTCGCCGAGGCGCTCGGTCTCGCCGAGCTGCGCCTGGTGCCGCTGAATCAGGCCGTCCACCGCGCCCAGCCCCATGCCGACGGCCGCCACCGCCTGGCGATGGTACGGGCGGCGATCGCGGACCAGCCGGGCTTTCTCGCCGACGCCCGCGAGCTCGAGCGCCCGGGCGGCTCCTACAGCCACGACACCCTCGCCTCGTTGCGCGCCGAGCTCGGGCCGCGACGCCCGCTCTGCCTGCTGCTCGGCAGCGATGCCTTCGCCGGCTTCCTCGCCTGGCACCGCCCGCACGCGATCCTCGGGCTCGCCCATCTGGTCGTGATGACCCGACCTGGCCCAGCGCCCGAGTGGGACCCCGACCTGCGCGCCCTACTCGCCGAACGACAGGCGACGGACCCCGCGGCCCTGGCGCGACGGCCGGCCGGCCACATCCATTGCCACGAGGTGACGCAACTGGCGATCTCGGCGACGGCGATCCGCCGCCTGATCGCCGCCGGCCGCAGCGCCCGCTTCCTGCTCCCGGATCCGGTCATCGCGATCATCGAGCAGGCCGGGCTCTACCGCCGGGCACAGGCCCCGAACGCGCCACTGGCGCCCTGATATCCGACCCCCAACCCCGACAGAGGAGATCGCATGCAGCTCGATGAGCTCAAGAGCCTGGTCCTGGCGACCCTGGACGACATGAAGGCCAGGGACGTCAGCGTCCTCGATGTCCATGGCAAGACATCGGTCACGGACTACATGGTCGTCGCCAGCGGCACCTCGGATCGCCACGTCAAGGCGATCGCCGAGACCGTCGCCTACCGGGCCAAGGAGGCCGGCGAGGCGCCGCTCGGCTGCGAGGGCGTCGCCGAGGGCGAATGGGCGCTGGTCGACCTCAACGGCATCGTCGTCCACGTCATGCTGCCCAAGGTCCGCGACTTCTACAACCTCGAGCGGCTCTGGGCGGCGCCGACCCTGGTCGCCACCGCCGCCCACGGCCGCTGAGGCTCGGGTCCGGCCATGGCATCGCACCGATGACCGCGGGACCCGGGATCGCCAAGGACGGCGCACGGCCGCGCGTGAGCCTGATCGCGGCAATGGCGCACAACCGCGTCATCGGTCGCGACAATGCGCTGCCCTGGCACCTGCCCGCCGACCTCGCCCACTTCAAGCGTCTGACCCTCGACAAGCCGATCGTCATGGGTCGGCGCACCTGGGAATCGCTGCCCGGCCTGCTCGCGCGGCGCCGGCATATCGTCGTCACGCGCGACCCAGGCTATCGCGCCCCGGGCTGCCTGGTCGTCGGCTCGCCCGAGGAGGCCCTGGCCGCGGCCGCCGGGGCGGCCGAGCTCATGGTCATCGGTGGGGCGGCCCTGTACCGGGCGATGCTGCCGCTGGCCCAACGCCTGTACCTGACCGAGATCGCCGCCGACATCGCCGGCGACACGGTCTTCCCGGCCTGGGACCCGGCCTGTTGGCGGGAGAACCGCCGCGAGGTCCGCGCGCGCGATGCGCGCAACCCCTACGACCTCGCCTTCGTCGAACTCGTGCGGATCCATCCGGACCCACCCGCGGCGCGCTGAGCCGCGGGCCGCCGGATCAGGCGATCTCGACCAACTCCAGCGCGAAGGTCAGATCGCGACCCGCCAGCGGGTGATTGCCGTCGATCAGGACCTGCTCGTCGGCGATCTGCACGACGGTGAAGCTCAGGCGATTGCCGTCCGGCGCCTCGGCATGCAGGATCATGCCCTCGGCGAGCTCGATCTCGGCCGGGATCGCCGAGCGCGGGATCTGCTGGAGCATCTCGTCGTTGCGCGGGCCGTAGGCCTCGCCGGCGGGGATGACGACGGTCTTCGACTCGCCGGCGTCCATCCCGAGGACGGCATTGTCGAACCCCGGGATCACGTCCCCGGCGCCCAGCGTGAACTCGATCGGACCCTGCCCGAGCGAGGAATCGAACACGGTGCCGTCATCCAAGGTGCCGGTGTAGTGGACCTTGACGGTATCGCCGGTCTGGGCGGAAGCCATAGACATCTCCTGAAGGATAGTGGGGAAGGACTGCAAAGGGGTGGAAGCACGCGCGACGCCGCACTGCCTAGGAAGGGTTCAGAAACGACCGACACAAGCGCGCGGACGACAAGATGAAGAGATGCCGGTCGTTCTGAAATCGCCGCCTACCGTAAGACATGGCCACTGCCACCGGGCAGATTCAAGGGCCACGACGCGCGCCGCACGGTGAGCCTGTCTGGTCACCCTAGTACAGAGGCCGACGCGAATGCAAACCGGCGGCCATCGGCCGCCAACCCCTGGGGCGCTCAGCGTCCGGCGAGGACCCGGTCGAGGGCCGCGCGTGCCCGATTGCTCGGCACCGCGAAGCCGATCCCGACGTTGCCCCCGGCCGGCCCGATCAGCGCCGAGTTGATGCCGACCACCTCGCCGGCGAGATTGATCAGCGGCCCGCCGGAGTTGCCCGGATTGATCGAGGCATCGGTCTGAATGAGGTCGCCGAGCCGACTGCCGGCGATGCCGGTGCGCCCGACCGCGCTGACGATGCCCGAGGTGACGGTCTGGCCGAGGCCGAACGGGTTGCCGATCGCGATGACGAAGTCGCCGACCTCCAGGTCGTCGGAATTGCCGAAGCGCAGGTTGACGCTCGCGACCGGCTCGATCTGGAGGACGGCCACGTCGGCGCGCGCATCGCCGCCGAGGAGCCGCGCCCGGAAGCTCCGCTGGTCCTTGAGGGTGACCGTGATCTCCTTGGCATCCTCGAGCAGGTGATAGTTGGTCAGCACGAAGCCGCGGCTGCTATCGACGATCACCCCCGAACCCACGCTCTGGCGCCGTTCAGTGCCGCTGATGTTCGGCATCGGCAGGTCGAACTTCTCGAGAAAATTGCGAAAATCCGGGTCGCGCAGGAACGGATGCTCGCGCGCAGCGACCTCGGAGACGACCGAGATGTTGACGACCGCCGGCGTGACCCGCTTGAGCAGCGGCGCGAGCGACGGGTATCCGCCACGTGCCTTGCGATACGGGAAGTTGGCACCATCGCCGGCGGCCGCCAGCGGCGGCGCGACCACGACCGACGGCGCCGCGGGACTCACCGGCGGCGCCGTCGCGCAACCGGCCAGCGCCAGGGAGACCAACGCCGAGATCGCGACCGCAATCCAGCCCCGACAGGCAGTGGCGCACCCCGGGGTGCGCCCCGCCCTCATCACGATAGGCCTGTCCATCCTCAGCATCGCCCCCCTGCACAGATGATTTCGAGATCGGCCGTCCGCGCGAGCTCCTCGGCGACCTGCCGTCGCAGTGCCGGGTCGACCGGCTGGTTGATCAGCAACGCGAAGGCCGCCCAGCCCCCGTCGCGCCGCAGGTAACCCGCATAGGTGCTGACCCCGGTCAGTGTACCCGTCTTCGCCTGCACCGCGGAATTCCCCGGCTGGACCGGCAGCAGCGCCCGATAGGGCGCGAAGGCCTCGAGCACCTCGACCAACTGGCGGGCGCTCAGGCGGTTGCCGCGCGACAGGCCGGCCCCGTCCTCGACGCGGAAGTCCCGCCAACCGAACCGCCCCTCGAGCCAGCGGGTCATCGCCCGCTGGGCCTGCGCCATGTCGAGGCCCACCCCACCGGGCTCGCCGGCGAGCAGCAGAAACAGCTGGTTGGCGATGAAGTTGCTCGAATGCTCCAGCATCGGCCCGAGCACCGCTCGCAGGTCGCGGCTGCTGCGATGGCTCAAGACCCGCTCGGCGCCGCGCGGCAGGGCGCCGATGCGCTGCCCGGGGCCGACGACGATGCCGGCCGCAGCGAGCTTCGCCGCGAGCACCTCGCCGGCATAGCGCAGCGCCAGCTCGCGGGTCTGAAGATTGATGCGGTGCGTGCCGGGACCGAGCCGCGCACCGAACTCGCGCGCGAGCGGGGTCAGCGGCGTCTGCCCCTCGGCGCTCGCGAGCGCCCCGCCCGCAACCCGCAGATGGAGGGTGTTGAAATTGACCGCGAAGGCCGTGACCGGGGCATCGTAGGGATTGTCGCTGCCCGAGCGCCCGGGGATGTGCAGGTCCGGGGCGTAGAGGCGGTCGTCGATACCGATCCCGGCGAGTCGCTGGACGCCGGCGCGCGCGAGCGACCGGGCGAGGAGGTCGAGCTCTTCGGAGACGAGGAAGGGATCGCCGGAGGCGCTGACCCAGAGCCACTGGTCGTCGGCGACATAGAGCTCGGTCGTGAACCTGTAGTCCAGCCCCCAGCGCTCGATCGCCGCCAGGGCCGTGACGAGCTTCATCGTCGAGGCCGGGATCATCGCCCGTTCGGCATCGCGCGCGATGACGGGGCGGCCTTCGACCTCGACCAGCAGGGTCGCCTCGGGCAGCGCCAGGACGCGCGCGGCCGGCCCGCCGGCGGCCGGGGCGCCGACGAGGACGAGGAGGAAGCCGAGGACGAAGATCGACGGGCGCAACGCGGATGGGAGGACGCTCATGGACGCTCACGAGGCAGATTCAAGGCGATCCCACCGGCGCCCGCAGGCGCGGCGGGGAGACGCGTGGCGAGTCGCCGGGTCGCCGCGCGCACCCCAGGTGCGTGCCTGCCGGCGGGCCTCCCACGAACCCCAAGGATAACCGAGATGATGCGACAGGCCGCAGCCGACGAAAGGGCGCCCACAATGGGACGCGAGGCGGCAGCGAGTGGCGCCGACGCGACCGAGCGCCCCCCGCCGCCGATCCTCGCGCGCCTCGCCGCGGCCGTCGGCGATCCGGCCGGGCTGCGCCGGGTCCTGCACGACAATGCCACGGCCCTCTACCGACCGGCGACGCCACCGGCCTGACCCGACCAAGCCCTTGCCCTGGCGCCCACGCGCCGGATCGATGTACTGGGCCGTTGTACTGGGCCGTTGTACTGGGCCGGCCGCCGATGCGAGTGCCTCGCTCCAGAAATACCGAGGCCGCTTTCATGTCGCCCTATGACTCGCCCTATGATGCGAACGCCGATAGGGGCCCGCTTGCGGGCGACGACGACGCGCTCGTGGCGGCCAAGGAAGGGTTCAGAAACGAACGACACAAGCGCGAAGACGACAAGAAACTACGAAATACACGAAGGTCGCGAAAAAACGGCAGATTCTTGTGTGTCAGTTCGGCCCTTTCGCGTGTTTCGTAGTTCCCAGAAGATGGACCGGCTGTCCTTGAATCGTCACTCAGATCGCCCGCAAGCGGGCTCCTACCACGCGCCACGCGGGGATTGCAGGCAGCGACGCGCGGTCTCGGGAATTGCGCGGTCTTGCGCTAGTCGCCGTGTTCCTGCAGCAAGCGCCGCTTCATGAGCCTGAGCCCGAGCCAGGCGAGGCCGACGACGACCGGTACCGCGAGCCCCAGGTCGATGCTCGCATCGACCGGCAACCCCTTGGCCTCCAGGGCCTTCAGCACATAGCCGATCAGGCCCACGCCGTAATAGCTGATCGCGATCACTGACAACCCCTCGACCGTCTCCTGGAGGCGCAGCTGGATCTTCGCGCGGCGGTTCATCGATTCGAGCAGCCGGCGGTTCTGGTCCTGGAGGGCTACCTCGACGCGGGCACGCAGCAGGCTGGTGAGGCGCGCCGCGCGCTCGGCGAGATCCTGCTGGCGGGCGCGCGTCGAATTGCAGGTGGCGACCGCCGGGGCGAGCCGCGCCTCGAGGAACTCGGTGAAGGTCTGTAGGCCCTCGATCCGCCCCTGGCGCAGCTGTTCGAGGCGCTGCTCGACGATCCGATAGTAGGCCCGCACGGCCTCGAAGCGATAGGCCGAGCGGGCCGTCACGGCCTCGATCTCGGCGGCCAGCGTCGAGAGTTCGGCGAGCAGATCGGCCTCCGAATGCGGGTCGCCCGAGCGCTCCCGATCGGCGATGCGGGCGGCCACCGCGACCAGGCGCCGGTCGGCATCGCTCAGCGTGCCGTTCACCTCCCGCGCCAACGGCAGGCCGAGGAAGGCCATCGCCCGATAGGCGTTGACCTCGAGGATCCGCCGGGCGAGCCGCCCGGCCTGGCCATCCGACAGGCCCTCGTCGCGCAGCAGGATCCGCGAGCAACCGTCGGCGTGCACGCGCAGGTCCGACCAGGCGCGGCCCGCGCCGCCGACGACCTGGGCACCGACGACCGGATTGCCGGCGAAGAGCGCCGTGAGCCCCTCGGCGCTACGCTCGGGCGCATCCCGCCCCTCCAACGCCAGCGAGGTCGCGGCGATGACCTCCCCGGGCAGGTCGCGCAGCCAGTCCTGCGGCAGCTCGGCGAGCACCGGCTCGGCGAACGGGTCGGCGAAGGGCCCCTGCTTGCAGAAGGTATAGGTGACGAACTCGGTGTGACGCTCCCAGCGCAGCCGGATCGCCCCGAGATCGGCGGCATAGTGCTGCCCGACCTCCGGCGGCGGCGGCACGCCATAGTGCTCGAGCAGTCGCAACAGGTGGCGCACGTTGCGCCCCGAGCCCCGCTCACCACAGACCGAGGCGATGTAGGAGATCCGCGCCGGCGCCCTCAGCCGATCATAGCTGCGCGCGTGCAACTCGGCCGTGACCTGATGGCGCAGGGGGTGCTCGGTGAAGGGGAGTGTCATGGGGCCGAGGGCTCGTCTGTTGCAAGGGCGCCTCAGATTAGCCAGATTCGCTCACAGGCGCCAGCGCCAGCCGGAGACGACGTTCACAGCCGAGGGGCAGCGCCTGCGCAGCCTTCTTCGACGAGGGTGAACGCCCCCCTGTCGGTCCTCGCCTGGGGGCGCTGGGGAATCCCGCCTCCCGGGGCGATCGAGTAGGCGACGCCAGCGGAGGCCGCTGTCGGGTTACGGCGCGCGCTGGCCAGTTCCCCTTCTCGGCGACCGCCGTGCCGGCGCACCTGACCCGACCACGGGGCGCGCCGGTATCGCCGGGGCCGTAGGTCGGGTTAGCCCCTCGGGGGCGTAACCCGACGGCCGGCGACGCGGTACCGACCGAGGCCGCTGTCGGGTTACGGCGGCCGCCGCCCGGCCCTGGGCCTTGGGTGGAACGCCGAGTTGGCGGCTCAGAGCAGTTTCACCAGCGCGGCAATCGCGGCGACCTGGGCGAACATCAGGGGGACGATCCACTTGAGAAGGTCGACCTTGGTGCGCGCCACTTCGCCGCGCACCTGCTCGATTTCCTTGAGCAGCCGCAGCTCGCTCTCGCGCGAGGCAGCGCGAACCTGCTCGACATCGGCGCGGACGCGCTCAATGTCCTGCTTGAGCTCAGCGCGGAGTTGCTCGATGTCCTGCTTGAGCTCAGCGCGGAGTTGCTCAATGTCCTGCTTGAGCTCGGCGCGGAGTTGCTCAATGTCCTGCTTGAGCTCGGCGCGGAGTTGCTCAATGTCCTGCTTGAGCTCGGCGCGGACCCGCTCGATCTCGGCACGGACCTCTTCGATGTCGAGCTTCAGCTCGGCGCGGACCCGCTCGATCTCCTTCTGCAAGCGCAACTCGCTCTCGCGGACGTGGCCCTGGGTGGCCAGGTCCGGCAGGTGCGGATAGCGTTCTTCCAGGCGCTCGAACGCCTCGGCGATCACGCGCGCGCGGGCGCGCTCGTCCGGGGCGCTGGTCAGGGCTTCGTAGAGGGCGACACTCGAGCTCATGGAATTACTCTGCCATCGCAGCGGAGCCGCAGCAAGCGCGTGGCGCAGACCCGACGAGTGCCACCCCGACCCGATCGACCTGATCACGGCGAGGAATCGGCCACGGCCGTGGCGTCACCGGCCGCTGAAGATACCGCAACGACCGCGCCGCGCCGTTCACGGTATCATTTCGCACCTCGATGCCAAATAACTCAGTCAGGAGTGAAACCGTCCATGCCAACGATCAAGACCCACCACACCGGAGACATGGTCTTCGAGACCGAGGTCGGCCAGCACCGCATCTTGAACGATGTGATGCCGACCCCCGAGTGGGGTGGCAAGGGCCGCCACCCGACGCCGCCGGACTATTTCGTCGCCTCGATCTCCTCGTGCGTCGCCGCCTTCGTCGTCCAGTACTGCAACCGCGCGGGCCTCGACAGCAGCGGGATGACGATCGAGCTGT
Source organism: Thiococcus pfennigii (assembly GCF_016583835.1). Taxonomy (GTDB): domain Bacteria; phylum Pseudomonadota; class Gammaproteobacteria; order Chromatiales; family Chromatiaceae; genus Thiococcus; species Thiococcus pfennigii. The sequence goes on along the minus strand of NZ_NRRW01000031.1, from coordinate 22,179 downwards.
CGTTCGAGAAGGGCGAGAAGCCGGCCCACCTGAAGGACTTCGTCGTCGACATCCACCTGCCGAACGCCGAGGTCGGCGAGCGCATGGCGGCCCTGAAGCGGGCGGCCGAGGCCTGCACCATCCACGAGACCATCGCCCGGATGGGCGAGGGCCTGGCGATCCGGGTCACCGACAAGACCACAGGCTAGTCGCCACGCCCCGCGCGCCGGGGCGCGACGCCGTCAGCGTAGGCGGTGCGCGCCCTGACCGGCGCTCAGCCCCGCGCCCGCTCGGCGAGCCGCTGGCGGGCGCGGGCAATGGCCGCGCGGACCTGGGCCGGGGCCGTGCCGCCGATGTGGTCGCGGGCCGCCACCGAGCCCTCCAGCGAGAGGATCGCGAAGACGTCGTCGTCGATCGCGCCGGAGAACCCCCGCAACTCCTCCAGGCCCATCTCGGCCAGATCCCGCCCCTCGCGGATCCCATGGGCGACCGCCCGCCCGACGATCTCGTGGGCGTCGCGGAAGGCGACCCCCTTGCGCACCAGGTAGTCGGCGAGATCGGTCGCCGTCGCGAAGCCCTGGCGGGCCGCGGCGCGCATCCGGTCACGATCGCAGGTCACGGCCCCCATCATATCGGCGAAGACCTTCAACGACCCCCGGACGTTGTCGACCGTGTCGAAGAGCGGCTCCTTGTCCTCCTGGTTGTCCTTGTTGTAGGCGAGCGGCTGACCCTTCATCAGGGTCAGCAGCGCCATCAGGTGGCCGAAGATCCGCCCGCTCTTGCCACGCACCAACTCCGGCACGTCCGGGTTCTTCTTCTGCGGCATGATCGAAGAGCCGGTGCAGAAGCCATCGGAGAGCTCGATGAAGCCGAATTGGGCCGAGGACCAAAGGATCAGCTCCTCGGAGAAGCGCGACAGGTGCATCATCAGGATCGCCGCGGCCGCCGTGAATTCGATCGCGAAGTCGCGGTCGGCGACGGCGTCGAGCGAGTTCTCGGCCGGGCGGTCGAAACCGAGCAGGCGGGCCGTCTGCTCGCGGTCGATCGGGTAGGTGGTGCCGGCCAGGGCCGCCGCCCCGAGCGGCATGACATTGAGGCGCCGCCGGCAGTCGGCGAGCCGCTCGGCATCGCGCTCGAGCATCGCCAGCCAGGCCATCATGTGGTGACCGAAGGTGATCGGCTGGGCGACCTGCAGGTGCGTGAAGCCGGGCAGGATGGTCTCGGCCTCGCGCTCGGCGAGCGCGAGCAGGGCCTCCTGGAGGCGCCCGAGCTCGGCGGCGATGGCGTCGATCTCCTCGCGCAGCCAGAGGCGGATGTCGGTCGCGACCTGGTCGTTTCGTGAACGCCCCGTGTGCAATTTCTTGCCGGCGTCGCCGATCGCCGCGGTCAGGGCCGCCTCGACATTCATGTGGACGTCCTCCAGCGGCACCGACCAGGCGAAGTCGCCGGCCTCGATGCGGGCGCGGATCGCCCCCAGGCCGGCGACGATCGCGGCGCGCTCGGCGTCGCTGAGGACGCCGCGCTGGGCGAGCATGGTCGCATGGGCGATGGACCCGGCGATGTCGTGGCGGTAGAGCCGCCGGTCGAAGCCGACCGACGCGGTGAAGGCCTCGACGAAGGCATCGGTCGGCGCGTCGAAGCGACCGGCCCAAGGCTTGACGAGTGGATTCTGGTCGTTCATGGATGGCTCAGCCTGGTGGTAAATTGACTATTTTACCCGTGTGATGGGACCACAGGACGCCATGCCGTCGGATTCCCTACCCAGATCACCGCCACGCCACGGCCTGATCCCCGACTTCTGCCGCCTGCCGATGGTCCTCGGCGTCGTCCTGACCGCCGAACTGCTGGCTATCGTGCTGGCCCTGGCCTCCGGCGGCCCGCTCGCCCGGTTCTGGGAGCAGCTCGGTCCCCTCTCCCTCTACACCCAGACCATCACGCTCGCGAGCGCCGCGCTCCTATGCCTGGCCCGTCCGTGGCTGGCGCGCCGCGGCGACCGCGACGCCGCGCTCCTCGCCTGGCTGTCGATCCAGGGGGTCGCGGCGCTGACCGGTCTCGCGGCCGCGGCCCTGGTCCCGCCGCCGCTGCGGACCGAGCTGTTCCCGCCCGGCGGCACCGGCGACCTCCTCGTGCGCACGCTCGGTATCAGCGCCATCGGCGCGGCGTTGCTGATCCGCTACCTGACCCTGCACGCCCTCTGGCGCCGCCAGATCGAAGCCGAGGCCGAGGCCCGCTTCCAGAAGCTCCAGGCCCGCATCCGGCCCCACTTCCTGTTCAACAGCATGAACACCATCGCCCACCTGACCCGCACCGATCCGCGCCTGGCCGAGGAGATGGTCGAGGACCTCGCCGACCTCTTCCGCGCCAGCCTGGCCGATGAGGACCAGGCCTCGACCCTGGCCGACGAGCTGGAACTCGCGCACCGCTTCCTCAACATCGAGCGCCAGCGCCTCGGCGAGCGCCTCAATGTCCAGTGGGACATCGAGGGCCTGCCCGGTAGCGCGCCACTGCCGCCGCTGATCCTCCAGCCGCTCGTCGAGAATGCGATCTACCACGGCATCGAGCCCGCGCGCCGACCCGGGCTGATCCGTATCGCCGGACACTACCGCAACGGCCAGGTCCGGCTGACGATCCGCAACACCTTGCCGGCCGAGGGCGAGGCGGGCCGCCACACGAGCGGCAACCGCATGGCCCTGCGCAACATCCGGCAACGGCTGAGCAGCCTGTTTCCCGGCGCCGCCCAGGTGATCGAGACGCGCAGCGAGGGCGCCTACCAGATCAGTCTGATCTTCCCCTACCCGTGGAGGGCGCGCCCATGAAGATCCTCGTCGTCGACGACGAGGCCCCGGCACGCGCACGGCTCAGTCGGCTGATCGAGGAGCTCGACGCCGGACACGCCGTCGTCGGCGAGGCGGCCGATGGCGACGAGGCGCTGGCCTTCTGCGCCGAGGTCCCGGTCGACCTGGTCCTGCTCGACGTGCAGATGCCCGGCATGGACGGCCTGGAGTGCGCCGCCCGCCTCGCCGAGCTCGACCCCCCGCCGGCCGTGATCCTGGTCACCGCCTACACCCGGTATGCACTCGCCGCGTTCGCCCACCAGGTCCGGGACTACCTGGTCAAGCCGGTGCGCCGCGAGCGCCTCGCCGAGGCGCTCGCGCGACTGCCGATCACGACGCGCCCACAGCGCCAGGCCCTCGGGCTCGCCGAGGCGACGACCGCGCCGCCCCGCCGCCACCTGAGCGCCCGCTATCGCGGCGGGCTGAAGCGGGTGCCCCTCGAGGAGATCCACTACCTGTTCGCCGAGCAGAAATACGTCACGGTCCACTACGACGGCGGCGAGTTGCTGCTCGACGACTCGCTGAAGGCGCTCGAGGACGAATTCCCCGGACGGTTCCTGCGCATCCACCGCAACACGCTGGTGGCCCGCGACCGCGTGACCGGCCTGGAGCGGACCTTGGACGGGACGACCCTCGTGACCCTGCGCGGCTGCCCCGAGCGCCTCCAGGTCAGCCGCCGCCACCTGCCCGAGGTCCGCCGCTGGATGCGCGCCGGCGTCCCCGATTGACCCGCCGCCGTCGCGGTAGTGCCGGCCGACGCTTGCTGTCAAAATAGGCCCATCCACTCCACCACGCGCGCCGCGCCCGACCCGCATGACCCACCCCCAGACGTCCCAGACGACCGCCCGCACCGAGGCCCGCGCCGGGGCCGGGATGGCCAGGGTTTGGCTCGTCCTCGGTGCCCTGGGCGGCCTGCTCTCGGTCGCCCTCGGGGCCTTCGGCGCCCATGCGCTGCGCGACCACCTCGCCGAGGGCCTCATCGCCACCTGGGAGACGGCGACGACCTATCTCGGGATGCACGCGATCGCGCTGCTCGTCTGCGGCCTGCTGGCGCTGCAGCGCCCCGGCCTGGGCCTCATCGGCGCGGCGGCCTGGACCTTCCTCGTCGGCACCCTGGTCTTCAGCGGGAGCCTCTTGGCCCTCGTCCTCACCGGCGCGCGCGCCTGGGGCGCCGTGACCCCGTTCGGCGGGGTCGCGCTCCTCCTCGCCTGGGGCCTGCTCGCCGTCGGCGCCTGGCGCGGCCTGCGATAGCGCGCGCGGAGCGGACCTTGCGCGAGACCCGCATCCATGTCGACGCACCGCTCGCGGCGGGCCAACAGGTGCGCCTGCCCGGCGGCCCCACGCAGCACCTGCTCGGGGTCCTGCGCCTCGCCGCCGGGGCCGAATTCGTCCTCTTCAACGGCGACGGCGTCGACTACCGCGCCCGACTGCTCGATGCGGACCGCCGCGGGGCGACCGTCGCGATCGAGGCGGCCGGCGAGGTCGAGCCGGTGCCGCCGCTGACGCTGCGCCTCGGGATCGGTATCGCCAAGGGCGAGCGCCTCGAGTTCGCGCTCCAGAAGGCCGTCGAACTGGGCGTCGCCGAGGTCCAGCCCCTCTTCACCGAGCGCACGGTCGTGCGCCTCGACGGCGAGCGGCTGACCAAGCGCGCCCAGCACTGGCGGGGCATCCTGATCGCGGCCTGCGAACAGAGCGGGCGGCGCCGACTGCCGCGGCTGGCCGCGGCGGCCCGCCTGGCCGATTGGCTGGGCGAGCGCCAGCCCGGCGGCCTGCTGCTCGACCCGCGCGCCGAGCGCGCCCTGAGCGACCTGCCGCCCCCATCCGGCCCGCTGACGCTGCTGGTCGGCCCCGAGGGCGGCCTGAGCGAGCGGGAGCGCGCCGCGGCCCGCGCGCACGGCTTCACCGGCGTGCGCCTCGGCCCGCGGATCCTGCGCACCGAGACGGCCCCGCTCGCGGCCCTGGCCGCGATCCAGGCCCTCTGGGGCGACTTCCGCACCACCCCCGCCTGAGCGGTCGGGCCTGGGGCCGCCGGGTGGGTGCCGCCCGACCCGCCCCCATCTCACCGAGCGAGGGCGACGTCAGGGGCGACCTGGCGGCCCCGATGCGATCCCCGCAAGGCCTGCCACACCGGGCACCGAGAGGCCATCCACCGCCAGACGCAGACGAGCGAGGTCACAATGCTGATCACCTTCAAGACATCCGCCTATGCCGACATCACCATGTTCGGCCACGTCGCCAAGACCCTGCTCGGGCTGATGGGCCACAGCGGCGCCATCCCCGGCGCCCTCCTCGCCGAAGACATCCCGGAGGCCCTCGCGCGGCTCGAGGCCGCGGTCGGCGAGCATCCCGACCGGCCACTCGATCCACCGCAGGAGGGCGCGCGCGACGAGGAGCAGGTCCACGTCAGCCTCGCGCACCGCGCCCTGCCGCTGATCGCGCTGCTCAAGGCCGCGGCCAAGGCCCAGGCAAACGTGACCTGGGACCAGGGCTGAGACCGCTCGCGCGCACCTCAGCAGCCGGTATCGTGCTCGGCCGGCGCGGTCGAGTGGATCTCGCAGGATTCCAGTTCCGGCAGATGGCTGAAGTGGCCGCCGATGCCGTGACGCTCCAAGGCTTGGGACATGGCCTCCAACCGCTGATCCATCAGGTGGATGTGGTCGAGCATCCGGTTGACGGCATGGGCGACCGGATCGGGGGCATCGCGCGTCGCGCCGTAGGCGTCGAAGCCGATCCGCTTGGCGGTGTCCACCCGGCGCTGCGACTGCTCGCCGCTCGGGCGCTCGATGACGTGACCCGGGACACCGACGACGGTCGCCCCGGCGTCGACCGACTTGACGACGACGGCGTTCGAGCCGATCCGCACCCCGTCGCCGATCCGGATCGGCCCGAGCACCTTGGCCCCGGCCCCGACGACGACGTCGCGCCCGAGGGTCGGGTGGCGCTTGCCCTTCTGCCAGCTGGTGCCACCGAGCGTCACGCCGTGATAGAGGGTGCAGTCGTCGCCGATCACGGCCGTCTCGCCGATCACTACGCCCATCCCGTGGTCGATGAAGAACCGCCGACCGATCTCGGCCGCCGGATGGATCTCGATGCCGGTGAACAGGCGGGCGACATTCGCCAGCACCCGCGCCAGCCACTTGAGGCCCCGTCCCCAAAGGTAATGGGTGAGGCGGTGCATCAGGATCGCGTGGAACCCCGGATAGGTCGTGACGACCTCCAGGACGGTGCGCGCCGCCGGGTCGCGGTCGAAGACGCAGTGGATATCTTCGCGCAGTCGCTCGAACATGGCATGGCCCTCCCCGGGCCGCGGTCTCGTCATTCCTCGCGCGGCGCCGGCGCCGCGGCGCGGGCGAAACGCCCCGGCGACTTGCGGCCTTGGGCGGCGCTCAGGATGCCGCGCAGGATGTTGAGCTCGGTGCGATCCGGCTCGGCGCGCTGGAAGAGCCGGCGCAGGCGCCGGCCCAATTTGCTCGACTGCTCGGGGTCGGCGAAACCGATGTCGAGCAGCGTCTGGTCGAGGTGCGCGAAGAAGCCCTCCAGCGCCTCGCTCGGGGCCAGGTCGCGCGGGGCCGCCGCCGGCGCCGCGTCGGCCTGCTCCAGCCAGACCCGGCGCAACTCGTAGGCGAAGACCTGGGCCGCCGCCGCCAGGTTCAGCGAGCTGAAGTCCGGGTCGGTCGGGATGTGCGCGAGATACTGGCAGCGGGCCAGTTCGTCGTTGCTGAGCCCCGAACACTCGCGGCCGAAGACCAGCGCCACGTCCCCATGGCGCGCCTCCTCCAGCAGCAGCCGCGCCGCCGCCGGGGGCTCGACCAGCGGCCAGGCGACGGCCCGATGACGGGCGCTCGAGCCGATGACGCGCCGGCAGCCGGCCAGCGCCGAGACCAGGTCGGGATGGACCTCGGCGGCGGCCAGCAGGTCGTCGGCGCCGGAGGCGCGGGCGATCGCCTCGGCGTCGGGCGGTTGGCGCGGGCTGACCAGATGCAGCCGGCGCAGGCCCATGTTCTTCATCGCCCGGGCGACGGCACCGATGTTGCCGGTGTGGGTCGTCTCGACGAGCACGAAGCGGATCCGCGCGAGCGGAGAGGTCTCTGGATCGGTCATTGAACGCTATTCATCGGCGGCACTCCTGGGGCGTGCCAGTTCAGAAAAACAGGGGGCGATTGTCAAGCTTTCGCCCGCGAGGCGGTTCGGGTATCGTGTCGCGCATGAACCCCATGCTGAATATCGCCACCCGCGCCGCGCGTCAGGCCGGCCGGGTGCTGCTGCGTCACTTCGATCGCGCCGACCAACTCGCCGTCCACGACAAGGGCCGCAACGACTTCGTCACCGAGGTCGACCGCGCCGCCGAGGCGGCGATCGTCAACGAGCTGCGCGGCAAGTATCCGTCCCATGCGATCCTCGCCGAGGAGAGCGGCCAGCACGGCGATGGCGAGACGGTCTGGATCATCGATCCGCTCGACGGCACGACCAACTACCTCCACGGCTTCCCGCAGTTCGCGGTCTCGATCGGCCTGAAGCACCGCGGCAAGCTGGAGCTCGGGCTGGTCTACAACCCGCTCTCGGAGGAGATGTTCACGGCCGTGCGCGGACAAGGGGCCCACCTCAACGATCGACGGCTGCGCGTGGGCAAGCGCCCGGGGCTCGACGGCGCGCTGATCGGGACCGGTTTTCCGTTCCGCGACCAGAAGTACATGGACCGCTACCTCGGTATGCTGCGGGCCATCATGCAGGAGGCGGCCGGGATCCGGCGCCCCGGATCGGCCTCGCTCGATCTCGCCTATGTCGCAGCCGGGCGCCTCGACGGCTTCTGGGAACTGGGCCTCGCCCCCTGGGATCTGGCCGGCGGTGCCGTGCTGATCGCCGAGGCCGGTGGCACCGTGACCGACCTCGCCGGCGGCGGCAACTTCCTCCATACCGGCAATCTAGTCGCCGGGAACCTCAAGGTCCATCAGGCGATGCTGGGCCGGATCCGGCCCTTCCTCGACGAGACGCTGCCCGCCTGACCCCGTCCGCCGGGCGCCGCGCAGGCCGCCCGCTCGGAGGCACCAACCGGTGCCGACAACTGCTTCGCCGGCCGAAACGGTGCGGCCGTTGAACAATACCGCCCCCCGGAACGCCGAGCCCTCTGGGAACGCCGAGCCCCAGCTCGGCTCAGCTCGAGCCAAGCCCCTGCCGTGCTGCAATCCATCACCCTTCGCTTGGCCGATTCGCTACCCCGGGAGGCTGCGAGTGCTGGAGCCTGAGCACGCGCAGCGAGGATTGCCGAGCTGGGGCTCGGCGCTCCCGAAGCGGACATCCCTGTCCGCGGCCGGGTCGGCCTCAGTGCGCGACGGCCCCGTCGGCACCGATACCGGTCTCGCAACGCACCTTCTGGGCCTCGTAGGCGGCACGCTCGTTCTTGGCCCGCTCCGAGCGATCCAGGACCGAGAAGAGCCAGATGCAGAAGAAGGCGACCGGGATCGAGACGATGGCCGGGTTGTCCAACGGGACCAGACCCACCGGCTTGCCATCGGCGCCCAGGTTGCCGAGCACGTCGCCCCAGACCGCCTTGGACAGGACCGTCAGCGCCACCGCGCTCAACAGCCCGGCGAAGCCGCCGAAAAGCGCCCCGCGGGTGGTCATCTTGCCCCAGAAGATGGAGGCGGCGAGGACCGGGAAGTTGGCGCTGGCCGCGACCGCGAAGGCGAGCCCGACCATGAAGGCGACGTTCTGGCTCTCGAAGGCGATGCCCAGGGCGATCGCGACCAAACCGAGGACGAAGGTCGCGATCCGCGAGATGCGGATCTCGGTCGCCTCGTTGCCGCGGCCGCGCGCGATGACGCTCGCATAGAGGTCATGGGAGATCGCCGAGGCGCCGGCCAGGGTCAGCCCCGCGACCACCGCCAGGATGGTGGCGAAGGCCACCGCCGAGATGAAGCCGAGGAAGATGCTCCCCCCGACCGCCTCGGCGAGCTTGATCGCGACCATGTTGGTGCCGCCGACCAGGCCCTTGGGATCGGCCACGACGCCATCGACGAGGGCGCCCCCCTTGAACCACTCCGGGTGCTGGGTGAGCAGCGCGATCGCCGCGAAGCCGATGATGAAGGTCAGGACGTAGAAGTAGCCGATGAAGCCGGTCGCGTAGAAGACCGACTTGCGCGCCTCCTTGGCGTTCGGCACCGTGAAGAAGCGCATCAGGATATGGGGCAGACCAGCGGTGCCGAACATCAGCGCCAGGCCGAGCGAGATGGCGTTGATCGGATCCTTGACCAGGGTGCCCGGCCCCATGATGGACTCGCCGCTGCCATGGTGCGCGACCGCCTGCTTGAACATCTCCTCCGGCGAGAAGCCGAAGTGCATGAGGGCCGCGCCGGCCATGAAGGTCGCCCCCGCGAGGAGCAGTACCGCCTTGGTGATCTGCACCCATGTGGTGGCCGTCATGCCGCCGAAGATCACATAGACCATCATGAGCACGCCGACGGCGACCACGGCAATCCAATAGTCGAGGCCGAACAGCAGTTCGATGAGCTTGCCGGCGCCGACCATCTGCGCGATCAGATAGAAGGCCACGACTACCAGCGACGAGGTCGCCGCCATGGTGCGGATCGGGGTCTGACCGAAGCGGTACGAGGCGACATCGGCGAAGGTGAACTTGCCCAGATTGCGGATCTGCTCGGCGATCAGGAACATGATGATGGGCCAGCCGACCAGGAAGCCGATCGAGTAGATGAGCCCATCGTAACCGGAGGCGAACACGAGCCCCGAGATACCGAGGAAGGACGCTGCGGACATATAGTCCCCGGCGATCGCCAGACCATTCTGGAAGCCGGTGATGCCGCCGCCAGCGGTATAGAAGTCCCTGGCGGTGCGGGTCCGCCGGGAGGCCCAGTAGGTGATGCCCAGGGTCCCCGCGACGAAGACGAGGAACATGGCCACGGCGCTGGTATTGACCGGTTGCTTCTCGACCGCGCCGGTCAGCGCCGGTGCCGCGGCCAGGGCGACGGGGATGAGCAGGAGGGCCAGAAGGCCCCAGGGACCGATGCGTCTCAAAGCAGGTCCTCCCGAATCGTGCGGGTCATGCGATCGAACTCGCCATTGGCGCGATAGACGTAGATCCCGGTCAGGATGAAGGCGCTGACGATGATCGCGACGCCGATCGGGATGCCGATGGTCGTAACCGCCCCCTCGGCGATGGGCTGCGCCAGCCACTGGGGCTCGAACGCGATCACCAGGATGAAGCCGTAATAGATCGCCAGCATCAGGATCGTCAGTATCCAGGCGAAGCGTTTGCGTTTGGCCACCAGCTCCGCATACAGCGGATGGCCCTTGATGGCCGCCACCGAATCTTCTTGCATGTAGTTACCCTTTCCATTAGAGGACACTCGGTTTGCCGATTCGGCGCGGTCCAACCGCACGAGAATCCGCCCACTCAGGCGCCCGCGGCAGCGAATGGACGGCAGATAAGCAGGGCACGCGCGCTCCGGCTCTGGCTGGCTGGACGACCGCGGCGCCGAATTGACAAGCAGACAAGCCCGCCGCGATGCGGCTACGGCAAGGCCCGCAGATTGTTGAGACAGGGGGGGCAACCGTCAATGCAGACGGCGGCCTTTATTTCAATAGGAAATATTTCGTTTCGCCCCACGGCGCCCAACCCCGCCCCCTCGCACGGCGCCGCGGCCCTTAGGTCGGGTTAGTCCCCCGCGGGGGCGTAACCCGACGGCCGACACCGTGGCGCCCTCCGAGGCCCCTGTCGGGTTACAGCGCGCGCCATCCTTTGTTTTACCGGGACCGCCGTGCCAGCGCGCCTAACCCGACCTACGGGCCGTGCCATCGGCGCAGGCGACGCCGGCGGATCAGAACGGATCCGCCGTGCGTGTTTCGTAGTTCAAAAGAAGATGCGCCGGTCGTTTTCGAATCGTCACGAAGGTGACACAGATCGGGCGCCCTTGGCCGCGGGGCAATGTCGGCCCGCAGGCGACGCGACGCGAGGCCCATCGATCGCCGTCGAAAATCCGGGGCCCTGCGAGGGGTGGATCTCCCGCGATCGCGAGCCGACTCCGCGTCGGACGACGCAGGCGGGGCAGACCGCGCCCGCCGCTGCGGACCGTGTCTCGGTCGTCCTGGCCGAACGCCAGCGCGGGGCCGGAGCCCCGCGCGGCAAGGGTTGCATCGTCCGGCGCGTCCCTACGGGCGCGCATCCGCGCCGGCCCCCTCCTTCGGCGGCGGGATCAGGTCGGCCTTGCTGATCCCCAGCCAGACGACGGTGGCCGTCGCGACATAGATGCTCGAGTAGGTGCCGATCAGGATGCCGATGATCAGCGCGAGCGAAAAGCCGCTCAGGACCTCGCCGCCGAAGATGTAGAGGGCGAGGACGACGAGCAAGGTCGTACCGCCGGTGATGATGGTGCGCGACAGGGTCTCGTTGATCGAGCGGTTGACGATCTCGATGACGGTCCCCTTGCGGATGCGACGGAAGTTCTCGCGGATCCGATCGAAGATGACGACCGTGTCGTTGACCGAATAGCCGATGACCGCAAGCACCGCGGCCAGCACGGCCAGGTTGAACTCGATCTGGAAGACCGAGAAGACGCCGATCGTGACGACCACGTCGTGGATCGTCGCGATGACGGCCCCGACCGCGAACCGCCACTCGAAGCGCACGGCGACGTAGATGAGGATGCCGATCAACGCGAACAGCATCGCCAGCCCTCCGTCCTCCCGCAACTCCTCGCCGACCTGCGGGCCAACGAACTCGGCGCGCCGCAATTCCACCTCGCCGTCGCTCGCGGCGCTCAGGGCGCGGAAGACCCGATCGCTGAGCTCTGCGCTCGGATCCTGCCCGGCCGCCTGTAGCGGCAGGCGGATCACCACGTCGCGGCGCGAGCCGAAATACTGGACGATGGCGCCGGAAAAGCCGCCCCCCTCGAGGGCCTCGCGGACCGTCGCCAGCTCGGTCGGCTCCTCGTAGCCGACCTCGATGACGGTCCCGCCGGTGAAGTCCAGGCCGAAGTCGAAACCACGCACGATCATCGAGCCCACCAGCAGCACGGAGATCACGACGGAGGCGATGACGGCCGGCCGACGCCAGCCCATGAAGTCGATGTCGAGTGTCTTGAACAGCCGCATGGGCGAGGTCTCCGTCAGATGGCCAGCTTGCTGAGGCGCCGACCGCCGTAGATGAGATTGATCACCGCACGGCTACCGAGGATGGCGGTGAACAAGGACGTGAAGATGCCGACGGAGAGGGTCACCGCGAAGCCCTTGACCGGTCCGGTGCCGAAGCTGAACAGGATCACCGCCGCGATCAGCGTCGTGATGTTCGCGTCGACGATGGTCGAGAGGGCCTTCGCAAAGCCGGCATTGATGCTCGCCTGCGGCGAACTGCCGTTGCGGATCTCTTCGCGGATGCGCTCGAAGATCAGCACGTTGGCATCGACCGCCATGCCCATGGTCAGGACGATGCCGGCGATGCCGGGCAGCGTCAGCGTCGCCTGGAGCAGCGACATGATCGCGACGATCAGGACCAGATTGGTCAGGAGCACGAGATTGGCGACCAGGCCGAAGACGCGGTAGTAGAGGGCCATGAAGACCAGCACCGCGGCCAGGCCGAAGAGGACCGATGTCACGCCCTGATCGATGTTTTCCTGACCGAGGCTCGGGCCGATCGTGCGTTCCTCGACGATCTGGATCGGTGCCGCGAGGGCGCCGGCGCGCAGGAAGAGCGCGAGCGTGTGCGCCTCTTCCGCACTGTCGAGACCGGTCGTTTGGAAGCGCCGACCGAAGGGCTCGCGGATGTTGGCCATGCTGATGACCTCTTCGGTGCGCACCGTCTGCTTGACGGGCTCACCATCGATCATCCGCGTGACCGTCCGGTTCTCGATGAACACGACCGCCATCGGCTTGCCGACGTTCTCGGTCGTCACCTGCCGCATCCGCCGGGCGCCGCGGCTATCGAGATTGACGAATACGGCGGGCAGACCACTGGTCTGATCGAAGCCGGACGAGGCGTTCGTGATCTGATCGCCGGTGACGATGACGCTGCGCTGGAGCAGGATAGGCTGCCCCTCGCGATCGTAGTAGAGCCGGCTGCCGACCGGCACGCGCCCCTCGACGGCGTCGGCGACGCTGCCCTCGGTATCGGCGAGGCGATACTCGAGGGTCGCGGTCGCGCCGAGGATCTCCTTGAGGCGGGCCGGATCCTGGGCGCCGGGCAGTTGCACGACGATCCGCCGCTCACCCTGACGCTGGACGATCGGCTCGGCGACACCCAGGGCATTGACCCGGTTGCGCAGCGTCGTGATGTTCTGCTGGAGGGCGAAGGTGCGTAGCTGCTCCTCGTCGGCGGGGCTCAGTCGGGCGTGGAGCTCGAACCGCTCGCCGTCCCTCTCGGTATCGAGCTGGAGCTCGCGGAATTCGCGAGCGACGACTTCCTGCCCCTCGGCGAGGTCTTCGGCATCATCGAACTTGACCGTGATCTGCCCGCCTTCGTGCATCACCGTCAGATAGCGCACCCGCTCCTGGCGCAACAGGCTGCGGATATCACCCGTGTAGCGTTCCAGCCCCTGCTCGACCGCCGCCTCCATGTCGACGTCGATCAAGACTTGGATGCCGCCGCGCAGGTCGAGACCGAGGTACATCGGTTGGGCATCGATGGCCCGCAACCAGCCAGGCAGATCGGCGACCAGCGTCATCGCACTGTTGTAGCGATCGGAGAGGCGGGCCTCGATCGCCTCCTGGCCGCGCAGCTGATCGCCGGTGGTCGGGAAGCGCACCAGCACCTTGCCCTCGGACCAGGGCTCGACCACCTTGTAAGGCACCCCGGCGTTCTCCAGCACGGCGCGGACCTCGTCGGCGGTCGCCGCGGTCACCTCGTGACCGCGGGCGGCCGCGATCTCGATCGAAGGGTCCTGCGAGAAGACGTTGGGCAGGGCGAAGAGGATGCCGAACAGGACGACGCCCAGAATCAGCAGATTCTTCCACAATGGATATTGGTTCATCTGGAACCCCTTGATGAGGGCATCCGCGGTGCGACCGGGGAGGGGCCCGCGACGACCGGGTCGGGCGGCCGGCGACCGAACCGACCGCCGGCGGAACGACGGGAGTCGGCGAGGCGTCAGAGGTCCTTCATCGAACCCTTCGGGAGGACGGCCTCGACCGCATGGCGGCGAACCTTCACCTGGACCCCGTCGGCGATCTCGACCATCGCGAAGGTCTCGCCGATCTCGGCGATGCGCCCGACGACGCCGCCGACCGTGATCACCTCGTCGCCCTTGGCCAGGGCGGCGACCATCTTCGTGTGCTCCTTCTGACGCTTGATCTGCGGGCGGATCATCAGGAAGTAGAGCAGGACGAGCAGGCCGATCGGGAAGAGCAGGCTCATGACGAGGTCGGCCGGTCCAGCGGCGGCGGCGTCTTGCGCCCAGGCGTTCGAGATGAAGAAGCTCATTGGCTAGGGTCCTCGGGTGATGACGGTGTCCGGCGCGCACGGCCCCCGGGTCGTCCCGAAAGCCCCTGCCAGACCGTGTGAATTCAGCGCGACATTATGACACAGCGCAACGAAAGTTGAAGGTACGCCCTGCGGGCGGCAGCCCGTCGGTCGAGTGAGGCGCGCCGGCACGGCGGTCGCCGACAAAGGACAGGCTGGTGCGCGCCGTAACCAGACGGCGGCCTCGGAAGGCGCCGCGTGGCCGGCCGTCGGGTGACGCCCCGGGGGCCAACCCGACCTTGTATCCCCGCGGCTGATCGGAACGGACGCGTCGTGCGCCGGTGGTTCAGGGGCCTGCCGCGGTGCACGCCTCGAAGTCCGCGACGAAGCGCGCCAGGCGCCCGGCGGCGATCGCCTCGCGCAGCCCGCGCATCAGGGTCTGGTAGTAGTGGAGATTGTGCAGGCTGTTGAGACGCGCCCCGAGGATCTCGTTGCAGCGGTCCAGGTGATGGAGATAGGCGCGGCTGTAATGACGGCAGGTGTAGCAGTCGCAGAGCGGATCGAGCGGCCCCTCGTCGTCGCGGTAGCGGGCGTTGCGGATGCGCACGACGCCCTGGTGCGTGAAGAGGTGGCCGTTGCGGGCGTTGCGGGTCGGCATCACGCAGTCGAACATGTCGATGCCGCGGCAGACGGCCGCGACGATGTCCGCGGGCGTGCCGACCCCCATCAGATAGTGGGGCCGCTCCGGCGGCAAGCGCCCGGCGAGGGAGTCGAGCACCCGCAGCCGTTCGGCCGGGGGCTCCCCGACCGACAGGCCGCCGACGGCATAGCCGTCGAAGCCGATCTCCTGGAGCCCCTCCAGCGAGGCGGCGCGCAACGCCTCGTCCATGCCGCCCTGGACGATCCCGAAGAGGGCCGCCGGGTTATCGCCGTGGGCCACCTTGCTGCGCGCCGCCCAGCGCAGCGACAGCTCCATCGAGGCGCGCACCCGCTCGGCATCGGCCGGATACGGGGTGCACTCGTCGAAGATCATCACGATGTCCGAACCGAGCGCCCGCTGCACCGCCATCGACTCCTCGGGGCCGAGGAAGACGGGGCTGCCGTCGATCGGCGACTTGAAGTGCACGCCGGCCTCGCTGATGCGCCGCAGCTCCCCGAGACTGAAGACCTGGAAGCCGCCCGAGTCGGTCAGGATCGGCCCGGGCCAGTGCATGAAGCCGTGCAGGTCGCCGCAGCGGCGGATCACCTCGGTGCCGGGGCGCAGCATCAGGTGGAAGGTGTTGCCGAGGATGATCTGGGCGCCGAGCCCAGCGAGCTCCTCGGGGGTCATCGCCTTGACGGTGCCATAGGTGCCGACCGGCATGAAGGCCGGGGTCTCGACGATGCCGCGCGCGAAGGTCAGCCGGCCGCGGCGTGCAGCACCGTCGCGGGCCAGGAGTTCAAAGCGCATGGGTCTCTCCGGCGAACCAGCGCGGCAGCGCGGCGAGGTCGGCGACGATCGCGAGCGGCGGCGCGAGCTCGGCCGGCCAGGGCCGCCCGGTGCGATTCACCCAGATCGCCGCGAGCCCGCAGGCGCGGGCCGCCTCGACATCCAGATAGGGATCGTCGCCCAGGTGCAGGCACTGCCCCGGCGCGACCCCGGCCCAGTCGAGGGCCAGGCGGAACAGGGCCGGATCGGGCCGCGCGGCGCCGGCCTCGGCAGCCGTCAGGGACCGCTCGAAGAGGCCGCGCAGCGGACTGTGCGCAACCTCGGCGTTACCGTTCGTGATCGAGACCAGGCGCACGCGCCCGGCGAGCGCGCGCAGCGCCGGCAGCACGTCCGGGTAAGGCGTCACCCGGTTGCGCTCGGCGCGGAACAGGGCCAGGCCCTCGTCGGCGAGCGCGGCCGGGTAGCCGTGGGCGAGGAGCTGCTCGGCGAGCGCCTCGCGACGCACCGCCGACAGATCATGGGCCAGGTCCGGCCGGCGGGCCATCAGGGCACGGCGCTGGCGGCGCAGGTCCTCGATGTCGTGACGTTCGGTCAGGCGCGGGGCGACCCGCCCGAGCCAGGCGTGGAGGGCCTCCTCGGCGGCCCGGATCACGGGGGCACAGGGCCAGAGGGTGTCGTCGAGATCGATCGTCAAGAGCCGGTAAGGCTGGGGGGGCATTCGCTTGGCTCGGCCGGGAAAGGCCGCATTTTGCCGTCAGCGCCCCGAAAACGAAACCCGCGCGCCGCGCCGCAGGAGACGCCGATGTTCAGCCCGCGCCCCAAGACCGCCCTGCCGACCCCGGACCAGGCCCTGCCCGGCCGCCCGGGGCCGATGCCGGTCACCAACCGCCACTTCGTCAACGGTCACCCGATCGCCCCGCCCTTCCCGCCCGAACTGGTCCTCGCGCTGTTCGGGCTCGGCTGCTTCTGGGGCGCCGAGCGGCGCTTCTGGCAGCAGCCTGGCGTCTACAGCACCGCCGTCGGCTACGCCGGCGGCCTGACGCCCAATCCGACCTACGAGGAGGTCTGCTCCGGACTCACCGGCCATGCCGAGGTCGTGCGGGTGGTCTTCGACCCGCAACGGATCGGCTACGAGGACCTGCTCAGGACCTTCTGGGAGGCCCACGACCCGACCCAGGGGATGCGCCAGGGCAACGACGTCGGCACCCAGTACCGCTCGGCGATCTATTGTGAGAATGCCGAGCAGGAGACCGCCGCGCAGGCCAGCCTGGCGCGTTACCAGAGGGTCCTGACCGCGGCCGGGCGCGCCCGGATCACGACCGAGATCCGCCTGGCGCCGCCCTTCTATTACGCCGAGGACTACCACCAGCAATACCTGGCCAAGAACCCGGGCGGCTACTGCGGTCTCGGTGGCTGCGGCCTCCCCTATCCGGGACCTTGACGCGCCCTCGATGTCGGGTTTCGGCACGCGCCCGAGCATCCCTTCGGGAGACCGCCGTGCCGGCGCGCCTCACCCGACGCGGACCGTGGCGAGGTCGCCGGGGCCGTAGGTCGGGTTAGCCCCCGGGGCGTAACCCGACAGCCGGCAACGCAGGGGGGAGAGCAAGCGCCGCCCGAAATCGCAACCCATTGAATTGTTGTACATTTCAATAAGTAAAATAGGTAGAGAGAATACTCTGATCCGTCGCCGGCGAATCGGTTGACACCCTTATCGGTAGTTAAGAAAATACCGATGTGCCGAATCGCATCGCCGCGGTTCGGCACACTCCTCCATCCTCCTTTGGTGGTATTCTTCGGCGCGGCGTACCCCGTCGCGCCTTTTTTACGACCGCCGCGTCAGGAACATCGCGTCCCCGTAGCTGAAGAAGCGATAGCGCCGCGCCACCGCATGCCGGTAGGCGGCCATGACCTGCGCGTGACCGGCGAAGGCGCTCACGAGCATCAGCAGCGTCGATTCCGGCAGGTGGAAGTTCGTGATCAGCGCATCGACCACCCGGAACCGGTAGCCGGGGCGGATGAACAGCCGGCTGTCGCCGCGATAGGGCCGCAGCGCCCCATCGGCCGCGGCCGTCTCGAGACTGCGTACCGAGGTCGTCCCGACGGCGACGACCCGCCCGCCGGCGGCCCGGGTCGCCGCGACCTGGCCGCAGAGCCCCTCCCCGACCTCGACCCACTCGGCGTGCATCTGGTGGGCCTCGATCCGCTCGACCCGCACCGGCTGAAAGGTCCCGGCCCCGACGTGCAGCGTGACCCGCGCCAGCCCCACCCCGAGCGCGCCGAGCCGCGCCAGCATCGCCTCGTCGAAATGCAGGCCCGCCGTCGGCGCCGCGATCGCCCCCTCGCGCGCGGCGTAGACGGTCTGGTAGCGTTCCACATCGGCCTCATCGTCCGGCCGCTCGATGTACGGCGGCAGCGGCACATGGCCGCAGCGCCCCATCAACGCCGGCAGGTCGCCATCGCGCGCGACCAGATGAAAGAGCGCACCCTCGCGCCCGGCGACGACGAGCCGGCCGCCCCCGTCGATATCGACCTCGGTGCCCTCGTGCAGCGACCGGCCGGGCCGACAGTGGGCCAGGGCCGCCTCCGGCCCGAGCAGCCGCTCGATCAGGACCTCGACGCGCCCGCCCGTCGGCTTGCGCCCGAGCAGGCGCGCCCGCATCACGCGGGTGTCGTTGAGGACCAGCAGATCGCCAGGGCGCAGGAGCCTGGGCAGGTCGAGGAAGACGAGGTCGCGCAGCCGCCCGGTCGGGCCGTCCAGCGCGAGCAGCCGGCTCGCCCCCCGCTCGGCCAGGGGCCGCTGGGCGATCAGTTCCGACGGCAGTTCGTAATGGAAATCGGTGAGGTGCATGGCCGCCGATGATACCGCAGCGACGCCCGCGTCAGCCGTCCGTGCGTGCTTGCCCTGTGACGGGAAACCGCTATACTGCGTCGGATGATGCCGGGGTGGCGAAACTGGTAGACGCATCAGACTCAAAATCTGACGGTGGCGACACCGTGCCGGTTCGAGTCCGGCCCCCGGTACCAAAAGACGCAGAAGGGCCAGGTGGCGACACCCGGCCCTTTTTCGTGTCCGCGACCCACGCGGCGCCACCACCGTGCCTCGCCCCCTGCCCGCCCCCATCTTCCGTCGCACCGACATGTCGAGCGCTGTCGCCGGCCCGAACGGGATCGCCGCGATAGCGAGGAGCCCCCGGATGACGAAGAGAGACACGAACCCGACCGTCTTCCCGAGCGCCCGCGACGACGCGGGCACCGCGGCCCATGTGCCACCGGACACGCCACAGACCCGTTCGCCGTCCTATCGCCTCGCCTTCACCGACACCGAGTTCCTGCTGCGCCCGGAGCTGCGGGCGATGCGCCTCCAATTGGAGCTGCTGAAGGCCGAGCTGACCCAGCAGGAGGAAGGGATCGACTCGACGGTCGTCATCTTCGGCAGCACCCGCATCGCCGACCCGCAGACCGCCGGCGAACGCCTCGCCGCGGCCGAGGCGGCGGCCCGCGCCGCACCGCACGACCAGGCCCTCGCGCAACGCCTCGCCGTCGCCCGGCGTCTGGCCGAGAAGGCGCGCTACTACGACGAGGCCCGCCGCCTGGCCCAGCTCATCACCCGGGTCTCGCAGGTCGACGGCCATCGCGACTTCGTCGTCGTCACCGGCGGCGGTCCCGGGATCATGGAGGCGGCCAATCGCGGCGCGGCCGACGTCGGCGGCAAGAGCATCGGGCTGAGCATCGTGCTGCCCCAGGAGGAGCACCCGAACCCCTACGTGACGCCGGCGCTGAGCTTCCAGTTCCACTACTTCGCAGTGCGCAAGATGCATTTCCTGATGCGCGCCCGCGCCCTGGTCGCCTTCCCGGGCGGCTACGGCACCCTCGATGAGCTCTTCGAGACCCTGACCCTGATCCAGACTCGGCGTGTCGACCGGGTGCCCGTGCTCCTGTTCGGCGAGGCCTACTGGCGGCGCATCATCGATTTCGAGGCCCTGGTCGAGGAGGGCGCGATCGGCCCAGGGGACATCAAACTCTTCGCCTACGTGGAGACGGCCGAGGAGGCCTGGGCGCGGATCGCGGCCTTCTACGCCCAAGCGGGCTGAACGACCGGCGAGGCGTCGGCCATCGCCCGCATTGGCCGCGCCAATCGAATCCGTTGATCGATTTATCGCCCCCTGGGCTGCGGGCGCGCCGCCGCGCCCCCATCTCGTCGGCGATCACCACGAGTCAGGACGGAGAACCACCCCATGACCGAGCGCGTCACCATCGGCGACCTGCGCGTCGCCCGCCCCCTCTATGACCTCGTCGCCGAGGAGATCGCCCCCGGCACCGGCATCGACGCCGGGCACTTCTTCGCCAAGCTCGACGAGATCGTCCGCGACCTGGCGCCGCGCAACCGCGAGCTCCTGGCGGTGCGCGACGCGATGCAGGCGCATCTCGATTCATGGCATCGCGCCCATCGCGGCCTCCCGCACGACGTCGCCGCCTACCGGGCCTTCCTCACCGAGATCGGCTACCTCATCCCGCAAGGCGAGGCCTTCACGGTGTCGACCACCGACGTCGACCCCGAGATCGCGCAGCTCGCCGGGCCTCAGCTCGTCGTCCCCGTGAGCAACGCACGCTACGCGCTGAACGCCGCCAACGCCCGCTGGGGCAGCCTCTACGACGCCCTCTACGGCAGCGATGCGATCCCCGCGGACGACGGCTGCGAGCGCCAAGGCGGCTACAACCCGCGGCGCGGCGCGGCCGTCGTCGCCTACGCCAACGGATTCCTCGATGAGGCGGTGCCGCTGGTGCGCGGCTCCCACGCCGACGCCAGCGGCTACCGGATCGAGGCCGGCGGGCTCGTCGTCGCGCTGCCCGACAACAGCACCACCGCGCTCGCCGACCCGGCCCAACTGGCCGGCTACCAAGGCCCGGGCGAGGCGCCGAGCGCGGTGCTGCTCGTCCACCACGGCCTGCACATCGAGATCCAGATCGACCGCGGCCACCCGATCGGCCAGGCGAGCCCCGCCGGCGTCAAGGACCTGGTGCTCGAATCGGCGATCACGACCATCCAGGACTGCGAGGACTCGGTCGCGGCCGTCGACACCGCCGACAAGGTCGCCGTCTACCGCAACTGGCTCGGCCTGATGAAGGGCGACCTGACCACCGAGTTCAGCAAGGGCGGGCGCATGCTGACACGCACGCTAGAACCCGACCGCCGCTACACGCGGCCCGATGGCGGCGAGCGGCGGCTGCCGGGCCGCTCGCTGATGTTGGTGCGCAACGTCGGCCACCTGATGACGACCGACGCGGTCCTCACCGCCACCGGCGACGAGATCCCCGAGGGGATCCTCGACGGCATGGTCACCGCCTTCGCCGCCCTGCACGATCTCAAGGGCCTCGCCCGCCACCGCAACTCGGCCACCGGCAGCCTCTACATCGTCAAGCCGAAGATGCACGGCCCCGACGAGGTCGCCTTCGCGGTCGACCTCTTCGCGCGCATCGAAGAGGCGCTCGGCCTCGCGCGCAACACGCTCAAGATCGGCATCATGGACGAGGAGCGGCGCACGACGCTCAACCTCGAGGCATGCATCCACGCCGCCCGCGAGCGGGTCATCTTCATCAACACGGGCTTCCTCGACCGGACCGGCGACGAGATCCACTCGGTGATGGAGGCCGGCCCCGTGCGGCGCAAGGGCGAGATGAAGTCCGCCCCCTGGCTGCTCGCCTACGAGGACTGGAACGTCGACCACGGGCTCGCCTGCGGCCTGCCCGGACACGCCCAGATCGGCAAGGGCATGTGGACGATGCCCGACCGAATGCAGGCGATGGTCGCGACCAAGCAGGCCCACCCGCAGGCCGGCGCGAGCTGCGCCTGGGTGCCCTCGCCGACCGCGGCGACCCTGCATGCGCTGCACTACCACCAGGTCGACGTGGCGGCGCGCCAGCGCGAGATCGCCGCCGGCGGCCGGCGCGCCCGGCTCGAGACCCTGCTCGAGATCCCGGTCGTCGCCGCCCCGACCTGGACCCCGGAGGAGATCCAGGCCGAGCTCGACAACAACTGCCAGGGGATCCTCGGCTACGTCGTGCGCTGGATCGACCAGGGCGTCGGTTGCTCGAAGGTGCCCGACATCGACGACGTCGGCCTGATGGAGGACCGGGCGACGCTGCGCATCTCCAGCCAGCACGTCGCCAACTGGCTGCGCCACGGCATCGTCACCGAGGCGCAGGTCGTCGAGACCCTGCGGCGGATGGCCGCCGTCGTCGACGCCCAGAACGCCGACGACCCCCTCTACCGGCCGATGGCCCCCGACTTCGACGGGGTCGCCTTCCTGGCCGCCCGCGACCTGATCTTCAACGGCCGCGTCGTACCGAACGGCTACACCGAGCCGACCCTGCACGCGCGGCGCCGCGAGCGCAAAGGGCTGGCAGGCTAGTGCCTCGCTCCGGAAATACCGAGGCCGCTTTCATGTCGCCCTATGATGCGAGCACCGTAGGAGCCCGCTTGCGGGCGACTACGACGCGCTCGTGGCGGACAAGGAAGGGTTCAGAAACGAACG
>NZ_NRRW01000030.1 GCF_016583835.1 Thiococcus pfennigii | reverse complement strand
GATGAAAGCAATTCACATCGCCCCCCCGTATTCCTCGCTGACGGCCTCGATCCGAATGAAAAGCCGCCGCCGGGGCGGCATGAGGCCAGCGGTTTTTTTGAATTCAACGGGGTTTTCTTCCAGGCACCAGATAGCGATTGAAGTGGCGCAGCATGAGCGACAGTTCTCAGGGGCGGTGGTAGGGCTGATCCGTTCCGCGGCCTCTTTCGAGATGTTGAACGGGTGACGGTCGATCCTCGGCGGGGTGCGCCGGCGAATTCCCGCCCCACGGGTGGGGCGCGTCGGTACGGCCCACCGGGCTCTTAGTGACGATTCAAGAACAGCCGGTACATCTTCTGGGAACTACGAAACACGCGAAACACGCGAAAGGGCCAAGCTTACACAAGCATCTGCCGTTTTTTCGTGACTTTCGTGTATTTCGTAGTTTCTTGTCGTCTTCGCGCTGGTGTCGTTTGTTTCTGAACCCTTCCCTAACACCCACTGGGCGGCTGATTGCGCGCCGTAGGGGCCGGCTTGCCGGCGATTGGTCACCCCGGATCACCCTACATGTGCAGGCGGCTCCGACGAAGGCCGATGCCGGGTTACGGCGCGCGCAATCCCCTGTCTTCATTGAGCCGCCGTG
This sequence comes from Thiococcus pfennigii, assembly GCF_016583835.1. Classification (GTDB taxonomy): domain Bacteria; phylum Pseudomonadota; class Gammaproteobacteria; order Chromatiales; family Chromatiaceae; genus Thiococcus; species Thiococcus pfennigii. The sequence goes on along the minus strand of NZ_NRRW01000030.1, from coordinate 44,707 downwards.
CCCGCGCGCCCAACCGGACCGGGCCCCTCGCGGTCTGGATGCGGCGGTCGGACAGCGACTCGGCCGTGCCCGGTGTCACGACCCGGCCCGCTCGATATTGTGCCGGGCGAGCGCCTCGATCATGCCGTCGACGCCCCGCTCGCGGGTCAGGCGCACGAGGGTCGAGCGGTAGTTGACGAGCAGGCTCACCCCTTCGATCGAGACGTCGTACGCCCGCCAGCGCCCGTCGCGTTGCACCATCCGGTAGTCGACCGAGATGGGTTGGCCGCCGCCGCGCTGGATCCGGGTGCGCACGATCGCCCGCTCCCGATCGGGCGCTTGGGGCGTCGGCAGGAACTGGATCTGCCACTCGCCGAGCTCGTCGACCGCGGTGGCGTAGGTGCGCACCAGCATCCGCTTGAACTCCTCGGCGAAGGCGGCCCGCTGGGTCGGGCTCGCCTCGCGCCAGATCGGGCCGAGCGCGAGGGCGGAGCTGCGCGCGAGGTCGACGTGCGGCACGAGGAGCTCATCGACGACCTGGTAGACGTATTGGGGATCGTTCGCGAGCCGGTCGCGGTCCTCGCGCAGGACCTGGCGCAGCCCCTCGGAGACCCGCTCGATCACCTGCTGCGGCGGACTCAGATCGGGCTCGGCGGCGAGCGGCCACGTCCAGACGAGCAAGACCAGCAGCAGGGGCCAGGCGCGGGCGATCGGCTGGTTCGGCAACATAGGGGACCTCGGTTGGGCGGCGATCAGGATGTCGGCCCGGCGGGCAGGTGGGCGCCGAGCCAGTCGCGCACCTGGTGCGAGGAGCGTGATCCGCTGAAGCGCCCGAGCTCCTCGCCGTCGTGCAGCAGCAGCACGGTCGGAAAGCCGCGCAGCCGATAGTGGCCGGCGAGCTTCATGTTGTCGTCGGCATCGACCTCGACCCGGGCGAGCCGCACGGCCCCGCCGAGTTCGGCGACGACCCGCTCCAGGTGCGGGGCGAGGGCGTGGCAGGGGGCGCACCAGTCGGCCCAGAAGTCGACGAGGATCGGCCGGGTGCGCGAGGCCTCGACGACCTCGGCCTCGAAGCGGGCCCGGTCGCAGTCGAAGATCAGCGGCGCGTCCGGCGCGGAAGGATGTGCCATGGCGTTCATTCGTATCGAAAATTCCGTTCGGTTCTGGTGTTCTCGGCAGTGGATCCCAAGGAGGGCGGGCATCGGGGCCGGTCGCTACGAACGATTGGCGGTTGACGGCTCTTGGCCCTCGAGAACCTTGGCCCCTTTCAGGAACGGTTCCAGAACGATCGACGCGAGCACGGACGACAAGAAACGGCGAAGTGCGCGAAGGTCGCGAAAATACCGAAGGTCATCTGGCGTCTGTTCAGCCTCTTCGCGTGTTTCGTTTCTTTTCGTGGTTCCAAGAAGAGGTACCGGTCGTTCTTGAATCCGGACCTCATGGCCCAGAGCGCTGCGCCGCCGCTCGCGCTGGAGCCTCGGCGGCCGCTGCGCTATGTTAACGCACTGGGTTAGAGCACAGTGCCGCGCCGGTCGTTCCGGCGCGTCTTCTATATTCAGGACGCGGAGACGATGATCACCCAAGACACCTCCCGCGGGGGCTACTCCCGCACCCGGATGCGGCGCATGCGCCGCGACGCCTTCTCCCGCCGGCTGATGCGCGAGACGCACCTGACGCCGGACGACCTGATCTACCCGGTCTTCGTGCTGGAGGGCCGCGGTCAGCGCGAGCCGGTCGCCTCGATGCCCGGCGTCGAGCGCCTCAGCATCGATCTGCTGGTCGAGGAGGCCCGGGCGATCGAGGCGCTGGGCATCCCGGCGATGGCCCTGTTCCCGGTCACGCCGGCGAGCGCCAAGTCCGAGGACGCGCGCGAGGCCTACAACCCCGACGGTCTCGCCCAGCGCGCCGTGCGCGCGCTGAAGGATGCGGTCCCCGGCCTCGGGGTCATCACCGACGTGGCCCTCGACCCCTTCACGACCCACGGTCAGGACGGTCTGATCGACGCGACCGGCTACGTGCTGAACGACGAGACGGTCGAGGTCCTCGTGCGTCAGGCCCTCTCGCATGCCGCGGCCGGGGCCGACGTCGTCGCGCCCTCGGACATGATGGACGGGCGCATCGGTGCGATCCGTGACGCGCTGGAGGCCGACGGCCACATCCATACCCGGATCCTCGCCTATTCGGCCAAGTACGCCTCGAGCTTCTACGGCCCGTTCCGCGATGCGGTCGGCTCGGCGGCCAACCTCGGCGGCGGCAACAAGTACACCTATCAGATGGACCCGGCCAACAGCGACGAGGCCCTGCACGAGGTCGCCCTGGACCTCGAAGAGGGCGCCGACATGGTCATGGTCAAGCCGGGCCTGCCGTACCTCGACATCGTGCGCCGCATCAAGGACCAGTTCGGCGTGCCGACCTTCGTCTACCAGGTCAGCGGCGAGTACGCGATGCTCAAGGCGGCGAGCCTGAACGGCTGGCTCGACGAGCGCGCCGTCGTCCTCGAGGCCCTGGTCTCGATCAAACGCGCCGGTGGCGACGGGGTCCTGACCTACTATGCGAAGGACGTCGCCCGCTGGCTCGCCGACTGAGGCGCCGCGCCGACCACGAGGCCATCCGCGATGCCCAGCCGCTACGCCGTCATCGGCCACCCCATCGAGCACAGCCGCTCGCCGGTCATCCACGCGGCCTTCGCCCGCCAGACCGGCCAGGATCTCGTCTACGACCGGATCCTCGGGCGGCTCGATGACTTCGCCGGCGACGTGCAGCGCTTCTTCGCCGCCGGCGGTGCCGGCCTCAACGTCACGGTCCCGTTCAAGGAGCAGGCCTGGGCGCTCGCCGACGAGCGGTCGCCGTATGCCGAGACCGCCGGGGCCGTCAATACCCTGAGCCGGCTGCCCGACGGGCGCCTGCGCGGCGACAATACCGACGGGGCCGGCCTGGTCCGGGACCTGGCCGGCAATCACGGCTTCGCCTTCGCCGGTCGACGCGTCCTGCTGCTCGGGGCCGGCGGTGCCGCGCGCGGCGTGCTGCGCCCGCTGCTGGACGCGGGCGTCACCGAACTCGCGATCGCCAACCGCACCGCCGCCAAGGCCGAGGCGCTGGCGGCCGCCGCCGCGGCCTTCGGGCCGGTGCGCGGCGGCGGGTTCGACGGGTTCGCCGGCGCGGGCTTCGACCTGATCCTCAATGCCACCTCGGCCGGCCTCGGCGGGGCGCTGCCGGCGCTGCCGGCCGGCTGCCTGAGCGCGGGGGGCTGGGTCTACGACCTGGTCTACGGCCCGGCCTCGGTCCCCTTCCTCGACTGGGGCCGTTCGCAGGGGGCGGCCGTGGTCCTCGACGGCCTCGGCATGCTCGTCGAGCAGGCCGCCGAGTCCTTCCTGCTGTGGCGCGGCGTGCGGCCCGAGACGGCCGAGGTCATCGCCGAGCTGCGCCGCGCGATGGCCCGCTGACAGGCCTTGCGCCCGGCGCGCGCGATCCGAGACGTTAGGGAAGCGCCGAAGTATTCGGCGCTTCCCGTGCGGGGCAGGAGCCCCGCCATGTTCAGTCGCGATAAGCGACTGAACATGAAGGAAGTCGGAAGCCGCGCTTTCGACTTCCGTGCGGATTTTTGGCCAGGACGGCCAATAAATCAGCGTCTCCTTAGGGCAAGGCAACGACGGACCCGCGCGCGGGTCGGGAGTGGTTGACTCGATGAAGATCGCCGTCTTGGGCCTCGGGCTGATGGGCACCGCGATCGCGCGGCGCCTCCACCAGCAGGGTTTCGCCATCGTCGGCTGGAACCGCAGCCCGGGGGCCGCGCAGGCGCTCGCCGACGAGGGCATCGCGACCGCCGCCTCGCCGGGCGAGGCGATCGCCGCGGCCGAGCTGGTCGCGCTGCTGCTCGCCGATGCCGAGGCGATCGCCGAGACGCTGGTGCCGCCGGCCACGGCGGCGCTCGCCGGGCGGATCGTCATCCAGATGGGCACGATCGCCCCGGACGAGAGTCGCGACCTGGCCGCACGTCTCGCCGCCGCCGGCGCCGAGTACCTCGAGGCCCCGGTCCTCGGCAGCCTGCCGGAGGCCTGCGCCGGGCGGCTCCTGATCATGGCCGGCGGCGAGGCGGCCCTCTTCGAGCGCTGCCGGCCGTTTCTCGCCGCCTTGGGCGAGGCCCCGCAGCGCATCGGCGCGGTGGGCCACGCGGCGGCCTTGAAGCTCGCGATGAACCAGTTGATCGCCGGGCTGACCGCGACCTTCGCCGCGAGCCTCGGGCTCGTGCGCCGCGAGGGGATCGCCGTCGACCAATTCATGGCCCTGTTGCGCGGCAGCGCCCTCTACGCGCCGACCTTCGACAAGAAGCTCGACAAGTACCTCGCCCACGACTATGGCCGCGCCAACTTCTCGCTCAAGCACCTGCTGAAGGACATCCGCCTGTTCCGTCGTGTGGCCGGGGAGGAGGGCATCGACACGGCGCCGATCGCCGCCCTCGAGGCGGCCTGCCTGCGCGGCATCGCGGCCGGGCACGGCGACGAGGACTATTCGGTCCTCTACGAGGCCCTGGTTGCGCGCTGAGCCGACCACCACTGATGTCACGCCCCCCATCGTCAAGCGCGCCGCTTATTTTTCACTTGTTGCTAAGACAGGGAACTACGAAACACGCGAAAGACGCGAAAAGGCTCGATCGATACAGGATTGCCTACAGTTTTTTCGCGGCTTTCGTGTATTTCGTAGTTCCAGTGAAGATGTCCCGGTGGTGCTTGAATCGTCACTCGCAACGACCTGTCCCCTGAAACCCGACACCTGATCATCCCATGGACCTCCCCTTCACCGATCGTCCCGGTCGGCGCGAGCGCCACCTGCGCCGCCGCCACGTCAACCCCCTGTTCGGCTGGCCGGCCCCGCCGGTCGAACCAATCGTGCTGCTCGCCGCGCAGCGCGCCGACCACGAGGAGCAGGAGGCCTTCGACGCCTCGCTGCACGCGCTGGTACGACGCGCCGTCGACCTGCCCGCGGAGACCGGCAGCGACGCGATCCTGGCCCTCAAGGAGGAGCTGGAGCGCCATTACGAGCAGGCCTGCGGCCTGGCTGGCGACCACGCGGCCGAGAAGGCCGGCATCGCCCGGCTGATCGAGGTCATCATGGGTGTCGTGCGTCGCCATGCCGCGGCCGACCCGCTCGCGGCCGAGGAGCTGGCCCAGGAGGAGGCGGCGCGGGCGCGCCACTTCCGCCTGCTCGATCTTCCGCTGGTCGTCGACCTCTTGCACCCGGAAAGCCTGATCGCCCCCGAGGAGCTGGCCGCGACCGTCCTCAGCGCGAGCGATGCCGAGTTCGACGCCGTCCCCGAGCTCTTCGACGGGCCCGAGCTTGCGCTCCTCGCCGAGCAGGCCGAGGCCTGCCTCGCCGGGCTGGGCGACGCCGGCCTCGATCTCGCCCGACCGCGCGCGCGGCTCGCCGCGCTGCACACGCTCAGCGCCGCCGCCGGCGGGCCGGAGGCACTGCGATGAACGGCTTCGAGGAGATCGCCGCGCGCTTCGCCGCGCAGGCCCCGGCCGCCGACTACTGGACCCTGCGGCTGGTCGCCGAGGAGGGCGACGCCCTCGCGGTGCGCCAGGGTGTGCCCGAGCCGAGCCGGCTGACCGCGAGCTGCGGGGCCATGGTGACGCTGGTCGTCGACGGCGGCGTCGGCTATGGCGCGACGAGCGATCTCAGCCCGGCCGGGCTGCGCGCCGCCGCCGCGCGCGCCCGCCACTGGGCGCGCGAGCACGCCCGCCACGGCCTGTTCGACGCGCGCCTCGTCCCGCGCAGCGCCCTGCGCAGCGAACGGCGCACCCAAGTATGCGAGCCTTGGGATGGCGTCGCCATCGCCGACAAGCTCGCGCTGCTCCACGACGCCTGCGCGGCCCTGGAGATCGACGAGCGGATCGTCGATGCCGCCGCCTGGCTCGCCTACCAGCGCGTCGAGCAGTGGCTCGTGACCGCCGACGGCGGGCGCATCGTCGAGGTCCAGGAGTGCGTCGAGCCCGGCCTCGAGGCGGTCGCCAACGCCGGCAGCCAGACCCAGTCGCGCCGCGGCGGCGGTTTCGACCGCCCGCGTCTCGGGGGGCTGGAGCGGCTCGCCGAAGCGCGCCTCGGCGAGGACGCCCGGCGCGTCGCCGAGGAGGCCCTCGCGCTCCTTGCCGCCCCCGAGTGTCCGAGCGGCGTCATGGATCTGGTGCTGATGCCGAGTCAGATGGTGCTCCAGATCCACGAGAGCATCGGCCACCCGCTGGAGCTCGATCGCATCCTCGGCGACGAGCGCAACTACGCCGGGACGAGCTTCGTCACGCCCGAGATGTTCGGCCACTACCGCTACGGCTCGCCGCTCCTCGACGTGACCTTCGACCCGAGCGTCGCCGGCGAGCTCGCGAGCTATGCGGCCGATGACGAGGGCACCCCAGCCGAGCGCGCCTACCTGATCCGCGGCGGCATCCTCGAGCGGCCGCTCGGCGGGCGCCTGTCGCAGGCCCGCAGCGGCCTGCCGGGCGTCGCCGCCGCGCGCGCCTGCGGCTGGGATCGCCCCCCGATCGACCGAATGGCCAACATCAATCTGGAGCCCGGCGGGCTGTCGCTCGCGGCCCTGATCGGCGGCATCGAGCGCGGCGTGCTGATGGACACCAACCGCTCCTGGTCGATCGACGACAGCCGCAACAAGTTCCAGTTCGGCTGCGAGCTCGGCCGGCTGATCGTCGACGGGGAGCTCGGCGGTCTGGTCCGCAACCCGGGCTATCGCGGCCTCTCGGCGCAGTTCTGGCGCAACCTCGACGGCGTCGGCGAGGCGGCGACCTGGGAGGTGCGCGGGGTGCAGAACTGCGGCAAGGGCGAACCCAACCAGTCGATCTCGGTCGGGCACGCGACACCGCCGTGTCGCTTCCGCGACGTGGCCGTCTTCGGGGGTGGCGAATGACGCCGGACGCCTTCTTCGCGCTGGCCGCGGACCTCGGCGCCGGCCTGCGCGGCGGCGAGGTCCTCTTCTGCGGCCTCGATGGGGAGGACTCGGACTTCGTGCGCCTCAACGGCGGGCGGATCCGCCAGGCCGGCAGCGTCCATCGCCGCACCCTCGGGCTGACGTTGATCGACGCCGGGCGCCAGGTCGAGGGCGGCATCGAGCTCGGTGGCGGGCCGGCGGCCGACCGCGCCCTCGCCGGCGAGTTGCTCGCGCGGCTGCGCGAGCGCCTGGCCCATGTCCCGGTCGATCCGTACCTGCACTTCTCGCTCGAGTCGAGCACCGGCCAGCGCGAGGTCGGCGCGGACCTGCCGCCGGCCGAGGCGGTGGTCGCCGCGCTGATCGAGGCGGCCGCCGGCCTCGACCTGGTCGGCATCTGGGCGAGCGGCACGATCCACGCGGGGCTTGCCAGCTCGCTCGGCCACCGCCACTGGCACTCGGCGACCAGCTTCCACCTCGATTGGAGCGCCTACCTGCAAGGTGACAAGGCGGTCAAGGCGAGCTGGGGCGGGCTGCGTTGGGAGCCCGAGCGCCTCGCCGAGCAGGTCGCCGCGGTGCGCGCGCGGCTCGCGGTCATGGCCCGGGCGCCGCGCACGCCCAAGCCCGGCCGCTACCGCGCCTATCTGGCGCCGGCGGCCGTCGAGGAGCTGATGGGCATGCTGGCCTGGGACGGCTTCGATCTCAAGAGCCACCGCACGGCCCAGACGCCGCTGCTGCGCCTGGTGCGTGGCGAGCGCACGCTGAGCCCGGCCGTGACGCTCGTCGAGGAGCACGGGCGGGGGCTGGTGCCCGGCTTCACCGGCGAGGGGTTCCTGCTGCCCGAGGCGGTGCCGCTGATCGAGGCCGGGCGCTTCGCCGAGTGCCTGGTCGACGCGCGCGATGGGTGCGAGTACGGCGTGCCGGTCAACGCCGCGGGCGGCGCCCCAGAGTCGCTCGCGCTCGCCGCCGGCGAGATCCCGGACGCCGCCGCCTGCGAACGCCTCGGCGACGGCCTCTACATCGGCAACCTCTGGTACTGCAACTGGTCGGACCGCAACGACTGTCGCATCACCGGGATGACGCGCTTCGCGTCCTTCTGGGTCGAGCGGGGCGAGATCGTCGCGCCCCTCTCGGTCATGCGCTTCGACGACTCCCTCTACCACCTGCTCGGCGACCGACTCGAGGGCCTCACCCAGGGGCGCGAGCTGATCCTATCGGCCGACACCTACGGCGGGCGCTCGACCGCGAGCGCGCGGCTGCCCGGCATCCTGGTCGAAGGGATCGAACTGGCGCTCTGATGCCGATCGGCACCGGGCGGTTGGAGCGGTGCGGCCACCAGGATGGATAATAAAGCTTCTGGCAAGTTTTTGTTCTTGATGACTTAAGGCCATTTCTGTCAACAAACCTACCGTCTGGCTTGTCTTTTCGCCCGCCTTCTGTGTCGCGAGCGCAGTCACAGAGCTGGGCTATGCTCCTGTGCTCGCTCCTTGAAGACAAACCAAAGTCCGGCGTCATCCGGTCGGTTTGTTTCCGGCAATCGCCTAAGTCTGTTGTGCGAAGCCATTTTCCCCATCAAGCGAAAACGGACACGTCGTTAACCCGTATTGGCCAGCATGAAGGGCGAGCGGCGGCGGATGCGGCCGGTCTCGGGGTGTGCTTCGAAGGGCTCCGCCGGGGCGTCGAGCTCCTGGTCTGGCGCGACCAGGGCGATCGATAGGCGCCCGCCGCGCGCGGCATGACCGACGGGATACCGATGTGCGTTCAGCTCCAGACCGATCGCCGTGGCGAGGTCACTGAAACCCAGGACATCGCGCAGCAGCGGGACGAGGAAGGCGCGAAGCCCGAGCGCCTGCCTGTGCAGATCGCTGCGTTGCCGCAGTGGCTGGAGATCCACCCAAAGGTTCTGGGCGATCTTCCAATGGCGCGCGATCTCGTCGCGTAGCGCCAGGCCCTTGGGGGCGGTGTAGTGGCGCTCGGTCTGCTCGGTTTGCGCCGGTGACTGAAGCAGGGTCAGGCGGGCCAGTTCGTCGGCCGGGATGAGCCCGCCCTTGATGCGGAGGGCCTGAAAGGCGAGCTGGCTGGGGTCGAGACGTGGCATGGGTCGTTACGTACTGACGCCGTCATTACGCATTTGCTAGTATTCCCGGAAACGGGAGTCAATGCCATGCCTAGAGCACAAGAATCAACGACCAACCGCCAGACACTCAATCTGCGGATCAAGCCAGAGGAGCGCGACCTGATCGACCGTGCCGCGCGCGCGCGCGGGAAGAATCGGACCGAGTTCATCCTCGATGCCACCCGTCGGGCCGCCGAGGAGGCGCTCCTCGATCAGGTCTTGCTGTCTGTCGGGGAAGACGCCTTCAACGCCTTCAAAGCACGTCTCGATGCGCCGCCGGAGCCGAACGAACGGCTGCGCAAGACCATGCGGACGGTGCCACCCTGGGACCAGGCGTGACGCTCGGCGCGCCGGAGCCGCTGACCGAACGACACGACGGCGCCGCCTTCGATTCTGGCCGGGAAACGCTGGACGTCTGGCTCAGACGGCGTGCGCTGCGTAACCAAGTCAGTGGCGCATCGAGAACCTACGTCGTCTGCGAGGGCGGGCGCATCGTCGCCTATTACGCCCTGGCCTCGGGGGCCGTGAGCGCGGAGCTTGCGACCGGCCGCTTGCGGCGCAACATGCCCGATCCCATTCCCGTGGTCCTGCTCGCTCGCCTGGCCGTCTCGCGCTCACATCAGTGCCGAGGGCTCGGGCGTGCGCTGCTCCAGGACGCCGGCCGGCGGGTGCTGAGCGCCGCGGACGTGATCGGCATCCGGGGTCTGCTCGTGCAGGCCATCGATGACGAGGCCCGGGTGTTCTACGCGCACATCGGCTTCGATCCCTCGCCGCTCGATCCGATGACCCTCATGATCACCCTGGCCGACCTGCGGGCGAGCTTGTCGGGTTGAGCGCGGGCGGCAACCCAGGCGAGGCCCGCGCATCGTCGCCCGAATGGGTTGAGCACGATAGGCAGCTAGTGCCTCGCTCCGGAAATACCGAGGCCGCTCTCATGTCGCCCTAGGATGCGAGCACCGTAGGAGCCCGCTTGCGGGCGACTACGACGCGCTCGTGGCTGCCAAGGAAGGGTTCAAAACAAACGACACAAGCACGAAGACGACAAGAAACTACGAAACACACGAAAGTCGCGAAAAAACGACCTTCCCCACGAAGGCGGGGCCCGCTCGGGCCACGGCATCCGACTCGTCCGGATCGCGTGCCCCGTCGAGCGCGCGCTCCAGGAGGGTGTTGGCCAGTGCGGAGATCAGGGGCTGTGTGCGATGGATGTAGCGCGAGCCCGGAGCGATGGGTTGGTGGAAGCTGATCCTCGGGCGGCCGGTCACCCCCAGCGGCCAGACGCTCGCGGATGGCCGGCGGGAGCCGGCTTGCCGGCGATGGGGGCGTGCCGCTGGTCGCCGGCCGGCGGGCACTACCATCGATTGCGGTTAGGGGCTGGGGGCGGTCTAGCGCGGCGTGGACTGGACCGCGTCGATCCCCTTGTGGGGGATGAAGAGGCCGCAGCCGATCGCGCGCCGCGGGCCGAGGCCGAGGCGCTGGAGGCGTACGGCGTCCTCGATGTCGAGGTTCGCGAGCAGGAGGCTGCGCGTCGGTAGCGGGCCGTCCGGGGTCGCGAGGGGCAGGGCCTTGCCGCAGAGGGCCTTGCGGAGTCGGATGTCCATCGCGCGCAGCTCGGCGGCGGCCCATTCGAGGAACCGGGCCTCGTCTTGGTCATGCGGGTCGACGACGTAGCGGGCGAAGAGGGTCGTCTCGCGGCTCAGCGCTCGCTCCTTGGCGGCGCCGACGGTCAGCGGGCAGCCGGCCACGTCGAGGACCCGGCCGGCGAGGGCGGCCTTGAGCGCCTCGGCGTGGGCCCGCGGCACGCGGATCGTCAGCTTGGTGCGGCGCGAAAGCATCAGGAACTGATCCTGACCGTGCTCGGGGCGCTGCCAGCCGTTCTGCGAGCCGGCGACGTGGATCGTGTGAACGCCGAGCGCCACCTGCCCGTCGTCCCAGGGCAGCGCCGCGGCGACGGCCGCGCCGAGGGCGCACCCGTGGTCGACAGGGAGGCGTTTGGCGTCGATCGCGAACTGCACGTCGATGATGTCGTCGGGGATCGCGACCGCTTGGTCGGCGTCGTCGTCTTGCCAGTACATGCGCGATGGACTCGGGACAGGGGTTGAGGGGGCCGGCGGGGTCAGTGGTCCTGGTCGCAGCACGGATGCGGTCCGCCCGCACCGTCGCCGAGCGGCAACTGGGCGAGCAGCGTGTCGCGGTCGAACCACCAGTCGTCCTGGACCAGCACGTCGACGATATTGCGCAGGCGCACGAGGAATTTCTCCGGCTCGCGCAGCTCCAGACGGTCCATCCAGAGGTCGAAGGCCTCTTGGCTGGCGATCTGGCTGTGGCGACGGGCGACCTCGGAGAGGGTCTGGGCGGCGAAGAACATCAGATTCTCGCGCGTCTTGCCGGTCGCGCGCAGATCGGCGAGGAAGAGCGCCGTGGTTGCCGCGACGGCCGCCCCATCGGCCTCGGGCGGGGTCTCGTCGACGACGTGGGAGAGGAGTTCGACGGCGAGTTCCGGGTCGATCGGGTAGGTCACGGCGAGCCAGATCCCCTGGCCGAGGGCGGCGAGCGAGCCGGGCTGTTCGGCCTGGAAGAGGATGTCGCAGGCATCGGCGGCCGACTCGAAGTCTTGGGTCAGGATGAAGATGTCGAAGGCCTCGCGGGCCAACGGCCAGGCCTCCGCGCCGCGCTCCAGGCTCGCCATCGCGCGGGCCACCTGCAGCTTGGCGTCGGCTAGCAGGTGGGTCGGCGCCGCGTGTCGGCGCAGCTCCTCGAGTCGTTCGAGGAGGGTGTACAGGTGGGTCTCCAGGGCGCTGGCCTCGGGCAACGGGTGAGGGGTGGCGTGGGCGGTGGGGTCCGAGCGGTAGGAGCCGGTGATGTCATAACACTTCATCGTCATCGCCTTCGTCGTGGTCGTCTAGGGGCTAGCGGATCAGTCCGCTGAAGGCGGCCTCCAGCCTGTCCTCCCAGTTCTCCGGCGTATCGGGATAGGGCGGCTTGACGTCCATGCGGAAGAAGCGCTCGCCGCTGCGGGCGACGCCTTGGATGATCGGAACCAGCTCCTCGAAGGACTCCAGGTCCTTGCGTTCCACCAGGATGTCGCTGAGTTTCAACATGCGTGTCCCCCGTGTTCGTTCTGATGCGCCGCCGCCATCGGTCGGCCTAGGGAAGTGCTGAAGTATTCAGCGCTTCCCGTGCGGGGCAGGAGCCCCGTGCTGATTCTTGGCCAGGACGGCCAATAAATCAGCGTCTCCCTAGGCCGCGTGGCGGCGGGATTCGTCGGTCTGTTCGCGCGGCCTGGGCGCGACTCCGGCGCGACCGGCAGCGGCCATCAGATGGAGACCCGGTCCAGGTACCGCACCCGCAGCAGGGTTCGTTCGGCGCCATTCGCGTCGAATCCGCTGCGGTTATGGAGCACGTTGTTGGTGATGTACCCCTCGCCCGGCCTCAACTTGTGGCGGTAGATGAAGCCCTCGTTTCCCGAAAACAAGCGCGTCAGCGCCTCGCGCGCCGCCGTGACGGCCGGCGTCGGTGGCCAGATCGCATGGCGTGCGCGAGCCGTGTAGCGCATCTCCAGCGCCCCCTGCGGCCACGAGAAGACCGGTCCGAAGATCGCCTCGCGCCGGTCGGCCCCGGCCTCCTCGTTGGCCGGCACGCCGAGGGTCTGCGGGTCGAGCAGGGCGCGGATCAGCTCCGGCTCCTGGTCGCGCAGGCGCAGGTAGGCGATCTCGTGGTCGAGCAGGGCGTTCTCGCCGCCCGCCACGGCGTCCTGGCGGCAGAAGAGCAGCCAGGCGCGCACGGCGCGCCGCGGCGGATTGTAATAGCCGTCGGTGTGCCAGTTGAGTGGGCGGTTGGTGTAGGGGATGAGTTCGCCCGCTCGGCCGTCGCCCGCGACGCGGATGGTGCTGACTGCGTTGGCGTCGGCGCACAGATGATGATCGGTGCGCCGCAGCCCGAGGTGTTCGCCGAGGCGCAACAGGGCGTCGGCCTCGACCTGGGCGGGGTCGCCGCAGTCGATCAGGGCCATGTTGCACCGGGCGATGCGCGCGCCGATGGCGGCGAGTTCGGCGGCGCTCGGCTCCGCCAGGCGCCGCACGCGCACGCGGACCGCCTCGATCGAGCGCGGGTAGTTGGCGAGCTTGCGGGCGCGCCAGTCGCGGTAGCCGACGGGGTTGTCGAGGCAGAACGGCGAAGGTCGGGCTTCTGGGATCATATAATGAAACGCTTATATTAGAATTTCTTGACCTTGTGGATTGCTTCCGCGTATGATCACCGACGATTTTGATCGGGAACACGACCCAAGATGGCGCCGACGCGCCCGGGGGGCTCTATCCCGAACGGGATAGGCAAGGGGCAGGCCGCCGCCCCCCGATGGTGGAATGGAGGCTCGCGTTTCCCCCTCACTACAATGAAGCTCGACAAAGGGGTCTCGATCCCTGTGTCGGCGTCTTGCCAGCGAGTCGGCCTCGGTTGCCGGTCGCGCGGTTGGCGAGCCCCTCGCGCCACAGCTCCTGTGCCGGGGGGCGCGCCGGCATCGGCTATCGGACACTGCGAATCAACCCGTGCGATGGGAGAGACAGCGCAAATGGCGATCCAAAAACATCACACCCCGATGCTCGACCAGCTCGAAGAGGGGCCATGGCCGAGCTTCATCTCCGGCATCAAGCGGCTCCGCGACCAGCATCCCGACGCCCGCATCAACGAGGTCACGAACGACCTGCTCGGCCAGCTCGAGCACTCCTACGAGACCCGCAAGGGCTACTGGAAGGGCGGCACCGTGTCGGTCTACGGCTACGGCGGCGGCATCATTCCGCGTTTCTCCGAGGTCGGCAAGGCCTTTCCCAAGTCGAAGGAATTCCACACGATTCGCGTCCAGCCCCCGGCCGGCAACCACTACTCGACCGCGATGCTGCGCCAGCTCGCCGACAGCTGGGAGAAGCACGGCTCGGGCCTGGTGACCTTCCACGGCCAGACCGGCAACATCATGTTCATCGGTGCCGATACGCCCTCGACGCAGCGCTTCTTCGACGAGATCAACGACTACGGCTGGGACCTCGGCGGGGCCGGCCCCTGCGTGCGCACGGCCATGTCCTGCATCGGCTCGGCGCGCTGCGAGATGTCCTGCACCAACGAGCTCAAGGCCCATCGCCTGCTCGTGAACAACTTCACCGACGACGTCCACCGCCCGGCCCTGCCCTACAAGTTCAAATTCAAGGTCTCGGGCTGCGCCAACGACTGCCAAAACGCGATCGAGCGCTCGGACTTCGCCGTGATCGGCACCTGGCGAGACGACATGAAGGTCGACCAGGCCGAGGTGAAGGCCTATGTCGCCCAGAAGGGCCGCCAGTACATCATCGACAACGTCGTGACGCGCTGTCCGACCCACGCCTTGTCGCTGAACGATGACAACACGCTGGCCGTCAACAACCGCGACTGCGTGCGCTGCATGCACTGTCTCAACGTCATGCCCAAGGCCCTGCACCCGGGCGACGACAAGGGCGTGACCATCCTGATCGGCGGCAAGCGCACCCTCAAGATCGGCGATCTGATGGGCACGGTCGTCGTCCCCTTCAAGAAGCTCGAGACCGAAGAGGACTACGAGTCCATGGTCGAGCTGGCCGAGACCATCATCGATTTCTGGGCCGAGAACGGCCTGGAGCACGAGCGCTGCGGCGAGATGATCGAGCGCATCGGCTTGGCCAACTTCCTCGAGGGGATCGGCATCGAGCCGGATCCGAACATGCTGAGCCACCCGCGTCAGAGCTCCTACATCCGCATGGACGGCTGGGACGAGGCCGCCGAGGAGTGGTTCGAGCGCCAGGCCGTGGCCGGCGAGTGACGCGCGACCGGCCGTGTCGGGGGCGAGGCCCTCGCGCGGTCGGGCCAGGCAGAATCCCAACGAATTTCCCGAGCTATTGGAGGCAAGGCGATGGCAGACATGCGTGAGCCCATCGAGTCCGGCTGTCCCGATCCCTGGCAGTACATGCATCCGGTGATGCGCAAGAACTTCGGCCAGTGGAAGTATCACGAGCACCCGCGCCCGGGCGTCCTGCGCCACGTCGCCTTCAGCGGCGACGAGATCTGGACCGTCAAGGCCGGTACCCAGCGCATCCTGGACGTCTTCTCGCTGCGCAAGCTTTGCGACATCGGCGATCAGTACGCCGACGGTCACGTGCACTTCACGATCCGCTCGAGCATCGAGTTCCTGGTCACCGACCAGGCCAAGGTCGAGCCGCTGATCCAGGCCCTCGAGGAGGCCGGCTTCATCGTCGGCGGCACCCAGAACTCGGTGACCATGATCTCGCACACGCAGGGCTGGCTGCACTGCGACATCCCGGGCACCGACGCCTCGGGCGTGGTCAAGGCGATGATGGACGAACTCATCGACGAGTTCCGCAACACCAACATGCCCAACCGCGTGCACATCACGACCTCCTGCTGCCAGATCAACTGCGGCGGGCAGGGCGACATCGCGATCAATGTGCAGCACACCAAGCCGCCGAAGATCAACCACGACCTGGTCGCCAACGTCTGCGAGCGCCCGTCGGTCGTGGCCCGCTGCCCGGTCGCCGCGATCCGCCCGGCGCTGGTCAACGGCAAGCCGTCCCTCGAGGTCGACGAGCGCAAGTGCATCTGCTGCGGCGCCTGCTATCCGCCCTGCCCGCCGATGCAGATCAACGACGCCGAGCACACCAAGCTCGCGATCTGGGTCGGGGGCAATCACTCCAACGCCCGCGGCAAGCCGACCTTCCAGAAGCTCGTCGCCGCCGGCATCCCGAACAACCCGCCGCGCTGGCCCGAGGCGACTGGGATCGTCAAGCGGATCCTGAAGGCCTACAAGGAAGGGGCGCGCGACTGGGAGCGGATCAACGAGTGGATCGAACGCATCGGCTGGCCGCGCTTCTTCGAGGAGGTCGAACTGCCGTTCACCAAGTACCACATCGATACCTGGCGCGGCGCCCGCAACAGCTTCAACGCCTCGACCTACATCCGCTTCTAGGTCGTGCGGCCGCCTCCCTGCGGGCGCGTCCAGGCGCCCGCAAGGGCGACCTGGTCGGCTCACGGGGCACGGATTTCAGCTGTTTCGGATCAGACGGACGCGGGGAGACAAGACGAGGCCGTTATGAAGTTCGCGATTCAAATCAACGAAGGACCTTACCAGCACCAGGCGTCGGACTCGGCCTATCACTTCGCCAAGGCGGCGTTGGAGAAGGGCCACGAGATCATGCGGGTGTTCTTCTATCACGACGGGGTCTACAACTCGTCGCGCCTGACGACGCCGCCGCAGGACGACCGCCACATCGTCAATCAGTGGGCCGAACTCGCCGAGCGTCACGATCTGGACATGGTCGTCTGCGTCGCGGCCGCGCAGCGCCGCGGGATCGTCGACGAGGGCGAGGCCAAGCGCAACGGCAAGGACGCGACCAACATCCATCCCAGGTTCCGCATCTCGGGTCTGGGCCAGCTGGTCGAGGCGGCGATCCAGTCGGACCGTCTCGTCGTCTTCGGGGATTGAGGGGGATGCCATGTCCGAAGTCGTGAAGAAGTTTCTCTACCTCAACCGCAAGGCCCCGTACGGGACGATCTACGCCTGGGAGTCGCTCGAGGTCGTGCTGATCGGCGCCGCCTTCGATCAGGAGGTGAGCCTGCTGTTCGTCGACGACGGGGTCTACCAACTGACCAAGTCGCAGGACACGGTCGGGATCGGCATGAAGAACTTCTCGCCCACCTATCGCACCCTCGGCGACTACGAGGTCAAGAGCATCTACGTCGACCGCGCGTCGCTCGCGGCGCGCGGCCTGACCCAGGACGACCTGGTCGAGGTCGCCTGGGAAGATTGGGAATCGGGCGAAGAGAAGGACAACATCGTCGAGGTCGTCGACGCCGCGCGCGCGACCGAGCTGATGGAAGAGTCCGACGTGATCTTCAGCTTCTGAGGGTGGGGCACATGGCAATCCTGCACACAGTCAACAAGTCGCCGTTCGAGCGCAACGCGCTGGACTCCTGCCTGACGTTCGCCGCGCCCGGCGCCGCCGTGCTGCTGATCGAGGACGGTGTCTACGGTGCGCTGCGCGACACGGCGGTGGCCGAGCGGGTCGCCGCGGCCATGGACCGGGTGAGGCTCTATGTCCTCGGTCCGGATCTCAAGGCCCGCGGTTTCGGCGATGAGCGTATCATGGCCGGCGTCCAGGTCGTGGACTATGGCGGCTTCGTCGACCTCGCCGCCGAGCACGACAAGGTTCAGGCCTGGCTCTGACCGATCACATCCTTTAACCCACATTCGATCCAAGAGAGGAAACGCAATCATGCCGATCGACGTCAATGGCAAGTCCCTGGAGACCGACGAGGAAGGCTACCTCGCCAATATCAACGAATGGGAACCGGAAGTCGCCGTGGTCATGGCCAAGGAAGACGACCTGGCGCTCACCGACGAGCACTGGGACATCATCAACTTCCTGCGCGAATACTACGACGAGTATCAGATTGCCCCGGCCGTGCGGGTGTTGACCAAGGCCGTCGGCAAGAAGATGGGTAAGGACAAGGGCAACAGCAAGTACCTCTACGGGCTGTTCCCGTACGGCCCGGCCAAGCAGGCGTGCCGCTATGCTGGTCTGCCCAAGCCGACCGGCTGCGTCTGACGGCCTTGCCAGGCCGAGCGGCGCGCGGGCGGCGACCCTGTCGGTCGCTCGGCGCGCGGCGCCGCGACCGCGCGCAGTGAGCGACCGGCTCTGTGGCAGGGGTCCCCATGCGGGTCCCCCGTCGAGCAGACACTCTGGGGAGGGGCGCCGTTCGCCCCTCGCCCCATCCGAACCGAGGTAGCGGGGACATGTCGTTTCTGTCTGGCTTCTACGCCTCCCTCTATTACGTCGCCGTCGTCATACTGATCGCGGGCCTGGTCAACAAGATCGTCCAGTACGCGCGTACACCGGCGCCGTTGAAGATCCCGACGACACCCGCCCCGACCTCGTCCGGGAAGGTGACCCTGCGCATGGTTCGCGAGGTGGTGTTCTTCGAGAGTCTGTTCAAGGGCAATAAATGGATCTGGATCTTCGGTTGGGTCTTCCATTTCGGCCTGTTCCTCGTGACGCTGCGCCACCTGCGCTATTTCATCGATCCGGTCTGGTTGCCGATCACCTTCATCCAGCCGTTCGGCATCTATGGTGGCATCGCGATGGTCGTCGGCCTCGCCGGGCTCTGGGCGCGGCGGGTCCTGGTCGATCGCGTGCGCTACATCACCTCGCCGTCGGATCACCTGATCCTGCTCCTGCTGCTCCTGATCGGGCTCAGTGGGCTGTCGATGAAATTCGCGGCCCACACCGACATCGTCGCGGTCAAGAACTTCTTCTTCGGCCTCTACCAGCTGCAGGTCAATCCGCTGCCGAGCGACCCGCTGCTGCTGCTCCACCTGCTGCTCGTCGCCGTACTGATGATCATCTTCCCCTACAGCAAGCTGCTGCATGCCCCGGGCCTGTTCTTCAGCCCGTCGCGCAACCAGGTCGACAACCCCCGCGAGAAGCGGCACATCGTTCCGTGGGCCGAGCGCCTGGAGCAAGAGTGACGGCAGCCGCCCCCGGCTGCCGCAAGATGCGCTGAAGAGGTGTAACGATGGCCAAGGCAGATTTCGAGGTCCCGCTCCTCAAGCCCTATGCCGAGATCCCGGCACTCGAGCCGGGGGCGATGGCGCACAGCCGGCCGTTCGTCGCGAAGGCGGACTTCCAGGGACCGCTCGGCTTCCCCGGCGAACTGGTCGAGGACTGGCAGGAGCGGGCGATCGACAAGATGGGCGAGCTCCTCGGCAAGTACCGCTCGCTGCGCGTCTATCTGGATTCGTGCGTCAAGTGCGGCTCCTGCACCGACAAGTGCCACTACTATCTCGGCACCAAGGACCCGAACAACATGCCGGTCGGCCGCCAGGACCTGATGCGCAAGGTCTATCGGCGCTACTTCACGCTGGCCGGGCGCTTCTTCCCGAAGCTGGTCGGGGCGAGCGACTTCACCCGCGAGGTCCTCGACGAGTGGTACAGCTACTTCCACCAGTGTTCGCAGTGTCGCCGCTGCTCGGTCTTCTGTCCCTATGGCATCGACACGGCCGAGATCTCGATGGCGGCCCGCGAGATCATGGACAGCATCGGCGTCGGGCAGAAGTACTGCAACGAGATCATCGGCAAGGTCTACAAGATCGGCAACAACCTGGGCCTGCCCGGGCCGGCCCTGCGCGACACGCTCGAGGGCCTCGAGGAAGACGTCTTCGACGACACGGGCGTCGCGGTTCGCTATCCGATCGATGAGGAGGGCGCCGAGATCCTGCTCGTGACCCCGTCGGCGGACTTCTTCGCCGAGCCGCACGTCGATGGGTTGATCGGGTATGGCAAGGTCTTCCACGAGGCTGGCGTCTCCTGGACGCTGAGCACCCATGCCTCGGAGGCGGCCAACTTCGGCATGTTCATCGGCTCCTACGCGAACATGCGCCGGCTCGCCCAGCGCATCCGCGAGGCGGCGATCGCGCTCAAGGTCAAACGCATCGTCTTCGGCGAGTGCGGCCATGCCTGGCGGGTCGCCTACAGCTTCCTGAACACCCTGGCCGGCCCCTGGGACTTCCTCGACCCGCGCTACCCGGTGCCGCAGCACATCTGCGAGTTCACCCATGACCTGATCCAGCAGGGCAAGCTGCGCTTCGACAAGTCGCAGAACGACGACATGGTGCTGACCTTCCACGACTCCTGCAACGTCGCCCGCGCCTCGCGCATGGGCGATCGCCCAGGCGGGCAGTTCGAGATCCCGCGGGCCATCATCCGCGCCACCTGCAACCACTTCTTCGATATGGAAGAGGAGACGATCCGCGAGCGGACCTTCTGTTGCGGCGGCGGCGGGGGACTCCTGACCGACGATCTGATGGAACTGCGCGTCAAGGGCGCGATGCCGCGCATGCAGGCGCTGAACAACGTGATGAAGGAGAAGGGCGTCACGCACATGGCCGCGATCTGCGCCATCTGCAAGAGCCAGTTCACGAAGGTGCTCCCCTACTACGGGATGGAGATGGAGCAGATCGTCAGCGTCCACCAGCTGGTATCGAATGCCTTGATCCTGACGGGTCAGGATCGAGACGAGGAGGATGAGGAGGAGACGTCCGATGAGGCCGCCTGAAGTCGGCCCGCTCGAGCGGCCGTGCCGATGTTGTACGAGCGCTTGCCTGGCGAGCAGAAAAGCATAATTATCATAATGATAGGGTTCAACTGGTAAGGAGAGTGAGCGATGGCGACCTCCAGCGATGAGATGAAGACGAAGCCCTCCTGGCGCCGTTTTCGTGACGGCGACCAATCTTGGTCGTCCTTGACCCAGAAGATCTTCGTCCAAGACACCTCCCACAAGTGTCCGACCTACGTCCACAAGACGCCCCCGTGTCAGGGTAGCTGTCCGTCGGGCGAGGACATCCGTGGTTGGCTCGCCATCGTGCGTCAGCAGGAGAAGCCGCCGGTCGGCGTCGACTGGCAGGAGTACGCCTTCCGCCGCTCGACCGAGGCCAACCCCTTCCCATCCCTGATGGGGCGGGTCTGCCCCGCGCCCTGCCAGGACGGCTGCAACCGTAACGAGCTCGAGGACTACGTCGGCATCAACGCGGTCGAGCAGTTCATCGGCGACACCGCGATCGAGAAGGGCTACGGCTTCGAGGCCGGTCCCGACACCGGGCGGCGCGTGGCCATCATCGGCGGCGGCCCGGCCGGCCTCGCCGCGGCCTACCAACTGCGCCGCCGCGGCCATGCCTGTACCATCTTCGAGGCCAACGAGGGCCTGGGTGGCATGTTCCGCTACGGTATCCCCGGCTACCGGGTGCCGCGCGACAAGCTCGATGCCGAGATCGGCCGCATCCTGGCGATGGGCCAGGTCGACTGTCGCTTCAACACCCGGGTCGGCGTCGATGTGCAGATCGCCGACCTGGAGCGCGACTTCGACGCGGTCCTCTGGGCGATCGGCTGTCAGGCGGGCCGCGGCCTGCCGGTCGAGGGCTGGGACGAGACGCCGAACTGCGTCTCGGGCGTCGCCTTCCTCAAGGCCTTCAACGAGGGCCGGATGAAGGTCACCGCCGAGAAGGTGGTCTGCGTCGGCGGCGGCGACACCTCGATCGACGTCGTCTCCGTCGCGCGCCGCCTGGGCCATATCACCAAGACCGGCCAGAAGGATCTCCCGGAGACCGTGATCCGCGACGGCTACGTCGCCCACGACGCGGCCACCGCGGCCGCCGCCGAGGGCGCCCAGGTGACGCTGACCTCGCTCTTCACGCGCGACAAGATGACCGCCGCCGAGCACGAGGTCTCCGACGCCCTCCAGGAGGGCGTGACCATCCTCGACGGCGTCATGCCGGTCGCCCTGATCCGCGACGAGCGCGGCCGCGCCACCGGGCTGAAGGTCGCCGACTGCCAGATGGTCGACGGCCGTCCGATGCCGGTCGAGGGTACCGAGCGGGTCCTGGAGGCCGATCTGGTCGTCGCCGCGATCGGCCAGGGCGGCGACCTCACCGGCCTGGAGGCGCTCGACAACGGCCGTGGTCTGATCAACGCCGACAAGTTCTTCCAGGTCCCGGATCGACCCGGCCACTTCGTCGCCGGCGACATCATCCGTCCGCACCTGCTGACGACCGCGATCGGCCAGGCCTGGATCGCCGTCGAGTCGATCGACGAGTACCTGAAGCAGGCCGAGCACAAGCGACGCCCGAAGGTCGACGTCCACCACTTCGATCTCCTGGCCAAGATGGCCGAGGCCGAGGTCGCCCCCGAGTGGTTCAGCGTCGCCGATCGTGGCGACCTGCGCGGTACCTCGGCCGGCAACTGGGCGATCCACAACTACGAGGACCGCTCGGCGGCCGAGGTCATCCCGCACGACGAGCTCTTCCTCGGCCACTTCGGCCACCATCCGCGCAACCTCCGCAAGGAGGAGGTGCCGAGCGCCGAGGAGGTGCTGGGGCACTTCAAGGAGCGGGTCATCGGCCTGACCGAGGCCGAGGCGATCGACGAGGCCAAGCGCTGCATGAGTTGCGGGATGTGCTTCGAGTGCGACAACTGCGTGATCTTCTGTCCGCAGACCGCGGTCTTCCGCGTGGCGAAGGACAAGCGCACGACCGGGCGGTATGTCGACACGGACTACAACAAGTGCATCGGCTGCCACATCTGCGCCGATGTCTGCCCGACCGGCTATATCAAGATGGGCCTGGGTGAGTAACGGACTCTTGGAGGCGTCGATGGTTCTAGCCGCGGTACGAGGCCGCCTCGTCGTCGTCGGGCTGCTCTGGGCGCTCTGCGCCCTGGCGGCCCCGGCATTCGGCAAGAATTACGTGGTACCTGGTTCCGAGGCCGCCCAACTCGGGCAGTGCGTCGAGCCGACCGATGTGATGCGCCGCAACCATATGGAGCTGATCCGTCATCAGCGCGACGCGACGGTCCACGGCGGGATCCGCTCGATCAAGTACAGCCTCGCCGGCTGCGTCGCCTGCCATGCGAGCTACGATGACGGGCAACCGGTCCCGGTGGCGGCGAAGGGGCAGTTCTGCCAGACCTGCCACGCCTTCGCGGCCGTGACCCTCGATTGCTTCCAGTGCCATAAGGGCGTCCCGGAGCACGCGGCCCCCGCGGCGGGCCATGGCGCGCGTGCGCCGGAGGAAGGCAACCAGTGATGAACGACGCGCACGAGAAGATCGATCAAGAACGCCGCCGCTTCCTCGGCACGGCTGCGGGCGTCACGACGGCGGTCGTCGCCCCGGGCGTGTTCCTGCACACGGTCGCGACGGCCCAGTCGAGCGACGCGGAGGGACGCACGGAGGGCGCGACGAGCGCGCACCGTTGGGGCATGCTCATCGACACGACCAAATGCGCCGACGGCTGCGACGCCTGCGTGACGGCCTGCAACCGCGAGAACGGCCTGGATCTCCAGGCCAAGCCCGAGGGGCAGAGCGAGGCGGAATGGCTCCAGCAGCGCTCGGCCTGGATCCGCAAGGTCAAGCTCCAGGACCAGGTGAGCGGGCGCATCAGCAACCTGCCGATCCTCTGTCAGCATTGCGAGCACCCGCCGTGCGTCGACGTCTGCCCGACCGGGGCCTCCTTCAAGCGCGCCGATGGCATCGTCCTGGTCGATCGCCACACCTGCATCGGCTGCCGCTACTGCATGATGGCCTGCCCGTACAAGGCCCGCTCCTTCATCCATGCCGAGGTCGAGGAGAAGCTGACCCGGGCGCCGCGCGGCAAGGGCTGCGTCGAGAGCTGCACCCTGTGCGTCCACCGCCTCGACCGCGGCGAGTTGACGACCGCTTGCGCCGAGGCCTGCGCGAAGGATGGACACGGGGCCATCGTCTTCGGTGACCTCAAGGATCCCGACAGTGCCCTGAGCCAGGCGCTGCGGGCGCAGCCCAATCGCCAGATCCGCGAGGACCTCAAGCTCAACACCGGCGTGCGTTACGCGGGCCTCTAGGGCGGGAGTTGTCGAGATGAAACGCATCATCTATCGGGAGTGGCGGATCGAGCCCGCCCGCTACTGGGGCTTGCTCGCGCTCCTGCTCGCCGTCATCGGCGGCGGAGCGGCGGCGGCGCTCTACACCGAACATGTCGGCCATTGGGTCACGGGCATGAACAACTCGGTGGTCTGGGGCACGCCGCACATCTTCGCGGTCTTCCTCGTCATCGCCGCCTCGGGCGCCCTCAACGTCGCCTCGATCGGCAGCGTCTTCGGGCGCAGCGCCTACAAGCCGCTCGGGCGGTTGTCGGGCCTCCTCGCCGTCGCCCTGCTGACGGGGGGGCTCCTGGTGCTGGTCCTCGATCTGGGTCGGCCGGATCGGTTGATCGTCGCGATGACGCACTACAACTTCCGCTCGATCTTCGCCTGGAACATCTTTCTCTACACCGGCTTCATGGTCGTCGTGATCGCCTATCTGTGGACGATGGCCGAGCGCACCGGCAACAAGTACACGCACTCCGTCGGGGTCTTCGCGGTCCTCTGGCGCCTGGCGCTGACGACCGGCACTGGCTCGATCTTCGGCTTTCTCGTCGCGCGCGAGGCCTACGATACGGCGATCCTCGCGCCGATGTTCGTGCTGATGTCGTTCGCCTATGGGCTCGCGATCTTCATCCTGGTGCTCCTGTTCGCGTTCGCCCAGGAAGGCCGGCCGATCGGCGATCAGATGCTGCGCCGGCTCTCGCGGCTGCTCGCGCTGTTCGTCGCCGGGGTGCTCTACTTCACGCTCGTCTACCACCTGACCAAGGTCTATGGCGCCCAGCACTACGGGCTGGTCTCCTGGATCCTGCGCGACGGCGGCGCCTATACGCTGCTCTTCTGGATCGGCTGGGTCCTGGTCGGCGGCCTGTTGCCGATCGGCATCATCTACCACCCCGTCCTCGGTGCCCAGCGCGGCTGGATCGTCGCGGCCTGCACCCTGGTGATCCTCGGCGGTCTGGCGGCGATGGCCGTCATCATCATCGGCAGCCAGGTCTATCCGATGCCGATGTTCCCGGGGCACATCGTCCTGGAGTCCGGGATCCCGGGTGGTGCCGGCGGTCTGCCGGCGCCCTATGCGCCGACGTTGCCCGAGGTGCTGCTCGGGGTCGGCGGGGTCGGCGTGGCCCTGTTCATCGCCGCAGTCGGGGTGCGGGTGCTCCAATTCCTGCCCGAGTCGCTCGCCGACGACATCGTCGATCCCCACGCGACGCTGCGGGCAAGCAAGGCCTGAGCGAGGCGGCGCCCCCGGCGCGGGCCGCCGGGGGCCAGTGAGCGATGGCCCACCTCTACATCGCCGCGACCCAGAAGTCCTCGGGCAAGACGACCCTGTCGATCGGGCTCGCCCGGGAGTTGCGCCGGCGCGGCCTGGCGCCGCGGCCCTTCAAGAAGGGGCCGGACTACATCGATCCGCTCTGGCTCGCCCAAGCGAGCGGCCAGACCTGTTTCAACCTCGACTTCCACACGATGGCGCGCGCGGAGATCCACACCCTGTTCGCGCGCCAACTCGGCGCCGACCTCGGCCTGATCGAGGGCAACGTCGGCCTCTTCGACGACGTCGACATCGCCGGTTCGACGAGCAACGCCGAACTCGCCAAGCTGCTCGGCGCGCCCGTCGTGCTCGTCGTCGACTGCCACGGCATGGCGCGCGGCATCGCGCCGCTGCTGCTCGGCTACCAGGCCTTCGACCGCGACCTGCGAATCGCCGGCGTCATCCTGAACAAGGTCGGCAGCGCGCGTCATGCCGGGACCCTGCGGCGCGCCGTCGAGCACTTCACGGACCTTCCGGTCCTGGGCCTCGTGCGTCGCGCCGAAGAGATCCAGATCGCCGAGCGCCACCTGGGCCTGATCCCGGTCAACGAGGCCGGCCAGGCCGAGGCCCAGATCGAGGCGATCCGCGCCTTCGTCGCCGACCAGGTCGACGTCGAGGCGATCCTGGCCGTTGCCGCGACGGCGGCCCCGCCGGCGGCGGTGCCGGCCCCCGCGCCGGCGGATCGCACCCATGCCGGGTTGCGGATCGGCATCGCCCGCGATGAGGTCTTCGGCTTCTATTACCCGGACGACCTGCTGGCCTTCGCCGAGGCCGGTGCCGAACTCGTCGACTTCAGCCCGCTGCACGATGCCGACTTGCCGCCGGTCGACGCCCTGTTCATCGGCGGGGGCTTTCCCGAGTGCCGGATGGCCGACCTGGAGGCCAACCGGGTCTTGCGCGCGGCCGTCGCCGACTTCGCCGCGGCGGGCCGGCCCGTCTATGCCGAGTGCGGCGGCCTGATGTACCTGTGCCGCGGCCTTCACTGGGGCGAGCGGCGCGCCGCGATGTGCGGCGTCTTGGCGGCCGACGTCGCGATGCATGCCCGCCCACGGGGGCATGGCTATGTCCGGCTGCGCGAGACCGAGGCCTTTCCCTGGTCGGCGACCGTGGGCCGCGAGGTCCGCGCCCACGAGTTCCACCACTCGGCGCTCGTCGCGCCGGCCCCCGACTGGCGCTACGCCTATGCCGTCGAACGGGGGACCGGCCTCGACGGTCGCCACGACGGCATCGTCCAGCAGCGGGTCTTGGCCTGCTACAGCCACCTGCGCGGCGTCGGCGGCAGCGACTGGCCGCGCCGCTTCCTGGCCTATGTCGCCGCCGCGCGCGGATGAGGCGGGCTCGCGGTGGCCCCGGGCCGCCATCCCTGCCAGGCGTCCTGGATCCTTCGAGGCGTCCTTTTGTTAGCATCCCCCCTGGGAGGGGCGCGGACGCGCCGCCTCCGCACGGCGAACTTCCAAGGACAGAACCCAAAGAGAGCGAGTAGGCATGTTCAAGATAACAGCAGCGGCCGCCGAGCAGATCTTGAAGGCGGCCAGGCAGGGCGGTAGCGAGGGACTGTCGCTGCGCCTGGCGGCAGCGCGCCAGGCCGACGGCTCGATCGACTACCGGATGGGTTTCGATACGGTCGGCGAAGAGGATCTGCGCTTCACGAGCGAGGGCATCGACATCGTCATGGCCCCGGAGCAGGTCCCCTTGCTGGAGCAGACGACCCTCGACTATGTCGAGATCGAGCCCGGCCACCAGCACTTCATCTTTCTCAATCCGCTCGATCCGACCTACGTCCCGCCGCGCGACGACGCCGCCGGCTGACGCGGCGACCGGGCGGTCGAGGATCGCCCGGGCGGGCCACCATCTGAGAACGACAGGCTGGCGCTGGTCGCGCAGCGCGGCCGCGGAATCCCCGGGAGGTCGACATGCGAGATGCGGACGTGATCGTCATCGGCGGCGGGATCGGTGGGCTGGTCGCGGCGGGACTGCTCGCCCGCTACGGCCGTCGGGTCGTCGTCTGCGAGAGCCACCGCACCGCGGGCGGGGCGGCGCACTGCTTCACGCGCCAGGGCTTTCGCTTCGATGCCGGTCCATCGCTGTTCTGGGGCCTCGGCGACCCGCGCTCGCTGAACCCGCTCAGCCAGGTGCTAGCGGCCCTCGGCGAGTCGCTCGAGGCGGTGCCGTACGACCCGCTGAGCCTCTATCACCTGCCCGAGGGCACCTTCCCGGTGCACGGACGCTGGCGTGACTATCGCGCCGCCGCCGCCCGGTTCTCGCCGCGCGGTGCCGAGGAGCTCGCGGCGCTCGAGCAGCGCTTCATGGAGCTCTACCGGGTCCTCTCCGCGATCCCGGTCCTCGGCCTGCGCGCCGACAAGCGGCTGGTGCCCTTCCTGATGCGCCGCTACCCGATCGCAATGCCCCGGATGATGCGTCATCTCGGGCTCATCTACAGCTCGGTCGGTCAGGTCGCGGATCGGCACATCGCCGACCCCTGGGCGCGGCGCCTGATCGATCTGGAATGCTTCCTGGTGACGACGCTCAACGCCCGCGAGACCCCGGTCCCCGCGATCGCGATCATGTTCGGCGAGCGCGACCAGTCGGTCATCGACTATCCGAAGGGCGGCACCGAGTCGATCGCCGCCGCCCTGGTGCGGGCCCTCGAACGCTGGGGCGGGACCCTGCGCACCCGCGCCCACGTCGAGCGGATCCTGGTCGAGGGCGGCGCGGCGCGCGGCGTGCGGCTGCGCGACGGTGAGGAGCTGCGGGCCCCCGTCGTCATCTCCAACGCCTCGATCTGGGATACGGCCGGCGCGCTGCTGGCCGCGGAAGACCTGCCCGCCAAGTACCGCGCGGCGGCCCTGCGCACCCCGACGACGCCGAGCTTCATGCACCTGCACCTGGGGATCCGTGCCGACGGCCTCGGTGCGCTCCATCCCCACCATGTGGTCGTCGAGGACGGCGAGGACGTCACGGTGCCGGGGAAGGTCTTCGTGATCTCGATCCCGTCGCTCCTCGATCCGTCGCTCGCCCCGGAGGGCCACCACGCGGTCCATGCCTTTACGCTCGAGCCCTGGGCCGCCTGGGAGGGCTGCGAGCGCGGCGACGAGGCCTACGAGGCGCGCAAGCGCGAGCGCACCGAGGCCATCTATCGGGCGCTGGAGCGGATCATCCCGGATATCCGCCAGCGCGTCGTGCTGGAGCTGAGCGCCAGCCCGCTGACCCATGCCCGCTATCTGCGCCGCCACCAGGGCACCTACGGCCCGGCGATCACGGCCGCCGACGGCCTCTTCCCGAGTTGCCACACCCCGATCCGCGGCCTCTACCGGGTCGGCGACAGCACCCGCCCCGGCGTGGGGGTGCCGGCCGCTGCCGCCTCCGGGATCCTCTGCGCCAACACGCTGGTCTCGCCGGCCGAGGTCGACGGACTCCTCAAGACCCGTCGTTAGGCGATTGCCGGAAACAAACCGACCGGATGACGCCGGACGTTCGTTTATCTTCAAGG
Organism: Thiococcus pfennigii; assembly: GCF_016583835.1. Taxonomy (GTDB): domain Bacteria; phylum Pseudomonadota; class Gammaproteobacteria; order Chromatiales; family Chromatiaceae; genus Thiococcus; species Thiococcus pfennigii. Next base: position 16,419 of record NZ_NRRW01000030.1, on the reverse strand, counting down.
AGCGAGCGCAGGAGCCTAGCCCAGCGATGTGAGTGCGCTCGCGACACGGAAGGCGGGCGAAAAGACCAGCCAGACGGCAGGTTTGTTGACAGAAATCGGCTTAGGGATCGCCTTCCATCGGTCGCCTGCAGGCGGGCTCCTGCGATTCGAGGGCTGGCGGCGGTTGTCGTGGCGGGTCCGTAGGAGCCGGCTTGCCGGCGATCTCCCCCGCATCCGCAGTCGCCATTGGGCGTCAACCGGCCCCGCCGCGCGAGATCTTGTGCAGCAGCCAGTCGAGGCCGCGGGTCGGGAGCAACCGGCGTGCCGCCCCGACCAGATGCGTCGGCAGCGTCACGTAGTAGCGCGGGCGCGGGCGCGGGCTCTCCAGGGCATGGATCAGGTGCCGCAGCACGGCCTCGGGGGGCAGGGTGAAGGGCTGCACCGGCCCCTCGCGGAGGAGGCGCGCCTCCATCGCCTCGTAGGCCCTGCGGTGGGGGCTGTGGCTGGTGTCGATGTGGCGGCGCCACATCGCGTAGGCGTTATCACGGAAGCGGCTGGTGATCGGGCCTGGTTCGATCAGCGCGACATGGATGCCGCTGCCGCGCAGTTCCTGGCGCAGGCAGTCGGTGAGCCCCTCGAGGGCGAATTTGCTCGCGACATAGGCGCCGCGGTAGGGCAGGCCGACCAGCCCGAGCAGCGAGCTGTTCTGGACGATGCGCCCGCCGCCCTGGCGGCGCATCACCGGGATCAGCCGGCAAGCCAGGTCGTGGGCGCCGAGCAGGTTGGTCTCCATCTGGCCGCGCAGGGCCTCGCGGGTCAGGTCCTCGACCGCCCCCGGCTGGCCGAAGCCGGCGTTGTTGAACAGGCCCCACAGTCGATCGCCGGTCTGCTCCAGCGTCGCCGCGACCGCCTCGGCGATGCTCGCCGGGTCGTCGACGTCGAGGCGTACGGCCTGGAGACCCTCCTCGCGCAGCCGGGCGACGTCGGCGGCGCGTCGCGCCGAGGCGACGACCTGGTAGCCGCGCCGGGCGAGCCCGTGGGCGCAGGCGTGGCCGATGCCGCTGGAACAGCCGGTGATGAGGATGGCGCGGTGTTCGGTGGGCATGGTCTTGCTCCGTCTCGGCGGTCCGCAGGGTGGCGCCATTATCGCGCGGATCCGCGACCGAGGGCGCCTGGGGCGGTTGGGACGGCGTGACGGTGTGCACGTTCTAGATCAGCGCCCGCGTTCGAGTTCCGCCAAACGTCGTTCCAATGCCTCGATCTCCCGGCGCTGCACCTTGAATTGCTTGAGCAGGCGCGGCAACTGGGCCAAGGCCGCCAGCTCCTTGAAGGTCTCCCTCATCGGACGCGCCGGGGTGCCGAAGACCGCCGCGCCGGCGGGCACATCCCTGGTCACGCCGGACTGGCCGCCGACGCGTGCCCCAGCGCCCACCTCGACGTGATCGGAGATCGCCACCTGGCCGGCGATCAGCGCCCCGGCCCCGACCGTCGCGCTGCCGGCCACCCCCGCCTGGGCGACGAGGATCGCATGGGCGCCGATGTCCGTGTTGTGGGCGATCTGAACCAGATTGTCGACCTTGGTGCCGCGGCGGATCCGCGTGATCCCAAGGGTCGCGCGGTCGATGCAGCAGTTGCTGCCGATCTCGACGTCGTCCTCGATCTCGACCCGCCCGAGCTGAGGCACCTTGCGGTGGGCCTGGCCGTCCCACTGATAGCCGAAGCCGTCGCCCCCGATCACGGCGCCCGAATGGATCCTGCAGCGCGCCCCCACCCGGCTGTCCCGGTGCAGGGTCGCATTGGCCTCGATCCGGCAGTCGGTCCCCAGCGTCACGCCGGGCCCCAAATAGCAGCCGGGCCCAATGAGGCACCGGGCGCCGATCCGCACGCCGCCCGCGATCACGGCGCAGGCGCCGACGGCGACATCCTCCCCGAGCACCGCGTCGCCGTCGATTACCGCGCTCGCGTGGATGCCGCGCGTGTCGGGCACAGGGATGAAGGACTCGGCAATGCCGAAGAACCCGGCGCGCGGATCCGGGACGCGGATCAGCCGAGGTCCGGCGAGGATGGGGAAGTCGAGCGGGACCAGGATCGCCCCGGCGTGGCTCGTGGCGACGCGCGCGGTCTGGTCCAGGCGCTCGGCGAAGCAGAGGTCCGTCTCGCTGGCCAGTTCCAGGGTGCTGACCCCCTGGATCGTCACCGGCCTGCCGGCGAGGGTGGGGACCGGGATGCCGAGTCGGGCACAGAGTTGGGGGAGGGTCAGGACCATTTGGGCACCATCGGGTGGGGCGGCAGGGCCTGCCGCCAGGCCACCGAGTATGGGCCTTGCGCGGTGTGCTGTCAGCGTGTCCGCCGCGCGCCGACCCTGGGCGGGCGGCCAGGCGGCCGCCCCGCGGTCTCTGCGGCGAGGTCTGGATCGGCCCCGCGTCGGCCCGCCGGGCCGCAGCGGCTTGGCGGCGGGCGGGTCCTCAGCGGCCGATCTTGCGGCCGTCGTTGCGCCGAACCGCGATCAGGCTCGGCTTGGAGACCCGGGTCTCATCGGTCGGCCAGAGCTTGGCGAAGGCCTCGCCGTCGTTCGGGTGCTGGATCGCGCAGAAGAAGGTCTTGTTGTCGCCGGAGAACTCCGGGCCGCAGACCTCGCCGCCCGGCACGCCCGAGAGGAACTGGCGCAGCCGGCCGCGATCGGTCCCCTCGACGGGCACGGCGAAGATGCCGTCGTTCTGGCCGAAGCCGACGCTGCCGCTGAAGTACTGGCCGTCGGTGGCGATCCAGAGGTTGCCGTCATCGTCGTGGACCAGATTGTCCGGATCCGCGATCGGGCTGATGCCGGCCGCGACCGGGTCGGGGATGTCGCCGAAGCGCGTGTCGTGCTCGGCGACGGTCGGGTCGCCGCACTTGACGAGGATATTCCATCGGAAGGTCAGGTCGGCCGGGTCGTCCTCGACCAGCTCGATGATGTGGCCGTGCTCGTTGGCGATCCGCGGGTTGGCCTCGTCCGGCTCGGTGCGGCGGGAGTTGTTGGTCAGGGCGATGTAGACCTTGCCGGTCTGCGGGCTGACCTCGACGTCCTCCGGGCGGTCCATCGGCGTCGCCCCGACGCGATCGGCGGCGCCGCGGGTGTCGAGCAGGATCTCCTCCAGCGTCCAGTCCGCCAGCACCGGATTGTCCGGCGAGAGTTCGAGCCAGACGCCGTCGCCCATATCGTCCCCCGCGACATCGCCGACGTCGAAGCGTGCGACATAGAGGGTGCCCCGGTCGAGCAGGTCCAGATTGGCCGCGCGGTCGAAGCGGTCGTAGGTGCCGGCGCTGACGAACTTGTAGACGTACTCGAAGCGGGCGTCGTCGCCGCTGTAGATCGCGACCCGCCCGTCGCGGGCGATGCGCGCCGCGGCCCCTTCATGCTTGAAGCGACCGAGCGCGGTGCGCTTCTTCGCGGGGGTACCCGGGTCGTAGGGGTCGACCTCGACCACGTAGCCGAAGCGGTTGTATTCGTTCGGCTCCTTGGCGAGGTCGAAGCGCTCGACGACATCCTCCCAGCGGCGCTCGCTCGCCCCGTCCGGGGCCGGGATGCGTTCGCTGACGGCGCGGCTCGCGCCGGTGACGGCGGCGAAGTTCGCGAAGTACTGATCGAAGTTCTCCTCGCAGGTCAGGATCGTCCCCCAGGGGGTCTTGCCGCCGGCGCAGTTGTTCAGCGAGCCGAGCACCTCGACCCCGTCCGGATCGGCCGACGTGCGCATCAGGGCATGGCCGCGCAATGGGCCGGCGATCTCGATCGGCGTCGAGCCGGTCGAGCGGCGGTTGAACGGCGAGCCGCGCTCGAAGCGCCAGCGACCGTCGTCCCCGAGGCGCAGCTCGACGATCGAGAAGCCATGCGCCTCGATCTCGATCCGCACCTGCTCGGCGGTCGGGGCCGCGCTGTCGTAACCGGGGAACATGTCGACGCCCGATGTGTACTCGTGATTGACCACCACGAGCGCGTGTCGGCTGGTCTGCGTGGCGAGCCGCGGGTAGAGGAGGCCGAGGCTGCGGTTGGCGATCGCCCCGAGGCGGCCGCGGATACCGACCGAGCGTGCGACGAGGCGCGGCAGCGGATACCAGAGGACCAGGTCCGCGTTGAACCCGAACTGCTGGGCCTGGGCCGCGGGGCTCTGCTGGTCGACATCGAACTCGGGCGCCGCGGGCGTCAGCGGGTCGCCCCAGCGCAGGAGGATGTCGACCGAGTAGCCGGGCGGTACGACGATATCCGGCTCGTTGCCCGGGGGCACCGTCTCGAAGGTCAGGCGGCTGCCCGGGTCGCGGTGGCGCGGCGCGGCCACGGCGGGCGACGGGGCCAGGAGCGCGCTCGGCGCGATCACGAGCGTCGCGCCGGCGACGGCCGAACCCTTCAGCAGGGCGCGGCGGCTGATCGCGCGGTCGATGACGCTGGCGAGCGGCTCGCCGGCGGTGGGACGGGTCGCCGTCCCGGGGAGCACATCGGCGGTACCGTCATTATCCCAACGAAAATTGTCTGGATTGGGCGCATGGGTCTTGTCATCCATCGTCGATACCTCGGGTCAATCAGGTGGGTTTGGGCGTCTCGGCGGTCGGTGTGCGCCGGCAAGGCGGCCGGCGCAGGACCTAGATGGAGTGGGCTTGTGACCGATGGGTGACCGGGCCGTGAAGATTCTTCGACGATGGTCCGGTATTCCGCCGCCGGATCGGCCCTTGGCGGCAGGGCGATCAGGCACGCAGGGGCGCGACTGGGCCTGTCCGCGTGCGCCGGGCGGCTCGGGCCGATCCTGTTCCAGCTCCCGCCGTGCTGGCGCGTCGATCCACGGCGGCTTCGAGGATTCCCAGCCGCGCTCGATGGTGGCTTCCGCCACGCCTTCGAGTTGCGTGACCACGGCTGGCTCGTCGAGCCCGTCTATGACCTGCTGCCCCGTCTGGCGCGGCGCTCTGCCTCTACGAGTTCGACGGCTTCCGCACGCCCGAGCGCCTCACGGCCGACTTCGTCTACGTCCGCTTCGCCAGCGACGAGGCTGGTCTTGGCGTGCGCAACGCGCTGACGCTCCGGGCTCCGGTGCGCGAGCGGGTCGGCACCGGTTGACGCCGGCGACTCGCGTGTCGATGGCTCCGTCGTGGCCGCCCGTGCGGGCCGCCGGGCATCGGCTGTCGGGGCATTTGCCGACGGGGCGGGGGCAATGCGACCGACGGGCGGCGGGCCGAGGGTGCGCGGGTCCCTCAGTCGCTCGCCGACTCGGGTGGGGGCGCCTGGAGTAGTTCTTGCCGCCCGTTTGGCAACGCCGATCACTGGTGCGCGGTGGCCAAGATCGGTGCGCGAGCCAAGCGTCCGGTTATCGTCTCGAATCGCGAGCGACGGTTGCCGGGCCGAACGCCAACGAGGAGGCCAATCATGCGCGAAGCAAGGCAGATCGGTGAGTTTGCCAATCAACTGCGCGGGCACCTGATTCAGCCCGAGGATCCCGCCTACGAGTCGGCGCGGCGCATCTACAACGGGATGATCGACAAGCGTCCGGCCCTGATCGCGCGCTGCGCCGATGTCGCCGACGTGATGCGGGCCATTCGCTTCGCCCGCGACAATGATGTCACGCTCGCCTTGCGCAGCGGGGGGCACAATGGTGCGGGACTGAGCCTCTGCGACGATGGATTGGTCGTCGATCTCTCGTCGCAGAAGGGCATTCGCGTCGACCCGCAGGCGCGTACCGTGCGCGTCGAGCCAGGTTGCACTTGGGGAGATGTCGACCATGCGACCCACGCCTTCGGGCTCGCCACGGTCAGCGGCATCATCTCGACGACCGGTGTCGCCGGCCTCACGCTCGGCGGTGGCCACGGCTACCTCTCGCGCCAGTACGGACTGACCATCGACAATCTCCTCGAGGCCGATGTGGCACTCGCCGACGGCAGCCTGGTCCGCGCCAGCGCCGAGGAGCATCCCGATCTGTTCTGGGCCTTGCGCGGTGGCGGCGGCAATTTCGGCGTCGTGACCTCGTTTCTGTTGCGGCTGCATCCCGTCGCGATGGTCCAGGCCGGTCCGGCGTTTTGGTCGATGGACGATGCGGAGGTGATCCTCAAGTGGTATCGGGAGTTCATGCCCCGCGCGCCGCGCGAGCTCTACGGCTTCTTCGCCTTTCTCGAGGTTCCCCCCTCGCCGCTGTTCCCGTCGGGCCTGCATGGCCGCCGGGTCTGCTCGGTTCTCTGGTGCTACAGCGGTCCACCGGAACGCGCCGACGAGGTGCTGGCACAGGTACGCGGCGTCCACGACCCGCTATTCGAGCACATCGACACCGTCCCCTATCCGTTGCTGCAAGGCCTCTTCGACCAATTCTATCCGCCCGGGCTGCAATGGTACTGGAAGGGGGATTTCGTCAACGAGATCCCGGACGAGGCCGTGGACAAGCATGGACGCCACGCGCGCGGCCTGCCAACGCCCCTGTCGACGATGCACCTCTATCCCATCGACGGGGTCGTGCAGCAGGTCGCGAGCGACGCGACCGCCTTCGCCTATCGCGACTGCCAGTGGTCGTCCCTGATCGCTGGCGTGGCCGAGGACCCGGCGGATGGCGACCGTGTCCGCGACTGGGCGCGCGGCTATTGGCAAGATCTGCACCCGTACTCGGCTGGTGGTTCCTATGTGAACTTTCTCGAAGAGGAGGGCGAGGCACGGGTGCGGTCCGCCTATCGGGGCAACTACGAACGACTCGTTGACGTCAAGACGCAGTATGACCCCGACAATCTGTTCCGCCGAAACCAGAACATCCCGCCCCGATGAGGGTGCACGCGCGGGGCCGGTCGCCGTGGTGATCGTCTCGCGGGCGGGGACGACGTCGACGCCGACGCCGCTCCGGGTGCTGGCCCGCCATCGTCCGGCCCTTGGGCGCGCGTGCGGGAGCCGCCGATCCGTTGCCTTACCGCTACGGTGACGCGGTCAACTGCGGTACGTGGCTCAGTCGGTGACCGGCAGCCCCTCGGCCTGCCAGCCGGTCATCCCGCCGAGGACATTGAAGATGGCCGGGTGGCCGTGGCGCTGGAGGATGCTCGCGGCGACCGACGAGCGGTAACCGCTGCCGCAGATCGCGGCGACCGGGCGCTCGCGCGGGATCTCGTCGAGGCGGCGGGTGAGTTCGGCGCCGGTGATGTGGGTCGCCCGGGCGATGTGCCCGGCCGACCACTCGGCCGGCTGGCGGACGTCGAGCACGAGCAGATCGCGGTCCCTCTCGATCGCCTCGTGGAGCTGCCAGATGGTCCACTGCGGCAGGATGTCGATCGGCATCCCGGCCGTGCGCCATGCGAGCATGCCCCCGGCGAGCCAGCCCTGCGGCAGTTCGTAGCCGATGCGCAGCAGTTGCCAGCAGACCTCCCAGAGGTCGTCCGGCTGCTCCAGGACGAGGATCAGCGGCCTGTCGTAGGGCAGTACGCTGCCGGCCCAGGTCGGGAACGAGGTGCCGATGCCGACGTTGACGGCCCCCGGGACGTGCGCCGTGAAGGCCTCCGGGGAGCGGCAGTCGAGGACGATCGCGCCGTCGCGGCGCCGATGTTCGAACGCCTCGACGCCGAGCGGCGGCGGGTCGGCCAGGACCCCGAGCGGCGGTGGACCGGCCGTGTTGAGCCGACGCATCCGCGGCCAGTAGGGTGGCACCGCCGGCAGATCCTTCAGGTCCAGGCAATGGCGCACCAGCGCGTTGGCGTCGGAGAGGTCGGCGAGGAGCCTGTTCAGCCGCCGCTCGTAGCCGATCGTCGTCGATAGCCGGCTGCCGATGTGGCCGCCGCAGAGCGAGCCGGCGACATGGGTCGGGTAGACCTCGACGAAGTCCGGTAGCGTCAGGATCTTGCCCTGGAGCGTCTCGCAGAACTGCTCGGCGCCACGGCGCGTCGCCTCCTCGTCGCCGAGCAGGTCGGGGCGGGCCAGATCGCCGACCAGCAGGGCGCCGCCCGAGAGGAGGATCGCCGGCTCGTCGCCGCGCGAGCGGTCGGTGAGCAGCAGGCTGATGTGCTCCGGCGTGTGCCCGGGTGTGTGCAAGAGCTCGATCGTCACCTCGCCCATCTCGAGGCGCGCGCCGTCCTCCAGCGACCGCGTCGGGTAGCCGAGCTCGGCGCGCGCCCCGGACAGGAGCTCGATATCGCCGCGCGCGGGCAGCTCGCAGATCCCGGTCAGATAGTCGTTGTGCTGGTGGGTGTCGCAGGCGTAGCGGATGCGCATCCCCTGGTTGCGCGCCTCGGCGAAGTAGGTCTCCACGTCGCGGCGCACGTCGAGCACCAGGGCCTCGCCGGTCTCCTCCGAGCCGACGAAGTAGGACGCGTGGCCGAGGCTCTCGAGATAGAACTGCTTGAAGAACATGATGATCTCCCGTCTGGCTGGCCGGCGACCGGCACGGGCCGCGCCGGCGGGCGAAAACCACCGACGATGGTGGTTTTGCCGGGGCCGGATCGGGCTGTGGGCCGCCAGCGGTCTCCGCGGCGAGGGCCGCAAGATCGGGGCCGTCCCCCGGGCACGGGCGCCATCGTCGCGAGGACGACGGCGCTCGGCCCCTGTGGCTGCGCGTCCCCCGCCGCCATCTGTTCCACGAAGGGCTGCCGAGCGCGCCCCGCGCCGGCAGCGCACCCCAACCTCGCAGCGGAGGTCGTCATGAATCCACTGGAGACCTATCGGCGGCACTGCCCGTCATGTGGTGAGCCGTTGGAGATCCTCATCGACCTGAGCGCCGGCTCGCAGCGTTACGTCGAGGACTGCTCGGTCTGCTGCGCCCCGATGGTCGTGACCGTCACCCTGGGCGCGGGCGACGACGAGCCGCCGCAGGTCACGCTCGGGCGCGAGGACGATGCCTGACGGGGTCTTGAATTCTCGGCAGCGGCCTTGAAACTGTAGCGCTGGTGTGCCATTTATCGGCCCTCGCGGCCGCCGCTGGGGGTGCGGGACATCCGGGCGTGCCCGATCAGGGCGCGAACGCCCCGGCGTGTCGCCCGGGCGCACGGCCGCGGCAGTGCGCAGACGGCGTCGGCGTGCTGCATCTCGAAGGCCTGCCCGGAGGGCAATGGCCCGAGAATCGCCCAATCAAAGGCACCTCGAACGATTCGAGGTCCCCTCGAGAATCCAGGATCATAACGATGAGCGAGATCGACAGAGGACAGTACCTGATCGCCGAGGAGCCCTACTATCGGGCCGTCGGCAACGAGGTGGAGATGTACGAGGCGGCCTATGCCGCGCGGATGCCGGTGATGCTCAAGGGGCCGACTGGCTGCGGCAAATCGCGCTTCGTCGAGCACATGGCGTGGCGGCTCGGCAAGCCGCTGATCACGGTCGCCTGCAACGAGGACATGACGGCCTCGGACCTGGTCGGGCGCTTCCTCCTCGACATCAACGGCACCAAGTGGCAGGACGGCCCGCTGACGGTCGCCGCCCGGATCGGGGCCATCTGCTACCTCGACGAGGTCGTCGAGGCGCGCCAGGACACGACCGTCGTCATCCACCCGCTGACCGACCACCGGCGCAACCTGCCGCTGGAGAAGAAGGGCGAGCTGGTTCAGGCCCACCCCGACTTCCAGTTGGTGATCTCCTACAACCCGGGCTATCAGAGCCTGATGAAAGACCTCAAACAGTCGACCAAGCAGCGCTTCGGCGCGCTCGATTTCGACTATCCAACCGCCGAGATCGAGACGGAGATCGTCGCCCACGAGGGTGGCGTCGATCGGGCGACCGCCGAGAAGCTAGTCCAGGTCGCCCAGCGCAGCCGCAACCTCAAGGGCCACGGACTCGACGAGGGCATGTCGACGCGGCTCCTGGTCTACGCCGCGCAGCTGATCGGCAAGGGCATCGACCCGCAACCGGCCTGCCGCATGGCCCTGGTCCGGCCGCTGACCGACGACCCGGACATGCGCGACACGCTGGATGCGGCGGTGAATACCTATTTCTGAGGCGTGCAAGGCTTGAACCGCGGAGGCGCAGAGGGCGCAGAGGATGCGCAGAGATGAAGTGGGGCTCGATCCATCCCTCAATCGACTGAGTGGGCGGGTCATCGGCGCCGCGATTGAAGTCCATCGCGAGCTCGGCCCGGGTTACCTGGAGGCCGTCTATGAGGAGGCATTGTGCTTCGAGCTTTCCAGGCAGGCCATCCCGTTTCTGCGCCAGTATCGGTTCAATACCCTGTACAAGGGCCATCCGGTTGGCCACGGCCGGATCGACCTGTTGGTCGCGGATACCCTTCTGGTTGAGCTGAAAGCAGTCGATGAGCTTGCGGCGATTCATCGGGCCCAGGTGATCGCTTATCTGCGAGCACTCGGGAAACCGCTTGGCTTGCTCATCAATTTCAACGTGCCCCAGCTCAAAGAGGGGGTCCGCCGAATCATCCTCAGCGGTTGACTCCGTGTCCTCCGTGTCTCTGCGGTGAGAAGCCCAAGAATCCCATGACCATCGATTTCAGCCAATACGTCTCCTGTCTCGCCACCGACGCCGATCACCCGCATCGCGAGGCGCTGGAGTCGAGCTACCACGAGGCCTCGCGGGTGATGTCGCCGCGCGGGCTCGACAACTACCTGACCGGTCTGCGCGCGATGTGCACGATGGGCAAGGGCCAGGACCTGGTGCTGACCTACGCGGGCGAGATGCCGCGGGTCGTCAAGGAGGTCGGCGAGGACATCGTGCCCGACATCGTCGAGGCCCTGATGAAGCTCGCCTCGCACACCTCGGGCACCGTCATCACGCTGATCATGGCGAGCCTGCCGCTCGCCGCCGGCCGCCTCGGCGACGCCGAGGTGCTGCGCGGCTACCTGGGCCTGCTCCACCAGCTCGCCGGCAAGGCCCCGCGGGGGCTGCGCCCGATGATGGAGAACATCGACGAACTCCTCTCGAAGCTGACCCTCGGTGGCCTGCGCCGCTGGGCGCTGTGGGGCGCCCAGGCCCATCAGCGCGACCTCGAGGGTCAGATGGCCTACTTCGGCCTCAAGACCGAGTCGGCCCGCGCCGTGCTCCAGAAGGAACGGCGCGGCACCCTCTTCGTCGACAACCAGCGGCGTCTCAACTTCTACCTGCGGGCGCTGTGGGCGCGGGCCTTCTTCATGCGCCCGACCTCGGGCGACTACGAGTCGCGCCAGGGCCTCAAGCCCTACATCGAGGACTTCCAGATCCATCTGCCGGACGCCTTCGACGTCTGGCACGGCATCTCGGGCCTCGAGGTCTACCGGGCCGCCGCCGCCCACTGTGCCGCGCACATGGTCTACACCCAGGCGCGGCTCAGCGCCGAGCAGCTCTCGCCGGCGCAGATGCGCTTCATCGCCCTGTTCGAGGACGCCCGCATCGAACACCTGGCGATCCGCGACTTCCCGGGCCTGAAGAAGCTCTGGTTGCAGTTCTTCACGGCGCCGATGACGCCCGATGACGACTACGACGAGCGTCACCCGATGCTCGACCTGATGGTGCGCCTCGCCCATGCCTTGCTCGACGAGGATCACCGCGACGGCGAGCCGCTGGTCGACGAGGCGGCCGCCGCCTTCCGCGCCGAACTCGCGGTGCGCCCCGACGACAACCGCATCAGCTGGCTCGCCGGCGTCACCTTCTACAACCAGGCCACCGCGCGGCTGCCGCTGCCGAACCTGCGCATCCTCGAGGCCTGGCCGCAGCCCTACCGCGACGACAACCGCTACATCTGGGCCTTCAGCGAGAACCTGTTCACCGAGCGCGGCATCGACTACCTGCCGGCCTCGCAGCAGCAGGTGCGCAAGTACGTCTCGGCCGTCGAGTTGGCCAACGAGGTCGACGTCGAGACTGCCGGCGACGACGCCCAGGAGGTCTGGATCTGCGCCACCGAGTTCTTCCCCTACGAGGACGAAGGCATCTCCTACAACCAGATCGAGGGCAAGGAGCCGGTCTCCGAGCCCTACCGCTACCAGGAGTGGGACTACCAGGCCCAGCTCTTCCGCCCCGACTGGGTCACGGTGCTGGAGCGTCGTCAGGGCCGAGGCGACCCGGAGCGGATGGACGAGATCCTGACCAAGCACAAGCCGATCGCGAGCCGCATCCGCCACCTGATCGATGCCCTGCAACCCCAGGGGATCGTGCGCCGGCGCGGCTACGAGGAGGGCGAGGAGCTCGACCTCAACGCCGCCGTGCGTGCGATGATCGACATCCGCCGTGGCCTGATGCCCGACCCGCGGATCAATATTCGCATCACCCGCCACCTGCGCGACCTCGCGATCGTCGTGCTGATGGACCTGTCCGAATCGACGAACGAACCGACCGATGCCGACGACCCGGACAGCCCGAGCATCCTGACGCTGACCCGCGAGGCGACCGGGCTCCTCGCCTGGGCCATCGACAGCATCGGCGACGCGTTCGCCGTGCACGGCTTCGCCTCCGACGGGCGGCACGACGTCCAGTATTACCGCTTCAAGGACTTCGGTCAGCGCTACGACGACGAGGCCAAGTCGCGCCTGGCCGGCATGAAGGGCGGCCTCTCGACCCGCATGGGCGCCGCGCTGCGCCACGCCGGCTGGCACCTCTCGCAGCAGGGCGCGACCAAGCGGCTCGTGCTGCTGATCACCGACGGCGAGCCGGCCGACATCGACGAGCGCGACCCCCAGTACCTGCGCCACGACGCGAAGAAGGCCGTCGAGGACCTGCGCCGGCTCGGCATCCACACCTACTGCCTGACGTTGGATCCGGATGCCGACCGCTACGTCGCGCGCATCTTCGGCGAGAACGGCTACTCGATCGTCGACCAGGTCGAACGGCTCCCCGAGCGCCTCCCGGCCGTCTTCGCGGCGCTGACCGGCTGACCACCGACCTGGCCGCAGCGCCGAGCCGCGGAGGTCGGCTCGGCGCGCCGCCCCGGCGTTCCAGTGCAAGCCTGCGGAATGCCCGAGACCGCACGCCGCGGCCTAAAACCACTCGCGTGGTAGGCGCCCGCCGGCGGGCGATGTGCGCGGAGTCCGCCAGGGTGCCCCCACGCCGGCGTCATCGCCGGCCGCAAATCAAGTGTCCTCTATCGCTCCTATCGAGTCTGACAGACGACTAGATCGCCAAGGGTCCCTGTATGCCGGGCAGAGCCGATACCTGACGTTGCCCCTCTGGGCCTGACAGGCTGATCTGACCCTGTTCATCCACAGTCCATACCTATCGGGCACCATAGCCGAGGTAGAGCCGGACCTTGTCTTCGATCTCAGCGGGCGCATTCGACGGTGACAGGATCTCGATACAGAGCTCGGGAGCCTGCGGATAGGGCGTGGTATCGCCGTGCTGCCGCTGGAACTCGGGCGACATCCACACGACATCGGCGACTTTGACACCCGCATGGGTACCGATAGAACACTCGGTCGCAATCTCACCATCGCTAAGCAGACGCGCCAGAAGGCGGACCAGCCTGGCCTGTTGGGCCCCATGACGGTTCGAGGCTGGACTCGTCACGATCCTTCCCTGTGCATCCAGTTCGATCTTATAAGGAAGATCGCGCAGGCTGGGATCATTGATGACATCGGACCATTGCATTTCAGAAAACTCTAATAAGGGCGGCAAACGCACATAGTCACGCCAGTGCTGAAGAAAGTATATCCGCAAAATATAAGCGTTTTCAGTCTTGGCGGCGACCGCCACGGCCGGCGACGGACACCGTCGAGTCATCCCTTTCGGGTTGGTAACAACCTGGGATGTTCAATCTGGCTGGTCTCACGTTCGACCAAGTTCGTGAATGCGGTGGATCTCAGCCTGGGTGAATCTTCCGCTTCGCTCCAGCTCTATCTGATTCAGCCAAAACTCGCAGATTTCGTCGTCGCATTCCACGCGAATGTGCGGTGGATCATCTCGGTCGCCTGCAAAGAAAAAGGGATCTGTAAGGGCCAACGCGAAGAGTTGTCGGCACTTACTGAAACCTTTGGGGCGATTCACCTAGCATAGCGGGAAACCGAAAGCGGCCCGGACAGCGCGAAGGGTGCATTGTGAGACCCCGTGACCCCGGTTTGAATTTCCCCCGGGTGGACAAAGCTACGCGGCTCAGCGCCTCTCGGAGTCGCCGATGTCTCGCCCTGGCCGCCGGATCGGAAAAAAATGCTACGATGCGAGACCTGACCCCGGCGGCATGAATCTGAATCTAAGTTAAGCCAAGAAATGGTAAGTGACCGAGGTTACAAGTGTCATTTTGTAAACCTAACGTTAACGCTCACTGGCGCGAGGAACGGGGGTCCGGTGCAGCGCCTTGTTGGACGCCGATTTCGATCAAGGCTTCACGAAACTGGTGAGCTTTGGTTGTATTAAATCGGAATTCAATTAAACCATTCCAGGCTTCTTGAAAGTCGGATGACTCGAACGAAAGACACAGCTTCTCTTCTTTGGGTATGTCGACATACAGATTTGCTATCTTCGGGTCTTCAAAAGAGATGTTGATTTGACGTTTCCCGTATGTGTAGCAAATCAACCTCTCTTTGGTTACCACAAGGCAACCAGAAAAACCTTCTGAACGATGACGATACCGTTTTCCGGGTCCATTGACATGCTTTGCTATGAACCATCCACTCATTCCTTCATCGTAGACAACAATACCCTCCTGTTCAAGCAGCGGGAGCAATTTCTTAGGGACTGAACCAAGTCCAAGTAGTCTATACAAAAGCGTCTTTTTCATCGGTATCTTTTTTCGCCCAACGTAAAGACTCAGCGGCGCGCGCCTTTGGCGCGTCCGCTGTAGGCGCATGTTATGCGCTTTCCATTTCCTTAAGTGTCTTGCCTTCGTTGTTCTTCCACTACTTCCACTACTTCCACTACGCTTCCACTATGGGGTCACATACCCCACGCATTCCACGCATTGGGGTCAGGTCTTGCAGTCAAGCACCCTACTTTGTTGAGGCTGCCGGCGCGTTGCAGTCTGGTGCGGCCTTGAGGCGTCGTACGGCGCGGCTCACCGTCGAGTAATGCACGCCGAAGAACGCGGCAATCCCCTGCATCGTGCGACGCCGCGTTCCTCGCCGAACTGCCCGAGTAGCCAATCCGTCTCCAACCACGCCGGCGCCGAAGCCCGCCCGACCATCGCCCGGTAGCTGCTCCATGCCCACCCTTCCGCCGCCGGGACCATTCCCGCGCGCACGGGATTCAGCACGACGTAGCGCGCGAGCTCCAACAGGTACGCATCGCGTTCCACCAAGATGGCTTTGAAGCGTCCCTGGAACAGGTGTCCGGCCAGCCCGTGGCGTCGGTTGGTCCTTTGGGTGTAGACACCGTTCAGCTGGCGCATGCCCTTGGACAGGTTGGCCTCAGGTGTCTCGACGACGACGTGGTAATGGTTCGTCATCTGGCAGTAGGCGTGGCACCGCCAGTTGAACCGCTCACAGGCATCGCCGAAGAGCTCCGAAGGGGTCGGGCCATGGGCCAAGTGTAGTCGGGCGGTGCTGGATTGCAAGACCTGACCCTATTTTCCTGACCCCGGCGGTGACCTTACAATGCGAGAACTGACCCCTTCCTCCTTGACCCAATTTCCTTAACCGGCACCAAAAAGCGAAGCATCGCGTAGCTTTTTAGCGTCCGAGTTTATGGCTTTGTTAGGCCCTTTTTTAGTAATCGGCATTTGCATACATCTCTGCTATGTAGCCTTCCCTATCAATCCATTGTTCAAAAGATTCAACATCTTCTGATGCAGCCAGCATCTCGGATAGCTTCTTTTCTTCTAGGACCAGATCGAGCCCACTATCTGCGAACTGCCACGTCGAAACAAGAGCGTCGTTCTTCAGATAATTATCGAACTCATCAAAGAGTTTACAAATATTGTTGAAACTGTCATTCTCGACTGGAAATAGGTTGAAATGAACGCTTTCTCGATGCCCCGACATACTTGCCGGAATTGCTCCAAATCTCGGCAAATGGAAATAAAACGATTGCCCACTCTTCTCAAAACCTCCATGAGCAAAAGTATTTCGGTATTTCTCTTTAACGCTTACAAGCTGTTCATAATAGGCTTGCACAGAAGTCTCACTGACATTGAGTATTCTTTTGAGTTTGTCAGACCAAACCATGCCAACAAAATCAACCAAATTATCAGATTGGCGGTCATAATTAGAAAACGGTAGTGCGAGTACTAAGAAATGTTCGAGACGGCTGAAATATGCGTCAATCATTGCTAACGCATTAAACGAGCCACTTCTTCCAGCACTTAAATTTCTATTGAGAATCTCCGGTGCACCCTCTACCGGATCATTGCTTCTATCGCGTTCTTGTGGAATGTATGATGTTTCAGCCTGCTCTCGAAAATAATGGTACTGACCATCAAGCGTATGAAAGTGATTGGCTATCGTTATCTGAAGTTTCTCATTTCCGCATAGCGAGATCATAATATAAGCAAACACTAATAAACGCGCATATTAGTGAAAGCTTATTGACGAATGCCATGCGGCGGCAATGACAAAAAGGGTGTGACAAGCGCGGGCAAATCGGCGAATAAACAAGCAGTTAAAGGTGAATACGGGCTCGCTTCGGCG
>NZ_NRRW01000029.1 GCF_016583835.1 Thiococcus pfennigii | reverse complement strand
CTTGGGGCGGGGAACGGGGGGCATGGTGGAAGGCCAGACCCCGACGGAGTGGGCGATCGCGCCCGCGGGGTCGGTTCTTCCCGAGGGGACCTTTCTACCGGAGGCTCCGTCGGCGGCGCCTGGTAAAAGCGACGCACCACCGCAGGGCGCGATCCTCGAAACCAGGTCGACAGAGGAGGGCGTTCCCTACATGAGCGGAGGGATCGGCGTCTCCGAACGCGAAGAACTCGCGCAGGTCAAGTCCCAATATAACCTTCGGCTCCTCTTCGCCGTGCAGGGCTCCGGGGAGTATCTGTCCAACATTCAGGTGCGGGTCGAGGAGGTCTCCGGTCGGACACGACTCGCGGCCGTATCCCAGGGTCCTTTTTTCTACGCTCGCCTTGCGCCGGGGCGCTATAACCTGACAGTCGACGCGGCCGGGCAGGTCCAGACCCGGCAGGTCACAGTGCCGGCGAACGGGGCGACCGAGCAGTCCTTCTATTGGGCATCCCACTATACAATCGGTGATGCGCCGCGCTGAGGCCGATCTAGATAGGAAGGTCGAAGAGCTTTATCGTCGGTTCGCGTCTTGGTCCGGACGACCGGTTCAACTATCTTAGACGCGAAGATTGCAATTGGACGTGCATAGGTGCAGAGGAAGCTAATAAAGCAACGACTCATTGAGTGGTTTTTTGCAATCTTTCGGCGATCAGTGTTTCGCTAGCAACGGATTGAATTTTTTGCGGTCTTCGCGGTTCGGCTGTTTTTTTAGGTTAGAACTCGGCAGGACGTACGCGGACCATCTGTACTCGCCCTTCAGCGGACCGAGGAGGCCAGGCCATGACCCAGGTTCACGCACGATTTGCTCGATACCGCGGCCGGGCGGCGGCGTATTCGCAGTCCGAAATCGACTGGGTGGAGCAACTGTCGATCCTTTCGGGCGTCTGGCAGGAATTTCAAAGCAGCCGGATCGGATTGGCCCTTCTCGACGTAGCCGTCGGTCGTGAGTCAAGCCTGGCGGTGATCTTGCAGCCAGCCGTGGCCGAAATGCGTCAAGCGCATCAGGCCCTACGACAGGAGGCGCTGGGCTTGCTGGATCGGCTTGCGGCCCTCATCGATGAGATGGGTCCTGCAACCGGCAACAACGACCAACCCCAGACCAATCTGCGTCCGAGGACTAGGCTCGATGTCGATCCTGCGACCCGGCGATTCTGGTCCCGGGATCAGGGCTCCGCGCATGAGGTTGCCCTCATTGACCGCGTGGAGTGGCGGGCCTTGTTGGCTCAGCCCAGGGGTCACCTGGTATCGGTTCAAAAGAAACGGGTGCATTTGTCGGGTTAGCGCAGCGTAACCCGACCGGGGGCCGAGTTGTAACGCCTATTGGTGAATCGTTCCCTAGAGAGTCGTAACTATTTACTTGGCCCCCTGAACGACTAGCCCCCAATTGGCGCCCTATGATGTCCCATGCTGTTGCGACCGACCAGGCAAGAAGAGGCTCGCGCAGAGACGCAGAGGCGCAAAGTGAAGAAAGCGCATTGGTCGATGTCACCAGTGCGCTTTTCTTCTCTCCTTCATGCTCCGCGCCTTTGCGTCTCTGCGCGAGCACTCTTTTTCGCGGTCATGCCCCCGTCATTCTTCCAGCCCGTTGACGCAGCGGACGGCTCCTTCTGTACGGATTTGAGCTCCAGCTTGAACGGATTGGGTTGTCTGCGTGATATGGCGCTTCCTGATGTACATTATTGTGCGGTCGCGCCCTCATTGCAGTCAGGATTTCCCACGAGAGAACATAAGAGATCGGGTGAGTTGTGCAAGCTCGGGACCTGATGTGTCAGGTATGGTGCTCGATGCGCGCCGTGACCGGACGTCGCCGCGGCCACCCTTGCTCCGTGGGCTTGCCGAAACCCCGTTCATCATGAGAACGCTCCTTAAGTTCGCTAGCGCACTGACGGCACGGCCCGTTCGGCATAGAGTTCGCATCACCGGGTGCAATCGTCGGTAGACAGAGGCGACAAGGCAAGACACGGAAAATAGGAGACCACGGCGACGTTGGGTTACGGCGCGCATCCAACGCTGTACGAAGACCTTAAGGCCCGAGATGGCGCGCCTAACCCAACCGACGTGGCACGTTATTTCGCGGGCCTTGCCTAAGCGCTCACCCTCGGCCCCACTCGATGCCACTGCAAGCGTCCTACTCCGCGATGAGCGAGACCGGCGCCAGTCTCGCCAATAGGCTTGGCGGCGGTGGCTCGGGAGCCGATGATCACCGGGCGGATAGGCTGTGGCACAAGGACATCGGATGGCATAGACACACGACTGGAGAAGGTGATGAACACTGTCATAGCACTGATTCTAGTGATCGCGCTCGGTGGGTTGAGCGCCTGTAATACCATCGAGGGCGCCGGTCAGGATATCCAAAGCGGCGGTCGAGCCGTGAGCGATACGGCTAGGGACGTCAAGGACGAGATGTGAAGCGCCACGGAGGCCAAGAAACATCCTAAACCACTGGAGCAATGATCATGAATTTCGATTTCACTAAGCACAACGTCGGCAACATCGATCGCCTGATCCGAGCGGCTCTAGGCGTTCTACTGATCGCCAGCGTCTTCTTCGGCAGTAGCTGGGTGATCGGGCTGATTGGCGCAGTGCTGCTTGGCACCGCCTATTTCCGGTTCTGCCCGGCCTACGCGCTCTTCGATTTCAGCTCCAACAAGGATGCGGCGCCCACGGGCAAGTAGCCCACCGCGCCGCCCACCGACCGGGCCATCGCGCCCGGTGGTGGTTAGACCTAGGCTGAAGTTCCAGAGCCTATCTCTGTAAATTGCCTTGTAGATCAATGCGGAGGTGTCGTCTTCGCTGCATTCCTCTGGGTACTGTACCCATGAATCGCTCGAATTTTGACCAAGTAGAGTTTATAGTCGGAACGGCGAATCAGAAGCTTAACTGGACCCAGGCGCGTGCGCGATAAAATCAGTTAATAGCTTGATTAAAAAACGATTTTTCTATTCAGCCTCTGGAACTTCAGCCTAGGCGGGAGACCGCCGAGGCCGATACTCCAAGAGCAGGGTTCACACTAGGAGGTGCCCATCCCATGACCAAAGAACGAAAAAGCAACAAAGAAGCGAAAAAGAAGCCCGGCCTCACCCTGAAAGAAAAGAGGGATGCCAAGAAAGATAAGCACGAAGCCAAGACCCTGCTGGGAAACGTCAAAGCCGGCTTGGTCTGATGCGCGAACGGAGACCGGCTCGGGTCTCCGCGTCACCCGCCGTCCGGCACACGAGCCGCTTCGAGCCTTTAGGCGGCACACGGAAAATAGGAGGCCACGGCGACGTTGGGTTACGGCGCGCATCCAACGCTTTGCCAAGACCTTAAGGCCCGAGATGGCGCGCCTAACCCAACCTACGTGGCTGCCGGCTTAATGATCGCGGCCGGGGACCGTTTCCTCGTAAGCGAGGCCGCTGGCTGGGTTTCCTTTCTCAAGCCCAGCCGGCGCCGGCGGGGTCCGTGCGCGGGCTCGCGGCTTAACCCATGCGCCCGCGCCCTCCAAGTTCTTCCAGGATATCCTTCACCTTTTCATGGCACTCGCAAGCAGATGCCTGGAGGCCTTGCCGATCCAGGAGCTGGATGTCGCCATGGCGGTATTGGATCAGGCCCCGTTGTTGAAGATTGCCGGCTGCCTGGGTTATCCCAACCCGTCTCACGCCCAATAGATTTGCCAGCCCATCATGCGTAAAGTGAAGCGAATTCGAATGGAGTCGCGCGCTCGCTAGCAGCAGCCACTGGGCCAGGCGTCCCTCCACCTGGTGGAACTGACTGCAACAGACGCTCTGGCTGATCTGGGCGATCAAGGCATGGGCATAGCGCCCGAGGGCGTGTTGCAATGCGGGATAGGCGTCGACGGCGGCACGGAAGTGCGGCCATTCCATCGTCATGGCCGTCCCCGTCGTCTGCACCACGGCCCGGTGGATGGATCGGCGACTCCCGAACGCCAAGGGCAGACCGACCATCCCCTCCGAGCCAACCTGCGCGACCTCGACCCGTTTGCGGCTGTTGTGGCTATTGCTGCCGTTCAGGGTCAATAGAGAAATCAGAAGGTCGTCGTCTGGAAAGTAGATACTGCGAATGAAGACCCCGGGCTCGAGGAGCACCTCTCCAATGTGGAGCCTGACCTGCTCGAGGCCGGTCAATAGGCACCCGTGATCCTCGCGGCAAAGGGTCGCCAGGAGCAGGTTGGTAGAGGCTCCAGCCTGAAAATTTGGCACGGCCCCCCCGTCGAAGACGTGATCGTCAAGGACGCAATGCGTCCGGTCCCGGCTGGTGCTGGCAGAGGGATACCTCGATTCCTGGACCCCGGGCGCTGCAGAATCCCAGCAATACCGATCAGTCAGCCAGACCAGGTTCTCGCCGTAACGCGCAAGCTGCGCGAGATCCAGCATCCGGCAGACGTCGAAATTATGAGCGCGAAATTCACCCCGCTCTGTGCGGCATCACACCTAAAGGCCCCCAGAAGAGTCAGCAGCGCCAGGTACGATCGGCGACAAAACCGGGCGGAGCATAGTAGGGACGCGGTTGGGGCTCGCGTCGGGGGTGCCGCCGGCGCCGTCCTGACGGAATGACGGACGGCAGCGCGCGCGGCATGATCGGTGGGGCCGCGGGTTGGCGGTGTCATCAGCCAAGAGGTCGGTTAGGGCGGGAACTGAGCCCTAAAAGGGCGTGTGGCCGCACGCACCCGAAGGGGTGCTGGCCGAGGGGAGAAGACTTGGCATCCCGGGCGCGGCTTTCGGGATGACGGGGATCGGCCTTGCCCGTACCCGGCTCCGACTGTCCGATATCGAACATATCGTGCGACAATCGAGTCACAACTGCGCGCTTTGAGGGCGTCCAGTGTCGGCGGGCGGAGACGTCCCTCGCCGGGATCCGACCAGCCGACGCCTCATGACCCCGGCGCAGCCGGAGGCAGGCTTGGCCGGCCTCGCGCGTGGGGGTGACCTTGACGGGCGGAGGCCGCGATCTAAGCTTCTCTTGATGGTTATTGGGATGCGGCTGAGAGGAGGCGGACAGATGAACTTGGAGGCTCATCATGACACCTATACTTGGTCCCCCTCCCCACGCACCGGGTCACGCGGGCCCAAGGCAGAACCATCTGCTCGCCGTGCTCCCCGAGCCCCTCTACGAGCGACTGCTGCCGCATTTGACTCTCGTGTCTCTGCCGCTTGGTGAGGCCCTGTACGAGTCGGGTGGGTCGTTGACGCACGTCTATTTTCCTACCACCTCCATCGTGTCTCTACTGTATGTGATGGAGAGTGGAGCATCCGCGGAGATCGCCGTGGTCGGCAAAGAGGGCCTCGTTGGCGTCGCCATCTTGCTGGGCGGCGAGACGATGCCGAACCGCGCCGTGGTTCAGAGTCAGGGCTGGGCCTATCGGATGAAGTCCGAGGTGTTCAAGCAGGAGTTCAACCGCTCCGGGCCCTTGCATCGTCTGTTGTTGCGCTACACCCTGGCCCTGCTGACACAGATGGCGCAGACTGCCGTCTGCAATCGCCACCATACGGTGGATCAACAGCTTTGTCGCTGGCTGTTGCTCAGTCTCGACCGGCTACCGTCCAACGAACTGACTATGACCCAGGAGTTGATCGCCAATATGCTGGGGGTGCGTCGCGAAGGCGTGACCGATGCGGCCGGGCGATTGCAGCGGGCCGGCTTGATTCATTACAGCCGGGGCCACATCCGAGTGCTCGATCGACCGGGCCTGGAGGCGCGGGTGTGCGAGTGCTACGAGGTCGTCAAGACGGAGTTCGATAGGCTCCTGCCCAATACGACCGCGGAGTGATCAGGCCGATCGGATTCTATTGGCGATCTTATCCGTGAACCGCCTGGTTTCCTCCACCTGGCGCTCGCTCGGAGGGGATTCCTTGCCGTCGGCCAGGCCGTTGGCGTGGCGACATGGGTCGGCGGGCGAGGATTCACCGGTGCGTATCCTCCGAGTGAGGTCCAGCCGATCGGCCTACAGACCGATCTTGGGTACCTCGGGAACTTGTTCTTCGCGTCCCGGCAATGCTACTTCGCCGAGCCAGGCGAGGAACAGCTTGTAGCTGAGCACCAGGACGACAGCCCCCACGAACAGCCCGATGATGCCGGAGCTCAGGAAGCCACCAAAGGCGCCGATGAAGACGACCGCCATGGGTACGGCGACGCCGCGTCCAAGCAGCAAGGGCCTGAGCACATTGTCGATGTTGGTGACAAATAGGCTCCAGACGAGAAAAAGCACGGCAGTGAGGGTGTCGGCGTTGAAGAAGACATAAATCACGATGGGGACCACGACCAGGAAGACCCCCAATTGCAGCACGCCCAAGAGCAGCGACAACAGCGCCCAGAGGCCGGCCGCGGGTACGCCGACCGCCAGGAAGCCGAGCCCGGCCAGCGTCGACTGAATCAAGGCCACCCCCAGGATGCCGCGGGTAACGCTGCGCACCGTGGCCTCTGCGAGTTCGGCATACGCCTTTCCTGGCGCTCCGGCCAACCGTCTAGCGATGGCATAGGCGATGTGTTGCGCCGATTCCGCATTGATCATGATCAGGCCGCTGATGATGATGGCAAAGAAGAATTGCAGGATGCCGAGACCGGCCCCCGCGGCCGCCGACAGGAGCCATTTCCCTGCGGCCTGGAGTTGGGGCGCAAGATCGATCAGGGCCGCCGAAAGGTTGCTCGATGCCTGCTCCCATAAAGGCTGAAGCCAGTCTCCGATGAGCGGCCATTCGCCAACGCCGGGCGGGGGCGGGGGTACGCCAATGGTGCCCGTATCCAGGCCCGCCACCAGGTTGCGGGCACCCTCAACGAGCGTGCCGCTCAGGAGAATCGCAGGGACGATCAGGCTGATCAGCGCGATCAGGATGAATGCCACCGCGGCGGCTATCCGGCGTCCGCCGAAGATCCCGCACAGTCGGGCGTAACCGGGATAGGCGGCCACCGCGATGATGATGCCCCAGACGATGGGAGCCCAGAAGGGACGGACGATGTCGAGACACCAGGCGACCAATAGGACAATAAGCCCGATGCGGATGGCGGACTCGACCATCTGCGACACGAACAGCCTGCTTTCTTCCTGGCGCGTTGCCTCGGTCATGGGGCGCTCCGGTGGGGACCAGTATCGTGCCAATCATAATGCGGCTTGGCGCCGACGATCCAGCCCAATAGGGACCTGATCAGGGTGGCGGCGTCTTGCCCAACCCTGTCCCAAGTCGTACGCGCCTAGGCCGCTGGACAATGAATGCTGCCGGGCAGGCTGGATGACGATGAAAATGCCCTGAGCGCCCCGGTCGTCGTAGTCGGTCCTGCGCGAGCAAAGGCAATGTACGACACCGCACAGACCGCGCTTGACCATGCGACTAGGATCGTCCCCGCATCGGACGTCTACTCTGGCGGTGTATCCGGGTGTCGTCACGCGATCTTCCCCAAGGGTCGTCTCGGCTCGAGGAGTGGCGGCGCTGAGGGTTGGCTGTGGGAGACGGCGATGCGGTCGGGTATTTTGTCAGTCATCCAAGTAACCTACCTTTGTGGATGGGGAATCAAAATGTATATAATGCCACGTAATCTTTTCGCGCTCGTGTTGGCAGTCGTCTCGATGAGCATGATGAGTCAGGCGATTGCGGCCACCGCCGAGGATCTAGATAAGGATTCCATGCAGGCATTGGAGCGGCTGTATGAAGCTGTGCCCACTGCCAAGACCCTGTCGCAAACGGCCAAGGGCGTGCTCGTCTTTCCGAACGTGGTCAAGGCCGGTCTGGTGTTCGGCGGCAGCTATGGTGAAGGCGTGTTGATCAAGGACTCGAAGGTCGTCGATTACTACAACTCCGTTACTGGATCCTGGGGTCTGCAAGCAGGCGCCCAGTCCTATGGATATGCGGTGTTTCTGATGACCGAAGAGGCCGTCAGCTATCTTGAAAAGTCGCGCGGTTGGGAGCTTGGCGTAGGTCCGACTGTGGTCGTCGCTGACGAGGGGGTCGCAAGGAATCTGTCGACATCCTCGCTGCAGAATGACGCCTATGCGTTTATTTTCAGTCAGCAGGGCTTGATGGCCGGCGTCAGCATCGAGGGAACCAAGATTTCCCGCATCGATCGGTAGGCCGACAATGGACGGCCGGGCCTTCGTAATAGGCCCGGCCAAGGTCGACTGCCATGATGGGGTGTCGGCGAGAATGCCTCTTAAGAACAGCGCGTTACCTTGGTCCGGCGGCGGGCAGCTCGTCCGGTGGGCAACGGCGTCATGAAGGACGATCGGTATCGAACTGGATCTGCATGCGGTGCTCGTCATGGCGTTCCGTTTTGCTTGATCTGGACGAAGGGCAGCGGCCCCCCGGCCAGGGCTTCGCGCACCCGCACCAACCTTTGCGCCAACTGATTGCGGTCATGTGGGGATCTGATGCTGCGTTCGGCCGTCTCGGCGATCTCGTCGACCTTTTGTCCGAGGGCTCGCCGCCTGCGTGGGCTTTGGGTCACACAGGCGATGGTTTGCAGTGCTCCAAGTAGCCGTAGCAGGGTGGCGACATTGCCTCCGGCGTGCTGTCGGATCTGGTCGAAGGCTTCGCCCAACAGGCCCTCGAAGCTCGGGCCGCGGCCAATCACGCGCACCGCCCCCTGATGCAGCCAATATGGAGGGGCAATCCGGCGTGTCGCCAGTCGGGTCAGGATCGCCGCCAACTGGTCTATGCACATCACCGCGGTCGTGGTGTCGTTGATGCCAGGCGACAGGGCCTTCATGGCGATGTCGACGAGTTGGCGGATGCCGAAGGCGACATCCTGCTCCACCGTGCGCTGGCGACCGATGACGTAGACCGCGTTCAGTCTGGCCGTGGTCGCCTCGTCCAGGTCACCCCGGTCGAGCAGTGAGACCAGCGGCGTGCCCGCAACGACGAAATCGCCGATGCCGTGCTCCATCCGCAGGAGGGTGTCCAGTCCTCGGGCGACATCGAGCAGCGCGTGGGCGTCGAGCGTCTCGATGTAGCCGGTCTTGCTAGCCGGGAGGGCCAGCCAGGGCTGCCTGGTGCGCGCGTTCGCCAGGGTGTCGTCCGCGCCTCTGTCGTCATCGTCTCCCAGCTCGTCGGGAAACAGCTGATCCACGGCCGCGAGCGTCTCCTGCGCGGCCGTGGCAACGATGCTCGACGCCTGGATGCTGGTTGCAATGTGATGAATGAAGTGGATCAGCACCGCGATGCCGACGAACGCCAGCATCAGTCCGGTCAGCACAGCCAGCGTCGGGACGAACGTCCCTCCGTCCCCCTCGCGAATCGTCCGCAGGACCACCAGGCAGTAGGCGAAGATGCCGAGGAAGACGCCGAGCACCCACTGGTTGACGCGGTCGCGCATGAAGTTGCGAATGACGCGCGAGCTGTACTGACCGGAGGTCAGCGACAGCGCCACGAGGGTGATCGAGAACACCAGCCCGGCCACCGTGATCATGGAGCTGGCGACGGTCGTGAGCAGCCCACGGGCGCCGGCCGCGCCAGCGCCGAAGAGCAGCGGCCAGCGCCCCTCGAGATGCAGGTCGACGCTCGAATCCAGGGTGATCAGGAGGATGGCCAGGACCACGGCATCGATCACCATCAGGGCGGGGACGAACCAGAAGCTCGACCGCATCGCTTGCCACCCATGGTGGGGTTTCTTGGTCATGCTCGGAGATGCTCCCGTGATGCGGCTGGCCCGCGCGACCCGCCTGGGTTGGGTGCGGGGTCGATTGTCTTTGAAGTCTTTGGGGCTGAAGGACCTCAAAGACAACAACGACTTCGAGGACAAGCGCCCTAGCGACCACTGAGACGATCGGTCCTTGGAGTCTTCGTGGTCATCAAGACTCACCGCGCCTCCCGCGCTGTCGAGCCCGCTCACCGAGCCGCGCCCGGGTCATCCGCTCGCGCATCCCGCCTTGCTCGACGAATGCCGTCTCGAGCGCCCGAAGCTGCCGACTCAAGAGTACGCTCGTTACCCGAATCAACCCGATGATGACGTTGGCGCAGATGGCCGGGTCGGGATGCTCGATGCCTTTGCGAAAGGTCTCGTACGTGGCGCCAGGATGCGGTTCAAGGCACGCAGACGAAGGGCGTAGGGGTGTTCTCTTGGCCATTCGGCAATCCCGCGCACGCGCAGGAAGTCCCGGTAGTCGGCCAGCAGCTCCTCCTGGCTGGCGCGGGCGACATTGGTCAGCTTGATCTCCATTTCCTTCGAGGTGCCGGATGCCATGCTGCCCTCGATGATGTTCTGCTTGCCTGATCGGGCGGCCTGCACCATCTGGTCGTGGGTACGGTCGCGCTTATCGACAAATCGTTGACAAAAATGGACTGTGGCGTCGTAGACGATCTCGGCCTTTTGATAGGAAAGCAGGTTCTTGTAGCCGCCATGGGGTGGGATGAAGCCGGTCGCCATGAGGTTGCTCCTTGGCAGAAAGGACTGGAAGGACAGTTAGGACTTCAAGGACTTCAAGGACTTCAAGGACTTCATATCGCTTTGTGCGGCACCGCACTGACGCCGGTCGGCGCGGCGACCAATCTATGGCTATATCATGACGTTGGAGTCCGCACCCATGCCGCTTGGTCTCATCGAACTGCCTTGGTGGGGGTATGTTTTGGTCACTCTGGGCTTGACCCATGTGACCATCGCCTCCGTCACCATCTTCCTGCACCGGCATCAGGCGCACCATGCCCTGGATCTGCACCCGATCGCCAGCCATTTCTTCCGCGCCTGGCTGTGGCTCACCACGGGGACCATCACGCGCGAATGGGTTTCTATCCACCGTAAGCATCATGCCAAATGCGAGACCCCCGAAGACCCGCACAGCCCGCAGATCTACGGGATTAACAAGGTCTTGTTCGACGGCGTCGATCTCTATCGCCGCGAGGCCGCGGTGGCGGAAACGCTGGAGCACTATGGGCACGGCGTGCCCAACGATGCACTCGAACGCCACCTCTATGCGCGGCACAGTCGCTTCGGCGTCGCCCTCATGCTGCTGATCGATCTGGTGCTGTTCGGTCCCATCGGGCTCACGGTCTGGGCGGTCCAGATGTTGTGGATCCCATTCTTCGCCGCCGGGGTCATCAACGGCCTCGGTCATTATTGGGGCTACCGCCGCTTCGCGCCCAACGACGCCTCCAGGAACATCGTCCCCTGGGGCATCCTGGTCGGCGGCGAGGAGCTGCACAACAACCACCATGCCTATGCCACCTCGGCCAGGCTATCGAATGCGTGGTGGGAGGTCGACATTGGCTGGCTGTATATCCGCCTCCTGGAGGCACTTGGGCTCGCCAAGGTCCGGCGGATGGCGCCCAAGATGCGCTTCGACCGGACCAAGCGGCACTGCGACGCCGATACCTTGCAGGCCATCGTCACGCACCGCTACGCCGTGCTGGCCCGGTTGGCTCGGAGCCTGGAGCCGACGGCTCGGCAAGAGGTCCGCGAGCGGCACGTGGGTGCCGCACTCGGGTTGAGCGAGAAGAGGACGCTGCGAGCGGTCCAGAATGGGCTGCAGCGGGGCGCGGAGAATCTGCCCGGGACGGAGCGTGTCATCCTCGAGAAGGCGCTCACGGCCAGCCCGCTGCTGCGCACCCTCTACGCGATGCGCCAAGAGTTGGTCGCCCTATGGGGCCGCTCCAGCGCCTCGCGCGAGCAACTGGTCAAGCAGTTGGAGAGCTGGCTCCAGCAAGCCGAGACGAGCGGCGTCATCGCCCTGCAGCAGTTCTCCCGGAAGCTCAGCGGCTTCGGCTGATCATCGAATCTCGACCGAGGCGGCCATGAGCGATTCCCTGCGGAAGGGCCTGTGCTCCTGCTCGGCGTCGTAGGCAACACACGGAAGATAGCAGACCAGGGCGATGTTGGGTTACGGCGCGCATCGAGCCGCGCATCGGCCTTGGCGGGCGCCGCGTGACCGGCCGTCGGGTTAGGCCCCGAGGGGCTAACCCGACATGGCATTTTATCTCGCAGGAGTTGCCTAAAGTCCCCGCATCGAAGTTGGTGGAGTCTGCGTGGTCGAGTGCGACGACGCAGGCGAGGCAGGTTTGTTAGCTCCGTAATTCGACGGATCTCTCTCCCAGATCGCCACAATACCCAATCCTCGACGGCCTTCCTAAGATAATCATCAAAGTCGGGAAAAGGGTTCCTAATCGAGCCCTTTCGGACCGCACCCATCGGCCTGACTGAATTCTAAATCGATGATCTTGGAGGCGGCCATGTCCATCATGCCCAGCCCGATTGCCCGCCCAGCGTGCGTCCCCCGTCCGGGGGCCCCGCATCGCTCAGGTGCCCGCCCGATTGCCGTGCCCGACCCACGCAGGACAGGGTTGCGACTGCGCGCCCCGACACCAGGGCAGAACCATCTACTCGCCGTCTTGCCCGACGCCACTCAGGGACAGATCTTCCCACTGCTCGAACTGGTCCCCTTGGCGCTTGGCCAGGCCCTGTACGAGTCAGGCGAATCCTTGTCTCATGTGTACTTTCCGACCGACGCGATCGTGTCCCTGCTGCACGTTACGAGAAACGGCGCGTCTGCCGAGATCGCCGTGGTTGGCAACGAGGGCCTCATCGGCATTGCCCTGTTCCTCGGCGGCGGCACCATGCCGAACCGGGCCGTGGTGCAGAGCGAAGGCCAGGCCTACCGGCTGAAGGGACACCTATTCAAACGGGAGGTCGCCCGATCCGGGCCGCTGCAGCGTCTGTTGATGCGCTACACGCACGCGATGTTGACGCAGATGGCGCAGACCGCCGTCTGTAATCGGCATCATACGGTGGACCAGCAACTCTGCCGCTGGCTGCTGCTCAGTCTCGACCGGCTGCCCTCGGACGAGCTGAACATGACCCAGGAACTGATCGCCAATATGCTGGGGGTGCGCCGCGAGGGCGTCACCGAGGCGGCCGGGGCATTGCAACGTGCCGGCTTGATCCACTATAGCCGGGGCCACATCCGGGTGCTGGATCGATCGGGTCTGGAGGCTCGCGTATGCGAATGCTACGAGGTCGTCAGGAAGGAGTTCGAGCGCCTCCTGCCAAATGTCATCGCCGAATGATCCGTACCGATACGCTGCGGCGTCTAGCGCCATGATCCGCGGAACGCTGCGGTTCACGGGCGGCCCCGCAGGGTGCCGGTAGCAACGGCCCGTCTCCGTGCGTTGGCGAACCGACCGCCATCCGTCGCGCGCGTATCGTTCCCCCAGCGATGGGAAATCACATTCCGCGCTGGGGCGATGGCTCAGTTCATTGATAGGACAGACCCATGAACGAACACCAAATCAAAGGTCGGCGCGAAGAGGCCAAAGGCAAAGTGAAAGCGGTCGTCGGCGATGTCGCCGGAAATGACGAGTTGGCAGCGGAAGGAATGATCCAGCAGGACGCCGGCAAGGTCCAGGCGGGCGCTGGGGATTTCAAGGCAAAGATCAAGAAAGACAAGAAGGACAAGAAGGACAAGAAGGACAAGAAGGACAAGAAGGACAAGAAGGACAAGAAGGACGGCTAAGGCAAGGCCCGCGAAATAGAGAACCAAGTTGGGTTGGGCGCGCAATCTCGAGGCCCGATGTGTTCGGTGTGGCGCCGGATGCGCGCCGTAACCGCGACCTCGCGGTGGCCTCCGATCTTCCGTGTACTGCCTAAGGGCCGATTGGAGGACAAGTGAACAACCGGCGGCAACGCTTCGCGGCGGTAACCCTCACCATGATGGGGTCCGGCATCTCGGTATGACGGGGTGCGGCCTCGACATGATGTCGCGCGCTGTTGCGACCTGGCAAGAAGAGGCTCGCGCAGAGGGACTGATAGAAGAAGCTCGCGCAGAGACGCAGAGGCGCAAAGTGAAGAAAGAGCATTGATCGATGTCACCAGTGCGCTTCTCCTCTTCACCGCGTCCAATGGAGGGCGTTCGAGTGCGACGATGGCGCGGTCTCGGTGTCAGGGCATGCCTGCGGGCGGTAGTGCTTGGATCCCTGTGCTGCGCGGTAATCTCCTCGGTCGTGGCGCAGGAACCGGTCGACAACGGAGGCACGCCGCAGAAACTGATCACCCCCAACAAGGAGGAGCTGTCCCCGGTCGCCGCCAAGGTCGACGTCACGCCCGTCGCGCAAGACGAAGAGATCCGCCAGCGACTTCAGACCGTGTTGAACGCCACCGATTGGTTCACCGACCCGCAGGTCAGGGTCGAGGAAGGCGTCGTCTTTCTCAATGGTCAGGTGGACTCCGATGAGCTGAAAAAGTGGGCTGGGGATCTCGCGCGCAATACTCAGGACGTCGTCGCCGTGGCCAATCGGCTCGATGTTTCGGAACCGTCGCCCTGGGATTTTCGCCAGGCATCCAGCGGGATCTCTGCACTGTGGCGCGACTTCATCCGTGCAATGCCTTTCGTCCTTTTCGGATTGCTCATCTTGGCACTCTCCGTGGGGGTCGCCCTGTTGGCGACACGAGGGGTCCGCGCCTTGCTTCGCCGAAGGATTCCGACCAAACTTCTGCAGAATGTGATCGCTCGTGCGGCGGGAGGTTTTGTTGTCCTCTGTGGCGTCTATCTGATTCTGAGGGTTTCGGGCCTGACGCAACTGGCATTGACGCTGGTCGGAGGTACCGGTCTGATCGGCCTGATCCTTGGTATCGCATTCCGCGACATCACCGAGAACTTCCTGTCCAGCATCTTCCTTAGCATCCAGCGGCCGTTCGAGACGGGCGACCTGGTCGAGATCTCCGGCGTGACTGGGTATGTGCAGCAGCTCAACATGCGCACGACCATCTTGATGACCCTCGATGGCAACCTCGCGCAGATCCCAAACGCCACCGTTTATAAGACGATCGTCAGCAACTTCACGACGAGCGCCAACCGGCGCGCGGACTTCGTTGTCGGCATCGGCTACGAGGCTGCGATCGCCGAGGCCCAGGAGATTGCTCGCAAGGTCCTGGCGGACCACCCCGCGGTACTGAACGATCCTGAGCCCTCGGTCTTGGCGGACAGCCTCGGCAGCGCCACAGTCAACCTGCGCGTCTACTTCTGGCTAAACGGCCGCGAGCACAGCTGGCTGAAGGTCCGCTCGTCGGTCATCCGGCTGGTGAAGCGCGCCTTTCAGAACGAGGGCATCTCGATGCCCGACGAGGCACGGGAGGTGGTCTTCCCGCAAGGCATCCCCGTCACCTTGCTCGACCAGAAATCGACGGACGCGCGGGGTGGCGCGCCGGGCAAGCGAACCCCCGCCGAGCCGCGGCACCCAGAGCTCGAAGTCGTGTCGACAAAGGCGGAAGCGGGCCTATACAGCGAATCGATCGTCATCGAAGAGCAGGCACGGGAGTCGAGACCCTTGACGGAAGGCGAGAATCTCTTGCCTGTGGCTCCCGATACGCCAGACCCAGAGAAGCCCATGAAAGAACGCAGGCCATAGGGACAAAAGTCGCATTGCCTGATGTCGGTCAAGGGCATACCACAGCCCACTACCCAAGGCCCTGCCCTGTGAACAGGGTATCCGCGGGGCTGAGTTTCGCGCCTTTCGCGCCTTTCGCGCCTTTCGCGTATTTCGGTGTCTCACCGTCCCGAGCCGCCTCCTTCGCATCCGACGCACATGATGAGAAGGCGTCGCCCCAAATGTGGGTAGGGGGCGATACGGAAGACCGCTTGGGGTTCGTCAATAGCCCCGACTGCGTGACAGCAGGGTCATGCGCACCAGCGCCGAGACGGAGTTGGCCTCCAGCTTGCGCATCAGGTTGGCGCGGTGGGTCTCGACCGTGCGCACCACGATTTTCAGTGTACGGGCTATCTGTTTGTTGGAGAGGCCTTGCACCAGCAGGTCCAGCACCTGCCGTTCCCGCTCGGTCAGGGTCCCGAGCAACGCCGCTGTCCGTTGCGGTTGACCGAACAACGCACGGTTTTGCCGATCTCGTTCGAGGGCCTGACGCACCCGCTCCAGCAAGTCCTGGTGATTGACCGGTTTTTCGATGAAATCCACGGCCCCGCTGCGCATCGCGCGGGTCGCCGTCGGCACGGTGCCGTATCCGGTGACCATGATCACCGGCAGGAAGGCGTGACGCGCGCGCAGCTCATCGAGCAGGGCCAGGCCGTCCATCCCGGGCATCCGCAGATCCAGCACCAGGCAGCCGGCCTGATCCGGCGCGAGGTCCCCGAGGAACGCCTGGGCGCTGTCATAGGCCGCCACCGGTAACTGAAGCGATTCGAATAGCCAGCACAGCGAGCGCCGGACATCGGGATCGTCATCGACGATGAACACCGTGGCACGTTCATCCATGGTCATCGGCTCCACCCCCCCCCCCGGTGCACAGGCAGGGAGAAACCGATGACGGCGCCACCCCCGCGCCGCGGTCGCGCCCACATGCGTCCACCGTGGGCGGCGACGATGGCCTGGCCGATGAAGAGCCCGAGCCCGGTCCCGCCGTCCTTGGTCGTGAAGAAGGGATCGAATAGCCGGTCGATGCCCTCGGTGGGCAGTCCGCTGCCACGATCCGAGACCTCCACCTGCACGTGCCCCGCCGCGGTGACGCTGACCCGGACCTGCAACCGGCGGAGCCTGGTCGGGGTCCCGGCCATCGCTTCGACACCGTTCAGCAGCAGGTTGATCAGCACCTGTTCCAACTGGATCGGATCGCCCAAGACCGAGGGTGGGTCCGGATCGCCGAGACGGATCAGCGACACGCCCTGTTCTTGTGCCTCCCCCCGGGTCATCGCGATGGCCGAGGTGAGTACCTGATTCAGGTCCAGGGCGCTCAGCTCCTGTGGTTGCTGGGTCGCGAGACCCCGCAGGTGTCTCAGGATACGGCTGGCACGCTCCGCCAGCCCGATGATCTGGATCAGGGCGTCGCGGGCCACCGTCTGGTTGTCGGGTGCGCGGTCCAGACGTTCGCAGGCGCCACCGGCAAAGGCGCCGATCGCCATCAGCGGTTGATTCAACTCATGGGCGATGCCCGCGGCGAGCGCACTCACGCAGTTGATACGACCAAGCCGGGCCAGGGCATTGCGGTGCTCGAGGAGCCGCTGCTCCAGATCTTTGTTGGCCTGGATGTCCTCGACGATCGCCATCAGATAGGGGGCGCGGCCGACTTGGTGGAGCAATGCGCTGGTCGTCAGGCGGCACCACCGGGTCTCGCCCCCACCGGTCAAGAATCGCACCTCGATGGCCCGATCGGATGCCCCGGCGGGGCGATCCCTGGCCTGATCGAGATGGTGCGCCAAGGCCCCGGCATCATGCGCATGGATCAGCCCGTGACAGGTCCGTTGCCGCAGCTCGGCTTCCGGATAATCGAGGATCGCGCAGAGCCGTTGGTTGGCCCGCAGAAAACCGCCGCTCGGGTCGAGGTGCGCGATCCCGACGGCGGCTTGCTCGAAGGCGGTCCGGTACCTTTCTTCGCTTTCGGCGAGGGCCTGACGCGTCGCGAGCCCGTCCAGGATCTGGCCGAGACGATCGGCGATGGCGGCCAACAGGGCCTGCTCCTCGTCGTCCCAGATCCGGGCGGTGTCGGACCAATGCAGACCCAAGAGCCAGGGGGGAGCGACGGTCGGGCGCACCGCGACGGCGATCAGCGGAAAGGCCGCGAGGGGCTGGCCGGCCGGCCAGCCGACCCGATCGCCGGGATGGGTCACCACCGGTCCGTCCCGCAGGGTCCGCTCCATCAGCGCGGCCAGCGCCGGCGTAGAGGCGATGGAAGGGCCGGTCGTGGCTACCTCCCCGGGTGCCGCGGGGTGGCCTGTCTCGGCGCGCACCTCCAGCGCCGTTGCCGCTCGATCGCAGGGATAGAGGAGCAAGGCGCCATCGACGCCGAACAGCGCGGAGATCTCTTCGAGGGTCCGCTCGAGCAGGGTCTCAGGTGCCGCGCCCGTCGCGGCCGGCGTCGAGATGCGCTCGAGCCCGCCGATCAGTCGCCGGCGGGTCCGTTCCTGGGTCGCCAGCTTGATCAGTCGCTGGCGTTCCTGCTCGGCGTCCCGATGCGCTGTGATGTCGGTTACGATGGTGCGCACCAGATCGCCCTGGTCGTCGCCCTCAGGGATGCTCTCCAGCATCAGGATGCGCTCGCGGCCATCCTTGGCGCGCAGGTGCACCTCGTCGGTCCGGCGGCCCCGCGTGGCGAGGGTCGTTAGGATATGGACCCGCAGGCGCTGGCGGTCCTCGCGGGGCAGCAGGCCACTGAGCGAGCGACCCACGAGCCGCTCGCGC
Source organism: Thiococcus pfennigii (assembly GCF_016583835.1). Classification (GTDB taxonomy): domain Bacteria; phylum Pseudomonadota; class Gammaproteobacteria; order Chromatiales; family Chromatiaceae; genus Thiococcus; species Thiococcus pfennigii. The sequence goes on along the minus strand of NZ_NRRW01000029.1, from coordinate 29,246 downwards.
GAGCGCTCGAGCAGGGTGGCGCCCGTCAGGTTGATGGTCTGGATCCGGGAGGCGTGATCCAGGACGAGATAGCCGACGGGCGCGAAATCATAGAGGTCGGCGTAGCGCTCGCGCGAGGCCTCCAGAACCGTCTGGAGTTGCCGCAGCTCCTGGTTTTGCTGTTCCAGCTCGATCTGGTGGACCTGGAGGTCATGGCAAAGCTGGGCCAGCCGGTCGTCCTGGGTCTCGCCCTTCGGCACCCGGGACTCGACCGGTTGAAAACCCGCGCCAGGATCATTGGCCATCGCCTCCGCGGTGGTCCGTACGGACGTGTCCGTCATGGTGGTCCTCCTCGTGTGGCCATCTTGTCGTTGCGCGCGACCTCTTAATGATGAGTCGGCACCCGGCGCCGCTGATCCGGCACGTTTCGTGGCTCGGATCGCGCGTGACAACGCATGCCCAAGCCCTATGCACCCAGGGCGGCAAGTTCCCCGGCCAATTTCTCGGCCGGGATCGGGGCCGAATAGAGAAAGCCTTGTCCCAGGGTGCAGCCCTGTTCATTCAGAAAGCGCTCCTGCCTTTTGGTTTCGACACCCAGGGCGATGACGTCAAGGCCCAGGCTCTGGCCCAACGCGAGGATCGCCCTGGCGATGGCCCCGTCGCGGTCGCTCTCCGGCAGGTTGGCGATGAAGGAACGGTCGATCTTCAGCCAGGTGACCGGTAGGCCCCGGAGGCAACCCAGAGACGAAAAGCTGGCGCGGGACCCATCGATGGCGATCGCGATACCCAGGTCTCGAAGCTCGCTCACGACCACCGCGGACTCGCTCGGATGGGCCATGATCGCCGTCTCCGTGATCTCTAGCCTCAACTGCCGCGGATCCAGTTCCAGTGAGCCCAGCAGGGTGCCAAGCTCGCCGATGAACGCGGGGCGCTTCAGCAGCCGGTTCGAGACGTTGACGGTCATGCGGATCTCGTCGGCCAGCCCGTCGCCTTGCCAGCGCTTGCGTTGCGCGCAGGCCGTGCGCAGGACCCAGGTGTCGATCTCCTGGATCAGGCCGGTCTCCTCGGCGAGCGGGAGGAATCGCGGCGGTGGCAAAAGCCCCAGGCGCGGATGCTGCCAGCGCACCAGCGCCTCGATCCCGACCCAACGCCGCGTGTCCAAGGCCAACTGCGGCTGATAGTGCAGCCGGAGCTCGCCGTTGGGCGCGGCCTGGCGCAGTTCCTGTTCCATGGCCATCCGCTCGCAGATCGATTCGGTCATCCCGGTGGTATAGAACCGGTAGCCGTCGCGTCCCGAACGCTTGGCCAGATACATCGCGGTGTCGGCCTTGGTCAGCAGTTCGTCGACATCGTGGCCGTCGTCCGGGGCGAGACTGATGCCGACGCTGATCGTCAAGGGGATGGTCTGGCCGCCGATCTGGTAGGGTTGGCCAAGGGTGTGGAGCAGCTTTTCGGCAACGATCGCGGCATCGCGACTGGCGCCCAGGTTCGCGATCAGCAGCGTGAACTCGTCGCCACCGAACCGCGACAAGGTGTCCCCGCTACGCAAGTGCCCGGTCAGCCGGGCGCTCACCTGTTTCAGAATCTCGTCACCGGCCGCGTGGCCATGGGTATCGTTGATCTCCTTGAAGCGATCCAGATCGACGAAGAGGACGGCGACCTTCCGACCGGATCGCCGACTCTGAAGGATCGCTTGGCTCAGCCGGTCGTCGAACACCAAGCGGTTCGGCAGTCCGGTCAACGGATCCTGATGGGCGAGACGCTGGAGCTGGCGCTCGCGTTCCCGAAGCTGATCGAGCAGACGCCGCGGTTCGGTGATATCGAGCAGCGCGCACTGGTAGTGAACGCCCTCGTCGGCGCGGGCGAGGTCGCAGTCCAGGCGCAGATGGAGGGCCTCGTCACCGGGCTGCCGGATCATGGCCACCTCGGCCCATTGGTGCTCGCCGGTCGCCGCGACGCGCCGCAGTAGGTCCCGCAGGGCAGGGCGCTGGCCGTTGGGTAGACGGCGCGCCAGCGAGGTGCCCAGGAGTCGCTCACGCGGCACCCCGAACAGGGTTGCGGCGGTCAGGTTGATCTCGGTGATGACCCCCAACGCATCCAGCGTACAATAGCCGACCGGGGCCCGATCATAGAGCTCGGCATAGCGATCGCGGGAGATCTCCAGTGCCCGCTGGGTCTCCCGCAGGGCGATGTTCTGCTGCTCGAGCTCAAGCTGATGGATCCGCAGGTCCCGCAGGGCTCGGTGCAGGGTTGCGCGGTCTTGCGGAACGTCCGCAGCCACGGCCCTGGCCCTGGCCCTGGCCTGGCCCTGCGCGCCTTCGCGGTGAGGATCCATATCGGTTTCCTGTCTCGGAATGCCCCCGTCCGGACGCCGGGATTCAGTGCCGGTCGTGCCGGCACGGCAACCGTACTCTGCTCCTTGGAGGCTAGTCGCCAGCGACGGATGCGCCTATTGGGATGACCCGAAGGCCCCTTCAGTAGTCTTACCGAGACACCGGCCAAGGCGAGGGTCTGCCTGCTTGCTGGCACGCCGTATCGCCAGGGGCACCGCCCAGCGATCTTGGCAAGGGTCCACCGATCTCGACGGGGGAGGATCGAGTCCGGCGCGGTGTGGCACGCAGGCTTCCGTGCGGGCGCGAACAGATGTCCGTTCGCCTGCGATGGTAGGTTCCTCGCGAACGCACCGTTCCCCAAGGAGCCACAACACCATGGCCCGAGTACGCAAGACCGATTCTCCCCTTACCGCGATTCTCCTGAGCGGTTCCCTGATCCTCGGACTCCCAGGCCCGGGACTCGCCCAGTTCACGACAGGGACACCCCCTGCGGTGACGGGTATGCAGGTCGCCCAGGGTTCCAGCACCGTACTGGACATCCAGCGCGAGCTGAATCGCCTGGGCTACAACGCCGGACCCGTCGATGGCGTCATGGGTGCCCGCACGCGCGCGGCGATCCAGGCCTACCAGCGGGACCACGACTTGCTGGTCGACGGCCAACCGACAGCGAGCCTGCTGTCTCATGTTCGCGACACGGCCGGAAGCGGAAGGTCCGGGCCGACGGGTCCCGCACCCGAACCCTCTTCACAGCAGATCGCGGACATTCAGGATGCGCTCCGCACCCTCGGCTACGAAGGCGGGCGCCCATCCGGCCGGCTCACCGCCGAGACCCGGGCCGCCATCCGCAGTTACGAGTCCGCCCACAATTTGTTGGCATCCGGTCAGCCCAGCGCCGCACTGCTAGAACACATGCGCCGAAGCATCCAAACCGCGCCGGGGGCGTCTGCGGCAGTCGATGCCGACACGATCGCCGGTATCCAGGACGAATTGCGCCTGCGCGGCTACCAGATTCCCCGCGTTACGGGCCAGATGGACGCCCAGTCCCGTCAGGCCATCCGCGACTATCAGCAGGGACAGGGCGTGGCCGTAACCGGCGAACCCAGTGCGGCCCTGCTGGCCGATCTCCGCGCCGTTCGCACCGAGCCGGTCCCTGCCACCGGCTTGACCCGCGAGCAACGGGCGGCGGCACAGCGGGCACTGAGCGCGCGTGGCTACCCGGCCGGTCCGCCGGATGGCGTCTTGGGTCCGCGCAGCCGTGACGCGATACGGGCGTTCCAGGCCGACAACGACATCAGGCCGAGTGGCGAACTCACGTCCCGCACGATGGCACAGCTCGGCCTCGGCAGGACAGAGACCGTTGCCGAGCCGCCGGCGATCCAGGCCAGACCTTACCGTGTAAGGGCCCGGGACGACTTCTCGGACGGCGACTACACCCGGAATCCGGCCTGGCGCATCGCCTCCGGCCGCTTCCAGGTGCGCGGTCGGGGGCTGAATTCGACAATGGTCCCGCCTTCGGAACGCACCGAGGCCATGGGCCGGCAGATCCTCGGCAGCCTGTTGCAGCAGCAGCTCGGGTTCACCCTTCCGGGGCAGGAGACGGCAGCGGCGGCCTACCTGCCGACCCGGTTCGGTCCAGAGTTCCGGATCACCACCCTGGTCTCCGGCTCCTCGGAGGCGCACAGTCACATCGATCTGGGCCCCTACCGGGGCGACAAGCTGAACCAGGGTTACCGCCTCAACTACCGCACCAGCCAGTCGCGGCCGCTGCAGCTCATCGTCGTGAACGACAGCGGCATCTCGGTCATTGCCAGCGCCAGGCTCTCGCTCGAGGGTGGCGGACCGCATCGGTTGGTCTGGACGCGTGATGCCGAAGGGCGGATGCGCGTCACACACAATGATGCGATCCTCATCGACCTGGTCGACCGAACCGCAAACGAGACCTTCGATGGCTTTTCGCTGATCAATGCCGGTGGTGACTGGACCCTCTACGAGGTGATCCTCGAGGATCGCGGCTGACGCAGCCGGGGAAACCCTCGCAGCCCACGCTACGCTCCGCGGGGTGCCGGCCCGAAAAAGGAAATGCCCCGTGTGAGCGGGGCATCCGTCGAAGGAATGGCCGACCGGCGCGGGATCAGTACTTGTACATCATGCCGTCGCCGATCCGAACGCGGTCACCGACCCGGAAGTCGGTGGCGTTGGAATGCGCCAAGGCCTGATAGCCACCGTCGTTCATTCGCACCGTGATTCGGTAGACGTCCGCGGACGATCCCCGCTGCCGCTTTTCGATCTCGTGCCCAAGATAGGCGCCGCCCGCCGCGCCGGCGATTGTCGCGACGGTAGTCCCCCTCCCGGAGCCGACCTGACTGCCCGCGAGCCCTCCGGCTACTGCACCGGCCACGGCACCCACGCCGATGCCACCCGGTTCCTGCTGCGTGTGTTCGACAGAAGTCACGACACCATAGCCGGCATACAGGTTTTGATTGACGGTCCGTGCCTGGGCGCCGGACGTGCCGTAACCCTCACCCCCGAAGGGCGAGCCGTTCGTCGTGGCACACCCGCCCAGCGCCAGGGCCGCCGCCACGGCGACGGTTGACCCGATGGCCCATGTCGCACGTACGCTTGTTGCTTTCATCGTATGTCTCCTTGACTCTACTGAGAAGGCCGCACGCCAACGGCGTCGGCGCCGCGATCGTCGAGAGGTGCCGGCTCACGTCAGTTGCCGATACGCATCGCGATACCGCCCCGGCGGCCCCGCCTTCGCTCGGCGTGGGCTTGCGTCCGCGCGTCGCATCGCACTGGATTACCGAGCCTTGGCGTCATCGTCCTCCTTACGGGGAGTCTCCTCTGTACGCTGACGCGCTTTGAGGGATCACTGCGCAAGAGCGCGCTTGACAGTCGAGCCTGTGCGATGGGTAGATGACCGGACATCCGTCCGAGGAATCTGACCATGGCGCGTGAGCAGAGACCGCCGCACTCGAACCCTGGCCCGGGGACCGCCCTCGTGGCCGCCGACACGCCGGATTCGGCGCCGCCGCCCGCGGGCGCTGACACCAGGGATGCGGGACGACCGGGACCGGGCGACGCGCCGACGGGTGCCGACCAAACCGGCGATGGGATCGACCCGGCCCCGTTCCCGATCGTCGGTATCGGCGCCTCGGCCGGGGGGTTGGATGCCTTCCGGCGCCTGCTCCAGCGGTTGCCCGTCGACGCCGGACTGGCCTACGTCTTGATCCAGCACCTGGCGCCGAGCCATGAGAGCCTGCTCGCGCCCCTGCTCGCGGAGGCCACGGCGATGCCGGTGATCGAGGCGCGCGACGGTCGGCCCATCGAGCCAGACCATGTCTATGTGATCCCACCCAATCGCACCCTCGGGGTCCATCACCGGCGCCTCGTGCTGCTCGAACGCGAGCTCGACTCCGGCCGGCATCTGCCGGTGGACTATTTCCTGAAGACCCTCGCCGACGACCTCGGCCGCCAGGCGATCGGCGTCATCCTCTCCGGTACCGCGTCGGATGGCACCCAGGGGCTCAAGGCGATCAAGGCCGCCGGCGGGCTCACCTTCGCCCAGGACACGAAGAGCGCCGAGTATTACGGCATGCCCGGCAGCGCCATCGCCGCCGGGTGCGTCGACCTGGTGTTGCCGCCGGCGGAGATCGCCGACGAGCTGGCGCGGATCGCCGTCCATCCCTATCTGCGGCACCCGCCGCCGGAGGTGTCTGAGGGTCTGACCGAGACGGAGGATGATCTGGCGAAGATCTTCCTGCTGCTGCGCTCGCGGACCGGCAACGACTTCAGCCTTTACAAGCGGCCCGCGATCCTGCGACGTATCCGGCGCCGGCTGGCCGTGCACAAGTTGGAGCGGCTTGCCGACTATATCCACTACCTTCAGACGCAGCCCGCGGAGATCGACCGCTTGTTCGAGGATCTGCTGATCTCCGTCACCGCCTTCTTTCGCGAGCCCGAGTCGTTCGACACGCTGCGCGAGCAGGTCTTTCCGCACCTGTTCGACGAGCGGCGCGCGGGGCGGCGCGTGCGGGTCTGGGTACCGGGCTGTGCGACCGGCGAGGAGGCCTACTCGCTGGCGATCGCGATGCAGGAGTTCTTGGGGGAGCGGGCCGCGGAGATCGGCATTCAGATCTTCGCCTCCGATATCGATGGCAAGGCCATCGCCAAGGCCCGGGCCGGGCAGTTCGACGAGTCGATCGTCGGGCAGGTTTCGCCGGAGCGATTGCGACGCTTCTTCGTCAAGTCTGCCGGCGGTTATCGGGTCACCAAGTCGATCCGCGACCTGTGCGTTTTCGCGGTCCAGAACCTGATCAAGGATCCGCCCTTCTCCAGACTGGATCTGATCTCCTGCCGCAATCTCCTGATCTATTTCAGTGCCCCCCTGCAGAAACGGGCGTTGCAGATCTTCCATTACGCGCTGGAGCCAAATGCCTTCCTGCTGCTCGGTGCCTCCGAATCGATCGGTGCCCAGGCCGACCTGTTCGCGTTGCTGGACAAGCAGCGCCGGATCTATGTCAAGAAGTCCCATGTCCCGCGGGTCGATTACAGTTTCATGCCGACGATCCACCAAGGACCCGACGACGGCGCCACCGCCAGCCCGGCGTCGACAGCCCGTGCCGGGCGGGAGCAGCCCGATTTGGCACGGACCGCCGATCGGCTGCTACTGGCCCATTACGCACCGCCCGGGGTCATCGTGTCGCGCGATCTGGAGATCCTGTACTTCCACGGCGAGACCGGCCCCTACATGGATCCGGCCCCGGGGGCCGCGACCCTGAACCTGATCAAGCTCGCGCACCAGGACCTCGCCGTCGAGTTGCGCACCAGTCTCCACAAGGCGCTGCGCACCGGGCAGGAGGTATACCGTCCTGGTGTCCGCTATCGACGCAATGGGGTGCGGGCCGAGATCAACCTGCGCATCCTGCCGATGAGGACAGGCGACGAGATCGATCACCTGATGGTGTTGTTCGAGGAGGTCAGTCTGATCACGGACGCAGAACCCGCGACCGACGCCGCTGCGCGGGCCGGCGATGACAGACCGCGCGTGGCCGATCTCGAACGCGAGCTGGCCGTGACCCGCGAGCAGCTTCAGGCGATCATCGCCGAGCTGGAGGGCACCAACGAGGCGCGGCAAGCGGCCAACGAAGAGATCCAGTCGGCGAACGAGGAGTTGCAGAGCGCCAACGAGGAGCTGGAGACGGCCAAGGAGGAGCTGCAATCGACGAATGAGGAATTGGCGACCGTCAACGACGAGCTGGAGGGCCGCAACCGGGATCTGGCCGAGGCCAACAGCGATCTCAACAACCTGCTGGCCAGCGTCAACCTGCCGATCCTGATCCTCGGACAGGACATGAGGATCCGCCAGTTCACACCGCAGGCCGGCAAGTTGCTCAACCTGATCGGGGGGGACCTCGGTCGTCCTATAAGCAACATTCAGGCCAATATCCTGGTGCCGGAGCTGGAGACACGGGTGGCGGCCGTGATCGAGGATATGGCGCCCCAGGTTCTCGACTTGCAGGACAATGCCGGCCGCTGGTACTCGGTGCGCCTGCGTCCCTACAAGACGCTCGACAATCGCATCGATGGCGTGGTGATCGCCTTCATCGATGTCGACGGCATCAAGGAGACCGAGCGTCTGCGCCAGACCCTAGCCCTCGAACGGCGGCTGGCCACCGTGGTGCGGGACGCCAACGACGCCATCATGGTACAGGGGTTCGACGGGCGCATCCTGGCCTGGAACCCGGCCGCCGAACGCCTGTTCGGGTACAGCGAGTCCCAGGCCATCGAGAGCGGCATCGAGCCACTGGTCCCGGCCGCCGCCTGGCCCGCCTACCGCGCCCTGCTGGCCCGCCTGGCGCGCGGCGAATCCGTTGAGCCACAGAGGTTGGAGCGGCGCCACGCCGATGGGCGAATCCTGCGCGTCCTGTTGACCGCCACGACCCTGCTCGACGAACATGGCCAACCCTATGCCGCCGCCACCACCGAACGGGTCCTTGGCGGAGAGTGATGCCGGACAGACGTGGGGTCATCGCCGAGACACCGCGTCGCCGCGGCGAAGTCGAGACCTTCGAGGGCCACCTCTCGACCAGTGAACGCCCGGGTCTGTAGCGCCTGTGGGGATGGGTCAGAGGGACGCGCGGCCCCTCGGCAAGCCAGTCGGTCCTTTTGGTCGATGAGCCTTGGGATCAGCCGCCCCGATGTCCCGCTGACGATTCGCACGCCGACCGCTCCCCGGCCCGTGGCTGACCTGAATGGGTCGGTCCTCTCGATCACAGGGGCGCGAATGCGCTCGGCGAGATCCCAGCGGGCGTCATGGCCCTTCGATTCCTGACCAGCAACGCGGCGTCGACGACCTTGTCGCAGGCGTCTGCGAAGGTGAGGGCCGGTGCGGGGTCGGCGCTCCGCCGTGCAGGCATGCCAGGGCCTGCTCACCGCCCGACCTGAACCGGATTGCCGATGCGAGAGACGACGATGATGAACGATGATGGGGTGCCGCAGGTCGGCTTCGTCAGCCTTGGCTGCCCGAAGGCGACCGTCGATTCCGAGCGGCTGCTGACGCAGCTGCGTGCCGAGGGCTACGGCATCTCACCGACCTATGCCGGGGCCGACCTGGTCATCGTCAACACCTGCGGCTTCATCGACGCGGCCGTCGAGGAGTCGCTCGAGGCGATCGCCGAGGCGCTGGCCGAGAACGGCCGGGTCATCGTCACCGGCTGTCTCGGGGCGCGCGAGGCGCTGGTGCGCGCCGCCCACCCGGAGCTGTTGGCGATCACGGGTCCGCACGCCGACGAGGCCGTCATGGACGCGGTCCACGCCCACCTGCCGGCCCCGCACGCGCCGTTCCTGAGCCTGGTGCCGGCGCAGGGCGTCCGGCTCACGCCGGCCCACTATGCGTATCTGAAGATCGCCGAGGGCTGCAATCACCGCTGCCGCTTCTGCATCATCCCGAGCCTGCGAGGCGACCTCGTCAGCCGGCCGATCGGCGAGGTCCTCGACGAGGCCGGGCGGCTCGTCGAGGCGGGCGTGCGCGAATTGCTGGTCATCGCCCAGGATACGGGCGCCTACGGCCACGACCGGCGCGGCCGACCGGGCTTCTGGGGTACCCGTCCGCTCGCGACCGATATCGTCACGCTGGCCCGCACCCTCGGTGAGCTGCCGGCCTGGGTGCGACTGCACTACGTCTACCCCTATCCGCAGGTCGACGAGCTGATCGCGCTGATGGCCGACGGCCTGATCCTGCCGTACCTCGACATGCCGCTGCAGCATGGCAGCCCGGCGGTCCTCCAGGCGATGCGCCGCCCGGCCGCCGCCGAGCGGGTCCTGGAGCGGCTCGCGCGCTGGCGCGGGCGCTGTCCCCAGCTTGCGCTGCGCAGCACCTTCATCGTCGGCTTTCCCGGCGAGACCGAGGCCGATTTCGAGCGCCTGCTCGCGTTCCTGCGCGACGCCCAGCTCGATCGCGTCGGCGCCTTCGCCTACTCGCCGGTGGCCGGTGCGGCGGCCAATGAGCTCCCGAATCCAGTCCCGGAGTCCGTCAAGGAGGAGCGGCTGGCGGCGCTGATGGCGGTGCAGGCCGAGATCAGCCGCGCGCGGCTCGCGGCGCGCGTCGGGCAGCGGCTGACGGTGCTGGTCGACGAGGTGGAGCCCGAGCGGGTCGTCGCACGCAGCGAGTTCGATGCGCCGGAGATCGACGGGGTGGTCATCGTGCCCGGGGCCTGGGAGCTGGAGCCAGGGGACTTCATCGAGGTCGAGGTCACCGCGGCCGGCGACCACGACGTCTGGGCCGAACCGATCGTCGACTGACGGCCGGCTCGGCCCGGCTGGATCGGGGCCTGATCAGAAGGCCGCGCCGGGCTTCTTGCCGAGGCGCTTGAGGATCACGGCCAGCGGGCAGAAGCCGGTGAAGGCCGATTGCAGCAGGTTGGCCCCGACGAAGGCCGTGAACCACAGCCAGTAGGGGCTGTGCAGCTGCGAGAGCGCGAGCGAGAGCAGGATGAAGGAGCCGGCGACGGCGAGGACGATGCGTTCGATGGTCATAGGCGTCTTTCTCTAAACTTGGGTGCGAGGGTTCGTTCGACCGGCGAAGGTTACTGAAGCCGGATGGGCCGATCAACCCGCGGTTCGACTGACCTTTTGGCCGTTCAGGCCGCCACAGCGACAGCGATGACGATGCCCACCACAGAGTTCGAAACCCTGATCGAAGGCCTGCTCGAGCCGGGCGCCTATCCCCATCCGGTGACCGAGGTCGAGCGGATCGAGACCCACATCTCGGTCGTCCTGTTGGCCGGCGATTTCGCCTACAAGCTCAAGAAGCCGCTCGACCTGGGCTTCCTCGACTTCTCGACGCTGGTGCGGCGCCGCACGCTCTGCGGCGAGGAGTTGCGTCTCAACCGCCGCCTGGCGCCGCAGCTCTATCTCTCGGTCGAGCCGGTCACGGGCACGCCGGCGCGCCCGCGGATCGGCGGCGACGGCGAGGCGATCGAATGGGCGGTCCGGATGCGCCGCTTCTCGCAGGAGGCCCTCCTGAGCCGCCGCACGGTGACGATGGATATCGTCGAGCGCATCGCCGTGCGGGTGGCCGACTTTCACGCGCACATCCCCGTGGCGCCGCCCGACAGCGACTACGGCCGCGAGGCGGCGGTGCTTGGCCCGATGCTCGAGAACTTCCGGCAGATCCGCGCGGGGCTCGCGGCCGATCAGGCGGGGCGGATCGACGCCCTCGAGGCCTGGACGCGCGCGCGCGCCGAGGCCCTCCGAGAGGAGATTACGCAGCGCCGGCGCGACGGCCACATCCGCGAGTGCCATGGCGACATGCACCGCGGCAACATCGCGATCGTCGCCGACGAGGTGGTGATCTTCGATGCCATCGAGTTCAGCCCCGAGCTGCGCTGGATCGACACCATGAGCGAGGTCGCCTTCCTCGTCATGGACCTCGACGAGGGCGGCTACGCGGTCCTCGCACGGCGCTTCCTCGACCGCTACTTGGCACTCACCGGCGACTACGCTGGTCTCCCGCTGCTCGATCTCTACAAGATCTATCGGGCCATGGTGCGGGCCAAGGTCATCGCCATCCGCCTCGGCCAGGCGCAGGTCCCGCCGGCCGAGGCCGCCGTCGAGCGGCGCGACCTTGCCCGTTACCTGGACCTCGCCGAGGGCTACACCCGGTCCCGGCGACCGACCCTGATCCTGCTGCACGGCCTCTCCGGGTCCGGCAAGAGCTGGCTGGCAGGCGAGCTGCTCGAGCACCTGGCGGCGATCCGGATTCGGTCGGACATCGAGCGCAAGCGGCTCTTCGGCCTGGCGGCCGACGCCGACTCGACCGCGACCGTCGGCGACATCTACACGGGCGAGGCGACGGCCTGGACCTACGAGCGGCTGCGCGCGCTGGCGCGCGCCGTGCTGGCGGCCGGCTACGATGTGCTCGTCGATGCGGCCTTCCTGCGGCGCGATCAGCGCCGGGCCTTTCTCGCCCTCGCCGAGGCGCTGGGCTGCCCGTGCCGGATCCTCTGCGCGCACGCGCCGGAGGCCGTGCTGCGCGAGCGCCTCGCGGCCCGCCGGCGCGCCGGCGGCGATCCGTCCGAGGCGGACGAGGCGGTCCTCGACTTGCAGCTCAGTGGCCAGGAGCCGCCGGCCGGGGAGGAGCTGACCCACCTGATCTCGGTCGACACGAGCGCTTCGCCGGACCTGGCGGACCTCGCTGCCCGACTCGTTGCCGGCAGCGGCTGAGGACCAGGCGCTGACAGGCGGCGCCGGCCTCGGGTCCCCGGACGGCGCCCTTGCGCGACCTTCGTCACTCGATGAGCTGGCGCAGGGCCTGGAGGTCCTTCGTGTCCAGATCGGCGACGGCCCAGTAGGCCCACTGGCCTTGGCGCCAGGCGATCAGGTTCGCGCCGCCTCGGGTGACACGGCGCAGGGGGCGGTCCGCCTTGGTCGCCGGCATCACGAAGACATTGATGGGATGTCCTTGGTGGCCGTAGACGAGCGCGGCGATGGTGCGGTGCTCGATGAAATCGAGCCGCCCCCCGAGCAACCGATAGCCCGCTCGGTCGAAGTCCGCGACCGGCGGGGCGCGGTCGAGCCTGGCGGCGAACCAGGCCGCGAGCATGGCCGGGTCGGAGGTGGCCAGGTCGGTCAGGTGGTCCTCCAGCAGGGAATGCTCGTGCCGCGCGACGAAGTCCTCGGCGAGGCCGTCCCGAGACGAGGACGCCGCGAAGTAGAGGATCGCGACGATCGCCAGCACCACCGCGGCGAGCGCCAGCCTGGCCCAGGACGCGCGTCGCTCCGCCCGCTGCGCCTGCGCCGTGCGTTCCTCGGCCTCGGCCCGCGCGAGCACCTGGCGCGACATGTCCGAAGGCGCCGGGTGATAGGGCAGGCGCTCGCGGACGCCCTGGCGGAGCAGCTCCAGCGCGGCGAGCCTCTCGCGGCACTTCGGGCAGCCGTCCAGGTGCGCGTGCAGCTTGGCCTCGATCTCCGCGTCCAGCGCCTCGCTGTCGATATACGCCTGCAGCCAGTAGAGGCAAGCGCGGCAGTTCATGTCGTCCATTCGGAAGCCAGTAGTCTGGTGCGTAACATCTCGCGCCCGCGGGCCAGCCGCGACATCACGGTGCCGAGCGGCGTGCCGATCACCTGCGCGATCTCCTTGTAGGACATGTCCTCCAGGTCCTTGAGGACGATGACCTCGCGATAGGTGGCCGGGAGCGCGTCCAGTGTCTGCGTCAGGAGCATCCGGTCCTGGGTTCGGCTCAGCCAGGTCTCCGGCGTCTCCTTGTGCGACAGGCGGGCCTGGTCGTCATCGTCGAGCCCGGTCTCGTCGTCGATGTCGACGAGACGCGGCCCCGCCGTCTTCTTGAGCCAACTATAGCTCTGGTTGCGCACGATCGTGAGCAGCCAGGCGCGTGCATCGTCGCCGCGAAAGCGCGGCAGGGCCTTCAGGGCGCGCAGGCAACTCTCCTGAACCACCTCTTGCGCCGTGGCGTCGTTGCGGGTCAGCCAACGCGCGAGGTTATAGGCCGCATCCAGGTGCGGCACGATCAATTCTTCGAATCGCAATGTCTCGTTCATATTCCCGTCACACAACCACCCGCCGCCGGGTTTTATTCCCGATCACGAAAAAATTTCTTCGTTGGGAATAAAGGCCTCGCCGCCTGGGTTACGGGTTCATGACAGCACACCGACGTGTTCCGTCATGGAGCCAAGGGGTAAGCCAAGACTTGACCACCAGCCGGCGAGACGCTCGAACCCACGGGGTTCGGTCCGGGGCCACCCGCGCCCGGGCAGCGGCGCTCGGCAGGCTCCGGTTCCTTCAACTGTGACGAAGACATTACCGAGGTTTGACGATGAAGACATTGATGACTGCCGCCGCCCTCACCCTGGCCAGCCACGCGGCGCTGGCCGACGACATCTATGGCGGCTTCAACAATCCCGATCTCGACACCCGCTACGGCAGCCAGTTCATCAGGGCGGTGCCGAAGACGGCGTCGAGCGATGTGCAGGTGTCGCTGTACACCCTGTACCGGGGCAATCCCGACCTCACCACGGAGATCGAAGGCTATGTCCCGCGCGAGTCCTCGGACGGATACCGGCTGACCTCCTACGATACCTTCATGCTGGACAACCCCGACGCCAGCCCGCTGCCGCGCTCGGCGGTCATGCGCAACGAGTACCTCAATCAGCGGACGGCCGCGGCCGAGTCGCGCGAGGACGGCGAGATCTGAGTGCCGATGTCGGGCTGCACGGCCGTGCGGCCCGAGGCTCGAACCCCGGATTCGTCCGGGGTTCGGGCGCGAGGGGAAGCGTCGTTCGACCCGGGCCGGACGTTCTCGGGCCTGCCCAGAGGAGGCGAGCCCTGCCAAGTGGAACGCCAAGGATGATCCGTCGCTTCACCCCGGCGGGAGGCGCTCGGCCGCGCCGTCTAATTCGATCTCAGACGCCTGGCCATATCGGCCTTGCGGGCGATCATCTTGTCGGTCAGCCGGCGACTGCCGCCGCTATCGATGATGGCTTGGCGAATCGAGTCGTCGGGGATCCGCACCACGACCGCGATGGCCTCTGCGATGTCGTCGGGACCCATGTCGGCGAAGAGTTTGACGGCGTGTGGGTTGCGATCATCGCTTCGCATGACCTCGATCTCGTCGACCTGGATGCCGAACGCGCGACCCTTGGGGTCGCCGCGCGCCCGAAAGGCCAGCGCTCCGCCCACATCGAGCGTCAGCACCCGTCCGGCGACGACACCCTGATTGTCGCCATCGAAGCCGGCGGCGTCCCAATTGGCCGTCCAGGCATGCACCCCGAACCATCGCTGCGCCTGTTTGCGTTCCCCTTCGGTGAAATGGGCGATGCGCCTCTTCTCGAGCAGGACCCATTCCGTCGCGATCTGGTCGGGCTGGGCCGTGCGCACATAGGTCAAGGTCGGGGCGCCCGTCAGTTGGTAGAGCCGGGCGGCGACCGCCTCGTTGCGGGCGTGCTCTGGTGACTCCAGCGTCTTGACGTAGTAGCGGCGCCCGCGGTCGTCTTGAAAGACGCCGGCCGGGTTCGTTCCCAATTGTCCGCCGACGCGCTGCATGGTGGCGGTATCGATCGGCGGCAGGCCGCTGTGCATCCCCGGTCCCCGCTCAGCGACTGGGCAAGGTTCGACGCACCACCGCGAGTTGCGACGGCGTCTCGATGGCGCCCCGGCGTTCGCGGCGGACGTAGCGGATGGCGTCCTCGGGTTCCATGCCCAGCTCGACGAGCAACCGCGCGGCGATCATGCCCGCCCGGCCCAGGCCTCCCCGGCAATGGACGAGCACATCATCCCCGTTGCGCAACAGCGTGCGGATCTCGCGGCCATCCGTCGCCCACTGCCGTTCGAACGCCTCGGTCGGGACCGAATAGTCGGCGATCGGCAGATGACGCCAGGCGATGCCTCGGCGCTCGATCTCCCGACCGAGCCCCGGCACCTCGAGGGTCACCAGTTCGGCCGGCTCGACCAGCGTCAGCACCAGCTTGGCCCCCCAGGCGGCGATGGCGTCCAGATCGACGCCCAGATCGCGCTCCCAGGCCCCTGTGCGGGCGAAACGGTCGCGCTTGCCCGGGCAGAAGGTGATCCCGATCCGGCCATGCGCCGGGCTCGCGCGGACCACCGAGATCTGCAGGGGGTGTGTCAAGCTGGTCCGGGCCGCCGCCATGGGACATCTCCCGCCGAGAAATTTCCGTTTATGGAACAGATTCTTGGGTGATGCCTTGACGTCCTGCGCCGACCCTCGTCGGTCAGTCGCCCGGGTGCGAGGCCCCCATCTTCGGCCTCGTCAGGCGCCGGAGGACTACCCGGCCGCCGGATGCTCCGGACGGAGGACGGGATCGATCAGGGGGCCTTCGGGGCGTCGCGGCACTGAACTCAAAGCAACAGCAGTGCCGTCAGCAGCCCGACCCCCACGCCGCCGATCAGGACGGGCAGGCAGCCGGAAGGGGCGCGGCCGGCGCGGGGCTGGGTTTGCTTCGTCGGGGCCTTGGGTGGCGCGGCCGGTGCCGGCGGTGTCGCCTCCGGTATCGGTTCGGGCTCGTTCGTTGAGGCGGACGGGGCGGTCTCCGTCTCCCGGGGCTCGCTTGCCGCCGATGCGGCGTGCGGCGTGGGCGCCGGCGGCGCGATGGGATCCGGCCCGGCTGGGCTGGTCGAAACAGGCGGGGTCGGGGTCATCGGGGGCGCCGATTCGATCGCCACCGGCGCGATAGGCGGTGGGGCCTTCGACCGTCTCTCGGCGCCGGCCTCCTTGACTGCGGCGCTTTCGGCCCTGGCATCGCTGGTCGGTGACTGAGTCGCGCCGGGTGCCGCCGTCTCGTTCGTGTCCGGCGGGGCCTTCACGGTCTTTGGGTTGGCGCCCGTCTTCTTGGGTGTCTTCTTGGGCGCTGCTGGCTTGGTCGATGCCTTCGCGGTCGCCGGCTTCGGCTTGGGCGCCGTCGAGGATTCGGTCTCGGTGGCCTCCCCGGCGGCGAGCCGGACCGATTCGACGAGGGTTCCGTCGGCCTCGGCCTTCGCGCGCGCCTCGTCGGCGGTCGCGGCGACGTAGGTTCGCTTGCGCTTGCGATGGGTCTCTCGGCCTTCGCCCTGTATCTCAAAACGCGGCATGCCCCCTCTCCTCGGATTGATGGGTGGATGGGTTTGAACGATCTTGGGTACAGGATTCGGTGCGGCCAGTGGTCATCTCCGTGCCCGTGAGGCCCGAATCTGTGCGCTGTCGGTGTCGACTCGGGAGACGCTCGCCCCCTGGCGTGCCTGGAGGTGGACGACCAGATTCCCGCGATGGTAACCCTCGGGAAATCCGTGGGCAACCGACCCAGGCGGCGCGGATTGCTCCGCGCGCGTCCTGCGGCCTGGCTTACGGGCGAAGGATGGGCGGGACGCGCTGGCCGCCGTTCAGCGCCGCGCGATCGATCTGGCCGCTGCGCCGATAGGGCAGAGGGAGGGTCAGGCCCGCGGCGCGGATCCAGACGGTGCCGGTGACGGTCCAGTCGAGCGGTTCGCCGGCCAGCAGGCGTTGCGGCAGACCGGGGAGCGCCGTCAGCAGGTTGCTCTGGACCGGGAAGTCGACCTGCTCGGTGCCCCCGGGCGGGATGAGCCGCTCGAGCTCGGTCCGGCCTTCGGCCAGTTGCCGTCCCTCGAGCTGGATCCGGTAGCTCATCGCGGTGACCGGCAGGGTCCGGTCGTTGGGATTGCGTAGCCAGAGGCTGACGAGGAAGGCCTGTCTGCCCAAGGCGATGGCCCTCGGTTGCACCCGGGCGAGTTCGACCTCGGGGGGGATCCAGGCCCCGCCGAGCCCGGCGCAGCCAGACAGGGCGAGGAGCCAGCCGGCGAGCGCGAGGAGGCCGGCGGTGCGCGCGAGGTGGCCGGCCGGGATGGCCCTGCGCCCTTCGTTTGCGGGTGTCATGGCAAGCCAGTCCACTGGTGCGTTATAGGTTCCTGATCGCGGCCGTCCGCGCGGTTCGATTATCGATGTCCGCGTCGTCGTCCGGCAAGGCGCACGGGGCGGGCGGCGACGCGTTGGCATTTCCCCGTCGGCGCCGCCGGTTGCGACCGGCCGGCCCATCTCCAGTATCATGCCCGTCAACGTCACCCAGCACAGCGAGAGCCGATCCCATGCTCGTCCTCCGGGGCGCCCCCGCCCTCTCCGCATTCCGTATCGACAAGATCGAGCGTCGCCTGGCCGAGGTGCTCGGTCGGTCCATCCGCGTCTATGCCGAGCTGATGCACTTCGCCGACCTGGCCGAGGCGCTCACGGGCGCCGAACGGGAGGTGCTGGAGCGGCTGCTGCGCTACGGGCCGAGCATCCCGGCGCACGAGCCCACCGGGCGGGCGCTGCTGGTCGTGCCGCGCCCCGGGACCGTCTCGCCCTGGTCGTCGAAGGCGACCGAGATCGCCCGCAACTGCCGCCTCGCCAAGGTGCGCCGCCTGGAGCGTGGGACGGCCTACTATCTCGGCGGCCTCGAGCCGCACGAGGAGCTGCCGTCGATCCAGGCCGCCGCGGCCCTGCTACACGATCGGATGACGCAGAGCGTCCTCTACGATCAGGAGGAGGCCGCCTGCGTCTTCGAGCGGTCCGAACCGCGCCCGCTCGAGCGCATCGCGCTGCACGCCGCTGGGCGCACCGCGCTGACGGAGGCCAACGCGCGCCTCGGTTTGGCCCTCTCGGACGAGGAGATCGACTACCTCGCCGAGAGCTTCCAGGCGCTCGGACGCGACCCGACCGACGTCGAACTGATGATGTTCGCCCAGGCCAACTCGGAGCACTGCCGGCACAAGATCTTCAACGCCGACTGGGTCATCGACGGCAAGCGTCAGCCCCAGTCGCTGTTCGCGATGATCCGCCACAGCACCGAGCATGCGCCGGACGGGGTCCTCTCCGCCTACCGCGACAATGCGGCCGTGATCGCCGGCTGGCCCGGCCGGCGCCTCGTCGTCGACCCGGCGAGCGGCCACTATCAGGAGCGGGCCGAGGACATCCACATCCTGATGAAGGTCGAGACCCACAACCACCCGACCGCGATCGCCCCGGATCCGGGCGCGGCGACCGGTGCCGGCGGCGAGATCCGCGACGAGGGGGCGACCGGCCGCGGCGCCAAGCCCAAGGCGGGCCTCACCGGCTTCTCGGTCTCGAATCTGCGCCTGCCCGGGGCCGAGCAGCCCTGGGAGCGGGACTTCGGCCGGCCGGGGCGGATCGTCTCGGCGCTGGAGATCATGCTCGAGGGGCCGATCGGCGCGGCCGCCTTCAACAACGAATTCGGCCGCCCCAACCTGGCCGGCTACTTTCGCACCTTCGAGCAGGAGGTGCCTGGGCCGCGCGGCCCGGAGCTGCGCGGCTATCACAAGCCGATCATGCTCGCCGGCGGCCTCGGCAACATCCGCGACGGGCACGTCGCCAAGAAGGCCTTCCCGGCCGGTACGCCGCTCATCGTACTCGGTGGTCCGGCGATGCTGATCGGCCTCGGTGGCGGCGCCGCCTCCAGCCAGGCCACCGGCACCTCGGCCGAGGACCTGGACTTCGCCTCGGTGCAGCGCGCCAACCCCGAAATGCAGCGTCGCTGCCAGGAGGTCATCGATCGCTGCTGGGCGCGCGGCGCCGACAACCCGATCCTCTTCATCCACGACGTCGGCGCCGGCGGGTTGGCCAACGCGCTGCCCGAGCTGGTCCACGACGCCGGGCGCGGCGGGCGCTTCGCGCTGCGCGCGGTACCGAGCGACGACCCGGGGCTCTCGCCGCTGGAGATCTGGTGCAACGAGGCCCAGGAGCGCTACGTGCTGGCGGTCGCCGCCGAGCGGTTGGACGAGTTCCGCGCGATCTGCGCGCGCGAGCGTTGCCCGTATGCGGTCGTCGGCACCGCGAGCGAGGCCGAGGAGTTGGTCGTCGAGGACGCGCACTTCGGCGACCGGCCGATCGACCTGCCACTGTCGCTCCTGTTCGGCAAGCCGCCGCGGATGGTCCGCGACGTCACCCGGCTCGCCGCGCCACGCACGCTGCTCGATCGCGCCGCGATGGATCTCGAGGAGGCCCTGCTGCGGGTCTTGCGGCTGCCGACGGTCGCGAGCAAGACCTTCCTGATCACGATCGGCGACCGCACGGTGTCGGGCCTCGTCGCCCGCGACCAGATGGTCGGCCCCTGGCAGGTCCCGGTCGCCGACTGCGCGGTGACGCTGAGCGACTACCACGACTACACGGGCGAGGCGATGGCCATCGGCGAGCGCACCCCGGTGGCGCTGCTCGATGCCCCGGCCTCGGGGCGCATGGCGGTCGGCGAGGCGATCACCAACATCGCCGCGGCGCCGATCTCGGCGCTCGGCGACATCAAGCTCTCGGCGAACTGGATGGTCGCCGCCGGCCATGCGGGCGAGGATGCACGCCTCTACGATACGGTGCGGGCCGTCGGCGCCGAGCTCTGTCCGGCCCTCGGGATCGCGATCCCGGTCGGCAAGGACTCGATGAGCATGAAGACGGTCTGGCGCACGCCGGGCGGCGAGGCGCGCACGATGACCGCGCCGCTCTCGTTGATCGTCTCCGCCTTCGCCCCCGTCGGCGACGCCCGCGGTACCTTGACGCCGCAGCTGCGCACCGGCTGCGGCGCGACCGATCTGGTCCTGATCGACCTCGGCAAGGGCCGCAACCGCCTGGGCGGCTCCTGTCTGGCGCAGGTCTTCGCCCAGCTCGGCGATGAGCCCCCGGACCTCGACGACCCGGCGCAGCTCCGCAGCTTCTTCGCGGCGATGCAGGATCTGCGCGTCGCCGGCCTGTTGCTCGCCTATCACGACCGCTCCGACGGCGGCCTGCTCATCGCCGCCTGCGAGATGGCCTTCGCCGGGCGCTGCGGCCTGACGATCGACCTCGACCGCCTCGGTCCGGACGACCTCGCCGCCCTCTTCGCCGAGGAGCTCGGTGCCCTGGTGCAGGTCCGCCACGAGGACACCGATCGGGTCCTCGCGATCCTCGAAGGGCACGGGCTCGGCCTCTACGGGCGGGTCGTCGGCACCGTCGAGGCCGGCGACCGGATCCTCGTGCGCCGTCGCGAGATGACCGTCCTCCAGGCCGAGCGCTCGCGCCTTCAGCAGGTCTGGTCCGAGACCACGCTGGCCCTCCAGTCGCTGCGCGACGACCCGGCCTGCGCCGCCGAGGAGCACGCCCGCCTGCTCGATGCCGCCGATCCCGGTCTCTGCGCGCAGCTCCCCTTCGACCCGCAGGAGGACATCGCCGCCCCGTTCATCGCGACGGGCGCGCGCCCGCCGGTCGCGATCCTGCGCGAGCAGGGCGTCAACGGCCAGGTCGAGATGGCGGCCGCCTTCCGCCGCGCCGGCTTCGAGGCCGTCGATGTGCACCTCTCGGACATCCTCGCCGGCCGCATCGACCTCGCCGCCTTCCGCGGGCTGGCCGCTTGCGGCGGCTTCTCCTACGGCGACGTCCTCGGCGCCGGCGAGGGCTGGGCCAAGACCATCCTCTTCAACCCGCGCGCCCGCGAGCAGTTCGAGGCCTTCTTCGCCCGCCCGGACACCTTCGGCCTTGGCGTCTGCAACGGCTGCCAGATGCTCGCCAACCTGCGCGAGCTGATCCCCGGCGCCGAGCATTGGCCGCACTTCGTGCGCAACCGCTCCGAGCAGTTCGAGGCGCGCCTGGTGATGGTCGAGGTCTGCCCGTCGCCGTCGGTGCTCTTCGCCGGGATGACCGGCGCGCGGCTGCCGGTCGTCGTCGCCCACGGCGAGGGGCGGGTCGAGGTGCGCGACGACGCGCACCTGGCCGCGGTGCGCGATCGGACCGTGCTGCGCTACATCGAGCACGACGGGCGTCCGGCCGAGCGCTACCCGGCCAACCCCAACGGTTCGCCCGAGGGGATCACCGGGCTCGCGAGCGCCGACGGGCGCGTCACCATCCTGATGCCGCACCCGGAGCGGCTGTTCCGCACCGTCCAGCACTCCTGGCACCCGCGGGAATGGGGCGAGGACGGCCCCTGGCTGCGGCTCTTCCGCAACGCCCGGGCCTGGGTCGGCTGAGCGATGGCCCGCCGGCGCGCGCTTCATCGAATCGCCGCGCCGGCGTGCTAAGATCCGCAGCCATGCTGACCTACCCGAACATCGACCCCATCGCCCTGTCGCTCGGCCCGCTCCAGATCCACTGGTACGGGCTCATGTACCTGATCGGCTTCGTCGCGGCCTGGCTGCTCGGGCGCTGGCGGGCGGCGCGGCCCGGGTCGGGCTGGACCCGGGAGATGGTCGACGACCTGATCTTCTACGGCGTCATCGGGACCATCGCCGGCGGGCGGCTCGGCTACATGCTCTTCTACGGCTGGGACAACCTGGTCGCCAACCCGCTCAACCTGCTGCGGGTCTGGGAAGGGGGGATGTCGTTCCACGGCGGCCTGATCGGCGTCATGCTCGCGTTCTGGCTCTTCGGCCGGCGCTACAAGCTCGGCTTCTTCCGCGTCGCCGACTTCGCCGCGCCGCTCGTGCCGCTCGGCCTGCTGGCCGGGCGCATCGGCAACTTCATCAACGGCGAGCTTTGGGGGCACCGCACCGATGTGCCCTGGGGGATGAGCCTGCCCTGCTGGCGCTTCCCGGAGCAGTGCCGGGACCTGCCGGCCGGCGCCGACTGGAGCCTGCCGGTGCACGCCTCGCAGCTCTACGAGGCGGCCCTCGAGGGGCTGGTCCTGTTCCTGATCCTGTGGTTCTTCTCCAGCCGACCCCGGCCGACGATGGCCGTGTCCGGCCTCTTCCTGATGGGCTATGGGCTGTTCCGCTTCGGCGTCGAGTTCGTGCGCCTGCCCGATGCCCACATCGGCTATCTGGCCTTCGACTGGCTGACGATGGGGCAGGTCCTGACGCTGCCGATGGTGCTCGGCGGGGCGGTCCTGCTGGCGCTGGCCTATGGGCGGCGTAGCGCCTGAGTCGCGCGGCCGTGCCGGCCGTCGCCGGGCCGTAGGCCGTAGGTCGGGTTAGGCGCGCCAGCACCGCGTTCGCTGCGAATGAACAGGCTCGCGCGCGCCGTAACCCGACACCGGCCCTGAGGTATCCCCACGAGATCGGCCGCGACGGCGAGTCGGTACGAACTGGGAGCGCCGGCTTTCGGCCGGCTTCGCGCGCGGGGGCTCGATGACCCCGGCGCGCGACCTTCGGCGCTGGAGCCAGGAGATCACCGATAAGCGCCACTGGATGGCCGCTGCGCACGTGCCCTTCTACCGTTCTACCGGCCCAGACGCCGCCAACGTGGCATCGAGCCGCGACGGCGACGAGCCGGCTGGAAAGCCGGCGTTCCCAGTGAGCCGCACGACGGCGAGGTGGCTCAGATTGCGAGAGCCGGCTTCCGTCGGTCAGTCGACCTACGCCACTGCGGATGCCTCTTATCCGGGGATACCTCAGACACCGGCCTCGGTAGGCGCCGCGTCGCCGGCCGTCGGGTTACGCCCTGAGGGGCTAACCCGACCTACGGGCCGCGTCGGCGGGTGGTGTCGGGAGCGGCGCGCCGCGACCGTAGTGCCGCCATGTCTGGCCGTCCCAGGCCTCCAGCGGACGGAAACGCCCCTTGTAGCGCATCTTGCGGCAGTCCTCGATCCAGTAACCCAGGTAGACCTGGTCGAGGCCGCGCCGGCGCGCCTCGGCGATCTGGCAGAGGAGGGCGAAGGTGCCGAGGGAGCGCTCGGCCTCGTCGGGATCGAAGAAGGTGTAGATCGCCGATAGGGCGCCCGGGACGACATCGGTGACGGCGACCGCGACCAGCCGCCCAGCCCGCGGTGCCGCGGTGCGCAATTCCAGCAGCTCCGTCTCGCCGCCCCAGGGGTCGAGCAGGAAGCGGCAGAAGTCATTGGCGTCACCCTCGGCCATCTCGCCATCGGGGTGGCGGGTCGCGAGGTAGCGGCGGTAGAGCGCGAAGTGTTCGGGGACGAACTCCGCGGGTCGCAGCGCGATGCGCAGGTCGGCGTTGCGTCGGGCGCAGCGGCGCTGGGCGCGGTCCGGGGCGAAGGCGGCGACCGGGACGCGCACCGCGATGCAGCGGCGGCAGCCGCGGCAGGCGGGCCGGTAGACGAAGCGCCCGCTGCGACGAAAGCCCTGTGCGAGCAGCCAGCGGTAGTGCGCCCCGTCGAGCCGCGCGAGCGGGTCGACGAAGAGCGAGCGGGCCTGGCGTGCGGGTAGGTAGGAGCAGGGCTGCTCGCCGGTCAGGTAAAGGCCGAGTCCCGCCGGGCGGTCGCCGTCGCGGTTCATGTCGCTGTCGCCCCGCCGGCGGCCTCGGCGCTCGGGTAGTGCAGTGCGCCGTCGTCCCAGAGGCCCGGGCGGCCCGGCAGCTGGCACCCGTGTTCGAGTAGTGCGGCAAAGTCCTCGCGGGCCAGTTCGTCGGCACCCAGGCGCACCAGGTGCGCGGACATCACCTGGCAGTCGATGAGGCCGAAGCCCCAGTCGGCGAGCTGTCGGCAGAGGTGGACGAGGGCGACCTTGGAGGCGTCGTCGGCGCGGCTGAACATGGACTCGCCGAAGAAGACTCCGCCCACCGCGACCCCGTAGAGCCCGCCGACGAGCTCGTCGCCGCGCCAGACCTCGACCGAATGGGCCAGCCGATGGCGGTGCAAGGCGCGGTAGGCCGCGACCATCTCGGGCACGAGCCAGGTGCCGGCGCCGTCGCGGCGTGGTGCCGAGCAGGCGGCGATCACGGCGTCGAAGGCGCGATCGAGGGTGACCCCGAGCTCGCGTCGGCGCAGGCGCTTGCGCAGGCTGCGCGAGACGTGCAGTCGCTCGGGGAAGAAGACGGTGCGCGGGTCCGGCGACCACCAGAGGATCGGGTCGCCGGCGTTGAACCAGGGGAAGATGCCGTGGCGATAGGCATTGACCAGGCGCGTGACGCTGAGGTCGCCGCCGATCGCGAGCAGCCCGTTGGGCTCGCGCTCGGCCAGCGCGATATCGGGGAAGGGGGCGGCCGGATTGTAGGGGTCGAGCCGAAACAGCATGGCGACTCAGCTGGCCTCGGCCCGGGAGTCGACGCCTTTGTAAGGGCTGTGTGTGTACATCTCGGCGAGATAGTCGCGCATCCCGGCGCGCTCCTGGGCGAGGAAATCGCCGATCGCCCGACGGAAGCGCCCGTCGGCGATCCAGTGGGCCGACCAGGTCGGGGTCGGCAGGAAGCCGCGGCTGACCTTGTGCTCGCCCTGGGCGCCGGGCTCGAAGCGCGCCAGGCCGCGGGCGATGCAATAATCCAGACCCTGATAATAGCAGGCCTCGAAGTGCAGGCTGTGATACTCCTCGAAGCAGCCCCAGTGGCGGCCGTAGAGGGTGCGCGCGCCGATCAGGTCGAAGGCGGCGGCGACCAGCCGCCCGCCGCGGTAGGCGAGGACCAGCAACAGCTGCTCGCCCATCGTTCGGGCGATCTCGTGGAAGAAGGGCAGGGACAGGGTCGGGATGCCGCCGCGCTTGTCGAAGGTGCCCTCGTAGAGGCGGTGGAAGAGCGCCCACTCGGCCTCGCTCGCCTCGTGACCGTGGCGCAGCCGGATCTCGATCCCGGCCTCGGCGACGCGGCGCCGCTCGCGCCGGACCTTCTTGCGCTTCTCGGCCGAGAAGGCCGCGAGGAGGTCTTCGAAGTCGCGGTAGCCCAGGTTGTGCCAGTGGAATTGGCAGCCCATCCGGCGCAGCAGGCCTTGGCCCTCGAGGAGCTGCGTCTCCTCCTCGGTCGGGAACAGCCAATGCAGCGACGAGACCCCGAGCCGTTCGGCGAGCGCCTGCGCCGCCGCGGCGAGGGCGCGCCGGTGCTCGGCCTGGCCTGGGCCGGGCGCGGCGAGCAGACGCGGACCGTTGGCCGGCGTGTAGGGGCAGGCGACGACGAGCTTCGGGTAGTAGCGCAGGCCGGCGCGGTGGTAGGCGTCGGCCCAGGCCCAGTCGAAGACCAGCTCGCCGTAGGAGTTGTGCTTCAGGTACATGGGGGCCGCGGCGACGAGGCGCCCCGCCTCATCGTGCAGCGCGAGGTGTCGGGGGAGCCAACCGAGCGCCTCGCCGACGCAGCCGTGGCGCTCCAGCGCGGCGAGGAACTCGTGGCGCAGGAAGGGGGTATCGGCATCGACGAGCCGGTTCCAGTCGGCGGCTGGGATCGCCTCGATCCGGGGGTGGACGGACGGCGTCAGCATTGCGATACGGCGGGACCTCGGGCGCAGTCGGTAGGGGGCGGGTCAGAAACAACCGACACAAGCGCACGGACGATAAGGAACGGCGACATGCCGGAAGTCGCCAAAAAACGGCAAATGCCCCTGCGTCTATTCGCGCTCTTTCGTAGTTCCACGAAGATGTACCGGTCGTTCTCGAATCGTCGGCAAGGAGCGTCGAGCGGTGCGGCGGGGGCCCTGCCGTTCGCGGTGGAGGATCGACGCTTCGCCGTCCCGAGATGAGGGCGGCCTGTGCGGAGCCAAGCCCCGTGCTGGTGAGGGGGCGTGCGGCCTCGGCGATCAAGTGCACGAGTGGAGGGGACCTTGAAAAATTGCCATTCGGGCAATTTTTCAACACGCGAAGCGAAAATGCGATTTCCGCTTCGCTTCATTTTCAGTCGCTTAGGCGACTGAAAATGGACGCCGCTTGCCGAATGACTCGAGGCG
Source organism: Thiococcus pfennigii (assembly GCF_016583835.1). GTDB lineage: Bacteria > Pseudomonadota > Gammaproteobacteria > Chromatiales > Chromatiaceae > Thiococcus > Thiococcus pfennigii. Next base: position 3,360 of record NZ_NRRW01000029.1, on the reverse strand, counting down.
AGGACCACGTTACTTCAAGGTGCCCGGACATACTGCGGCCGGCGTCTCGCGGAGGGTGGAAAGCTCGAGGCGATTGCCGGAAAAAGCATCCCCGATGCGGCCGGATTTTCGTTCGTCTTCAAGGGGCGAGCGCAGGAGCATAGCCAAGCTATGTGACCGCAGTCGCGACACAGAAGACGGGCGAAAGGACAAGTCAGACCGTATGTTGACAGAGATCGCCTAAGTCCAGGATCTGATCATTCAGCCGGTCTTCGATCCAGTCCATCTTGCAGACGCCGCGCCGCATCTAGCAGGCGAGGCCCATGCACGCTTGCGGCGTCCCACAGGATTTCCGTATCGAGACCGAAATACTGGTGCACGATGATGTCGCGGAGACCCGCCGCGCCACGCCAGTTGACTGTCGGTTCCGCTTCGCGCAGCGATCGAGGGATCTGTTTGGTGGCCTCTCCGATGGCCAACAGGCTGAACAGGATCGCCTGACGCAAGACTTCGTCTTCTTCGAAGTCATCCCATTCCCGGCCGCGCAGAAGGCGCGCCACGCGCTCGCCATGCTCGACGATATCGGCCAGATAGAGCGGCCAGATAGAGCGGCCAGTCACGGGACACGGATCAGGTCCTGTTCGACGCTGGCCCGCGCCAATGGCTTCAGTCCACGTTCGGTGACCAAATCCACCGGTTGCCCGAGGGCCTGTTCCAGGTAGCCCTTCAGTCCGAAGTAGCCGTCGAGCGTGGCCCGCCCACGGAAGGTCACGAGCAGGTCGATGTCACTGTCGTCGCGCAACATATCGCGCGCAGCGGAGCCGAACAATGCGATACGCTCGACCGCGAAGCGGTCCGTCAACTCGGGCCGCAGTCGCCGCAGTTGTTCCAGAATGCTGTCGCGACTCGAGCGTCTCTCGGGCATGGCATCGTCTCGATGGGTGCCAAGTCACAATTCAAGGAGAACCGGTAAATGTTCTTGGAACTACGAAACACGCGAAGTACATAGTTTCTCGTCGACGGCGCGCTCGTGTCGGTTGTTTCTGAAACGTTCCTGGCGAAGAACGGATTGATCGGCCGTGCTGGCCGAAAAATAGACGGCAGCGGAGGGGCGGTCCCCTGCTTTCTTCATTTCGGTTGCTGAGGCGCCCGACGACGGCGGCGCATCCCGCCCCACGCGGGAGGCGCTGATCGATCAGCGCCTCCCGAAGGGCTTCATCCCGCAGACCGGCGCGTGCATGTCGGCGAGGCGGCAGACCTCCTGGGATGCCGCAACGCCCTCTCAGCCCCCGGTGACGGCCAAGGCGTCGAGGTATTTTTCGGCGTCGAGTGCCGCCATGCAGCCGGCCCCGGCCGAGGTGATCGCCTGGCGGTAGACGTGGTCCATGACGTCGCCGGCGGCGAAGACCCCAGGCAGCGAGGTGGCGGTGGCGTTGCCGTCGCCGCCGCCCTTGACGCGGATGTAGCCGGCGTTCATCTCCAGCTGCCCGTCGAAGAGCGCGGTGTTCGGCTGGTGGCCGATCGCGATGAAGACGCCATGCAGCGCGAGCTCCTCGGTGGTGCCGTCGGCGACGTTGCGGATGCGGATGCCGGTCACGCCGCTCGCATCGCCGAGCACCTCGTCGAGGACGCTGTTCCAGGCGATGCGTACATTGCCCGTCTGCGCCCGCTCGAAGAGCTGCTGCTGGAGGATCTTCTCGGCGCGCAGCGCGTCGCGGCGGTGTATGAGCGTGACCTCGGCGGCGATGTTGCTGAGATAGAGGGCCTCCTCGACGGCCGTGTTGCCGCCGCCGATGACGGCGACCTTCTGGCCGCGGTAGAAGAAGCCGTCGCAGGTCGCGCAGGCCGACACGCCGCGGCCGCGGAAGGCCTGCTCGGAGGGCAGCCCGAGGTACTGGGCGCTGGCCCCGGTGGCGATGATCAGGGCGTCGCAGGTGTAGACGCCGGAGTCGCCGGTCAGGCGGAACGGGCGCGTGCCGAGCTCGGCCCGGTGGATGTGGTCGTGGATGATCTCGGTGCCGAAGCGCTCGGCATGGCGGCGCATCCGCTCCATCAACTCGGGGCCCTGGACGCCGTCCGGGTCGCCGGGCCAGTTGTCGACATCGGTCGTCGTCATCAGCTGGCCGCCCTGCTCCAGGCCGGTGACCATCACCGGGTTCAGGTTGGCCCGCGCGGCGTAGACGGCCGCCGTGTAGCCGGCCGGTCCGGATCCGAGGATCAACAGACGGCAGTGTTTGGTATCGGACATCGGTGGGCTCCTGCGATACGGGCCGACGGCTCCGGGCGGGAGCGCGATCGGGGGACTCGGCGCCGCGCGCCGCCGGCCATGGTACCGGCTCGCACGGACCTCGGCAAAGGCCCCCGCTTGCCAATTGCAGAAAATGCCCGAAGAATGTTGGGGAAGGCTATAATCTGCTGAATTTATCGGAGGCCGTCTCTACCGTGAATCAGGCGACTCGTCAGGGGCATCTCTCGCTCGGCGACTATCTGGAGCGGGCACTGCGCGAAGGGGCCATGTGGTCGCTGGTGTGCGCGGCCGTCTACTTGGTCATCGCGCTGGCCAGCTATGCGCCCGAGGACCCCGGCTGGTCGTATCTGGGGACGCACGAGGAGGTCGCCAACCTCGGTGGCCGTTTCGGCGCCTGGTTCGCCGATGTGACCCTGTTCCTGTTCGGCCTCTTCGCCTACCTGATTCCGCTGATGGTCGCCTGGAGTGGCTACCTGCTGTTCCGTCGGCGCGAGCCCGAGGTCAGCACCCACGCCTATCTGCTCGGGCTGCGGTGGGTCGGTTTCCTGCTGACGCTGGCAGCCGGCTGCGCCCTTGCCGCGACCCATCTCTCGGACCTGGGGCTGGCACTGCCGAACGGCGCCGGCGGCGGGCTCGGCCAGTTGATCAGCGGCACGCTGACCGCCTCGTTCAAACCGGCCGGTGCGACCATCTTCACCGTCGCCCTCTTCCTGTTGGGCTTCGGGCTCTTCAGCGGCGTCTCCTGGCTGAGCGTCGTCGACGGGGTCGGCGATCTGGTCCTGGCCGCGGCGCGCTGGTCGAGCCGGCGGCTCGGGCCGCTCGTCGCACCGCTGTTCGCCGGGCGTCAGCGGCGCGAGGCGACCGCACCGCAGGTCGAGGCGGCGTCGCCGCGCGGGGCCGGCCGCAAGGCCCCGCGTGTCGCGGCAGACGCGCGGCGCGAGCCGGCGCTCGGGCTGCCCGAGGGGCCGTTCGCCCCGACCCAGCAGGCCCCTGGTCTGACCGCGAACCCTGGCGCGGACCCTGGCGCGGACGTCGGGGGCGGCGAGTCGGGCTGGATGTCGGCGGAGGCCCTGCTGCGGCTCGTCAAGGGCGGGCGCTCGGCGCCGCCGAAGGCCAAGGCCCGACCCGCGCCC
>NZ_NRRW01000028.1 GCF_016583835.1 Thiococcus pfennigii | reverse complement strand
AGAGGCTCTCAATCCACTGCGGGTCGAAAAACCACCCGGAGACGTGCCGCGCTCGCCTACGGCGTGCCAGGTCCCCGAGAGGGGACCTCATTCAACAGGTCCTGGCTTTTGGGACCGGACACCGTTGCGTGAACATGATGCATGTCGATGCCGAGACTTGGATGTCCGGGGTCGGGAGCGCCAGTTCCGAGGCCGAGTGGTTCGCCATGCCGAGCATCAGCTATATCGTCAAGAGCGGGCGCGTCTCTTACGGACTGGGCGTCTTCTCGCAAGGGGGCATGGGCGCGAACTATGGCAAGAAGAGCTTCCTCTCGGCGGACCCCGTCTCGGGGGAGCCGACGGGCCTGCCGGACGAGAGCGAGGTGATGATCGGCCGTTTGATCCTTCCGTGGGCACTCGTGGTCAATGACCGCCTGAGCATCGGGGCGAGTTTCGACGCGGTCTACGGTCGGATGACGATGAAACAACTCGTCTCGAGGCAGGGGCTCTTCGACATGGTCCTGCCGGGACGACAGACCCTTGGCGTGGCGACCTTCGACCTCGCCGCCATCGTTGGATTGGGTCCGACCGCACTGCGACTGGCAGGGGCGAACTACGCACACTTCGACTTGGACAAACTCGACGGCTGGGGTGTCGGTGGTCAGGTCGGCTTGGTCTTCCGGGCGAGCGACACCCTGGCCTTCGGCGCGAGTTACCAGTTCGAGACGCACCTAGAGGACTTGGAGGCGGATGACGCCTCGATTCACGCCGGCCGGGGCAGCAATTTCGTTGGCATCCCCGGTTCTGCAGCGATCGAGGACTTCCAGTGGCCGGCCACGATCAAGGTTGGGGCAGCCTGGCAAGCGACGGAGCGGTTGCTGCTCGTCGCCGACATCAAGCATTACCGGTGGTCTGATGTATTGGATTCCCTGAAGATCCGCTTCGAGCCGGACACGGGGGGCACGATCAACATCGAAATGTACCAGGAATGGGATGACCAAACGGTCTTCTCGATCGGGGGCGAGTACCGGCTGACACCTCGGGTCAGGCTGCGCGCCGGATTCAACTACGGCAAGGATCCGGTGCCGGAGAACTATCTACAGCACCTTGCCGAGGCGATCACCGAAAAGCACCTCATGCTCGGCGCCGGTGTTCGGGTGGGAAAGCGAGGGCAGTTCGACCTCGCCTATGTACACGCCTTCGAGGCCGAGGAGACCAACACGAATCCCCTCATCGGCTTGACCAGTTCGATGAGTCAGGACTCGGTCAATCTGAGCTACAGTCACCGCTTCTGAGTAACGGCGGGTCCAAACGGCGGGGCCAGGTCTCGAATCGTGGCATCTTCCCGATCTGACCAGGCAGGCATCAGCGACCTGCGCACAGCGATGGATCGATCGGCTCGACCCCGGGTGCGCCTGGCTCGTCCGCTTCTCGGACGGCCCAGTCGATTACGGCCATAGGGACCGGGCGCCGGTATACCGGCAGTCCCTGGCCAGCGACCGCAGGAAGCTGAAGCCGCTCCCTGCAACAGCGGGCTCCGCATGTGTCATGCGATCAAGAAGATAGTGTCTCGTAATGCAGGCCAAAATGGCCGCCGACTGTTTCGAGAATGTACCCGCCGCTGGCGTAGGCTGCTTCAAGGACCTGGACTCGATCGGGATACAGGCTCACGTGATTGATACCTCGCGCGCATCTCCGCGGGAAGTAATGTGGAACAGAGCGCAGGGAAATTCGATCCTGAGTGGGCGAGCCATCGATCAGACCTAGCCCGAAACGAGCGAGAGACGAGACCTGAGACACCCTCCCCAGCTCGGGGCGGGCGAGATAGCCGATCACCGCTCGCGACAGCGAGCCGGACGCGACGGCCTGGCGTCAGGTGGACGGGTCGGTCTCGCCTGCGTAGAGTGGCGGCTCGCCAACCCGCCAAACGCCTACTGTGATCCGAACGCCGCTGCCGGCCGACTTCACCCCCTTCGATCCGTCCCAGCGCGCCGTCGCCGAGCAGCTGGCGGCGCTGCACGCGGCCCTCGCCGCCACCCCGGCTCGGCCGTCCGGCCCGCCCGGTCGAGGTCTGCTCGGCCGCTGGCGGAGCCCCGCGGACGCAACACCAGTGCCGGGGCTCTACCTCTGGGGTCCGGTCGGACGGGGCAAGACCTACCTCATGGACTGGTTCGTCGAGGCGCTGCCGCTACCCGGCAAGCGGCGGCTGCATTTCCATCACTTCATGCGCGACATCCACGCCTCGCTCGCCGGGCTGCCCAAGCAGCCGGATCCGCTGGAGGTGGTCGCCGAACAGCTACGGCGCGAGGTGCGGGTCCTGTGCCTCGACGAGTTCCTCGTCAACGACATCGCCGATGCCATGATCCTCTACGGCCTGCTGCGCGCCCTGTTCGCCCGCGGCCTGACCCTGGTGACGACGGCCAACACCCCGCCACGCGAACTCTACCGCAACGGCCTCCAGCGACAGCGCTTCCTGCCGGCCATCGAGCTGCTGGAGCGGCATACCCGCGTGGTCGAGCTGACCGGGACGACGGATTACCGGCTGCGCACCTTGACCGCGGCCGGTGTCTACTTCGTCGGGGCCGACGGCGCGGCGAATACCGAGCTGGAGCGCTGCTTCGCGCAGCTCACGGGCCAACATCGATCGCCAGACACGACACTGACGGTCAACGGCCGCAAGATACCGGTGCGCGGGGTCGGCGCCGACGTGGTCTGGCTCGACTTCGCCGCCCTCTGCGGCTCGGCGCGGGCGACCGCGGACTACATCGAGCTGGCCCGGGAGTTCAACACCCTACTGCTCTCGGACGTGCCGGTGCTGACGGCGCGCCACGAGGCCGCCGCGCGACGCTTCGTGCACCTGGTCGATGAACTCTACGACCGGCGCATCAAGCTGATTCTGTCCGCCGCGGCGCCGCTCGCCGAGCTCTACGGCGGAGACCTCGAACACTTCCCCCACGAGCGGCTCCTCAGCCGCCTGACCGAGATGCAGTCGGCAGCCTACATGGCCGCCTGCGCAGGCGAACCGCGGCGGCGCTGATCGAGCGGCGAGCCGTTCATCGGCGCGCGCTCCGGCCGCTGGTCGACTGTTGTTTTGTCATGTCGAGACACATCACATCGACGGAACGCAAACGACGGTGTCAGCACTCGCCTTTTGCCTCTTCGGCTGCGCCAACGATACGGCTGCCCCCGTGCGCAAGGCAGGCCAAAATGGTTCCCGACTGCTTTGCAGCAGTGTACCCGCCGCTGGACTAGGCTGCTGCAATGGCCTGGTCTCGATCGGAGTACAGGCTGATGTAATGGATGTCCTCGCGTGCATCTCCGCGCGAGACAGTGTGGTGCAGAGCGGTGTTGCAGATGGCGGTGTGGCGCTTGCCGCGCTCCACGGCGGAACCCCCGCACGGGCTGAAGTACCGGCTCTATTGCGGGCGTGCCGGGCGTTGTCTGGTGCGTTATGACAACGAGCGCGGCAAGGGCGATCATCGCCATCTCGGCGACCAGGAGGAGCCTTATGTCTTCCGTTCTCTGGTCGGGCTCATCGAAGATTTTCGCGCCGACGTCCGGTGCTTGGCTGGGGGTGACTATGCCTAAGGCGATCGTAGAGGTCTCGCGGCGCGGCGAGTATTTCGACAAGGCGCTGGAACTGGCCCGCCGGGCCGACGCGGGCGAGCCGCTACCGGCGGTTGACTACCATTTGGGCTTCGCCAACGCGGCTCAGCTCTTCGGCGACCTGACGCCGGCGCGCCTGGCTCTCCTGGAGCGGCTCAAGAGCAGCGGTCCGCTGTCGATCAAGGCGCTGGCCGCGCAGCTCGGGCGCAACTACAGCAATGTGCATGCGGACACGACCAAGCTCCTGGAGCTCGGACTGGTCGAGAAGAACGCCGCGGGCAAGGTGCTGGTGCCCTGGGAGGAGATCCAGATCCGGGTCACGCTCGGCGGCGCGGCAGCCGCGTAGCGTCGACGACCATTGAGGTGTGGGGGCATGACGAGATTACGCAAATACGCGGCTGCAGTGGCCTGGTCCCGTCTGGAGTACAGGCTGATGTAAACGATGTGCTCGCGCGCATCTCCGCGCGACGTAATGTGTTGCAGGGCGACGGGAAGTTCGGGTCTGAGAGGACGAGCCGTAAGACATGGCTTAGCCCGAAACGGGCAAAAGACAAGACACCTGCCTCCCTTCGAGGCCGATGATGGCCCGCCGCTCTACAGGTGGCGGTCCGGGTCCATCCGCGCATGCAGTACCCGCACGATACGGATCGCCGAGGGCGTGAGCATGTAATAGACCATGTGCTCGTTTACGCGCAGGGACCGGTAGCCGGGCCGCAGGTCATCACGCGGCTTGCCGATCTTGGGGTTCGCGCGGAGCCGCGCGATCCCCGTATCGATCTCGCGCAGATATTTGTCAGCCTGGGCCTCACCCCATTCCTCGAAGCTGTAGCGCCAGATGTCTTTCAGGTCCTGCCTCGCGCGCGGGCGCGTGACGATCTCAAGCATCCAGCCCCGCTTCCCGCCGCGCTTCGCGGCGGATGTCTTCCATATCGAGCAGCGAGTCCCCGCCGCTTTCCTCGCCTTCGATCAGGGCCTGGCGCAGGGCTTCGAGTTTCTGTTCGCGCTCCTCAAGAAGCCGCAGGCTCGCGCGGACGACCTCGCTCGCGGAACCGTAGCGCCCGCTCTGAATCTGCTGCGCGATGAAGCCCTCGAAATGCGCGCCCAGAGAGATGCTGGTGTTCTTGGCCATGGTGCCGAACCTCCTGTCGTGTACCAAAGAATACCAACATATGGTAAAAGGCCGCAAGCCACACCGTGTCCGAAGGTCGGGTGTGCAGGGAGCGCCGAACTCCGCCGAAAGGCGAAGGCAGGACCTCGCGCAATCGTCCGGGCCCTGCGGCCCGATCTTCTCGTGCGCGACCACCCGAACTTCCTCCAAGGAAGTAGGGTCTTGCGTTTTGCCACTTCCGCTGCGCGAACGATACGGCTGATCCGTGCGTCATGGAGATCAAAATGGTCCCCGCTTCGAGAGTGTACCCGCCGCTGCCTTCGTGCGAGACGGGGTCGTGCGAGACGGGGTCAGCGAGACGGGGTCACAGCGAGACGCGAGACGGGGTCAGACGCGAGACGGGGTCAAGTCTTGCAATCGCGCATTGCGCGATTGCAAGACTTGACCCCGTACCCCCGAGAAGAACGCGGCGGGCAAGGTGCTGGTGCCCTGGGAGGAGATCCAGATCCGGGTCACGCTCGGCGGCGCGGCCGCCGCGTAGCGTCGACGACCATTGAGGTGCGGGGGCATGACGAAATTACGCAAATACGCGGCTCCAGTGGCCTGGTCCCGTCTGGAGTACAGGCTGATGTAAACGATGTGCTCGCGCGCCTCTCCGCTCGACGTAATGTGTTGCAGAGCGACGGGAAGTTCGCGTCTGAGAGGACGAGCCGTAAGACATGGCTTAGCCTGACACCCTCCTCCCCTGCCGGATGGACGCCGCGGCTCCCCGCTCGGTGCAACAATGCAAGCTCTGACCCCTAGCGCTCGCGACAAAGGGTGCCAGAGCGAGCCCTGACCCGGGCCCCACCCCACGCACCGTGAATGGCGCCTTTCGAGATTGCGCCGGTTTACCGCGCCTCAGTCAAAACGGACGTCCGAGATCACGGCACGTTACGGTCCTGCAATCCAAGCATCTTCTCGTACGTTTCGCGCGCATCTTCTGTAGAGGTTTGATGCATTCGCCGCAAACCAGAACTACAGAACCGGGCGAAATTATTCGTGCTAGTTGGCTCCATGCGCTTGTTTCTGCTGGGCTCCACGCGCGGTTGTTTAACTCCGGTTTTTTTCGCTAATGTTGGCATTTGTCTCCCCCACCATTTCTCGCCTCGTAGTCACGCACTGTGTCAGACCCCTTCGTGTACGTAAGATAGGTCACTATAGGCAACGACAACGTGTCGGCGTATAAATACAAAATGTTGACATCAAGATTTTCGAAGGAATCGGCCGGAGCATCGTCGAAATAGTAGGTGGCCGGATGGTCGATCAACAAGAAACCCAAGATCGAACGGCCATCGTCTGGCAGATTCAAGACCTCCACTAAATCGCCCATGAGCCGGTTCCGTTCAGCGTGTTGCCTGAACGTGATTGGAACCGCAAGGTTCGACTTGTGTCCGGAAGAGTGCTGTTCCCCTTTCCAGAACTGGGGCCAACGCTTATCCTTCGCCACCGAACGAAGGATGTTCCCTCGGAAGCGAGAAATCAACCATGAATCCGTTATGGGCTGTCGATACTCCGCTTTAACCCGATCCAAGTGCAAACTTCCATGCTTGTACTCAAGATCCCCTTTTACTGTCTTCGGTATATTATTGTCCAAGTAAGGCAGCCCTGTGTTAACAATCCTCTCGAAGACAGTGTAATCCTTAACCTGCCTATCTTCCCCCTTCTGTCCGCTCCCAGAGATCATCGCAACATTAACGATCTCATCGTAATCCCCCATTATGTGTATACCCACACTTGGCGCAACCTTTGGGCGATGTGCAAGCAAAAAATAGGCCCGAATGCAGGTAGCGTGGTCGCCACACAGTGTCTGGAACCCTGCGTCAACGAACTTCACGAGATCTCGGTAGGCACCCTCAGTGCCAGATGAGTTGGTTTTAAACTCATGCTTGAAATGACGATGTAGCCTCGCACACTGAAACGAGTAGTTCACATACTCTCGCTGGAAATCGCAGAAGCTTCGACGCAGATGGCTCGTTACTTCTTCACTTGAGGCGTGGATAGCGCTTGGTTTGAGAGCGCGCAGAAATCTGAGAGCGGACGTAAGCGAAATATGAAAATCCATCGTTCATCTCCTTCGCTCTTAGCGTTAAGCTTTCCGCAATATGTTATCTATATCAGAATCCTATCGTAACTTTTCAGCTACCCGAGCTTGGGCATGGGCGGCGCGCGAAGTGACAACCGCCCTGGGGATGCAACGGGCAGACCGCCAGCGTTGCCCGCGACCGGCAAGGGCCGCGGGCCGCGCTGGCTTCAGAGGAAGGCGGCCTGACAGATGGCGAGCAGGGTCGCCGGGAAGAGGCCGAGGCCGAGCACGGCGAGCCCGTTGAGCGACATCGCGACGCGCACCCCGCCCGAGTCGGTCAGCGGCGCGTCGGTCGTCGGCTTGTCGAAGTAGATGAGCCAGACGATGCGCAGGTAGTAGAAGGCGCCGATGATCGAGAAGAAGACGGCGACGATCGCGAGCCAGGTCATGCCGATGTCGACGACCGCCTTGAGGACGAAGAGCTTGGCCATGAAGCCGACGAAGGGCGGCACGCCGGCCATCGAGAACATCATCAGGGCCATCACGGCGGCGTACCAGGTGTCGCGGTCGTTGAGGCCCTTCAGGTCGTCGAGGTGCTCGGCGTCGAAGCCGCGCCGGCTCAGGATCAGCAGGATGCCGAAGGCGCCGGCCGCCATCATGGCGTAGACGATGGCGTAGAACATGGCCGCGGCGAAGCCGTCGGCGGTGCCGGCCAGGAGCCCGAGGAAGATGAAGCCGACGTGGCTGATCGTCGAGTAGGCGAGCATCCGCTTGATGTTGGTCTGGGCGATGGCGAGCAGGTTGCCGAGGCCCATCGACAGGACCGAGAGGATCACCAGCATCCCCTGCCAGTCGGACTGGAGCCCGCCGAGGCCGTCGATCAGGAGCCGCACCGCGAGCGCCAGCGCGGCGATCTTGGGCGCGCTGCCGAGCAGCAGGACGACCGGCGTCGGGGCGCCCTCGTAGATGTCCGGCACCCACATGTGGAAGGGCACGGCGCCGAACTTGAAGCCGATGCCGACGACCAGGAAGGCCAGCCCGAAGACCAGGACCAGGTTCTCCAGGCCCTGCTCGGCGACGACCGCGGCGACCTCGTCGAGGGCCAGCGAGCCGGTCGCACCGTAGATCATCGAGATGCCGTAGAGCAGCATGCCGGAGCCCAGGGCGCCGAGGACGAAGTACTTCATCGCCGCCTCGGCGCCGCGCTGGGAGTCGCGATCGAAGGCGACCAGGGCGTACAGGCACAGGGCCAGCAGCTCCAGGCCGAGATAGATCGCGAGGAAGCTGTTGGCCGAGACCATGACCATCATGCCGAGCAGCGCGAACAGCGCGAGCGCATAGTACTCGCCGGTCGCGAGCCCGCGGTCGCGCAGGTAGTCACGCGAGTAGACGAAGACGAGCAGGCCGACGATCAGGATCATCGCCTTGAGGGCATCGCTCAGCGCGTCGCGGACATAGTGGCCCTCGAGGACGACCTGCCGCTCGCCCCCGCCGACCAGCAGGGTCGCCGCGAGCGCCAGGGCCACGCCGATCAGCGCCAGCGTATGCAGGGTGCCCTTCTCGGCCTCCTTGACGTAGAGATCGACCAGCAGCACGGCGCTCGCCAGGATCAGGATCAGGATCTCGGGCAAGACCGGGATCAGATTCACGGTATCGAATGTCATTGGCTCTTTCCGCTCGCTATCCGTTCTTGCCTACAGCTTCGACATCGCGATGTGCTGCACCAGGCCCTGCACCGTGGCGTCCATGACCTCCAGCAGCGGCGCCGGCCAGAGGCCGACGATCAGCACCGCGGCGGCCAGCCCGCCGAGGACGATACGCTCGCGCAGATTGATGTCCGTGAGCCCTGCGACCCCTTCGTTGCCGACCGGACCGAAGACGACCCGCTTGACCAGCCAGAGGGTGTAGGCGGCGCCGAGGATCAGCGTCGTCGCGGCCAGGAAGGCGAACCAGAAGTCGGCCTTGAAGCTCGCCAGGATGACGAGGAACTCGCCGACGAAGCCGGAGGTGCCGGGCAGGCCGGCGTTGGCCATCGCGAAGAAGACCATCAGGGCGCCGAAGACGGGCATGGTGTTGACGACGCCGCCGTAGTCGGCGATCTGGCGCGAGTGCAGCCGGTCGTAGAGGACGCCGACGCAGAGGAACAGGGCGCCCGAGATGAAGCCGTGCGAGATCATCTGGACCATGCCGCCCTGGATGCCCATGACGGCCCCGCTGTCGAAATCGGCGCGCTGGATGATCGCGAAGGCGATGAAGAAGCCGAGCGTGACGAAGCCCATGTGGGCGATCGACGAGTAGGCGATGAGCTTCTTCATGTCCTGCTGAACCAGGGCGACGAAGGCGATGTAGACGACCGCGATCAGCGACATCGCGATGATCAGCCAGTCGAGCTGGCTGCTCGCGTCGGGGGTGATCGGCAGCGAGAAACGCAGGAATCCGTAGCCGCCGATCTTCAGCATGATGGCTGCCAGGATCACCGAGCCGCCGGTCGGGGCCTCGACATGGGCGTCGGGCAACCAGGTGTGGACCGGCCACATGGGCACCTTGACGGCGAAGGCGAGCAGGAAGGCGATGAAGATCAGGATCTGCTCGGTCATCCCCAGCGGCAGCGTATGGAAGGCGAGGATGCTGAACGAGTCGGCCTTGAAGCCCATGTAGATCAGCGCGATCAGCATGAAGACCGAGCCGAAGAAGGTGTAGAGGAAGAACTTGATCGTCGCGTAGATCCGGTTCGGCCCGCCCCAGACCCCGATGATGATGAACATCGGGATCAGCATCGCCTCCCAGAAGACGTAGAAGAGGACCGCATCGAGCGCCGAGAAGACGCCGATCATCAGCCCCTCCATGATCAGGAAGGCGGCCATGTAGTGCGACGGCCGCTGCTTGATGACCTCCCAGCCGGCCAGGATGACGAAGATGGTCGTGAAGGTCGTCAAGAGGATCAGCGGCATCGAGATGCCGTCGACGCCCAGGTGGTACTCGACGCCGAAGCCCGGGATCCAGGGCGCCCGCTCGACGAACTGCATCTGCGCCGTCGAGCTGTCGAAGGCGAGCCACAACGGCAGGCTGAGCGCGAAGGCCGCCACGGCGACCGCCAGCGCCAGCCGCTTCGAGAGCTCGGCCGCCTGATCGCCGCTGGCCAGCACCGCGACGCCGCCGAGGATCGGCAGCCAGATGACCAGGGTCAGAAGGGGAACATCGAATTGCATGCCAGTCCGTCTCCCTTAGGCGTCAGAGCGTCACGAAGACCGTCAGCAGGACGATCAGGCCGACGATCATGGCGATGGCGTAGTGATAGAGGAAGCCGGTCTGGATGTGACGCACCCGTGCCGCCAATTGGCCGACGGTCCGCGCCGAGCCGTTGACCAGCCCGTCGTCGATGAGGCGACGATCGCCCGTCTGCCACAGGACCTGGCCGATGCCGCGGCTGCCGCCGGCGAAGACGCGCTGATTGAAGTCGTCGAAGCCGTACTTGTTCTCGAGGATCGCCGCCAGCGGACCGGCGCGGCGTTGCAGCTCGGCGTCGATGTCCGGATTGCGCCGCTGCAACCACCAGTAGACCCAGGCCGCGACCGCCAGCCCGCCCATCGCGAGGAAGAACGGTGGCATGGTCATGCCGTGGAGGATGAAGGCCCACTGCCCATGGTAGTGCTCGGCCATGTGCGCCAGCGTGTCGTGCTCGTGGGCGACATGGATCGCCCCGGCGAGCCAGTCGCCGAAGAGCATCGGTTCGACCGCGTACCAGCCGATGAAGATCGACGGGATCGCGAGCAGGATCAACGGCACCGTGACGACCCAGGGCGACTCGTGCAGGTGGGCGCGGGCGTGCTCGTCCATCCGCGGCTGGCCGTGGAAGACGAGGAAGTACATCCGGAAGCTGTAGAGGGCCGTGACGAAGACGCCGACCGTCAGCAAGACCCAGGCGTAGGTCGCGCCGAAGACGTGCGAGGCGCCAACCGCCTCGATGATCGCGTCCTTCGAGAAGAAGCCCGAGAAGCCCGGGAAACCGATCAGCGCAAGCGAGCCGATCAGCGCGGTCAGCCAGGTGATGGGCATGTAGCGGCGGATCCCGCCCATCGTGCGGATGTCCTGGTTGTGGTGCAGCGCGATGATGACCGAGCCGGCGGCGAGGAACAGCAGGGCCTTGAAGAAGGCGTGGGTCATCAGGTGGAAGATGCCGGCGGCGTAGGCCGAGGCGCCGAGCGCGGCGACCATGTAGCCGAGCTGCGACAACGTCGAGTAGGCGACGACGCGCTTGATGTCGTTCTGCACCAGGCCGATCAGCCCCATCAGGAAGGCCGTCGTCGCGCCGACGATCAGGATGAAGGACAGGGCCGTCTCCGAGAGTTCGTAGAGCGGCGACATCCGCGCGACCATGAAGATACCGGCCGTGACCATGGTCGCGGCGTGGATCAGCGCCGAGATCGGCGTGGGACCCTCCATCGAGTCCGGCAGCCAGACGTGCAGCGGCATCTGCGCGGACTTGCCCATCGCGCCGATGAACAGCAGGACGCCGATCAGCGTCAGCAGCGAGACCCCGCCGAACAGCGCGACCTCGACATCGGCCAGCCCTGGGGCCGCGGCGAAGACCTCCGCGTAGTCGAGCGAACCGAAGTAGGCGGCGATCGCGGCGATGCCGAGGATGAAGCCGAAGTCGCCGACGCGGTTGACGATGAAGGCCTTCATGTTGGCGAAGATCGCCGACTCGCGCGTCGACCAGAAGCCGATCAGCAGGTAGGAGACGAGACCCACCGCCTCCCAGCCGAAGAAGAGCTGGAGGAAGTTGTTCGACATCACCAGCATCAGCATCGAGAAGGTGAACAGCGAGATGTAGCTGAAGAAGCGCTGGTAGCTGTGGCGCCCGGCCAGGGACTCGTGCGGCCAATTGTGGTCGTCGTCGGCCATGTAGCCGATCGTGTAGATGTGGACCATCAGCGAGACGAAGGTCACGACCGCCATCATCGAGGCCGTGAGCCGATCGACGAGGAAGCCGATCTCGAAGCGAACCCCGTCGCTGACCGCCCAGGTGTAGACGGCCTCGTTGAAGGGCTCCAGGTCGCCCCAGAGGAAGCCCGCGACGACGGACAGCGACAGCGCCGCCGAGAGGCCCACGCCGAGGATGCAGACCCAATGCGCACCGGCACGCCCAATGCGGGCACCGAAGAAGCCGGCAACGATGGAGCCGACGAGCGGCGCGAGCACGATGGTCAGGTAGAGATTTTCCATGACATGCCTGTGCTTGGTTGAGCCGAGGCCACCCGCGACGCACGCCGCGCCGGCCCTCGTAATACCGGATTACCCCAAGTCTTCTATCGACCGGCGCCCCCCCGGCGCCGCTGCCTCACCCCTTGAGCAGATCCATGTCCTCGACGTCGATCGTGCGGCGGTTGCGGAACAGCACGACCAGGATCGCCAGGCCGATGGCCGCCTCGGCCGCCGCGACCGTGAGGATGAAGAAGACGAAGACCTGCCCCGCCATGTCCTGGAGGAAGTGCGAGAAGGCGACGAAGTTCATGTTCACCGCGAGCAGCATCAACTCGATGCACATCAACAGCAGGATGACGTTCTTCCGGTTGAGGAAGATGCCGGCGACGGCGATCGCGAACAGGATGCCGCCCAGGATCAGATAGTCGGCGAGTGTGATCATGGCGTCTCCACCTTGCCCTCGGCCGGCATCTTGACCAGACGGACACGGTCTGGCCCCTTTTTGACCTGGACCTGGGCGCTCGGGTCGATGTACTTGGTATCGGGACGGCGGCGCAGCGTCAGGCGGATCGCCGCGACGATCGCGACGAGCAGGATCACGGCCGCGATCTCGAACGGATAGAGGTGCTCGGTGTAGAGCGCCAGGCCGAGCGCCTCGGTGTTGCTGTACTCGGCCGGCGCGGCCGGCGGCTTCGGAAAGGCCTCCAGGCCGAAGTTCGCCGGCCCGACGACGAGGAAGATCTGCACGGCCATCGCCGCCGCGACCAGCCCCCCGATCGGCAGGAAGCGCACGAAACCGGCGCGCAGGGCCGCGAGGTCGACGTCCAGCATCATGACGACGAACAGGAACAGCACCATGACGGCGCCGACATAGACCAGCACCAGGACGATGCCGAGGAACTCCGCCTCGATGAGGAGCCAGAGCACGGCGCTGCTGACGAAGGCCAGCACCAGATAGAGGACCGCGTGCACCGGATTGCGGCGGGTGACGACCATGCCGGCGGCGACCACCGTGATGGCCGCAAAGCAGTAAAAGAGAAACTTCTCGAAGCCCATAGTCTCATCCGGTCGCTGTGTTGAACCCCATTGCCCCTCGTGCGCCGGCCGGGCGGGCCGGCGCCGCGCTCAGCGATACGGCGCGTCGGCGGCGCGCGCGGCGGCGATCTGCTCTTCGTACTTGTCCCCGATCGCGAGCAGCTTCTCCTTGGTCATGATGTTCTCGCCGCGCCGCTCGAAGTGGTACTCGTAGATCCCGGTCTCGACGATCGAGTCGACCGGGCAGGACTCTTCGCAGAAGCCGCAGTAGATGCACTTGAACAGATCGATGTCGTAGCGCGTCGTGCGCCGCGAGCCGTCGGCGCGCGGCTCGGCCTCGATCGTGATCGCCAGCGCCGGACAGGTCGCCTCGCAGAGCTTGCAGGCAATGCAGCGCTCCTCGCCGTTCGGATAGCGGCGCAGTGCGTGCAGCCCGCGAAAGCGCGGCGAGATCGGCGCCTTCTCCTCCGGATACTGGACCGTGAACTTGCGCTTGAACAGGTAGCCCCCGGTCAGGCGCAGCCCCTGGAACAGCTCGATCAGCAGCAGGCTCTGGATGTAGTTGCGTACCGCTTGCAGCATCTCGGCGCCTCCGCTCAGACCGCCCACCAGGGGGGCAGCTTGTAGACCACCGCCAGGCCGACGACCAGGATCCAGGCGATGGTGATGGGGATGAACACCTTCCAGCCGAGCCGCATGATCTGGTCGTAGCGGTAGCGCGGGAAGGTCGCGCGCAGCCAGAGGAAGACGAACATGAAGAAGAAGACCTTCACGAGCAGCCAGTGGAAGCCGTCATCGAGCAGGAAGACGCCATCGACCCAGGCCTGCGGGAAGGGCGAGAGCCAGCCGCCGAAGAACAAGAGCGCGGTCAGGGTCGCGATCAGGATCATGTTCGCGTACTCGGCGAGGAAGAAGACCGCGAAGGCCATCCCCGAGTACTCGACGTGGAAGCCGGCGACGATCTCCGACTCGCCCTCGGCCACATCGAAGGGCGCGCGGTTCGTCTCGGCGACCCCCGACACCAGGTAGACGCCGAACAGCGGCAGCAGCGGCAGCCAGAACCAGGTCAGGGCGCTGCCGCTCTGGGCGCCGACGATGGCCCCGAGATTGAGGCTGCCGGCGGCGACCAGGACGCCGACCAGCGCGAAGCCCATCGCGATCTCGTAGGAGACGATCTGCGCGGCCGAGCGCATCGCACCGAGCAGCGCATACTTCGAGTTCGATGCCCAGCCGGCGATGATGATGCCGTAGACCCCGAGCGAGGTCAGGGCCAGGATGTAGAGGAGGCCGGCGTTGATGTCAGAGAGCACCAGCCCGGCATCGAACGGGATCACCGCCCAGGCCGCGAGCGCCGGGGCGATCGCGATCATCGGGGCGAGCAGGAAGAGGCCCTTGTCCGCCCGCGTCGGGATCACGATCTCCTTGAACATCAGCTTGACCGCGTCGGCGATCGGCTGAAGCAGCCCGCGGAAGCCGACCCGGTTCGGGCCGATCCGCACCTGGATGTAGCCGATGATCTTGCGCTCGGCGAGGGTGTAGTAGGCGACCAACCCGAGCAACGGCAACAGGATGGCGACGATCCCGAGCAGGATGCGCACGATCACCGGCAACGACGTCCAGAGCTCCATCATGGCCTCACACCTTCTCCAGCGTTACGGGCGCGATCGACGCACCGAGCGATTCGCTGCCGGGCACCCCGCTCGGGATGCGCGCGCAGCCGCGGGCGACGGCCGCATCGAGGACGACCCGGCTCGTCGCCCGGGCCTCGCCCTGGGCGACGAGGACGGCATCGCCGTCGGCGAGCCCGCGGGCGGCGGCCTCCTCCGGGTGCAGGCGCACCGCGAGCCCCTCGCCGAGCGGCGTGTGTCGCAAGGCTGGGGCGCGGCGCACGAGCGGATCGATCGCGTAGATCGGCAGGTTCCCGATCCGCCACAGGTCGGGCCGCTCGGCCGATACCGGGGCCGGCACCGGGGCGATGGCCTCGGGGTCGCCGGCCGGCGCATTGTCGGGCGTCGCCTCGCCGCCCGCGGCGCGCAACTCGGCGAGGACCTCGGCCGAACTCGTCTGTTCGAAGCCGGCGAGCCCGAGTTCGTTGCCGAGGACGCGCAGCACCTTCCAGCCCGGGCGGGCCTCACCGGGCGGGACCACGGCGCCGGCGAAGCCCTGCCAGGTCCCGGCGGCGTTGACGAAGGTCCCCGAGGTCTCGGCGAAGGCGGCGATCGGCAGCAGGATGTCGGCGAGGGCCTCCAGCGCCGGGGTACGGAAGCTCGTGGCGGCGACGACCAGCTCGGCGCCGGCCAGCGCGCGCTGCGCCTGGGCCGGATCGGCGAGGTCGCGATCGGGCTCCAGCCCCCAGAGGAGGTAGGCGCGGCGCGGCGCGGCGAGCATGGCCGCGGCCGCGAGGCCCGGCGCCGCGAGCGGCGCACCGCCCGGCCCGCGATGCGGGACGAGGCCGGCCAGATGGGCACCGACGCCGTTGGCCCCGGCCGGGAGGAAACCGACCCGGGCGCCACTCGCGGTGGCGATTCGGTAGGCCAGGGCCTTGAGCAGACTGTAGTCCGGGTGCGCCGCGGCCAGCGCGCCGAGCAGGATCAACCCGGCGCCCTGCTTGCCGGCGGCGCGCAGCTGCTTGGCCGTCTCCTTGTGGCCAGCGTTGGCCTTGGCCATGCCGATCAGGTCGGCGACCGCCCCCCCGGCCTCCTTCGCCGCGCCACCCAGGGCCTTGGCGATCGCGGCCAGCTCCAAGAGCATCGCGGCCGGATCGGCGACGAACTGGCGGTTCGCGAAGGTGAGGTCCAGCCGGTAGGGGTTGACCAGGGTCACCGAGGCGCCGGCCAGCGCCGCCTTGCGCACCCGGTGGGCGAGCAGCGGCTGCTCCTGACGCAGGTCCGTGCCGATCAGGAGCAGCGCGGCCTGGCGCTCGACCTCGGCGATCGGCACGCCCAGCCAAGGCAGGGCCGGGTCGGCCGCGTCGCTGCGGCAGTCCTGCTGGCGCAGCCGGTGATCCAGGTTAGCGACCCCGAGGGCGCGCATCAGCTTCTGCGCGAGATACATCTCCTCCAGCGTCGCGCTCGGCGACATCAGCAGACCGACGGCCGCCGCATCCGACTGGGCGCGGGCCGCGAGGCCAGTCGCCGCAAGCCGCAGGGCATCGGCCCAGGGCAGCGGGTGCCATTCGCCGTCGCGCTTGACCATGGGCTCACACAGGCGGTCGTCGCTGTACAGGCCGGCATAGCTGAAGCGGTCGCGGTCGGCGAGCCAGGTCTCGTTGACCGCCTCGTTGTCGCGCGGATGGATGCGAATGACCCGCCCGCGGCGCACATGCAGCTCGATGTTGGCGCCGAGCGCGTCGTGCGGGGCGACGCCGGGGACGGTCCGCAACTCCCAGGCGCGGGCCTGGAAGCGCGACGGCTTGGCCGTCAGGGCACCGACCGGACAGAGGTCGATGACATTGCCCGAGAGTTCGTGGGCGACCGTGTGGCCGACGTAGGTGCCGATGCGCATATCCTCGCCGCGGCCGGTCGCGCCCAGTTCGCGCACGCCGGCGATCTCGGCGCCGAAGCGCACGCAGCGCGTGCAGTGGATGCAGCGCGTCATGTCGGTCGCGATCAGCGGCCCCAGGTCCTCGTCCAAGACGACGCGCTTGCCCTCGCTGTAGCGCGAGAGGTCGTCGCCGTAGCCCATCGCGACGTCCTGCAGTTCGCACTCCCCGCCCTGATCGCAGATCGGGCAATCGAGGGGGTGATTGATCAGCAGGAACTCCATCGTCCCGCGTTGCGCCTCCAGGGCCTTCGCCGAGCGGGTCTGCACCCGCATGCCGGCGGCGATCGGCGTCGCGCAGGCCGGCAGCGGCTTCGGAAAGGGCCGGCCGTTCTGCTCCACCTCGACCAGACACATGCGGCAGTTGGCCGCGATCGAGAGCTTCTTGTGGTAGCAGAAGCGCGGGATGACGATGCCCTCCCGATCGGCGGCCGCGATGATCATCTCACCGGGCTGGGCCTCGCAGGTGCGGCCGTCGATTTCGATGGTGACCTTGTCCGTCATGGATATCTCGCGATGAACAGCCCGGGCGCGGCCGCCGAGGGCGACGCGTTCCGGCAATTGGCGATGTCGATGACAGGCCGACGCCGCCGCGCGGGCGGCGCTCCGCCGTCAGTGGCTCCGCAGGCGTGCGCGACGCTGCGCTCCACCGGCGTCAGGCCGCCAGCGGTGTACCGTGCACGATCAGGTGCTCGAATTCGTGCCGGTAGTGCTTCAGGAAGCTCTGTACCGGCATCGCGGCGGCATCGCCGAGGGCGCAGATGGTGCGCCCGCCGATGCGCCCGGCGACGCTGTCGAGGAGCGCCAGGTCCTCGGGTCGCCCCTGGCCGTGCTCGATGCGATGCAGGACCCGCGCGAGCCACCCGGTCCCCTCGCGGCACGGCGTGCACTGGCCGCAGGACTCGTGGGCGTAGAAGTGCGCGAGGTTGCTCAGCACCTTGACCATGCAGGTCCCCTCGGCGATGACGATGACCGCGCCCGAGCCGAGCATGGAGCCGACCTTGGCGAGCGAGTCGTAGTCCATGTCGACCTTCATCATCGTCTCGCCCGGCACCACGGGCACCGACGAGCCGCCCGGGATCACGGCCTTGAGCCGCTTGCCGCCCTTGACCCCGCCGGCCAGCGCCAGCAGGTCCTTGAACGGCGTGCCGAGCGGCACCTCGAAGTTGCCGGGCCGCTCGACGTGGCCGCTGACCGAGAAGAGCTTCGGACCGCCGTTGTTCGGCCGGCCCTGCTCGAGGAACCACTGGCCGCCCTTCTCCAGGATCACGGGCACCGAGGCGAGCGACTCGGTGTTGTTGATCGTCGTCGGTCGACCAAAGAGGCCGACCTGGGCCGGGAACGGCGGCTTGAAGCGGGGCTGCCCCTTCTTGCCCTCGATCGACTCGAGCAGGGCCGTCTCCTCGCCGCAGATGTAGGCGCCAGCGCCGTAATGGGTGTAGATGTCGAAGTCGATGCCCGAGCCGCCGATGTCCTTGCCGAGCAGGCCGGCCGCATAGGCCTCGGCGACGGCCGCCTCGAAGCGGGCGCCGGGCTCGTAGAACTCGCCGCGGATGTAGTTGTAGCCGACCGTCGCGCCGATGCAGTAGCCGGCGATGGCCATGCCCTCGATCAGCTGGTGCGGGTTGTAGCGCAGGATGTCGCGGTCCTTGCAGGTGCCCGGCTCGCCCTCGTCGGAGTTGCAGACGATGTACTTCTGGCCCGGTGCCTGACGCGGCATGAAGCTCCACTTGAGGCCGGTCGGGAAGCCGGCCCCGCCGCGCCCGCGCAGGACCGAGTCCTTGACCTCGGCGATCAGGGCATCCGGGTCGGTCTTCTCGGCGAGGATTCGCTCCCACTGGACATAGCCGCCGACCTGGCGATAGGTCTCGAGCGCCCAGGGTCGCTCCAGGTGCAGCGTGCGGAAGCAGACGGTGTTCTGATTCTGGACCATTGAGCTACTCCAGATCCTCGATCAGCCGGTCCAGCGCCTGCGGCGTCAGACATTCGTGGTAGGTCTTGCCGACCAGCACGGCCGGGGCGTGCCGGCAGGCCCCGAGGCACTCGACCTCCTTGAGGGTGAAACGCCCGTCGGGGGTCGTCTCGCCGGGACGCACGCCGTACTTGTCGGTCACGTGTCCGATGAGGTCCTCGGAGCCGTTGAGCATGCAGGAGACGCTGTTGCAGACGCAGACCTTGTGGCGCCCGACGGGCTCGAGGTCGTACATCGAGTAGAAGCTCGCGACCTCGTAGACGGCGATCGCCGGCATGTCGAGATAGGCCGCCACGTCGTCCATCAGCTCGCGGCTCAGCCAGCCGCCGTTGTGCTCCTGGACCAGGGTCAGGGCCGGCATCACCGCCGACTGGCGCCACTCGGGCGGATACTGGGCGATGGCGCGGTCGATCGCGGCGCGGATCTCCGGGGTGAAGAGTTGCCCCTTGTCTCGCTGCGGGTCTGCTGGCGACGGCGCCGCCCCCGCCGGTGTGTCTCTGAAGCCCATTAGCGGTCGATCTCCCCAAACACGATGTCCATGGTGCCGATGATGGCCACCACGTCGGCCAGCATGTGGCCGCGGGCCATCTCGTCCATCGCCGCCAGATGGGGGAACCCCGGGGCCCGCACCTTGAGCCGATACGGCTTGTTGGCACCGTCGCTGATGATGTAGCAGCCGAACTCGCCCTTGGGCGCCTCGACCGCCGCGTAGACCTCGCCCGGGGGCGGACAGTATCCCTCGGTGAAGAGTTTGAAGTGGTGGATCAGGGCTTCCATGTCGGCCTTCATCGCCTCGCGGCTCGGCGGGGCGACCTTGTGGTCCTCGACCATCACCGGACCCGGGTTGGCCCGCAGCCAGTCGACGCATTGCCGGATGATGCGGTTGGACTGGCGCATCTCCTCGATGCGCACCAGGTAGCGGTCGTAGCAATCGCCGTTGACGCCGACCGGGATGTCGAAGTCGACCGCATCGTAGGCTGCGTAGGGCTGCTTCTTGCGCAGGTCCCAGGCAACGCCGGAACCGCGCAGCATCGGGCCGGTGAAGCCGAGCGCGACGGCGCGCTCCGGCGAGACGACGCCGATGCCGACGGTGCGCTGCTTCCAGATGCGGTTGTCGGTGAGCAGGGTCTCGTACTCGTCGACGCAACCGGGGAAGCGCTCGGTGAAGGCCTCGATGAAATCGAGCAACGACCCCTCGCGCGTCGCGTTGCGCTCGGCGATCTCCTTGTCGCTGTGCCACTTGGAGCCGCCCTGGTAGCGCGGCATCCGCTCGGGCAGGTCGCGGTAGACGCCGCCGGGGCGGTAATAGGTCGCATGCAGCCGGGCGCCGGAGACCGCCTCGTAGCAGTCGAGCAGGTCCTCGCGCTCGCGAAAGCAGTAGATGAAGATCGACATCGCGCCGATGTCGAGACCATGGGCGCCGAGCCACATCAGGTGGTTCAGGATCCGCGTGATCTCATCGAACATCGTGCGGATGTACTGGGCGCGGATCGGCGCCTCGACCCCGAGGAGCTTCTCGATCGCCCGCACATAGCCGTGCTCGTTGCACATCATCGACACATAGTCGAGCCGGTCCATGTAGCCGATGCTCTGATTGAACGGCTTGGACTCGGCGAGCTTCTCGGTGCCGCGATGCAGCAGACCGATGTGCGGGTCGGCCCGCTCGATCACCTCGCCGTCCATCTCCAACACCAGGCGCAGCACGCCGTGGGCGGAGGGGTGCTGGGGACCGAAGTTCAGCGTGTAATTACGGATCTCAGGCATTGGCGGCACCCTTGGTCCCAGCTGGGGTCCCAGCTGGCGTCGCGGTTGGCGCGCCATCCTTCAGGTAGCGACTGTCGGCGCGGATGACCTTCGGCACCAGGATGCGCGGCTCGATCTCGACCGGCCGATAGACGACCCGCTGCTGCTCGGGGTCGTAGCGCATCTCGACCTCGCCACTGAGCGGGAAGTCCTTGCGGAACGGATGGCCGAGGAACCCGTAGTCGGTCAGGATGCGGCGCAGGTCCGGGTGACCGCGGAAGAGGATGCCGTAGAGGTCGAAGGCCTCGCGCTCGAACCAGTCGGCGGCCGGCCAGAGGCCGTGCACCGAGTCGACCATCGGCTCGGCCCCGCCGGCGTAGACCCGCAGGCGCAGGCGCCGGTTGTGCCCGAGCGACAGCAGGTGGTAGACGACGGCGAACCGCCGCGGGTCGTCGAGGGCCAGGTCGGCGATCGGTTCGACGCCGCGACCGAAGCCGCTCGTCGACGCATCGACCGTCTCCCACTCGTCGCGACCGTAGGCGACATAGTCGACGCCGCACAGATCGATCAGCTGTTCGAAGCGCAGGTCCGGGTCGTCCCTCAGCGTCTGGCCGACGCGCAGGAGCTCGGCGGCCGGCACGACGAGGGTCACCTCGCCGCGATCGCAGAGGGTCTCGCAGCCCAATTCGCCAAAGTGCGACGCCAGTGCGGACACAAGGGGGTCGAGCCTGGCATCGCCGGTGTTCGGTTCCTCGTTTGCCATGGGATTGCTGCTCAGCGGGCGATGGTGTTGGTGCGGCGGATCTTGTTCTGCAGCTGGAGGATGCCGTACAGCAGGGCCTCCGCCGTCGGCGGGCAACCGGGCACGTAGACGTCGACCGGCACGATGCGGTCGCAGCCGCGCACCACCGAATAGGAATAGTGGTAGTAGCCACCGCCGTTGGCGCACGAGCCCATCGAGATGACCCACCGCGGCTCGGCCATCTGGTCGTAGACCTTGCGCAGGGCCGGGGCCATCTTATTGACCAAGGTGCCGGCGACGATCATCACGTCGGACTGGCGCGGGCTCGGCCGGAAGATCATGCCGAAGCGATCCATGTCATAGCGCGCGGCCCCGGCGTGCATCATCTCGATCGCGCAGCAGGCGAGACCGAAGGTCATCGGCCACATGGAGCCGGTGCGGGCCCAGTTGATCAGTCGGTCGGCCGTCGTCGTGACGTAGCCTTCCTCGAGCAGACCTTCTATTCCCATTCGAGCGCCCCCTTTCGCCATTCGTAGATGAAGCCGACGACGAGGATGCCGAGGAACAGCGTCATGGCGACGAAGCCCACCATGCCCAGGCCCTCCAGGGCGACGGCCCACGGAAACAGAAAGGCGATTTCGAGATCGAAGATGATGAACAGGATCGCGACCAGGTAATAGCGGACGTCGAACTTCATGCGGGCGCTCTCGAACGCCTCGAAACCGCACTCGTATGGCGAGTCCTTCTCCCGATCGGGGCGGCGGGGACCGAGGAAATAACCCAGCACGAGCGGGCCGACACCCACCAGAATCCCGATGAGGATGAAGATCAGGACGGGCAGATAATTGTCGAGCACTTGTCCCCCCGGCTATTTATAGATTTTCTCAATCTACGGCATAGGCGTTCGATAATAGTTTAGCGAGCGCCCAAATGTCAACCCGTAGATCGGTCGGGTTCGTTTTTATTTCAAACACTTACCCGATGTTTCGGGCAAAGAAAACGGCATGTCGGCGAGCCGACATGCCGTTGTGAAATGGTGCCGACGGACGGACTCGAACCGTCACGGCTTGCGCCACTACCCCCTCAAGATAGCGTGTCTACCAATTCCACCACGTCGGCTAATTAAAGAGCGATGACAATGAACCAATCCAATCAATTGCTGGACGGCGGCACTGGAACATCGTCCAGCGCGGGCACGTCACTGCCGGCCTCGCCCTGCGCCGCCGGCACATCGGTCGGCGTCGGGACCTGCGCCTCGATCGGCGTCACCGGCACATCCGAGGACTCCCGCGGGGCAGCCGGGACGGTGACCGTCTCGACCGGCGCGTCCATCAGGCTACGCTGCTTGCCGGCCTGGGTCGCATAGTACGCCAAACCGATGCTCGTAATGAAGAATAGCGTCGCCAGGATCGCGGTCGTGCGCGACAGGAAATTGCCCGCGCCCTGGGCGCCAAAAACGGTCGCCGAGGCGCCACCGCCGAAGGCCGCGCCGGCATCGGCGCCCTTGCCGTGCTGGAGCAGGACCAGCGTGATCAGGCCGATCGACAGCAGGACATGAAAGATGGTCAAGATCGTCTGCATGGCATCAACAACTGGCGTCCGCCGCCGCGCAAATCGCGAGAAAATCGCTCGCCTTCAGAGAGGCCCCACCGATCAGCCCGCCGTCGATATCCGGCTGGCCCATCAGGTCGGCCGCGTTATCCGGTTTCATGCTGCCCCCATACAGGATCCGCACCTTGGTCGCGATGTCCGAACTCTGCTCGGCGATCCGCGCCCGGATGAAGGCATGCACCTCCTGGGCCTGCGCCGGCGTCGCCGTCAGCCCGGTACCGATCGCCCAGACCGGCTCGTAGGCGATCACCGCCGCACCGAAGGCGGCCACGCCGCTGAGTTCGAGCACCGCATCGAGCTGGTCGGCGATCACCTCCGAGGTGATCCCGGCCTCGCGCTGCGCCAAGGTCTCGCCGACGCAGAGGATCGGCACCAGCCCCTGCTCGCGCGCCATCGCCTCCTTGCGGGCGACGACCTGATTGTCCTCGCCGTAGTATTCGCGCCGCTCCGAGTGCCCGACGATCACGTAGGTGCAACCGAACTCGCGAATCATCGAGCCGGCGACCTCGCCCGTGAAGGCACCCGCCGACTCGGTACAGAGGTTCTGGGCGCCCCAGGCGATCGACGATCCGCGCAACGCCTCCTCGGTCATCTGAAGGAACGGGAAGGGCGGACAGACGGCCACCTCCGCCTTCGCGATGGCGCCGATCCCGGCCCGAATCCCGCCCAGCAACTCGGCCACGCTGGCACGGCTGCCGTTCATCTTCCAATTGCCGGCGACCAGAGGCTTGCGCATGGGGTGCTCTCCTCGCAAATGAGCACGGGACTTTAGCCGCTGACCGACAGAAAATCAACCCCCGCGGCCGGGGCGATCAGGCGACGGATCGGGTCCGATCGATGCTGGGATGCCGACGGGGCGTGCCGGCGGGCTGCGCGGGTGCCGGGCGGGCCGGATCGGGCATGCTTGCGGGCGACCCGCGAGGGACCGACATGGGAAAGGCTTTGCACCGACAACCCGTTTGCCCCGATCATGCAGGCGTCGATCGACGGCAATCACCAGCAACAGAACTCTCGACACTCGGACCATGGCGAAGGGCAAGAAGAAGACCGACGGCAGCGCCACCATCGCGCTCAACAAGAAGGCGACACACGACTACCACATCGAGCAACGCTTCGAGGCCGGCCTCGTCCTCGAGGGCTGGGAGGTCAAGAGCCTGCGCGCCGGGCGCGTCCAGCTCAAGGAGGGCTACGTCAAGATCATCCAGGCCGAGGCCTTCCTGATCGGCGCCCACATCTCGGCCCTGCCGACGGCCTCGACCCACGTCAACCCGGACCCGACCCGCTCGCGCAAGCTCCTGCTCCAGCGCACCGAGCTCAACCGCCTGATCGGCCTGACCGAGCGTGCCGGCTACACGCTCGTGCCGACGGCCATGTACTGGAAGCGCGGCCGCGCCAAGCTCGAGATCGGCCTCGCCAAGGGCAAGAAGCTCCACGACAAGCGCGCGAGCGAGAAGGACAAGGACTGGGCGCGCGAGAAGGAGCGCCTCTTCAAGCAGCATTGACCGGCAGGGCCGCCGGCTGGCGCAGAGGCCGGCTCTGTCTCCTCTCAGCTACGAAGCATCCCGCCCCGCGGCATCCGGAAAGAGCCGCTCCAGGACGGCGATCAGGTCGCGCTCGGCGGCGGCCAGGGTGACCTCGCGGTCGGGCTCGGTCGCGGACCAGTCGGCGAGGACGACATCGATCGCCGCGATCGGCGACCAGGGCTGCCCGCGGGCGCCCTGCGGGCGCTCGTAGTGGTGCAGGATGTGGAGCTGCTCGCGCAGGTCCCGCTCGTCGGCCTCTGACATGCCTTCCGGGAAGACCCACCGCAGGACACTGTCGTCGTCGGCGAGCCACTCGCGCAACCGGACAACGGCGTCTCGTGACAACCGCTCCCTGATCCGACCCTCCGCGTCGCAGAGGCCCAGCTCGCGCGGCAACGGCTCGCCGGGCCGCAGGCCGCGGCGGCGCATCAAGTCGGGATCCCCCGCCTGCTCGCCAAACCAATCGAGGGCGGCGAAGCGGTAGCCGAAGGTCTCGAGCGCCGCCGCCAGCTTATCGAGTTGCTTATCCTTCAGGGAATCGGCACGCTGCGACGCGCGCCTCAGCAGCGTCCGTACGGGAGAGGAGAGGCCTTCCTGCTCGGACAGCGACTGCGACAGCGACAGCGACAGCGACAGCGACTGCGACCGCGACTGCGACCGCGACCGCGACAGCGACAGCGACTGCGACCGCGACCGCGACAGCGACAGCGACAGCGACTGCGACCGCGACCGCGACCGCGACCGCGACAGCGACAGCGACCGCGACCGCGACAGCGACCGCGACCGCGACCGCGACCGCGACCGCGACCGCGACCGCGACCGCGACCGCAACCGCGACAGCGACAGCGACAGCGACCGCGACCGCGACAGCGACAGCGACAGCGACCGCGACAGAGAGAACTCCGTAAAACGTTCGCCTCCGGCCATGGCGTCCGCAATCTGAACGACCTGATAGAGGGTCAACACAACACGGGTCGCCGGTGGCGGCCGCTCGTCCCCGCACGGATACAGGCCAACCAACACGGCCGCCTGGGAAAATATCAAAAAGAAATCAGGGTCGGCGAGTTCGCCTTGGACCAGCCAAGCATCCGCCGGAATACGGGACAGCAGCGCGCACCAGAGCGGCCCGGACGCGGGCACCAACCGATCCAGTTCGAACGATGCACGGGTGGCGCACGGTAGCGTCACACTCCTCTCGTATGACTCGCGCCGGTAGAGAAGATCAGGGGTCATAGACACCCTATCGGTCAGCCAGCCAGCGATTGCCGACTCCAGCGCCGGGTCGTCGATGGGCCGTTCCGTTCCCTGCCCGGGCACAGCCGGGACCCAGACGCTGTCGCTCGTCAAGGCGAGCAGCGCGTAAGCGCGGGCCTCGTCCGGCCCGAATTCCACCGACCAGCCGTCGTCGTCCGCAGGAGGTGCATCCCAACGTTGGCGCATCGCGCCATTCAGGCTATGCCTAGCCCAGTCCTCGGCCGCGAGACCGCCCGGCGGGTCGGCCCGCGCCTGGTCCTGCAGCCGGCTGAACGGGTCCTCGGCGACGAAGAGCTGCCGCAGCAGCGCGAGCCCCGGTCCGCGCCAGACCGGCACGCGGGCGAACGCCTCGGCCAGCGCATCGTCTGGATGCACCAATGCCGTCGCCGCGACGACCGGCAGCCAGCGGAGGCGCTCGGCATCGGTGAAGTCGAGCTCCCGTCCGGTCAGCGCGGCGACCAGGAGCCGCGCCTGAAAGCGCTCGGCCGGGTCCAGTTCGGCGAGCAGTTCCAGGTGTGCGGTGCGCTCGGCCTGAGCGCCCTGCCCGACATGGATGCAGAGGAGTAGCAGGCCAACCTCGTCCCAGCCGGGCAGGCCGAGGTTCTGGTAGAGCAATCTCCGGATCTCATCCAAAAAGCGCCGGCTGCCACGGGCGAGCGCCTGGCCGTGGATGTACTCGGCGCAGAGGTATTCCTGGAAGCTCAGATGCGCGAACTGGTAGCGACCCTCGGCAGGATCGACGAGGAGGCCGGTCGGGTGCAGGAAGTAGGCGAGCAGCTCCTCGGCATGCTCAGGCCGCAGCTCGCGGAAGCCACCGCCGACCGCGCCGGCCGGATCGAGCAGGCCCCTGAGCTCGGCGAGCAGCTCGGCATGGGTCCAAATCACCTGGCGCCGGTCGCGCTGCTCCGCGGCCCCCTCGGCCTCGGCCCCGCGGTGCTGGCTGCGCCAGGCCAGATAGCCGAGCGCGCGGCGCACCTCGCGCTCGTCCCAGTGCGGCATCTCAGCGCCTTTGTTGGTCCAGCGCAGCCGCCGTTGCTGGTTCTGTCGGACCAGGTAGAGGTCGATGATCCGCCGATAGAGGTCGGCCCGGCCATGGGGCATGCGCCGGTCATTGGCATGGACCAGGGCCATCAGCGTCAGGAAGATCGGCCGCCGCGCCAGGTTTAGCAGATAGCCACGCTGCGGATCCGACAGGGCCGCCTCGAAGTCGGCGAGGAAGCGCTCGCGCTCGACCCGCCACTCGTCGCGGATCATGAAGAAGCGCTCGATGAAGGCGTGGATCTGCGACCAGGCAAAGGGCTGGACATAGTGCAAGAGAACCTTAGAGCTCGTTTTCAGCGTTGCTGTAAAAACCCGCGCCGGAGCGACGAAATCGAGGACGAACTCGTTGCCGACCAACGCCGAGTTCACGCCCGCCCCCCCGGTAGGAGCCCCTTCCGCGGGCGACCGAGAACCTGCCACACCCATGGCCGGTGATGAGCCCACCCCTCGCGCTGACCGCCGCCCCGCAGGCGATTTGGCACCTTCCTCCGCGACATCGATCCCGACGTTGCTCTCCATTCCAGCCGCACCCAGTGCAATACCCGCGTCCACCGACTCCATCGGCAGATCCCGAAACCCGGTCGGGCGCCCGGTGACGACGACCCGGTGGCCCGACTCCGCGGCCTCGACCGCGAAATCGAGCAGCTTCCGGCGCGGCTCGATGCCGCCGACCTCGTCGATGCCATCGAACAGCAGAAACAGCCGGAGCCGGTCGCCGTCCGGCGCATAGCTCTGCCGCAGCCGCTCGACATCGAGCCGATAGCCCTTGTCGCCAGCCTCCCGCTCGGCGTTGCGCCACCAGCAGTCGAGCAGGGCATCGAGGTCCTTGACGACTGGCAGATCGTCCTGGAAGTCGCGCAGGATCAGCGGCACCGGCAGGATGCCCCGCTGCCCGACCAGCCGACGGCGGAACTCGCTCCCCCGGTCGCTGGCCAGCTCGCCGATCAGGGCCTGGACCAGCGTCGTCTTGCCGCTACCGGGCCGACCAGAGATCAGGACCAGGGGGCGCTCGGCGATCAGCTCGCGGGCATCACGCCCAGGCGGCGACTCGGCCTTCAGGCCCGCCGCATCGCCCATCTGCTCATCGCCCCGATCCTCGCTGTCGAGCCGCAGCGGGACATAGACATCGCGCAGGTGGACCCGATCCTCGCCCTCCTTGGTCAGGAGCAGGTCCAGATCGCCGAAGCGGCGCGCGAGCCAGCGCGCGTACTCCCCACGGGCGCTGACGCGGGCGTTCTTCTCGGCCGTCGTGTGCAACTTGTTCATGCGTTCGGACCCGTATCCGGATCGGATTCGGGACCGCTGCTCGGTGCAGCCGCCTCATCCGACGGGCCTCTCGCCTGCGGTTCGGAGGCGGTTACGAGGTAGATGTGGCGTGGATCGATCCTCCGAGCCTGATCGAATAATTCCCGGAACAGCGCGCGGAAGTTGTCGTCGGAACGTTTGCGGTCCCGGCGCTCGTGGAAGCGCTTGACGACCTCGTCCAGCGACTCGTTGCCGTGCCTATCGGTCAGGTCGGGATTCTTCGTCTGGAGGACGTGGCTGAAGGCGCGAAAGAAGATCTCCCGAAGCAGCCCCTGTTCATCCCCGGCGGAAATCGGCTCGAACCCCTCGGCCCCGCATAAGACCCCGAAGAGCGCCTGAAGTGCTTCAGGCTGGCGCTCCAGCAGGCGCCACACGGGTCTGTGATAGTGGCGGAGATAATGCAACAGCGCGAAGCGGCGGGCCTCGCCCTCGAAGTCGTCGCTTGCGCCAATCCAGTCCCGGCAGCCGTGCATCGCCCAGGCCGCACAGAGACTATTGACGAAGTTCTTGATCTTGCGCGGGTTGGGCTCCAGAAGACGCTCGACGTCGGCGGCCAGCTTGCTCCGTGCCGTCTCGATCAGGCCGAGCGCCTCGCTTGACGCCGTGGGCGCCACCGGGCGCGGGATCCCATGGGCGCGCAATTGCGCCTCGATGCCAGAGCGGACGCCGGTCTCGGTGGGCAGCGGGATGGCGAGCATCGCCTGAAAAAGCTTCTCCAGATACTCGCGATTGCCCTCGTCGGAGTCGCTGCGGTGCTTGCGCAGCGCATCGAGGACAGCACCGTCGTCGAGCCCGAGGATGAAGACGCAGCGGCGCGTGCCGAGATAGAGCTTGATCGTCTCCAGCAGCCGCACGATGACCTCGCCCTCGCAGCGGTCCAGGTCGTCGACGAAGATCAGAAGCCGCGCCCCCTGCTCCAGCTCTCTATTAGGATCCGCAAACCTCGCTTTGAGGACCTGCTCGACGGCATCCTCGAACAGCAGATGGAAGCGTTGGCCGTCGCTCAACTTGGTCAGGCCCTCGTCGCCGGCCTGCCAGCCTTGGCCAACCGCATCCGTGAACCCGCGCGCGACCTGCGCGGGCTTTCCGAGATACAGACTCAAGGCGGCATCGGCCAGATGTTCCAGAATCTTCGCGACCGCCAACCCCCCCTGGCGGTTGAGCTTCTTGGCACCCTCCTTGACCTTGAGCCAGGTCGTGAACTGGGCCTGGATCTCGCGAATCAGCGGCACCAGCGGATTGCCCTCGCTCTGGTGCTGCCACGGCGAGTACCAGACGCAGAGCGTTTGCTCCACCGCTCTTCCGGTCAAAGGCGGCCAGTCGAGGGTAGTCCGCCGCTGCTCGTTAGTGCACAGCCAAGCCTCCCAAGCCTGCTCGTCCTCTTCCTGGCTCGGCACGTCCGAGAACATCAGCGCCTGCTGAATGGGCCTGCCACCGAGGGTGACGAAGGCGCGGCGCATGACGCTCGTCTTGCCCGAACCCCACTTGCCGGTGACGCCAATCGTGAAGGGTGGCTCGACCTCGAGGGCCATCCGCGCGACCTGATCCCCGGCGCGGCCGAGGCCGAAACCGTCATCGAGGGTCCAGACATCATTGCGGTAGTGGGGGCTGGCGTCCGTCATGGTCCGCTGCGGCTCCTTGGTTATCCATCGGCGGTCGACCCGAGAAGCTACTGCAACGGGTTGCGGCTGCCAAGGGCGCGGTCCTGGCCGGCCAGAGCGAATCACCCCGCTTGTCCCGCCGGACCCGCAACCCCATCTGCGGGCCAACGACGGCATCCCGCGAGCGAGAGCGACCGGAGGGTATCCGCGATGTCCACGAGCGATGATGCAGCCGGCGCGGCGCCGGCCTCCCGGCGCCAGGTAACCGAGATCCGGACCGACCTGAACCTGGCGCTCTCGGGGGGCTTCCTGGCGAGCGGCGTCGCGCTGATCCTGCTGCTGCCGGCCCTCGCCGATCGCCAGCCGGTCTGGGGGCTCCTCTGGATACCCTTCGTGATCGTGACCCCCACGCTGTGGGCACTGATCCACGAGGCGATCCACGGTTCGCTGCACCCGGTGCGGCGCTGGAACGACGGCCTCGGGCGGGCGCTCGGCATCCTGTTTGGCTCGCCGCTCGCGATCCTGCGCCTCGGCCATCTGGTCCATCATCGGGTCTACGGGCTGCCAGACGAGGCGCAGCCGGCCCGCGCCCGGCCCCGGATCCTCGCGGTCCCACTGCACTACCTGCGCCTCGCCGGCGGCCTGTACCTGCTCGAGGTCGCCGCCATCGTCCTCGCGCTGTTGCCGCGCCCAACGCTGCGCTGGATCGCCCGGCAGGCAGCGCGCCGCCACCCGCTCGGCGAGCGGGCGCTGCTCGACCAGACCGAACGCGGGCTGCTGACAACGCCGATCCTGACACGGCTGCGCGTCGACGCCCTGCTGATCGTCGTCCTCTACGGCACCGGGCTCCTGCTCTACGGCGCGCAGGTCTGGATGCTGCTCGCGGCGGTGGCCGGGCGCGGGGCGCTCGTCTCCTTCATGGACAACATCTACCACCACAGCCCGGCCGGCGACCCGCGGCGCACGATGGACCTGACCTTGCCGGGCTGGGCCTCGGGCGCGATCCTCCACGCGAACCTGCACGCCGTGCACCACCGCCGGCCCGACATCCCCTGGTCCGGCCTGCCGCTCGCGGGCGCGCGGTATCCGGACATGCCGCGGCGGCCGTTCGCCGCGATCGCCTGGGAGCAACTCGCACGGCCGACAGCCTAGTACGATCGGAGCAGCCCCCATGGACAAGCCCTTCTACCCCTCCAGCGACGAGAACAAGGCGCCGATCCTCGCCGTCATCGCCCCGCGGCTGGGTACCGCGCGACGCCTGCTCGAGATCGGCAGCGGCACCGGCCAGCACGCGGTGCACTTCGCGACGGCCCTGCCGCACCTGATCTGGCAGTGCAGCGACGTCCCGGAGCAACTCGCCGGGATCGGACTCTGGGTCACCGAGGCGCGGCTCGCGAACCTGCCGCCGCCGATCGCCCTCGACGTCGACAGCACCTGGCCGGACGGGCCGTTCGATGCCGTCTTCAGCGCCAATACTGCGCACATCCTATCGCTCGCCCAAGTCGCACGGATGTTCGCTGGCGTCGGCCGGCTGCTCCCGCCGGGCGGCCTCTTCCTGCTCTACGGCCCCTTCTGCCGCGGCGGGCGACACCAGAGCGAGAGCAACGTCGCCTTCGACGCCTGGCTGCGCCGCCGCGACCCGGCCAGCGGCGTGCGCGACCTGGACGACCTGGAGCGCTTCGCCGCGAGCGCCGGCCTGGGGTTGGCCGAAGACATCGCGATGCCGGTCAATAACCGCACCCTGGTCTGGCAGCGCCGGCGCAAAGGGGACTCGCCCCAATACGCACCATCGACCTGAGAAGAGCTCCCAGCCTCCAGCCTCCAGCCTCCAGCCTCCAGCTATCAGCCATTCACAATCAGCCACTTAGACATCGAGCGAAGATCTAGTGCAAGACTGCGCAATTCCCGAGACCGCACGCGGCGGCCTGCAACCCTGGCGTGGTAGGAGCCCGCTTGCGGGCGATCTTCGCCGCCGCGCGAGCTGCTCGCCCGCAAGCGGGCTCCTACGGTGCTCGGATCCTTAGGGTGACATGAAAGAGCGGCCTCGGTATTTCTGAAGCGAGACACAAGTGAAGATGTTCGGAGCTCGCCTGGCGGGTGAAGCCATCAGGCATCGAAAAGCGCGGCAAGACGACTGGAAGCAGCTGGTCGCTGGTCGCTGGCGGCCCTTTCTAGGATCAACCATCCTACGCGGAGGATCTGCCGATGAGCCCCACCCAGAACGACCTCGAGCGAGCCCGCCGGGCCTGGGCCTACCGCGGCCAGGCCCGACCGGCGTTCGCCGTCCTCCCCGGACCCGGCCAGGAATCGGTCTGGGACTATCCGCGCCCGCCGACCTACGTCCCTGATACCCGAACCGTCGAGCTGTACGCCGGCGACATCTGCATCGCCCGCACCGAGCGGGCGATCCGCGCGTTGGAGACCGGCAGTCCGCCGACCTTTTATCTCCCGCCCGAGGCGCTCGACCGGGATCGGCTCGTCGCCGCCGAGCGGCGCACCTTCTGCGAGTGGAAGGGCGAGGCGGAGTATTTCCACGTCCTCGGCGACGAGGGCCGCATCGACAACGCCCTGTGGCGCTATCCTCGTGCCACCGATGCGGCCGCCGCGATCGCCGGCTGGTTCTCCGCCTACCCGGCACTGCTGCGCTGCCTCGTCGCCGGCCAGCGCGCACGCCCGCAGGCCGGCGGTTATTACGGCGGCTGGATCACCGACGAGATCGTCGGCCCGTTCAAGGGCGAGCCCGGCACCGGGCACTGGTGAGCACGCCGGCTCAGCGCCCCGGGGCGTCGCCCCAGAGGAGCTTGTGGAGCTGGACCTGGAGGCGCACCGGCAGGCGATCGCGCAGGATCCAGTCGGCGAGTTGGGCCGGGGCCAGCTCGCCGGCCGCGGCCGAGAAGAGCACGGTGCCGTAGCGATCGAGTCCGCGGGCGTGCACCTGGGCAACGGCCCAGCGGTAGTCGGCCTCATCGCAGAGGACGATCTTGATCTGGTCCTGAGGGGTCAGCAGGGCCAGGTTCTCGTAGCGGTTGCGGTGCACCTCGCCGGAGCCCGGGGTCTTCAAGTCCATGACCTTGACGACGCGCGGGTCGACGCCGGTCAGGTCGAGCGCCCCGGCGGTCTCGAGCGAGACGAGGTGGCCGGCATCGCAGAGGGCCGTGAGGAGCGCGCGACAGGCGGGTTGGGCGAGCGGCTCGCCGCCGGTGACGCAGACGTGATGAACCTGGTAGGCGGCGACCTGTTCGAGGATGGCCGGGATGGACAGCCGCGTGCCGCCGCTGAAGGCATAGGCGCTGTCGCAGTAGCGACAGCGCAGCGGGCAACCGGTCAGGCGCACGAAGGCGGTGCGCTCGCCGACCGCGAGCCCCTCCCCTTGCAGCGAATGGAAGATCTCGGTGACGCGCAGGCGCGCGGCAGCCTCGTTCACGGTGGAGACCGGCGGACCCTCAACGGCCCTCGTCGCCCATGCGCGCCAGCCGGTCCGACGCCTGGCGCGCCTCGTTGCTGTTCGGATAGCGCGCGGTGATCGCCTCGAAGACGGCGCGGGCATCCTCGGGGCGGCCCTGTTCGGCATGGATATAGCCGACCTTGAGCATGGCGCCGGGTAGGCGGGCGCTCTGCGGATGGGCCGCGATCAGCCGGTCGTACTGGGCGATCGCATCGGCGTAGTCGCGGGTGACATAGTAGGTCTCGCCGAGCCAGAACAGGGCATCGTCCGCGTACTGCCCCTGCGGGTAGTCGCGCAACAGCGCCTCGAAGGCGGCGATGGCGTCCTCGTAGCGCCGTTCCTTGAGGAGGCCAAAGGCGGCCTGATAGGCCTCACGCTCGCTGCCGACCGAGGTCTCAGGCAGGGGCAGGAGCGGGACCCCACCGGCCGCGCCCGCGCCGAGCGCCTCGCCATCGGTCCGGTTCGCCTCAGCAGCACCCCAGCGCTCGCCGCCCGGCGGCGACAGGTCGAGATCGGCCAGGCCCCGGCCGTCCGACGGTGCCGCGGCACCCTCCGGCTGGCCGGCTGGTTGGCGCTGGAGGAGGTCGAGGACATGCTGCTGGGTCTCGACCTGGCCGCGCAGGTCCTGGACCTCCTGGCGCAACCGCTGCACCTCGAGCAACAGCTCGGACGGCGCCTGGTTGTCGAGGATCCGCTCCAGGCGCGCGACGCGCGCCTCCAGCTGGGCCTCGGCACCGGCCGGCACGATCGACAGACCGCCGGAGACCAGCGTGACGAGGGCGAGACCTTGGATCGGGCGCATTTCAGCCTCCTTGGTAGTCCAGTTCCGCGCGCCGGTTTCTCGACCAGGACGACTCGCCTTGGCCCGGGCTGGAGGGCTTCTCCTCGCCATAGCTCAGGGTGTCGAGCTGCGCCTCCCGCACCCCCTCGGCGATCAGGAACCGGCGCACGGCGTTGGCCCGCTGATCGCCGAGCGCGAGGTTGTACTCGCGGGTGCCGCGCTCGTCGGTATGGCCCTCGATCGTGACCCGGTTGTCCGGGTGTCTCGCAAGCCAATCGGCGTGGGTGCGCAACAGCGGCACGTACTCGGACGGTATGTCGCTGCGGTCGTAGCCGAAATAGATGACTCGACGGTAGATGGGGCTCGTCGGATTCTCCCAGGGGGCGGGCTGGAGGGCCTGGTCGCTGTCGATACCGGCGGTCATTGCGCCGTGGGCCGGCGACGAGGTCTCCGGGGCCTTGGGGGGCTTGGGCGTGGTCCCGCAGCCGCCCAGGACCAGGGCGATCAACGCGATCGACAGGACGGTGCGAACGGATCTGTCCACAGGGCTCTCCTCACTCGACGAACGGGGACCAGGCGGGTTCGCGCACCTCGCTCGCCTCCTGGGAGAGCCGCTGGGTGACGCTGCCATCGACGGAGGTGGCGGCCAGGACGCCGCGCCCATTGTGCCGAGTGGCATAAATTATCATGCTGCCGTTGGGCGCGAAACTCGGCGACTCGTCGAGCGGACCGCCGCTCAACAGTTGCAGATCGTTGCGTACCAGGTCGAGGCGTGCGATCCGGAAGCGGCCGTCCACCCGGGTAACCAACGCCAACGAACGCCCGTCCGGGGCGAAGCTCGCGCGGGCGTTGTAGTCGTTACGAAAGGTCACCCGCTCAGCCGTGCCGCCGGCCGAGGAGACCCGGTAGATCTGCGGCTGGCCGCCGCGATCGGAGGTGAAGACGATCGTGTTGCCGTCGGGCGAGAAGGCCGGCTCGGTGTCGATCGCATAGTGGTCGGTAAGGCGGCGCAGCTCGCGGGTGATCAGATCGAGGACATAGATCTCGGCGTTGCCATCCTTCGACAGCGTCATCGCCAGGCGGTTGCCGTCGGGCGAGAACGCAGGCGACCCGTTGATGCCGCGATAGCTCGCAAGGAGCTCCCGACGCCCGCTCGCGAGCTCCTGGAGATAGATGTTGGAACGCCCGTTCTCGAACGAGACATAGGCGAGACGTCGCCCATCCGGGGTCCAGGCCGGCGACATGATCGGCTCGCGCGAGGAGACGGTGGTCTGCGGATTGTGACCATCGGCATCGGCGACGCGCAGCGTCGTGCGCCGCCCGTCGCCCTCCGCCTCGACCGTGACATAGGCGATGCGGGTCGAGAAGACGCCCTGCTGGCCAGTCAACTCCTCGTAGATCGCATCGGCGAGGCGGTGGGCGGCGAGGCGCATCCCGGCCGCACTGGCCGGCATCGACAGGGCGGCGAGTTGGTCGCCGCTGAAGACGTCGAAGAGGACGCTGTTGATCTGAAAGCCCGCGAGCGAGCCGGGCACGACCTCGCCGATGACCAGGCTGTTGATGCCGAGCAGACGCCACTCGCGCAGGTCGACCTGCTCGGGACGGTGCGGCGTGGTCAGCATCTCCCGCGTCGGCATTGCCCGAAAGCGGCCGGTGCGCGCCAGGTCGGCAGCGATGACGGCGGCGACATCGACGGGCGGGGCGAGCCCCTGGGCCGCGCCGAACGGAACCACCGCGATCGGCTGGGCACCCTCGACACCGCCGGTGACCTCGATGGTCAGCTCGGCACGGACCGAAGACAGCCCGCCGAGCGCGAGCGCGAGCAGGAGCAACAGGGATCGATACATGGCGTGCTCTACCTTGGTTTCGGTGTGAACAGGAAGCGGAATCTGCGGAAGGACTCGAAGTCCGCCCCCGACGGCACCGGCAGCGGCGACGCCTTGTAGATCGCGGCGACGACCGATCGATCATAGGCCGCGTCGCCGCTGCTCTCGACCAGATCGACGCCAACCACCTCGCCGCCGGGGGCCAGCTGCACGCCGATCAGGCATGCGGGGTCACCCGCGTTGCCGGGCGGCCGGATCCAAACCCGCCGGACGTGGTCCTGGATCGCGGCGACATAGGGCGAGAGGTCCGTCGTCGTGCCACTGCCCCCGCGCGGCGCGCGGCTCTCCTCGACGACCGCCTCCTCCGCCGCGAGGGCCTGCAGCAAGGCCGCCTCGTCGCGGGCCTGCCGGTCGAGCTCGGCCTGGCGGCGCGCCTCGCGCTCGGCCGCCTCCCGTTCTGCGGCCAGACGCTCGGCCTCGCGCCGAGTCTGCTCCGCGGCCTGACGTTCCGCTTCACGCCGTTGCGCGTCTTCTTCGGCCTGACGTCGTGCCCGTTCGACCGCCGCACGCTCCGCCGCGAGCCGCACCGCCTCGGCCTCACGCCGGGCGGCCTCCTCGGTCGCGCGCCGCGCCTGCTCGGCCGCCTCGTCGATGGCCTGCTCGGCCGGCGCCTCTTGGGGCCCGAGAACGGATTCGGGCTCAGGCTGGGGCTCGGGCTCAGGCTGGGGCTCGGGCTCAGGCTCAGGCTGCGACTCGGGCTCGCTCACACCGGCCACGGCCTGCCACTCGGCGATCCGTGCCGCCATGACCTCGTCGCCGACGAGGGTCGCGTCGACGACCCTCGGCCCCGACTGCGTCGGCTGGGGCCGCAACAGCCAGTCGTTGCCGACCAGCAGCAACACGAGCAACGCGAGATGCAGGCCGACCGATTGCCAGAGGGCGGCCCGATAGCGGCGATAGAGGGCCCGCATCGGGTCAGCGTTCGCCGGGCTCCGGCGCGCGCGTGATGAGGCCGACCTGCGGCGCCCCGGCGGCCTGGGCCACGACCATGGCCGCGACGACCCGCCCGTAGTCGACCTGGTTGTCGCCGCTGACCATCACGGGCGTACCGGGGCGCTCGTCGAGGATCGCGCGCAGCCGGCTGAAGAGTTGGCGCTCGTCGACCGGCTCGCTGCCCCGATCGCCGGCATCGAGATAGAGATCGCCGAACTGATCGACGGTGATCAGCGCCGGCCGGCTCGTCTCGCCCGCGATGATTCGGGCGCGCGCCTCGGGCAGGTCGACCTTGACCCCCTGCGTGATGAGCGGGGCGGTCACCATGAAGATCACCAGCAGCACGAGCATCACGTCGATATAGGGCACGACATTGATCTCGGCCATCAGGCGGCGGCGATTGCGGGCGTGTTTGAGCGGCATCGGGTCAAGGCTCCGTGGACAGCATGACGCGGGCACGCCGCTCAGGAGGACACGCGCTCCGCCCGCCCCTGGCGCTGGAGCAGGGTCGAAAACTCCTCCATGAACTCCTCGTAGCGGTTGTTCAGCCGTTCCACCTGGTTGGAGTAGCGATTGTAGGCGATGACCGCCGGGATGGCCGCGAACAGGCCGATGGCCGTGGCGACCAAGGCTTCGGAGATCCCCGGGGCGACCAGGGCGAGAGTCGCCTGCTCGACGTTGCCGAGCGAATGGAAGGCATGGATGATGCCCCAGACGGTGCCGAACAGGCCGACGTAGGGGCTGATCGAGCCGACCGTCGCGAGGAACGGGAGGCTGGTCTCGAGCCGGTCGAGATCGCGGCTCAGGGCCACCCGCATCGAGCGCTCGGCGCCGAGCAGCACGGCCATGTGGTCGCTGTCGGCGAGCTTGCGCAGGCGCACGTACTCCTTGAAACCGGCGCGGAAGATACCGGCGAGCCCGAGGCTGCCCTGCGTCTCCTGACCGAGATCGCGGTAGAGGGCCGCGAGGTCGCCGCCCGACCAGAAGCGCCGCTCGAAGGCATCGGCGGCGCGGCGTGCCTGACGCAACACGCGGCCGCGATCGAAGATGACGACCCAGGAGAGCACCGAGGCGCCGATCAGCAGCAGCAGGACCAGCTGCACCACCAGGCTCGCATGCAGCAGCAGATCGATGTAGGAAAGCTCGGTGCTCATTGGGCGATCTTCTCCAACAGCTCGTCGGGTATCCGTGCCGGACGCCAATCGTCCAAGCGCACACAGGCGATGCTCACCTCGGCCCGGGCGCAGCAACGGCCATTTGCGTCGCGCAGGATCTCTTGCTCGAAATCCAGGCCGGCCCGCCCACAGCGGGCGATCGCCGCAGTGACCGTCAGTTGGTCGTTGAACAGGGCCGGGGTCAGATAGGCGATCGCGGCCTTGCGCACCGCAAAAACCAACCCATGATGCTTGCGCAGGGCATCCTGCTCGAAACCCAACGCCCGCAGCCACTCGGTGCGGGCACGCTCGAAGAATTTGAGGTAGTTTGCATAGTAGACGACGCCGCCGGCATCCGTATCCTCGTAGTAGACACGGATCGGCCAGCGGAAGGTCGCCGAGGGCATCGTTTGGGCCACGTCGCGACTGCCAGGTCGGCATTCCAAGTAAAGGGACACGATGATACTGGAACACGGCGGGCTCGGCACCCAAGAGGGGGAAGAATCATGAATTTTCCACGGTGCCCTTGACGGGCCGGCGGCATCGCCTAGCATCGCAGCTAGTCCAGCCGCGCAGGCGTTCTCGATCCCGGTCGTTGCACGGGTCCCGTCGGCACCCCACTTCACGACCCGCCGGGCGATGCCCGCAGGACGGCGCTAGACAGCAGCGGAACACACAAGAAAGACGCGCTTCAATCGGCCACGCGGACGACCCTGGACGGACGCCCCGTGCGGCTTGCGCGGCTCGACCACGAGGGGCAACGGCCAGCACGATGGCGGAAACCACCCTCTGACCTGCCCAAGCGATCAGACTTGACACGTGATGGGCACTTCGATCAATCGCGACATCACCTTGGAGTCCCCTTATGGCACGCATCGTCATCCTCGGCGCAGGCATCTCGGGCCACACAGTGGCGCGATACCTGAACAAATGGATCGGGAAAAAGCATCAGGTCGTGGTCGTCTCCCCCAGACCACAGTGGAACTGGGTCCCGTCGAACATCTGGGTCGGGGTCGGCGAGATGAAGGAGGAGCAGGTGACGTTCGACCTGGCCCCGATCTACGAACGGATCGGCGTCGAGTTCCACCTCGCGCGGGCCGTCTCGATCCACCCCGAAGGGGGCGCGGAGAGCGAGTCGCCCTACGTGATGGTCGAGTACACGGATCCGCAGCGGGCTGGGCAGACCGCCCGCATCGACTTCGACTACCTGGTCAACGCGACCGGCCCCAAGCTGAACTTCGGCGCCACGCCGGGACTCGGACCCGACGACGGCTACACGGTCTCGGTATGCCTGCCGAACCACGCCGTCGAGGCCAACGAGCGCCTCCAGGCGATGATCGCCGACATGAAGGCCGGCCATGAGCGCAACATCGTCGTCGGCACCGGTCACGGAATGTGCACATGCCAAGGTGCCGCCTTCGAGTACATCTACAACATCGACCACGAACTGCGTGCCGCCGGGGTGCGTGACAAGGCACGCCTCACCTGGATCAGCAACGAGTACGAGCTCGGCGACTTCGGCATGGGCGGCGTGTACATCAAGCGCGGCGGCTACGTCCAGAGCGGCAAGATCTTCGCCGAGTCGCTGATGGTCGAGCGCGGCATCGGCTGGATCACGCGTGCCCACGTCCAACGCATCGAGCCCGGCAAGATCCACTACGAACTGCTCGACGGCACGACGGGCGAGCTCGACTTCGACTTCGCGATGCTCATCCCGCCGTTCGCCGGCGTCGGCCTGAAGGCCTTCGACAAGGCCGGCGAGGACATCACGGGCGAGGTCTTCGCACCGAACGGCTTCATGAAGGTCGATGCCGACTACACGCCCAAGCCCTTCGAGGAGTGGAGCAAGACGGACTGGCCGCGCACCTACCAGACGCCGAAGTACAAGCACATCTTCGCCGTCGGCATCGCCTTCGCGCCGCCGCACCCGATCAGCAAGCCGATGAAGAGCGTCAACGGCACCCCGATCAGCCCGACCCCGCCGCGCACCGGGATGCCCTCGGCCAACATGGGCAAGGCCGTCGCGGCGAGCATCCGCGACATGCTCAAGGGCGCCTCGGCACCGACGCACACGGCCTCGATGGCCGAGATCGGCGCCGCCTGCCTCGCCTCGACCGGCTCGGACATCGTCAAGGGCACGGCCGCGACCATGACCGTCTTCCCGGTCGTGCCGGACTATGAGACCTACCCCGAATACGGTCGCGACATGAATCTCACCTTCGGCGAGGTCGGCCTCGCGGGACACTGGATGAAGTACATCCTGCACCACGTGTTCATCTACCAGGCCAAGCTCCGGCCGGGCTGGTCGATCCTCCCCGATTGAGCCGCCATCCGGAGAACCGGGCGATTCGCCCCACCCACAGCGAGACAGCATCATGGCAGCGAAGAACCGCGAACCCTATCAGAAGGCCTCC
Source organism: Thiococcus pfennigii (assembly GCF_016583835.1). Classification (GTDB taxonomy): domain Bacteria; phylum Pseudomonadota; class Gammaproteobacteria; order Chromatiales; family Chromatiaceae; genus Thiococcus; species Thiococcus pfennigii. The sequence continues at coordinate 10,509 of NZ_NRRW01000028.1, read as the reverse complement.
TATGCGCCGGTACCGACCCGATTCACCCGATACATGCGCACCTCCCTCTTCTGGCAATTCTGGCGCTTCATCGTCATCAACCTGAAGTTCCTGCGCCTGATGCGTTCGGCCGAATGACGGCGGGCGACGCGAGGCCCGGGCGGGGCAGGGAGGCCCCACCGCCGTGCGCCGGAAAACCCTGCCCGCGCATTGAAATCGCACCGCGTCGAGCGTAGCATCGCCGCCGCTTTCGCCGATGGCGAGGCGGCAACGGCCAACAGGATCCCGATCTCGCGCCGGCAGATCCAGGCGCACGGCGCCCACGAGCGAGGCGACCGGGTCCACCGACGCGTGATCTTCTCCCGTCTCTTCAGGGGACCTTGAAGAATTGCCATCCGGGCAATGTTTCAAGACGCGACGCGAAAATGCGACTTCCGCCTCGCTTCATTTTCAGTCGCTTAGGCGACTGAAGATGGCGGGGCATCCTTGCCCCGCGCGGGCAGCTTGTATCTTTCGAGGTGCCCTTCAGGGCCGCACGGCGACCCCCGCCGTTCGGCACCGCCGCACGCTCGGCGAACGAGCGACGACTTACCCCGACATCATTCTGTATCGATGAAGGAGCTTGAGGTAATGAGTAAAGACCTGCTGATCGTCATGATGGCCGCCTGGCTCATCCTTGCCGTGGCCATGTTCAGTGGCCCATCGCAGGACTGGGTCCCGTCGCACCCGACGCCACCCGCCGCCCAGGCCGAATAACCGCCCGATCACACCCGGGCGGCACCCCGCCGATCGGCCGAGGGACGGAACTCCGCCTCCGCGGCTCGCGGCCGCCGAGGGCCAATCCGACCGTCGCGCGATGCCGTCCCGCCGTCGGCCGGCCACCGAGCCGGCCGGCCCCTCGCCACCGCGCCGCCCAGACGAGCGCGCGCGCCCGCCTCATCCGAGCAGCAACCGCAGCCCGACCAGCAACAGCAGGGCGCCGAAGAGGCGCCGGATCAGCGCGACCGGCAGCGTATGGGCCAGGTGCGCCCCGAGCGGGGCCGCCGGGACGCTCGCGAGGAGTATCGCGACGACCGCCGGCCAGTAGACGAAGCCGGTAGTCGCCGGCGGCAGCCCGGCGCGCGCCCAGCCGACGACGATGAAGCCGAGCGCCCCGGCCAGCGCCAGCGGCACGCCGCAGGCGCTCGAGGTCGCGACGGCCTGGCGCAGATCGACGCCGCCGCGCCCAAGCAAGGGCACCGTCAGGGTGCCCCCGCCGATCCCGACCAGCGCCGACAGGGTGCCGATGCCGGTACCGGCCGCGAAGAGCCGGGCGCCGCCTGGCAGCCGCCCCGCCGCCGCGGCGGTGCGACGAGCGAGCATCCGCAGGCCGACGAAGAGCAGGAACAGGGCGAAGACCCGCTTCAGCCAGACCTCGGGCAGGAGCCCGGCGATGGCCGCCCCGAGCCAGGCCCCGACGACGATGCCGGGGGCGAGGGCACGCACCAGGTCCCAGCGCACCGCGCCCCGACGGTGATGGGCATGCACCGAGGCGGCGCCTGTGCCGATGATGGTCGCGAGCGAGGTGCCGACCGCCAGGTGCGGGATCCATTCGGGCGGAAACCCCTGGTAGGCGAAGAGGAAGATCAGCACCGGCACGATGACGACCCCGCCACCGACGCCGAGCAGCCCGGCCATGACCCCGGCGACCAGCCCCGTGACCAGGTAGGCCGCCAGGTAGAGGGCCGACTGGCCGACCAGATCGCCCCCGCTCACGCCGCCCCCCCGCCGCACCGCGGCCGATCGGCCTTGCCCGGGACAGGACCCGTCGGGCGATAATGGACCGGCCAGCGCCCGCCCGCAGGACCGGACGCAGCGACGCTCCCCCTCGACCTCGTCACGAACGCCAAGCTGAACAATGAAAGAGACCCCCATTTGCCTCATCGGCGCTACCGGCTTCGTCGGTCGGCACCTGATCCATCGGCTCGCCCGCGACGGCCACCCGTGCCGCCTCCTGGTCCGCCGGCCCGAGCGCCACCGGGACCTGCGCCTGATCCCCGGCCTCGATGTGCGCGGCGTCGACCCATTCGACCCGGACGCCCTCGCCGGCCACCTGGCCGGCTGCGGCACCCTCGTCAACCTGGTCGGCATCCTCAATGAGACCGGGGCGGACACCTTCGAACGCGTCCATGTCGAACTCGTCGCACGCCTGATCGCGGCCGCCCAGGCGGCCGGCGTCGGACGCTTCCTGCAGATGAGCGCGCTGAATGCCGATGCGACCGGCGGGGCCAGCCGCTATCTGCGCAGCAAGGGCGCCGGCGAGGACCTCGCCCACGCCGAGGGCGGTCGCACGATGGCCGTCACGAGCTTCCAACCGTCGGTGATCTTCGGCCGCGGAGATCACTTCTTCAATCGCTTCGCGTCGCTGCTGCGGGTCTCGCCCGGCCTCTTCCCGCTCGCCTGCCCGCAGGCCCGCTTCGCCCCCCTCTACGTCGGCGACCTGGTCGCGGCGATGACGGGCGCCCTCGACGACCCAGCGACCCACGGGCGGCGCTATCCGCTCTGCGGGCCGCGTGCCTTCACGCTGCAGGAGCTCGTCGAGTATACCGCCGCGACGATCGGCCGCCGCACCCGGGTGATCGGCCTCGACGAGCGGCTCTCGCGCCTCCAGGCACAGCTCTTCGAGCACCTGCCCGGCAAACCCTTCACGCTCGACAACTACCTGTCCCTGCAGACGCCGAGCGTCTGCGCCGAGGACGGACTGGCGGCCCTGGGCGTGCAGGCCACCGACATCACGGCCGTCGTGCCCGAGTACCTCGCCTGGCGGCGGACCTGAGCGGTCCGGGCCGACCAGGGCGGGCCGACCTGCGCGGGCGATCCGCTACAACCGCCCGCGCAGGTCGCGCAACGCGAAGCCGCACCAATCCCCGGCCAGTCCCTTGGTCAGCCCCATGACCTGGAACCGCTCGCCCATCGCCGAGGGCAGCACCAGCTGCTTGGCGCCGGCCGCCAGGTCGAGCGGGTCCTCGCTCGCCTCGGCGATCAGCCGGTCGAGCCCACAGCCGATCAGGAAGTGCGCCTGGGTAGCGTAGCCGGCGAGCGCCAGACCGGCCGCGGCGCCACCCTCGGCGACGGCCGTGAAGTCGACGTGGGCGGTGATGTCCTGGAGGCCGATGCGTCGATAGGGGTCGGCCTCGATGCCGTGGCGATAGTGACAGAGCAGGGTCCCCATCGGGCGCTCGACGCTGTAGAGCTCGCGGCGCGGGTAGCCGTAGTCGATCAGCAGCACCAGGGCCTGCTCGATGGCCGCCGCGAGGGCCGCGAGCCAGGGCGCGAGGCGCAGGTTGAGCTCACCGCGGTAGCCGGGGGCGCGGGCCAGCCCCTCGGCCTGAAGGGCCTGCACGGCGGCCGCGAGGCCCGGCGAGCGGGGTGCCTCGACCAGCCCCTCGAAGTCCGCGCCCGCGGGGCGCACCAGGATCTCACCGGGCGTGCCGTCGGCACGAATCGCGAAGCGATGGACCGGCATCGCATCGAGGACCTCGTTGGCCAAGACGACCCCGCGCAGGCCGCTCGGCAGGGTCGCGAGCCAGGTCACACGCCCCACCAGGTGCGGCACCCGGGCGGCGATCCGCTCGGCCTGGCGCCGTTGCAGATCGGGGCTGAGCTCCAGGATCAGATAGCGCCCCGGCAACGCACCGTCGCGCTCGAGTTGGGCCAGCAGCTCGGCAGCCAGGGCGCCGCTGCCGGCGCCGAACTCGAGGACATCGCCGCCCCCGAGCGCCGCCAGCGCCTCGAGGCACTGGCGCGCCAAGCAGCGGGCGAACAGCGGCGAGAGCTCGGGGGCGGTGACGAAGTCCCCAGCGGCACCCAGCTTGCGAGCCCCGGCCATGTAGTAGCCGAGCCCCGGGGCATAGAGGGCCAACTCCATGAAGCGGTCGAAGGCCAGCGCCCCGCCGGCCGCGGCCGCCTCCGCGCGGATCCGCTCGGCCAGCGCCTCGCTGTGGGCTCGGGCGACCTCGTCCAGGTCGTCGGGCGGGGTGCGCAGCATCTCGAAGGCTCCTCTCGGGTGGGTTGCCGATCGCCCCTGCGTTAGAATCGGGGCATCCTTCAGGGGACCCCGAGGGGCGGCCTTGCGAGCGTCCCGACCGAGCCCCTGCGATCCATCGTGCATTACACCCGGAGGTCACCCTTGGCGCCAACCCCGTCGCCCCTCGCCAACAAGGTCGCCTTCATCACGGGCGCGGCGCGACGCATCGGCGCCGCCGTGGCACGCCAGCTCCACGAGGAGGGGATGGACATCGTCCTGCACTACGGCCAGTCGCGCGACGCCGCCGAGGCGCTCGCCCGCGACCTCGACCGGATGCGGCCGAGTTCGGTCCTCTTGGTGCAGGCCGACCTGCGCCGCTGCGCCGCGTTCCCCGACCTGTTCCGCCAGATCCGCGCCTTCCGCGGCCGGCTCGACCTGCTGGTCAACAACGCCTCGGCCTTCTACCCGACACCGCTCGCCGCGGCCGGCGAGGCGCAGTGGGACGAGCTCGTCGACATCAACATGAAGGCGCCCTTCTTCCTCGCCCAGCAGGCCGCGCCGCTCCTGCGCGAGGCCGGCGGCTGCATCGTCAACCTGGTCGACATCCACGCCGAGCGCCCGCTCGCCGACCACCCGATCTACTCGATGGCCAAGGCCGGCAATGCGATGATGGTCAAGGCTTTGGCCCGTGCGCTCGGCCCCGAGGTGCGCGTCAACGGGGTCGCCCCCGGGGCCATCCTATGGCCCGAGCAGGGGCTCGACGAGGCGGCCCGCGACGAGATCCTCGCCCGCACCGCCCTGCGCCGCGCCGGCGACCCGCGCGACATCGCCCGCGCCATCCTCTATCTGGTGCGCGACGCCGACTATGTGACCGGCCAGATCCTGGCCGTCGACGGGGGCCGCACGATCCAGCAATAGGCGCCCCGGATCGCCCCCCGGACCTCTGAGGAGCCCGCCATGACGACCCACGACGAGACCAACCAAGCCGTGCCGCACGTCGGCCCGGAGCACAGCGCACCCTACCCGACGAGCCGCCTCGCCCCGGCCTTCCAGGCCCCGGAGCTCGCCGCCGAGATCGCCCGCGCCGAGGGCCTGCTCGGCGCCCGCACCGGCGCCAAGCTGCGCGTGATCGCCGATCAGATCAAGGCGCTCCAGGCCGAGGCCCGCAAGGTGCTCGACGAGGCCCGCGAGGAACAGGCGCTGACCCACGCCGAGTGTCACTTCAAGCGCCGCCCGGGCCAGGTCTACCACCTGTACCGACGCGCCGACGGGCGCACCTTCTTCTCGATGCTCTCACCGACCGACTGGGGCGAGACCCCGCCGCACGCATTCGTCGGTTCCTATCGCCTGGAGAACGACTACAGCTGGACCCCGGCCGAACGCCTCGCCGACGACGACGACACGGGCGCGATGATCGGGCAGTTGCTGCGCATCGGCGGCCTCGCGGGCGGCGACTGACGGGCGCGCCCTCAATCGAACGAGAACGCGACGCGCTCGAGCGGCTGTTCGGCCTGGGGGAAGACGGCCCAGAGCTCGGCATAGGTGCGGCCGTCGAACGGATGCCGTTCGTGCGGCGCGACCTCGGCGAGCGGGGCCAGGACGAAGGCGTATTGCAGGATGTCGGCGCGCGGCAGGGCATAGCCGTCGATCACGCCGACCCGCTCGCCGTAGGTCAGCAGATCCAGGTCGAGCGTGCGCGGGGCGTTCTTGTCGGCGCCCCGCTCACGGCCGAAGGCGGTCTCGATGGCGCGCAGCCAATCGTTGATGGCCGCGACCCCGAGATCGGTCTCGAAGCCGGCCACCAGGTTGTAGAAGGGTGGCCCGGCGGCGCCGACGGCGGCGCTCTCGTAGACCGACGACAGGACCGGATCGCCGGCCACCGCGCGCAGGCGGCGCACGGCCCCGCGCAGACTCGCGTCGCGATCGAGGTTGCTGCCGAGGCTGACCCAGACCCAAGGCACGGGCGCGCGGCCGGCTCAGGGGCGCACGCCGCGCTCGATGATCACGCCGACACCCTCGGCGTCGGTGACGGCACCCGCCTTGTTGACGGTGAGTCGCACCCAGGGTACGCCGAACTCCTCACGGACGATCTCGGCACAGCGCTCGGCCAGCGTCTCGACCAGCTCGAAGCGCCCCTCGCCGACGAACTGCTTGAGGCGCTTGGCGACGGCCTTGTAGTCGAGGGCATCGGCGATGTGGTCGGTCGCCGCGGCCCGGGCCACGTCGGCACCCATCTCCAGATCCAGGACGACCGACTGCCGGATCGCCTTCTCCCAGTCGTAGATGCCGATGACGGTCTCGATGCGCAGTCCGCGCAGAAAAACCAGATCCATGCCGTGCCTCCGGTCGTCAGGGAAAACCTTCGCCAAGGTGTGGGACGCCCGCCATATTGCAAGCCCGGCAGGCGGTGCGGCTTGCGGCTCGCTTGACCGGCCCCGGGTTTGCGATTCCAATGTGCGCCATGATCACTGCCATCCTGCTCGTCGGCGCCGCCTATCTGCTCGGTTCGGTCTCGAGCGCCATCGTCGTCTGCCGCCTGATGGGGCTGCCGGATCCGCGCACCCAGGGCTCGAACAACCCAGGGGCGACCAACGTCCTGCGCTTCGGCGGCAAGCGGGCCGCGGCCATCACGCTGCTCGGCGACAGCCTCAAGGGCCTGCTGCCGATGCTCGCCGGGCACCTGCTCGGGCTCGGGCCGACGGGCCTCGCGGCCGTCGGCCTGGCGGCCTTCCTCGGCCACCTCTACCCGGTCTTCTTCGGCTTCCAGGGGGGCAAGGGCGTCGCCACGGCCCTCGGCGTGCAGCTGGGTCTCTACTGGCCGATCGGCCTCAGCGTCGCCGCCATCTGGCTGTTCGTCGCCAAGGTCCTGAAGATCTCCTCGCTCTCGGCCCTGATCTCGATGGCCCTGGCGCCGCTGATCGTCTGGATCTTCTGGCCCGAGCCGGCCCTGGTCGGCGGCCAGTTCCTGATCAGCCTGCTCCTCTTCTGGCGCCACCGCACCAATATCCGCAACCTGCTGAACGGCGCCGAGGGCCGCATCCAGCTCGATGCCGAGCCCGAGGACTGACCACCCCCTCGGCTGTCAAGCCGCTTCAGGGCGACTCACACCGGCGGCAGGCTGGTCATCGGCCAGCGCGCCCGCGGGCTGAAGGCCAGCGGCTCGCACTGCCCGGTGCGCAGCCGCTGCCAGCCGGCGAAGGCGATCATCGCCCCGTTGTCGGTGCAGAGCCCGAGGCGCGGATAGAAGACCTCACCGCCCTCCTCGGCCATCATCTGCCCCATCCGCTCGCGCAGCCGCCGATTGGCGCTGACCCCGCCGGCCAGGATCAGGCGCCGCCGGCCGCCTTCGCGCACGGCCCGCCGGCACTTGATGACGAGGGTGTCGACGACCGCCTCCTCGAAGGCCCGGGCGATGTCGGCACGGGTCTGCGCGCGATCCGCCGCACGCGGCAGTTCTTCGTTGAGCGTCTGCAGCGTGAAGGTCTTCAGGCCGCTGAAGCTGAAGTCAAGCCCCGGGCGGTCGGTCATCGGTCGCGGGAACCGGTAGCGTCGCGGATCGCCCCGCTCGGCGAGCCGGGCGAGGTTCGGCCCGCCCGGATAGGGCAGCTCGAGGATCTTGGCCGTCTTGTCGAAGGCCTCGCCGGCCGCATCGTCGAGCGACTCGCCGAGGATCCGGTAGCGCCCGACCCCGGCGACGTCGACGAGCTGCGTGTGACCGCCGGAGACGAGCAGCGCGACGAAGGGGAAGGCCGGGGCCGGCTCTTCGAGGAGCGGCGCGAGCAGGTGCCCCTCCATGTGGTGGACGCCGAGCGCCGGCACCCCCCAGGCCCAGGCGAGGCTGCGCCCGAGCGCGGCGCCGACCAACAGGGCGCCGATCAGGCCCGGGCCAGCCGTGTAGGCGATGCCGTCGATATCGCCGGCGGCGAGCCCCGCCTCGGCGAGCACCTGGCGCACGAGCGGCAGGGTCTTGCGCACATGGTCGCGCGAGGCGAGCTCCGGGACCACGCCGCCGTATTCGGCGTGGATCTCGACCTGGCTGTAGACGGCGTTGGCCACCAGGCCGCGCTCGCCGTCGTAGACGGCGACCCCCGTCTCGTCGCAGGAGGTTTCGATGCCGAGGACTCGCATAGGTTGGACCGATCCGACTGTTATGAGGATTGAGATGGGGCCCCGCAGGCATCAGGGCACCTTGAAAAATTCAAGGTGCCCGCGCGGGGCAAGGATGCCCCCGCCATGTTCAGTCGCCTAAGCGACTGAACATGAAGCGAAGCGAAAATCGCATTTTCGGTTCGCGTCTTGAAAAATCGCCCGGATGGCAATTTTTCAAGGTCCCCATCAGGCGACCGCGCGGGCGAATCGGACTAGACTAGCGGCAGTGCCCCCGCGGGCCAACCGCCTGTAGCGCCCACCGCGTTGGCCACTTTGCATTCCTTTCGTCCTTGTGTAGAATTCCAGTTCTTTTTTCGACCCGAAGACGGCCCAGGAAAACCCCAAGTAGGACAATCTATGCCTAGCGTCCGCGTGAAAGAGAACGAACCCTTCGAAGTCGCCATGCGCCGTTTCAAGCGCTCCTGCGAAAAGGCCGGCGTGCTCGCCGAGGTCCGTCGCCGCGAGTTCTATGAAAAGCCCACCTCCGAGCGCAAGCGCAAGAAGGCCGCGGCCGTCAAGCGTCATCACAAGAAGCTCCAGCGCGAGGCCCGCCGCTGGGAGCGCGCCTACTGAGCGCCGCCTCATCGTCGAGCGCCCAGCCCCGCGTCATGCTCAAGCAGCGCATCCAAGACGACATGAAGGCCGCGATGAAGGCCGGCGACAAGCGTCGCCTGGGCGTCATCCGGCTCATCCTCGCGGCGATCAAGCAGCGCGAGGTCGATGAGCGCGTCGAACTCGACGACAGCCAGACCCTCGCCGTCCTCGACAAGATGGTCAAGCAGCGCCGCGACTCGGTCACCCAGTACGAGCAGGCGGGGCGCGAGGATCTCGCCGAGGTCGAGCGCTACGAGATCGAGGTCTGCCAGCAATATCTCCCCGAGGCGCTCGACGAGCAGGCATTGGCCGATCTCGTCGCCGCGGCGATCACCGCCACCGGCGCCGAATCGATGAAGGACATGGGCAAGGTGATGGCCGAGCTGCGCCCCCAGGTCCAGGGACGCGCCGACATGGGCGCCGTCAGCGCGATGGTGAAGCAACGGCTCGGGAGCTGACGACGGCGCCGCCCCGCCCTTTCTGCTAGCTTTCTTCGTATGGCCGGCAGAATCCCCCACGAGTTCATCGACGACCTCCTCGCGCGGGTCGACATCGTCGATGTGATCTCCCGTCGCCTCCAGCTGCGCAAGGCCGGCAAGGAATTCCAGGCCCGCTGCCCGTTTCACGACGAGAAGACCCCCTCCTTCACGGTCAGCCGCGAGAAGCAGTTCTATCACTGCTTCGGCTGCGGCGCCCACGGCTCGGCGATCGGCTTCTTGATGGAGTACGAGCGGCTGGGCTTCCGCGAGGCCGTCGAGGAACTCGCCCACCAGGCCGGCGTCGAGCTGCCGCTCGACGACCAGGCCCCGCGCGGCCCCGACCTGACGCCCCTTTACGAGACGCTGCAACGTGCCGCGGACCTCTATCGCCGCCAGCTGCGCGAGCACCCCAGCAGCCGGGCGGCCCGCGACTATCTGAGCCGGCGGGGCCTCAGCGACGAGATCATCGAGCGCTTCGGCCTCGGCTATGCCCCCGAGGGCTGGGACTTTCTCCGCGAGCGCCTCGGTCATGACCGCGACGCCCAAGAGCGCCTCGCCCAGGCCGGCCTCTTGGCCGAGCACGAACAGGGACGACGCTACGACCGCTTTCGCGATCGCATCATGTTCCCGATCCGCGACCAGCGCGGGCGGGTGATCGGCTTCGGCGGCCGCGTGCTCGGCGATCAAAGGCCCAAGTACCTCAATTCCCCGGAGACGGCCCTCTTCCACAAGGGTCAGGCGCTCTACGGCCTCTACGAGACCCACCAGCAGCGTCGCGCCCTCGATCGCCTGTTGATCGTCGAAGGCTACATGGACGTCATCGCGCTGGCCCAGTTCGGGATCCCCTATGCCGTCGCGACCCTCGGCACGGCGACGACCCCCGAGCACCTGCGCCGCCTGCTGAGGAGCGCCCCGGAGCTGATCTTCTGCTTCGACGGCGACCGCGCCGGGCGCGAGGCGGCCTGGAAGGCCCTGCAGACCGCCCTGCCCCAGGCGACCGGCCAGCAACAGATCCGCTTCCTCTTCCTGCCCGAGGGGGAAGATCCGGACACCCTCGTGCGCCGCGAGGGCCGCGACGGGCTCGAGCAGCGCCTCGCGGCCGCCACACCCTTGTCCGACGTCCTCTTCGAACACCTGACGCGCCAGGTCGACCTCGCGAGCGCCGAGGGCCGCGCCCGGCTCGCCGCGCTCGCCGAACCGCTGCTGAAGGACCTGCCACCGAGCCTCTACAAGCAACTGCTGCTGGACCGGCTCGCCGAACTCGCGCGCCTGCCGAGCCGCTACCTCCCCGCGGCCCAGCCC
>NZ_NRRW01000027.1 GCF_016583835.1 Thiococcus pfennigii | reverse complement strand
TACCTGCGCCAGTTCCGCTGATGGGCGGCCCCGGAGGGGACTGCCCCGGCGCGAGGCGCGCGGGGCCGCCGATCAGCGGAACTGGCGCAGGTACCACCACTCGAACGCGTGCTTCAGCCAGTGGAAGACGCGCGAGTTCGGGAGAACCAGGTTGTGCTTCTCGGTGCGCGCGATCAGCATGCCGCGATCGTATGCGTCGACGATGCAGAGGAGCTCCACCTTGAAGGTCTCGCTCGGGGCATGTCCAGCGAGCTCGGCGACCAGGTTCTTGGCCGCCGTCCGCCCCTGCAGGTCGGCCATGTGGCCCTGCTTGGGCATCCAGTCGGGGCCCGGGAAGCTGCCGCCGTCGCCGGCGACGTAGACCCGCTCGAACCCAGGGACCCGGCAGTGCGCATCGCCCTGGATCAGGCCCCCCGGCGAGCGCGGCAGGGTGGTGTCGTCGAACCACCGATTGCCGGTGATGCCGGGCATGAAGAGGATCAGGTCGGCGTCCAGGTCGCCGCCCTCGGTCATCACCTTGTCCGCCGTGAAGCCCTTGAGCTTGTGGCCGAGATGGGCGCGGATGCCGCACTTGGCCATCTCGGCGAGGAGGCCGTCGACGGCCTTCGGTCCGAGGCGGTTGCCGGGGCGCTCGGCCGGGGTGAAGAAGACCAGCTCGAAACGCTCGCGACGACCCTCCGCGCGCAGCTGCCGATCGATGCCGAACAGGAACTCGAAGATCGGCCCGCCGCGCATCGAGCCCTGCTCCTGCGGGTTGCCGGCGAAGCCCATCGCGATCGTGCCACCGTCCATCGCCCGCAGGCGGTCGCGGATCTGCTCGGCGGCCGCGATGCCCTCGCAGGGCGTAATCGCGTGCTCGATACCGGGCAGCTTTCGGATGAAGCGCCCGCCGGTCGCGATGATGAGGCCGTCGTTCTCGATGTCGCCGGCCGTCGTCTCGAGGACCCGTCCGCCCTCGCGCAGGCCGGTCGCCTCGGCGGCGACGTGCGTCACACCCATCCGCGCGAGGAAGCGCGTGAGGTCGACCCGCAGGTCATCGCCGCGGCGCTGCCCTGACGGCAGCCAGATCAGGCCGGCGTAGTAGACGAACTCGGGGCGCGCGCTGACGAGGGTGATGTCGAGCGGCTGACCCGCGGCGCGCAGGGTCTTGATGGCGGTGAGCCCGGCGAAGCCGGACCCGACGATGGTGATGCGTCGTGACATGGCGACTCCCAAAGATTCGGATCGGTCGAGCGATGCGCCCCTCTGGCGCGGCCATCGCCGGCCGTTGGTGTAGGCTGGACGTGCGCCCGGGTCGTCAGCGCGCGCCCACGTCGTCGAGGAGCGGGGCCAGCACCGGCCAGACGTTCTCGAACAGCTGCGGCTGGGCGGCGGCCGTCGGGTGCACGCCGTCGGGCTGCATCAGCTCCCAGCGCTCGGCGACGCCGGCGAGGAGCGCCGGGACCAGCGCCGCCCCGGTCTCCTCGGCCACCGTCTTGAACACGGCTTGAAAGCGCTCCGTGTAGTCCGCACCGTAGTTGGGCGGCAGCCGGTTGCCGACGAGCAGGACCCGGCCACCGGCGGCCCGCGACCGCTCGATGATGGCCCGCAGATTCGCCGCCATCCGCTCCAGGTCCAGGCCACGCAGCCCGTCGTTGGCCCCGAGCTGGACGATGACCAGCTCCGGTCGTTCACGCTCGAGCAGGGTCGGCAGCCGGGTGAGGCCGCCGGCCGTCGTCTCCCCGGAGACACTCGCGTTGACGACCCGCCAGTCGAGCCCGGCCTCGCGCAGACGCCCATCGAGCAGGGCCACCCAGCCCTCGCTCGGGCGCGCTAGGCCATAGCCGGCGCTCAGGCTGTCGCCGAGGACCAGGATCGCGGGGGCCGGGTCGGCGCGCGCGACGGACGCGCCCGAGGATGAGATCAGCGCCAACAGCAACGCACCAGTGAACAGGAGTAGGCGGAACATGACAGCAGGGCTCGGCTCGGTCGTCTCGCGGGCCACGGGATTGGGTAAGGATGTTAACGGCCCGGGCGGGCGCTTGACCATACTGAGCGACTGCGAGCTGAGCGTGCGCGCCGGCGAGGCGGTCGCGATCCTCGGCGCCTCGGGCTCGGGCAAGTCGACGCTCCTCGGCCTGCTCGCCGGCCTCGACACGGCCAGCGCCGGCGAGGTCTGGCTCTGCGGCGAGCGCCTGGTTGGGCTCGACGAGGACGGGCGCGCGGCGCTGCGCAACGGCCGCGTCGGTTTCGTCTTCCAGAGCTTCCAGCTGCTGCCGACCCTGACCGCCCTGGAGAATGTGCTGCTACCGCTGGAACTCGGCGGGCATGCCGATGCGCAGGCCGTGGCCGCCGACGCGTTGGCGCGGGTCGGCCTCGCCGCGCGCGCCGGACACTTCCCGCGGCAACTCTCGGGCGGCGAGCAGCAGCGCGTCGCGATCGCCCGCGCCTTCGCCCCGGCCCCGGCGATCCTCTTCGCCGACGAGCCGACCGGCAACCTCGACCCGGCCACCGGCGGCCAGGTCATCGACCTGCTGCTCGCGTTGCGTGGCGACTCGGGTGCGGCGCTGGTCCTGGTCACCCACGACGCGGCGCTCGCCGAGCGTTGCGACCGGCGCCTGGCGATGCGCGACGGGCGCCTGGAGCCACTCGCATGACGGCCTGGCGCATCACGCTGCGGCTGCTGCGCCGCGATTGGCGCAGCGGCGAGCTCTCGCTGCTGGCCGCCGCCGTCGTCCTCACGGTCGCCGCGATCACGGCCGTCGGCTTCTTCACCGATCGCGTCGAGGGCGCGATGGCCCGTCAGGGCGGCGAGCTGATCGCCGCCGACCTGGTCATCCAGGCCTCCTCGCCGCCGGCCGGCGAACTCGTCGAGGAGGCCGCCGCGCTCGGGCTGGCAACCGCCCGCACGCTGGAGTTCCCGAGCGTCGCCGCGCGCGGCGAGAGGACCCAACTCGTCGAGGTCAAGGCCGCCGACCCGGCCTACCCGCTGCGTGGACAGCTGCGCACCCGCACCGACGCCGAGGCACCAGTCGAGCCCGCCACGACCGGCCCGACCCCCGGCAACGCCTGGGTCGAGCCGCGCCTCCTGTACCTGCTCGCTGCGGCCCCCGGGGATCGGCTGCGCCTCGGCGAGAGCGAGTTCGTCATCGAGCGCCTCCTCGACTACGAACCCGACCGCGCCGACGGCCCCTTCGCAGTCGCCCCCCGGGTCCTGATCGGCACCGCCGACGTCCCGGCGACGGGCCTGGTCACGCCGATGAGCCGGGTCCACTACCGCCTGCTCGTCGCCGGCGACGAGGCCGCCATCGCCGAGTTCCGCGCCTGGGCGGCGACGCGCCTGCCGGCCAACGCCGAATTCCTCGATGCGCGCGAGGCGCGCCCCGAGTTCGAGGGTTCGATCGCGCGGGCCTCGAGTTTCCTGCACCTGGCGGCGCTCGCGACCCTGCTGGTGGCCGGTGCGGCGATCGCGCTCGCCAGCCGGCGGATGGTCGAGCGCCAGACCGACGCGGTGGCCGTGATGCGCTGCCTCGGGGCACCGCGCCACCTGCTGACGCGGATCTTCGTGCTGCGCCTGATTGCCTTCGGGCTCGCCGCCGGCCTCCTCGGCAGCCTGCTCGGCTTTCTCGCCCAGTTCGGCCTGGCCGCGCTCCTCGCCGGGCTCTTCACGGCCGACCTGCCGCCGCCGTCGGTGCGCCCGATCGCCGTCGGCGTCGGCACGGGCCTGGTCGCGCTGCTCGGCTTCGCGCTGCCGCCGCTCCTGCAACTCGCCCGGGTGCCACCGCTGCGCGTGCTGCGCCGCGACCTCGGGGCACCGCGCCTGTCGGCGGCGCTGGCCCTGGGCGCCGCCGCGGCCGCGCTCGCCCTGCTCGTCTTCTGGCAGGCCGACGACCCGCAGCTCGCCTGGAAGCTCCTGGCCGGGGTCGCCGCAACGGTCATGACCCTGGCCCTGCTCGTCGCCCTCGCCGTGCGCCTCGCGCGGGGCCTCTCGCACCGCGCCCGCGGGGTCTGGCGGCTCGGCCTCGCCGGGCTGACCCGCCGCCCGAGCGCCGCGCTGTTCCAGATCACCGGTTTCGGGCTCGGCATCCTGGCGCTGCTGCTGCTCGCGGTCGTGCGCGTCGACCTGATGAGCGCCTGGGAGCAGAGCCTGCCCGAGGGGGCGCCGAACCGCTTCCTCGTCAACATCCAGCCCGACGAGGTCGCGGCCCTGCGCGGCTTCCTCGCCGAGCACGAGATCGCCGACTCGGGCCTCTTCCCGATGATCCGCGGCCGGCTGACCGCGATCGCCGGGCGCCCCGTCGACCCCGATGCCTACCCGGACGAGCGCGCCCGGCGGCTCGCGACGCGCGAGTTCAACCTGAGCCACGCCGAACGCCCGCAGGCCGACAACCGCATCGTCGCCGGAGACTGGTGGGCGGACGCCGAGGCGCCGCCGCAGTTCTCGGTCGAGCGCGGGATCGCCGAGACGCTCGGGATCGCGCTCGGCGACGAACTCACCTTCTGGGTCTCGGGGCGCGAGGTCAGCGCACCGGTCACGAGCCTGCGCGAGGTCCGCTGGGACAGCTTCAACGTCAACTTCTTCGTGATCGCCACACCGTCGCTGCTCGGCGATGAGGCGGCGACCTACATCACGAGCCTCTACCTGCCCCCGGACCGTGAGTCCCTGCTCCCCGAATTGGTGCGGGCCTTCCCGAGCGTGACCCTGATCGACGTGGTCGCGATCCTCGAGCAGGTGCGCCGGGTCATCGAGCGTGGCGCCTGGGCCGTCGAGTACGTCTTCCTGTTCACCCTCGCCGCCGGCCTCCTCGTGATGTACGCGGGCATCCAGGCGAGCGTCGCCGAGCGGCGCGCCGAACACGGCGTCCTGCGCACCCTGGGCGCCGGCCGAGCCCAACTCCTCGCGAGCCTGGCCGTCGAGTTCACCCTCGCCGGGCTGCTGGCCGGTGCGATCGCGGCGCTCGCGGCCGAGGCGACGGGCTTCGTCCTGGCCCGCCAGGTCTTCGACCTCGAGTTCGCACCCAACCCCTGGCTGTGGCTCGGCGGTGCCCTCGGCAGCGCGCTCGCGATCGGCCTGGCCGGGACGCTGGCCGCGTATCCGTTCCTCGTGCGCCCGCCGCTGCCGGCCCTGCGCGAGGATGGCTGACGGCGGTCAGGGCTGATCCGTTCTGCGGCCTTTTTCGCTGAGGGCGCAGGGGTGGCGGTCGATCCTCGACCGGGTGCGCCGTGCCGATGACCGCGCGGCACACTCGGTCGGGTCAGCCCCGCAGTGCGTAACCCGACAGCCGGCAACGCGGCTCCGAGCAAGGCCGCTGTCGGGTTACGGCGCGCGCAGGGCTGTTCTTTGTTGGCGACCGCCGTGCCGGCGCGCCTAACCCGACCTACGGGCCGTGCCATCGGCCCAGGCAACGCTGGCGGAGTCCGCCGGTAAGCCTCGTCGGCCCCCAGCGGATCAGAACAGATCCGTCGTGTGACGGCGGTGCACTTGCCTGCGGGCGGTCGCGGGCTTCTGGTAACATCGGGGGCCAGGGCCGGTCAGGGGGCAGCGGTACCCGCACTGCGGCGGGCGTCGCCAATGGGTCTGCCGGGCCGGGCGGTCCCCCGTCCATCGTCTCAACTCGCACGGGAAGCCAGGAGCATGTCGCTGATCAAGCCCTTCGCCGGCCTCAGGCCAGCCCCGGGGCGGGCCGCCGAGGTGGCCGCCCCGCCCTACGACGTGATGAGCAGCGCCGAGGCGCGGGCGATGGTCGCCGGGCGTCCCTGGAGCTTTCTGCACATCTCGCGCCCCGAGGTCGACCTGCCCGAGGGGACCGATCCCTACGACGCCGCCGTCTACGAGCGGGCCCGGGCCAACCTGGCGACCATGGTCGACGAGGGCATCCTGGTGCGCGACCCCGAGCCGCGCTACTACGTCTACCGCCTGACGATGGGCGCCCATCGCCAGACCGGCCTGGTCGTCGCGGCCTCCGTGGCCGCCTACGAGGCGAACCGCATCCGCCGCCACGAGCTGACCCGACCGGTCAAGGAAGACGATCGGGTCCGCCAGATCGAGGCCCTCGCCGCCCAGACCGGCCCCGTCTTCCTCGTGCACCCGAGCACGGCGGCGATCGACGGGCGGCTCGCGGCGGTGACCCGCGATGCGCCCGAGGTCGATATCACGCGCGAGGACGCGGTGCGCCACGAGCTCTGGTCGATCGCCGATGCGACGTCGATCGCCGCGTTGACCGCCGCCTTCGAGGCCCTGCCGGCCCTCTACGTCGCCGACGGACATCACCGCTGCGCGGCGGCGGCTCGCGTCGCCGCCAGCCGCCGCGCCGCCTCGTCCGGGCAGGCGGCCGAGACGGCGGCCGACCACTTTCTCGCGGTGACCTTTCCGCACACCCAGATGCAGGTCCTCGACTACAACCGCGTCGTGCGCGATCTCAACGGGCTCGATACCGAGACCTTCCTGCGCCGGGTCGGCGAGGTGTTCAGGGTCACGCCGAGCGGGGCGCCGGTGCGGCCCGTGCGCCCCGGCGAGTTCGGCCTCTACCTCGACGGCGCCTGGTACCTGCTCGCGATCGGCGCCGAGCGCATCCCCACGGACGATCCGGTCGCGCGCCTCGATGTCAGCCTGCTCCAGGATCACCTGATCGGGCCGGTCCTCGGCATCGCCGACCCGCGCCGCGACGAACGCATCGACTTCGTCGGCGGCAGCCGTGGCCTGGCCGGCCTGACCGCGCGCGTCGACAGCGGCGAGATGCGCCTCGCCTTCACCCTGTTCGCGACCCGGGTCGAGGACCTGATGGCCGTCGCCGACGCCGGCGCCCTGATGCCACCGAAGTCGACCTGGTTCGAGCCCAAGCTGGCCGACGGCCTGGTCAGCTACCTGCTCGAGTGAGGCGCCTCCCGACGGCCGGGCGCGCCGCGCCTCCCTGACCCGACATGACACCGCCCCGTATCGGATCCAAACGGGCCCCTACCGCGCGAGGATCGCGGCGGCCCTGGGGCACGTCATTCGAAGGCCGCACCGCTTCGGGGGCCGAGTTGCACCGCCCATTCTCGAGTCGTTCGTAACCATGGTCACGACCACCTACAGCCTCCCGCACGACGACGCCGACGACGAGACGCTGATCCGCCACTGGCTCGACAGCCTCGCCCCGCTGTACCCGGTGGAGGACCGCAAGCAGATCGCCGGGGCCTGCGCGCTCCTCGCCCGGCATCGTAGCGGCCTCGTGCTCGAGACCGGCGAGAGCCTGGTGCGCCACCTGCTCTCGACCGCCGACATCCTCGTGCAGCTGCGTCTCGACCGCGCGACCCTGATCGGCGCCCTGCTCAACGGCAGCCTCGAGCAGGCCGGGGTCACCGAGGGCCTGATCGAGGGACGCTTCGGCGCCGCGGTGGCGCGGATGGTCGGCGACCTCGCGCGCATCGACCAGATCGCCAACGTCGACGCCGTCATCGCCGCCAAGGACCTGGCCCAGCACGAGGAAAACCTGCGCCGCCTGCTGCTCGGGATCGCCGAGGACGTGCGCGTCGTCCTGATCGTCCTCGCCGAGCGGCTCCAGCTGATGCGCACGATCCGCACGCTCGACGAGACCCGCCAGCGCAAGCTCGCCCTCGACACCCAGCGAATCTTCGCACCACTCGCCAACCGGCTCGGCATCTGGCAGATCAAGTGGGAGCTCGAGGACCTGGCCCTGCGCTATCTGGAGCCCACCGAATATCAGCGCATCGCGCGCCTCCTCGACGGGCGGCGCGCCGCGCGCGAGGCCTACATCGCGAATGTCATCGCGACGTTGCGCGAGAAGTTCGCCGAGGCCGGCATCCGCGCCGAGATCACCGGACGGCCGAAGCACATCTACAGCATCTGGCGCAAGATGCAGCGCAAAGGGCTCGATATCGAGCAGATCTTCGACCTGCGCGCGGTGCGGGTCCTCGTCGACGACGTCGCCGACTGCTACGCGGCCCTCGGCATCGTCCACGGGCTCTGGCGGCACATCCCGAAGGAGTTCGACGACTACATCGCCACGCCCAAGGGCAACATGTACCAGTCCCTGCACACGGCCGTCATCGGCCCGGAGGACAAGCCCCTCGAGGTCCAGATCCGCACCTGGGACATGCATCGCCACGCCGAGTTCGGCGTCGCCGCCCACTGGGCCTACAAGGAGAGCAAGACGCACGACTCGGAGATCCAGCGTCGCGTGACCTGGATGCGCCACTGGCTCGAGCTGAAGAACGAGGGCGAAGACGGCGGCGATATCCTCGAGCGCTTCAGCGCCGAACTCGAGCCGAGCCACGTCTATGTACTGACCCCGCAGGCCAAGGTCATCGAACTGCCGAAGGGGGCCACTCCGCTCGACTTCGCCTATGCGATCCACTCCCAGATCGGTCACCACTGCCGCGGCGCGAGGGTCGACGGGCGGATCGTGCCGCTGACCCATGTCCTGCGCAGCGGCCAGATGGTCGAGATCCTGACCCACAAGAACGCCGCCCCGAGCCGCGACTGGCTGAGCACCCACCATGGCTATCTCAAGACGGCCAAGGCCCGCAATCGGGTACGCCAATGGTTCAAGCAGCAGGACTTCGCCCAGCACCTGACGCAGGGCCGTGCGGCCCTCGAGAAGGAGCTCCTGCGCCTGGGGATCGTCGAGAAACCGCAATTCGAACAACTCGCCGGGCGCTTCAACCTCCAGACGGGCGACGACGTCCTGGCCGCGATCGGCCGCGGCGACCTGGCCGTCGGCGTCGTCGCCCGCCAGATCGGCGAGCCGCGCGTGGAGGAGCGTCGCGAGCCCGAGCATCCACCCACGCCGCCGGCCAGGACCAAGGGACGCGCCGGGGCCGGGCACGCCGAGGTCATCGTCGAGGGGGTCGACGACCTGCTGACGCAGATGGCCCACTGCTGCAAGCCGGTGCCGCATGACCCGATCGTCGGGTTCGTCACCCGTGGCCGCGGCGTCACGATCCACCGCCGCGACTGCTCGAACGTGCGCAACCTGCCAGCGAGCGAGATGGAGCGGTTGATCCGGGTACGCTGGAGCGACCAGCCGCACGACGCCAGCTACCCGGTCGACATCCAGGTCTTGGCCGCCGACCGCAAAGGGCTGTTGCGCGACATCTCATCGATCCTCTCGGATGTCGACGTCGATGTGGTCGGCGTCACGAGCAGCTCCGACCGGCGCCACGATACCGCCAGCCTGCGCTTCACGATCGAGGTCCGCGACCACGAGCAGCTCGTTGGCCTGCTGCTGAAACTCAATCAGATCCCGGACGTCCTCGACGTGCGCCGAGCCTACTGAGGACCTGCGACCGGGAGACCGTCTGGGCCAACGGTTGTATCTTTATTCGCTGGGCGCGCCGCGGGTGACCCTTGGCACCGGCGGCGTCGATCGCGCGACGCGCCGTACCTCCCGGGCGCCGACTCGAGTCGGCGATCCGGGGCCTCGCTCGCGGACGGCACGGCCGATCGCCCGATCCTCGAACGCGACCCTCGTATCCATCCAACATCGGGAGAGCAGCAGATGAAGAAGATCCTCGTCCTCATGGTCTGCGCCGTCGCGCTCTCGGCCTGCGGTTCCCACTACATGGTGACCACCGAGAGCGGCCAGGAGATCAAGACCCAAGGCAAGCCCAAGCTCGATGAAGACACGGGCATGTACCGCTACAAAGACATCGACGGTCACGACGTCCTGATCAAGCAGGACGAAGTGATGCAGATCAAGGAACTCTGACGCCGATTCCCGGCACGGACGCCCTCGCGACCGCCATCGAGGCCGCCCGAGGCGTGACCGACCGCCGGCCCGCGCGCATCGCGTCCGCGCCCGGTCCCCGGCACCGAGGCGTAGAACAGTCTTCGCGACCGGCGATGTCGCGAAGCGGCATACCACCGGCTGAACGAGGATCCGCGCATGCAAGCCGTACCTGCCGCCGACCGTCCGGCTACCCTTCCGTACCCCGTCGAGGCCACACCTCGGCCCGTGGGCCACTGCCTGAGCTGGATCCTGCCGGCGCTCCTCGTCGCGATGCCCGCCGCGGCCACGGCGGACGACCCGCTCGACGCCAGCCTGGCCCGGTGCGCCCGCATCGCAGATCCCCCCGCACGGCTGGCCTGCTTCGATGCCTTGGCGGCGCGCGAATCCGTGCCCCTCGGGAGCACGACGCCACCGCCCAGCGCGCCACTGACGGCCCTGCCGGCGCCCGCCGACGCGGCGCCACCCGCCGAACGCACCGCCCTGAGGGCCAGATTCGGCGTGCTCCCGTACCGGCACAACTACGTCCTGCCGATCACCTACAACGCGAGGCCCAACCGCGATGTCGCCGCCGACGCCGGCGTCGACGAGCCAGTCCTCGGCGATGAACAGGACCAGGCCGAGCTGGAGTTCCAGATCAGCTTCGAGATCCCGCTCTGGACCGAGATCCTCGACCGCGACCTGGATCTCTATTTCGCCTACACGCAGCGCTCGTTCCTCCAGGCCTACAACGGCGACCAGTCGGCGCCGTTCCGCGAATCGAGTTACGAGCCGGAGTTCGGCCTGCACTGGGCGACCGATCTCCCGGTACTGGGCTGGCGGATCGATTCCCTGCGGCTCGCGCTGAATCACCAGTCCAACGGCCGCTCGGACCCGCTGTCGCGCGGCTGGAACCGGGCGATCGGCCAGGTCGAGGCCCGACGTAATGATTGGGAACTCGCGCTGCGGCTCTGGGCACCCTTCGACGACGCACCGGACGATAATCCCGACATCACCGACTACCTCGGCTACGGCGAGATCCATGTCGGCTACGAACTGGCCAAGCACCGCCTCGGCCTGATGTTGCGCAATCCGCGCCACCTGACGACCCAGATCGACTGGAGCTATCCGCTCGGCGACACGCTCCGCCTCTATGTCCAGTACTTCAACGGCTACGGCGAGAGCCTGATCGACTACGACCACTCGGTGAACCGCATCGGTGCCGGCCTGATGCTGAACGACTGGCCCTGGTAGGGACCCGCGCGCCGTAGCCCGACGGGGGCGCCACGTGGCCGGCCGTCGGGTTGCGCCCGAGGGCTAACCCGACGGCCTCGCATCCGAAAAAGAGATCTCGCGCAGAGACGCTAAGGCGCAGAGAAGGAGAGGCGGAGCGTATTGGTGACATCGACTAATGCCTTCTCTTCACTTTGCGCCTCTGCGTCTCTGCGCGAGCCCGTAGGTCGGGTTAGGCGCGCCGCACGGCCTTTTATCAGAAATGAGAGGTTGCGCGCGCCGTAACCCGACAGCGGCCTCGGTGGGGGCCGCGTTGGTGGTCGTCGGGTTACGCCCCGAGTGCATGGCGGGATGCGCTGCGCTTTCCCGCCCTACGTTCTCGCGCCTGCAAAGATCGCCCGCAAGCGGGCTCCTACCACGCGAGGGTGGCAGGCCGCAGCGTGCGGTCTCGGGAATTCCGCAGTCTTGCACTAGCCCGACAGGCGCCGGCCTGGTTCATGCGAACCCCGGGCTGCGGGCCGACCCTCGCGCTCCGCGGTCTCGCCGGGCAGATGGTCGGCGACCCAGGCGCCGCGCGCCCCACGCGGCTGCTCGTCGCCGCGGGTCGTATCGCACCCCGTCTGGCGTTCGAGTTCCGCGTTGAGCACAGCGCCGAGCATGGTTGCCAACGCCGAAAGATAGAGCCACATCAGGAGCACGATCACGGCGCCGACCGAGCCGTAGGTCGCGTTGTAGCTGCCGAAGCGGGAGACGTAGAGCGAGAACAGCGCCGAGGCGCCCAACCACACGAGGACCGCCGCGGCCGAACCCCAGGACACCCATTGCCAGCGCGCCTGTCGGCGGCTCGGCCCGTAGCGGTAGACGATGGCCAGACTCAGCAGTGCAAGGCCGGCGAGGACCGCCCAGCGCAACCACTGGACGAGGACCTGGGCCTGCGCGTCGAGGCCGACGAACGCGAGGACGATCGGCACCGCGACGACCAGGGCGACGACGACCACGGCCAGGATCAGTAACAGGAAGGTCAGCGCGAAGGCGAGGAGATTGAGCCGCACGAGGTCGCGCCGCTCGCGCTCGTCGTACACGATATTGAGCGCCGTCATCAGGGACTTGGTCCCACGCGTCGCGCTCCAGACCGACAGCAGGATCGCCCCGGCAAGCCCCAGGCCGAGCGCCTGATCCGGGCCGGCTGCCAGCCCGCGCATCTGCGCGGACAGGAGCCCATGGACCTCGGCCGGCAGGAGCGCGCCAAGGGCCGAGAACTGGACCTCGACCTGCGTCGGGTCCGAGATCAACCCATAGACGGCGATCAGGGCGGCGATCCCGGGAAACAGGGCCAGCAGGCTGTAGAAGGCGACCCCGGCCGAGACGAGCGAGACATTGTCCTCGGAGACCTTCCGCCAGACCCGGACCAGGACCTCACGCCAGCCGCGGCCCGGCATCTCGCCCGGCGATCGCGCCAGCCGCCCCCGTTCGACGATCGCCGATCGCCGTTTCTCCTCGATACCTGCTCCCATACGCCCGCGCATCTTTGCAACCTCAGAACGGCCGTTGACCGCTTCCTCATGGATGGATTGAAGTCGTTGAAACCGGAAAGCTCACGAGCCAAGTGTACGCACATGGCGCCCCGTGGCCGCGCAATCGTCGGCGGGCCGAGCCGAGGTCCGGCACCACCGCTGGGCGGCGGGGCAAATCCCCCGAGGCGAGGCCAACCCACCCTGCCGAGACGCCTCGGCGCGCCGCCATGGCGGGAGTGGGGCGCCGTGGCGCATCCCTTGCAGCCGTTCTCGCGAATACGACACCCAGGTCTGGCGCCCGCGCGGCGCCCCCCGACCGACCGACCAGCCCGGAGGAGCCGATGGCTACCAGATCGCGTTCGGACGTTACCCCCTTCGATGAATGGGGCTTCCTCGAGGACCCCGACCTGTGGAACCGCGATCTGGCCCTCGGCATCGCGGCCGAACTGGACCTCCCGGAACTGACCGAGGACCATTGGCGGATCGTCGACGGGCTGCGCGAGCACTATCTGACCACCGGCAACCTGCCGGCGCAGCAGACCCTGTGTCACGAATTGGACCTCGCCCCCAACTGCATCATGGAACTCTTCGGCGGCCCGATCGAAGCATGGAAGGTCGCCGGTCTCCCGGACCCGGGCGTGGAGGCCCGCACCTACATGGCCAACATGGAGGGAGACGCCCCCGGGCCAGCGAACGACCGAGACGACTGAGGGCAAGACTGCGCAATTCCCGAGACCGCACGCTGCGGCCTGCAAGCCTCGCGTGGATTCTTGGGACCGATGCAGAAACGACCGATACAGGCACGCGGAAGACAAGAAACTACGAAATGCGCGAAAAAACGGCAGATTCTCCCGCGTATATCTTGCTGTTTCGCGTGTTTCGCGTGTTTCGTAGTTTAAGAAGAAGATGCGCCGGTTGTTTTCGAATCGTCACTTGGGGTGACATGAAGGAGCGGCCCCGGTATTTCTGAAGCGAGACACTAGATCGCGTCGAACCGGGGGCCGCCACGACCGCCGGTGGCCAATCGACGGCGGCAAGGCACGAGGCCCCGTCGCCGTCGCTCGACAACCGGCGTCGTACGGATCGATCAGTCCGAGGCTCACTCCGTCGGGGCGTCGCCGGCGGTCTCCTCCATCGCCTCGTCGGCACCCTCGCCCGCCATGTCGCCAGCCGGCGCGTCGGCACCGCCGATCGCCTCGTCGACCGCCTGGCGGGCCTCGTCCAACCGCTCGCTGGCCTGGTCGGCCATGTCCTGGAGGCCCTCGCCGACCTGTTCCATCATGCCTGGATCGCTCGCCCCTTCACCCGCCGCCGCGGGGGCCTCGCTCTCCTCGACCGCCTCCATCGGCTCGTCGACCGCCTCGGCCGCGCCACCCGTGTCCGCGGGTGCCGCTTCACCCGCCGCGGCCTCATCGTCGCCCGCCCCGTCCATCGACTCGGCAACCGCCTCGTGGGCCTCGTCGAGCTTCTCGCCGGCCGTGTCGCCCATCTGCTCCATGCCCTCGGCGACGTTCTCGACCGCCTCGTCGATCTGACTACCGGCCTGCTCGGCAGGGCCCTCCTGATCGCAAGCGGCGAGCGACACCGCGAGCAGCGCCGAGGCGGAAACCAAGACCAGTCTATTCGTCTTCATACACTTCTCCTGATGGTTGCCAGATCTGCTGGAGAACGATGATCGTACCCGTGCTACGGGCACCGTCGTCGTCCCCCTCCACTCGCCCCCCTCCGCGACCGGGAGGGAAGGCCGGGGTCGCCCGGTGGACGCCCCACGATGACGCATGCGCGTCCCGAGACCGCCGTCCGCCGGGATCGAGAGACGCAAGGCATGGCTGCGCGCTGCGCCCGACGGCCTGTTCGATCGCCGGGCACGAGGTTCGGATATGGCTGCGGGGCTAGGACCCGGCACCCTGCGGTCGGCGGCGCCGACCGGCGGATGCTCGGCGCAAGTATAGACAAGACGCCCGCTGAGGATCGGCAAGGGGGCGACCGCCACGACGACGGCCCAGGTCGCAGGTGGATGGCGTTCGCTTCCGCAAACGCCACAAATAGTCGTTCGACAATGACGAATACATTGCCGGTCGGGTGATCGCCACGCAACCTGGCATCGGGGGCTGGCCAACGTGAGCGCAGCCGACAGTGCTCGGCCATCGGATCTAATCGGCGGCCCGTTCGACGGCATCCCCCGCCGCCTCCAACCGATCTGCCGCCTCCTCGACGGCCTCGTCGATCGCGTCACCGCCCGCTTCCCTCGCCTCGTCGATCTGCCGACCGATCTCCGCGGCCCTCTGCTCGGCTGGCCCCTCCTGCTCGCAGGCGGCCAAGGCCAGCAGCGCGAAGATCCCGATCAGGCTTCTGGTCTTCATGCGTGCCTCCTCCGTTGCGCAGTGCCACGATGCGAATCGAACGGAGCGCGGGCGCTCGATCGTTGCATGTCCGACCCCTTCAATGGCTGCCGTCTCGCTGCGATTCAAGGTGACGGGACCGAGTGCGGCCGAAATCGATGCCGACGCACACGTAAAGTTTAGTCCCGGTTCCATTCAACCTAGAAGCGGCAGTTGGACGGTGCCCGAGGTGCGACGTGCATCGGGTGCCGTAGCGGCCTTCACCGAGCGGGTGGGCAGGACCCACGTAGAGCCTCCGCGCGATTTCAACCACTTGAATCCATGATGTAGCGGTCAACTGCCATTTTTAGGTTCAACGCATGCGTTCGGGGCGCCCCGCCGTCGGTCGAACCGCCTCGCTCAGCCATGCTTGGTCGTCACGTCGTGGAACTCCGACTCGGCCCCGAGGGTGCGCAACGCATCGAGCACCTCGTCCAGCGCGACCGGCGCCGCCACGGTGACCTGCATATTCTCCTCTTCGGCAACCATACCCTCGCGCAGATCGAGTTCCCATTGGCGCAGGATCGCGATCTTCTCGTCGCGGGCCAGGTCATCGCGCGCCAACAGGGCGGCCACGCCGGTCACCTCGCCGGGGCGCGAAGCTGTCATCGTCTCGGGCTTCATCGTCATCGCCTCCTCGATCGTCGCATCATCGGCGGCCGGGTCGTCCTCGCGGCCTCCCGTTCCTCTTCGGTCCGATACCAGTCACGGGGCCGTCGCGGCGTCTCGGTCGCCGCCAAACGCCCCGGGCTGGCCAAGATCCGGCAAGTGCCGGACCAACTCGGCCGCCACCCCGTCCAGCAGCCGGCGGCCTGGCCCAGGTCATCGCGGGACGCCCGGGCTTGCGGGGCAAAACCACCTGCGCGGGGTCTTTGCAACCACCTCGAGGATCGCCCTGCGGTTCTCGGCCTGGCGGCGGAGACGCACGGCCGGCGTCACGTGAGATCGGCCGCCGGTCGACAACGTCGATCGCACCTCGCCTGCATGCCCGTCGATCGGGAAGAATTCGCCTGGCCTCGCCGGCGATCGCGGTTGCACTGTGGCGACGACCAAGTTATCTATGGTGTGCGCGCGGCGACGATGGCCGGTCCCGTGGTCTGCGACCCGGCGGTCGTCCCGCATACCAGCTACCCGACTCGCGAGGCCCCAGCCATGGCCCACCGGCTCACGAGCAGCCCACCGACGGCGATCCTCACCCGGCTCCTGCTCTTCGCCGGGGTCTGGCTGATCCTCGCCGGCGGGGTCGCCGAATCCTGGATCTTCGGCGTCCCGGCCATCCTGTTCGCGACCTGGGCGAGCCTGGCCCTGCAACCGCTACCCGGGCCCTGGCTGCGCTGGCGCGGCCTGGCGCGTTTCATCCCCTTCTTCCTGTGGGGCTCGCTGCGCGGCGGCCTGGACGTGGCGCTACGGGTCATCGGCCCCCGCCTGCGCATCGACCCGGGCTTTCACCGCTTCCGGCTGCGGCTGCGGGGGCGCGCGGCGCGGGTCGTATTCCTCGATACCCTGAGCCTGCTGCCGGGCACCCTGAGCGCCGAGCTGACCGAGGGAGACGCGTTGCTGGTCCACGTCATCGATCGGCGCGTCGACCTGGAGCCGCGCCTGATCGAGTTGGAGCACCGGGTCGGCGCGCTCTTCGGCGAGCAGCCCGCATGAACGGCTTCCTCCTCGTCATCGCCCTGGTGCTGCTCGCGACCATGGCCGCCAGCCTGATCCGCGGCGTGCACGGGCCGGCCGCGGCCGATCGGATGATGGCCGCCCAGCTGCTCGGCACCACCGGGGTCGGGATCCTGCTGGTCCTGGCCCAGGTCCTGACCCTGCCGGCCCTGGTCGACGTCGCGCTCGTCTTCGCCCTGCTCGCGGCCGTGGCGACCGCCGCCTTCACGCGCCGCCCCCCCGACGAGGAGGGCGACTGATGGTGCCCTGGCTCGCGAGCGCCCTCCTCGCCGTCGGCTGCTTCTTCTATCTCGCCGGCACCGTCGGGCTCCTGCGCCTGCCGGACCGGTTCTCGCGGCTGCATGCGCTGACGAAGGCCGACAACCTCGGGCTCGGCTTCCTGGTGCTCGGACTGATCCTGCTCGCCCCGGACTGGCTCTACGCCCTCAAGCTGGCCCTGATCTGGCTGCTCGTCATCGTCGCCGGGGCCTCCGCGGCCCATTTGATCGCGAAGCGGGCCGTGCGCGAACAGGAGGAGACACCGCAATGACGCCGGACCTGGTCCTCTTCGACCTGTTGCTGATCGGCGCGCTCCTCGCGCTGGCGAGCGCCTGCCTCTTCAGCGCCGAGCTCCAGCGGGCCGTCATCCTGTTCATCGTCTTCGGCCTGTTGCTGACCCTGGTCTGGGCGCGGCTGCAGGCGCCCGACGTGGCCCTCGCCGAGGCCGCGATCGGGGCCGGCCTGAGCGGTGCCCTGCTGCTCGCGGCCGCCCGGCGCCTCGCCCGGCGCGGCGGGCGACCCGAGGACCGGCCATGACGGGGGCGGCCCTGCGGGCCTTCGTGACCATCGCCATCGCGCTGGCCGCCGGGGTCCTGTGGTGGGTCTTCTCGCTGGCACTGCTCGAGGGTCCCGGCGAGCGCCTGGCGCCGCTCGCGGCCGAGGCCCTGCCGCGCAGCGGCGTCGGTAATCCGGTCACCGCGGTGCTGCTGAACTTCCGCGCCTACGACACCCTGCTGGAACTGGCCGTGCTGCTCGCCGCCGTGCTCGGCATCTGGGCCAGCGGGCCGCCCGATCGCGGTTTCGCGCCCGCCGAGATCGTCCTGGCGGGCCTGGTCGACTGGCTGGTGCCGTTGCTGATCCTCGCCGCGGGCTACCTGCTCTGGGTCGGCGGCCAGGCCCCCGGCGGGGCCTTCCAGGCCGGCGCCATGCTGGCGGCGGCCGGCGTCGTGCTGCGCCTCGCCGGCACGCCGCGGGCGGGGCTCCCGCGAGGGGACTGGCAGCGCGTCCTGGTCGTGGCCGGCGTCGCCGCCTTCCTCGCCGTCGGCCTTGCGCTGATGGCCATCGGCCACGGATTCCTGACCTATCCGCCCGGCCACGCCAAGTGGCTGATCCTGACGATCGAGACGGCCGCAACCCTGGCCATCGGCGCGACGCTCGCAGCCGCCTATGTCGGTGGCAGCCCCCCCGATGGGCCGCCAGGCGAGGACCGCGCATGATCACGGCCCTGCTCTATACCGCCGCCGGGCTCCTGCTCTTCTGCCTGGGGCTCTGGTCATTCCTGATGCATCGGCCGCTGCTGCGCAAGCTGATCGCGTTGAACGTGATGGGCAGCGGGGTCTTTCTCGTCTTCGTCGCGCTCGCCTACCGCGGCCCGGAGGGCGCCCCGGATCCCGTCCCCCACGCCCTGGTCCTGACCGGCATCGTCGTGGCGGTCAGCGCCACGGCCCTGGCCCTGGCGCTCGGTCGGCGCCTGGAGGAAGCCGAGCGTGATTGACACGCTCGCGCTGGCCATCACCCTGCCGCTGCTCGGGGCCCTGGCCGCGGTCGCGCGACCGCGCGCGGCCCGGGCGATCGGCCTCATCACCGCCCTGGTGACGACGGCGGGGGTCGCGGCGCTGGTCATCGAGGTCGCCCAGTTCGGTCTGCGCCGCACCGACCTGGGCGGCTGGGGCGCCCCGCTCGGGATCGCCCTGCAGGCCGACGGCCTCGCGGCCGCGCTACTCGCGATGACGAACCTGGTGGCGCTCGCGGTCAGCCTCTACGCCTCCGACTATTTCGGCGACGGCCCGATTCGGCGGCATTTCTGGCCCTTGTGGCTCCTGCTCTGGGCGGCGCTCAACGGCCTCTTCCTGGCCGCGGACCTGTTCAACATCTATGTCGCCCTGGAGCTGGTCGGGCTCGCGGCCGTCGCGCTGGCGGCCCTGACCGGCACCCGCGAGGCGCTCACCGCGAGCCTGCGCTATCTGCTCGCGAGCCTGCTCGGGGCCATCACCTATCTGCTCGGCGTGGCCCTGCTGTACGCCGCGCACGGGACGCTCGACCTGGGTCAGCTCGCCAACGCCATCGCCGAGGGTCCCGTCGCCTGGACCGCCCTGGTACTGATGACCGGCGGCCTCTCGATCAAGGCCGCGCTCTGGCCGATGCACTTCTGGCTGCCACCGGCCCACGGCAACGCCCCGGCCCCGGTCAGTGCCGCGCTCTCGGCGCTCGTGGTCAAGGCGGCCTTCTACCTGGTGCTGCGCCTCTGGTTCGGGCTGTACGACACGGCCGCCACCCTGGCCGCCGCCCACTTCCTCGGGTTCCTCGGTGCCGGCGCCGTACTCTGGGGCTCGTGGCAGGCCTTGCGGGCCGAACGCCTGAAACGGATGGCCGCCTACTCGACCGTCGCCCAGATGGGCTATCTGTTCCTGTTCTTCCCGCTGCTCGCCGCGGCCGAGCCGGGCGCGGCGCGCGAGGACCTGCTCGCCGCGCTGGTCCTCTTCGCCCTCTCGCACGGCTTCGCGAAGGCGGCGCTGTTTCTCGCCGCCGGCCATATCCAGCAGTGCGCCGGCCACGACCGGATCGCCGAGCTGAGCGGCACCGCGCAACGGTTGCCGGCGACGACCTTCGTCATCGCACTGGCCAGCGTCACGCTGATCGGCCTGCCGCCGAGCGGAGCCTTCACGGCCAAGTGGCTGCTGCTGAGCGGTGCGATCGCCGCCGGCCAATGGTGGGGGGTCCTCGTCGTCCTCGCCGGGACCCTGCTGGCGGCCGCCTACAGCTTCCGCCTGCTCGGTCGGGCCTTCGGCTTCGAACCGACCCCCTATCGCTGCATCACCGCGGTGCACACCGAGGTCCCGGCGTTGGCGCTAGCGCTGACGGCCACCCTGGGCCTGGGCCTGGCCGGCGATGCGCTCTGGACCCTGCTCCAGGTCGGGGGGCCGCGATGACCCTGACCGCGTGGCTCCCCGCGCTGATCGTGCTGAGCTCGGCAATCCCAGGCCTCGTGATCTTCTTCCTGAAGGAGGAGCAGGTCGCCGCCCGGACCCTGCTCAACATGGCGGGGGCGACGGTCAAGCTGCTCCTCGTCGGCCTCCTGATCTTGGGCATCCAGGATCACCAGGTCTTCGAGTCGCGCCTCGCGCTCGCCCCGGGCCTCGAGCTGGTCCTGCACGCCGATGCCCTGTCGGTACTGCTGGTCGCGCTCTCCTCGGGGCTGTGGTTTGTCACGACCATCTACGCGATCGGCTACCTCGAGGGCTCGCCGTACCGCAGCCGCTTCTTCGGCTTCTTCAGCCTCTGCGTGTCGGCGACGGTAGGCATCGCCCTGGCCGGCAATCTGATCACCTTCGTGATCTTCTACGAGATCCTGACCCTGACGACCTACCCGCTGGTCGCCCACCGTGGCACCCCGCAGGCGACCCGCGGCGCCCGCATCTACCTGGCCTATACGATGATCGGCGGGGTCCTGCTGCTGGCCGGCGCCGTCTGGCTCCAGGTCCTGGCCGGGCCGGTCGACTTCATCGAGCGGGGGATGCTCGCGGCGCTGCCGGTGGAGCGCTTCGGGCAGCTCCAGGCGATCTTCTTCCTGCTCATCGCCGGTCTCGGCGTCAAGGCCGCCCTGGTGCCGCTGCACGGCTGGCTGCCGCAGGCGATGGTCGCGCCCGCGCCGGTCAGTGCCCTGCTGCACGCGGTCGCCGTGGTCAAGGCCGGGGCCTTTGGCATCGTGCGCATCGTCTACGACGTCTACGGGGTCGAGTTCGCCCAGGCGCTGGGCCTGCTGACGATCCTCGCGGTCCTGGCCTCGATCACCATCGTCTACGGTTCGGTCCTCGCGTTGTTGCAGGACGGGATCAAGAAACGGCTCGCCTATTCGACCGTCAGCCAGGTCTCCTACATCGCCCTCGGCACTGCCCTGTTCGGCCCCCTCGGCACCATCGGCGGCCTGGTCCACCTCGTCCACCAAGGCCTGATGAAGATCACCCTCTTCTTCGGCGCCGGCAACTATGCCGAGACGCTCGGCATCCACAAGGTCGCCGACCTCGACGGCGTCGGCCGCCGCATGCCCTGGACCACGCTGGCCTTCACGATCGGGGCGTTGGGCATGATCGGGATCCCGCCGGTGGCCGGCTTCATCAGCAAGTGGTACCTGGGCATCGGCGCGCTCAAAGCCGAGATGGATTGGGCGATCCTGATCCTGGCCGTCAGCAGCCTGCTCAACGCCGCCTATTTCCTGCCCCTCCTCTATCGGGCCTGGTTCCGCGACCCGCCAGCGGCCTGGCCGAAGGAGTCGATCCCGCGCGGGGCCCTGGAGACGCGCGCCAGCCTGCTCGTACCGCCGTTGATCACGGCCGCCCTAGCGCTGGCCCTCGGGCTCTTCGCGGCGGCCCCGTTCGGCGTCCTGGAGTGGTGTCGGCTCATCGCAGCCCGGGAGTACGGGCTATGAGCCAGGCGCTGCTGCTCGCGATCTGGCTCTGGCCGCTCGCGCTGGCCACCGTCGCCCATCGCCCCGGCCTGCACTGGGCCCCAGCGGCCGGCGCGCTGCCAGCCCTGATCGGCCTGCTGCTCTTGCCGGGCGAGGTCCCGACCCTGGAGATCCCCGCGATGCTGCTCGGCGCGGCCGTCGGCCTCGACGCGCTCGGCCGGGGCTTCCTCGCCTTCAGCGGCCCGCTCTGGCTGATCACGGGCCTCTTCATCGGCGACCGGGCGCGCCGGGGCGACCAGGGTGGACGCCTGCGGACCCTCTTCCTGCTCGCGATGAGCGGCAACCTGATGCTGATCCTGGCCGCCGACGGCCCGAGCTTCTACGTCGGCTTCGCGCTGATGGGTCTGGCCGCCTACGGCCTCGTCGTCGACGGCGGCGGCGAGGCCCGCCGCCGGGCCGCGCGGCTCTATCTGGCCTGGACCATCGTCGGGGAGGTGCTGATCTTCTCCGGGCTGGTGCTGGTCGCCCAGCGCAGCGGCGGGGACCTCGGGCTCGCCGCGCTGGCCGCCGGCACCGCCGAATCCAGCCTGGCCTTCGCGGCCTTCCTGGCCGGCTTCGGGATCAAGGCCGGGCTGTTCGGCCTGCACATGTGGCTGCCGGTCACCTACGGCCAGGCGCCGAGCGCCGCGGCGGCGATCCTCGCGAGCGCCATGATCAAGGCCGGCCTGCTCGGCTGGCTGCGCTTCCTGCCGCTCGGCGGCGAGCCGCTGCCGGTCTGGGGCGACACCCTCGCGGCGCTAGGGCTGGCCGCCGTCGCGGGGGCCTCGCTGGTCGGCCTGACCCAGCGCCTGCCCGGCGCGATCCTCGGCTATTCGAGCCTCGCGAAGATGGGGATCCTGGTCCTCGGCCTGGGCCTGATCCTGCGCGAACCGGCCCTCGCCCCGGCCGGCACCCTGGCCCTGACCCTCTTCGCCGCCCATCATGCGCTCGTCAAGGGCGGCCTCTTCCTCGGGATCGGGCTGGGCCACCACTTGCCCCCGGCCTCCGCGCGGCGGCCCTGGATCTGGCTCGGCCTGGCGCTGCTCGCGCTGGCCATCGCCGACGCCCCCTTCTCGAGCGGTGCCCTGGCCAAGCAGGCCCTCGCCCCCCTCGTCGTCGCCAGCGGCTGGCCCTGGCTGAAGCCGGCGCTGGCCCTCGCGACGCTCGGCACCGCGCTGCTGATGGCCCGCCTCGCCTGGGTCGTTTGGCAGGCCCAGGAGGATCCCAGTCGGGCGGACGCGCCGACCAGACCCTGCACCGCCTGCGCCTGGGCCTGGGTCGCCCTGATCGTCACCGTCATCGCCTTCCCGTTCGTCTTGGGCGGGCGCACCGCCCCGGCGGGCACGCCCTGGCCGCTGGTGCTCGGCGCCGCGCTGGCGGCCGCGGTGGCCTTGGTCGCCCGGCGGAGGCCCGAGTGGACGGGCCGGCTCGTCGGCCTGATCCCGCCCGGCGACCTCCTCCACCTCGCCCGGGTGCTCGAACCGCTCGGCGGCCGGCTGGTCTCGGGCTGGTCCCGGCTGTGGGAACGCGCGGACCGGTACGGCCGCGAAAGGCTCGCCGCCCTCGCCGCCCGCCGCACCGGCTGGCCCGCGGATCCTGATCGCCTCGCCGACGCCTGGCCGCTGATCGGCGCCCTGTGGCTCGGCTGCCTCGGCCTGCTGGGGGTGCTGTTGGCGCTGGCGTAATGGAGATGCTTTGCGGTGCGGCGTCGACGGCGGCGGGATGACGAGGGTGGGGTCGTACGCTACGGCAATTCGCTGGCCGGGGCGTGATCGTTGCCGCCGGCCCGCTTGGCCTGGTACATGGCCCGATCCGCGGCGGCGAGGAGCTGTTCGGGCGTGTCGCCGTCGGCTGGAAAGTGGGCGATGCCGATGCTGGCGCCGATCTGGAATCGCCGACCACAGACCTCGAAGGGCTTGGCCAGCAAGGCGATACAATTGCGAGCGACCCGGTAGGCCCCGTCAGGGTCGTCGATCTCGGGCAGCAGGAGCCCGAATTCGTCGCCGCCGAGCCGCCCGACCGTGTCGGAGGCCCGACCGACCCCAGCCAGACGCACGCCGACCTCATGCAGCACCTGGTCGCCACAGAGGTGGCCGCTGGTGTCGTTGACGGCCTTGAAGCCGTCGAGATCGATGAACAGCAAGGCCAGCCCGTGACCGTGCCGGGTCGCCAGGTGGACCGCCTGGCCGAGTCGATCGAGGAACAGGGTCCGGTTCGGCAGGTTCGTCAGGGCATCGAAGTGGGCGCTGCGCTCGAGGCGTTGCTCGAGCTCGACCCGCTCGGTGATGTCGAGGCCGAGGGCGATGACTCGATCCGTCCCCCCGTTCGCGTCGCGGACCAGGGCGTTCATCCACTCGCACAGGACCCGGCTGCCGCTGCGGGTCAGGTTCCAGTTGCGGTTCTGGACGTGCCGACCCGAGTCCAGGACCTCGCGGATCACGCCTTCGAGCCGCCCCCGCTCGAAGTCCGGGATCAGAAATTCACGGAAATCCCGTCCCAGGACCTCGTCGCGCCGCCAGCCGAAGAGGAACTCCGCGCGGCGATTCCAGTCGACGACCTGGCAATCCCGGTCGAAGACGACGAAGGCCAGCGGGGCCGCCTCGTAGACGGCACGATACCAGTCGGCCAGCGTCTCGGCGCGCCGCCGCAGGTGCCGAATGTAGAGGCCGGCGATCCCCGCCAGCAGCGCGAGCGCCAACCCGGCCGCGGCGAGCCAGGAGAGCCAGGCGAGATCCGGGCGACGGCGTGGCTCGTAGAGGAAGCCCTCCAGCGACAGGCCCTCGGGGAGCATCCCGACGCTCGCGTAGGTCTGGGCGATCCGGTGCCAGCGATCGACGCGCATCGCGCCCGGCGCGATCGCCTCGGGCTGGATCAGGCGACGCATCTCGGCCGCCTCGTGGAGGAGGTGGGCGCGCTCGTGCGGGCTGTCCCAACGGGTGAGGATCAGGTCGACGACCTCCTCGACATGGGCCATCGCATAGGCCCAGCCGCGCAGGGTCGCGGCGCGGAAGGCCGCCACGCGTTCGGGGTGGGCGGCGAGCTCGGCCTCGGTCGTGAACAGGTTGTCGCCGTAGAAGTCGATGCCGGCGGCCCGCGGCTCGAACAGCAAGTAGTCGAGGCCCGCGCGGCTCAGCGGATAGGTCTCATCGGTCGTGTAGACCGACATCGCCGCGACCCGCCCGGCGAGGAGGTCGGCGACATCGAAGCTGTGCGGCACGAGACTCAGCTGGGCACCACCGACCCCCTCGCGCTGGAGCAGGGCCAAGAGCTCGGCCGCTGCCGGCTCGAGCATGAGCCGCTTGCCGACCAGATCCTGGAGATTGGCGATGCCCGCATCGCGGCGGGCGGCGATCGCGAGCGGCGAGTGCTGGAAGATGACGGCCAGCACGACGACCGGCGCCCCGCGGTGCCGCCAGAGGAGCAGATCGGCGGTGCCGACGCCGTAATCCGCCTCGCCCGAGAGCACGGCCTCGACCGGCTCCTCACCGGGCCTCGCCTCGATCAGCGTGACATCGAGGCCGACATCGCGATAGAACCCCTTCTCGAGGGCGGCGTAGTAGCCGGCGAACTGGAATTGATGCTGCCACTTGAGCTGCAAGCGCACCGGCTCGCCGGCCCAGGCCGGCACGACGGCACAGGCCAGCAGCGAGCACAGCATCAAGCGACCGCGCCATCGGCTCGGGCGACCCGCCGCCCGCGCCCGCAAGCCCCTGCCCTCGCCCGCCGCATCCCTCGCCGGCCGCCGCGGGCGGCCGACCGCGAGCCCCATCGACCAGGGCGTCTCGCGCGCGCAATCCATCGTGCCCACTACCATCGACCCCGTCGCCTGTACCAGCGGGCATTATAGACCCGAAGACGAGAAGGCGGTCGCATTGGACACGCCGGCGGTCGAATCCGGCCCCGGATGTCCAGGACTGCTGCAATCTTCGGCCTAGGCTGGTTCAATAGACGGGGTCGTCGCCTCGCACGGCACCGCGCCGGGCCGCACCCGACCGACCGGATTCGACAATGGAGGCAGAGATGATGATGAAACCAAGGTTCATGCCCTGGGCCGCGGCGATCCTGATCGCCGCGCTGGCTCAGACGGCCCTCGCCGACGGGACCCTCGCGACCGTCAAGGAGCGGGGCTTCCTCCAGTGCGGCGTCAACACCGGCCTGCCCGGCTTCTCCAACGCCGACGAGAAAGGCTCTTGGACCGGCCTCGACGTCGATCTGTGCCGGGCCGTCGCCGCGGCCGTCTTGGGCGGTGCGGACAAGGTGCGCTTCACACCGCTGACGGCCAAGGAGCGCCTCACCGCGGTCCAGTCCGGCGAGGTCGATCTGCTCGCGCGCAACACGACCTGGACCATGACCCGCGACACCTCGCTCGGGGTCCACTTCGCCGGCATCAACTACTACGACGGCCAGGGCTTCCTCGTCTCCAAGGACCTCGGCGTCAAGAGCGCCCGCGAGCTCGATGGCGCGGCCGTCTGCATCCTGGCCGGCACCACGACCGAGCTCAATCTGGCCGACTACTTCCGCACCCACGGCATGACCTACGAGCCGGTCGTCTTCGACACGGCCGATCAGACCGCACGCGGCTTCGAGTCCGAGCGCTGCGACGTGTTGACCAGCGACCAGTCCCAGCTCTACGCCCAGCGCCTGAAGCTCGCCGCGCCCGACAAGGCGGTGGTCCTGCCCGAGATCATCTCCAAGGAGCCACTCGGGCCCGTGGTCCGCCAGGGCGACGACCGCTGGCTCAACATCGTGCGCTGGACCCTGTTCGCGTTGATCGAGGCCGAGGAACTCGGCGTCACCTCGGGCAACGTCGATGCGATGCGGGAGAGCCGCAACCCGGCGATCCGCCGCCTGCTCGGGCTGGAGGGCATCAAGGGCAGCGGCCTCGGCCTCGACGAGGGCTGGGCCTACCGCGCGATCGAGGAGGTCGGCAACTACGGCGAGATCTTCGCGCGCAACGTCGGGGAGGCCTCGCCGCTGAAGATCGAGCGCGGCCTCAACCGGCTCTGGACGGACGGGGGGCTGCACTACGCCCCGCCGATCCGCTGACCGATCGCCCGCGACCGGCCCCACGGTCCGATGAACGGCCCACCACCGCGCCGCGGCGCCGGGCGTTGGACCGGCTGGGGCGACCCGCGCCTGCGGGCAGTCGCCTTCCAGGCCCTGTTCCTCGCCGCGGTGCTCGCGCTCGCCGGCTATGTGCTGCACAACACGCTCGCGAACCTCGAGGCGCGCGGGATCGCCACCGGCTTCGGCTTCCTCTCCGAGACGGCCGGCTTCGGTATCATCCAGTCGCTGATCGACTACTCGGAGACCTCGAGCTTCGGGCGGACCTTCCTCGTCGGGCTGCTCAACACGCTGCTCGTCTCGGCGCTGGGCATCCTGCTCGCGACCCTGCTCGGTTTCCTGATCGGCGTCGGCCGGCTGTCCGGCAACTGGCTGATCGCGCGGCTCGCCGACGCCTATATCGAGATCTTCCGCAACATCCCCCTGCTGCTCCAGGTCTTTTTCTGGTACTTCGCGGTGCTGCGCGCGCTGCCGCGTCCGCGCGAGAGCCTGTCGCTCGGCGAGGCGGTGTTCCTCAACCTGCGAGGACTCTACCTGCCGCGGCCGCTCTTCGAGCCCGGCTTCGAGCTGGTCGTCGCGGCGCTGGGGGTCGCCGTCGTCGCCGCTGGCCTGCTCGGAGTCTGGGGGCGTCGGCGCCGCGCGCGGACCGGCCGCGGCCTACCGACCGGCTGGATCGGCCTGGCGCTCCTCATCGGCCTGCCGACGATCGCCTTCCTGCTCGCCGGCGCCCCGCTCGGCTGGGAGCGCCCGGCGCTCGCCGGCTTCAACTTCAGGGGCGGCATCACGCTGATCCCGGAGCTGATGGCGCTGCTGCTGGCGTTGTCGATCTACACGGCCGCCTTCATCGCCGAGATCGTCCGCGCCGGGATCCTGTCGGTGGCCAAGGGCCAGACCGAGGCGGCCGCCGCGCTCGGCCTGCGCCACGGCCAGATCCTGCGGCTCGTCGTGATCCCGCAGGCGCTGCGGGTCATCATCCCGCCGCTGACCAGCCAGTACCTCAATCTGCTGAAGAACTCCTCGCTCGCGACCGCGATCGGCTACCCGGACCTGGTCAACGTCTTCGCCGGCACGACGCTCAACCAGACCGGCCAGGCCGTCGAGGTGATCGCGATGACGATGGCCGTCTACCTGACCATCAGCCTCGCGATCTCGTTCGCGATGAACTGGTACAACGCGCGCATCGCGCTCACGGAGCGCTGACATGAGCGACGCGACCGCCCGCGCCATCGCACCGCCGCGCCGCCGCTCGGGCCCGCTCCGCTGGCTGAGGCGCAACCTCTTCTCCTCGCCCCTCGACACGGCCCTGACGCTCGCCGCCCTCTATGGCCTCTACCTGACACTGCCGCCGCTCGTGCAGTGGGCCTTCATCGATGCGGACTGGGTCGGCACCAGCCGCGCCGACTGCACGAGCGGCGGCGCCTGCTGGGTCTTCATCGCGACCCGCCTCGAACAGTTCCTGTACGGCTTCTATCCGGCGGCCGAGCAATGGCGGGTGAATCTGGGGTTCGGGCTCCTCGTCGCCGTGCTCGCCGCCTTGTCGTGGCGCGGCCTGCGCCGCCGGTGGCTCGCCGCCGCGCTCCTGCTCGGCTACCCGGTCGTCGCCTATCTGCTCTTCTACGGCGGCGCCCTCGGCCTGGCCGTCGTCCCGACCCACCAATGGGGCGGCCTGATGCTGACCCTGGTACTGGCTATCGTCGGCATCGTCCTCGCGCTGCCGCTCGGCGTCCTGCTCGCCCTCGGCCGGCGCTCCGAACTGCCGCTGATCCGCGCCGCCTGCATCACCTACATCGAGGTCTGGCGCGGCGTGCCGCTGATCACGGTCCTCTTCATGGCCTCGGTCATGCTGCCGCTCTTCTTCCCCGAGGAGGTGACGCTCGACAAGCTGCTGCGGGCGATGATCGGCATCGTGATGTTCCAGGCCGCCTACATGGCCGAGGTCGTGCGCGGCGGCCTGCAGGCGATCCCGAAGGGCCAATACGAAGCCGCCGAGGCCCTCGGCCTCGGCTACTGGCAGCGCATGGGCCTGATCGTCCTGCCGCAGGCCCTGCGCCTGGTGATCCCCGGCATCGTCAACACCTTCATCGCGCTGTTCAAGGACACGACCCTGGTCCTGATCATCGGGCTCTTCGACCTGCTCGGCATCGTCCAGCAGGCCTTCGCCGACCCGGACTGGCTCGGCTACTCGGTCGAGGGCTACGTCTTCGCCGGGCTCCTCTACTGGGTCTTCTGCTTCGGCATGTCGCGCTGGAGCCAGCGGCTGGAGCGCCGCCTCGGGCAGGGCCGCTGAGGGGCCGCGGCGCAGGGTCGTCAGCGACAGCGCTCGATGGCTTCGCCGACATCCTCGAGGACACGTCGGCGGACCCGCTCGAAGGCCGGATCCGGCGCGACCCGACGGGCCGTCGCCAGGCCGGCCAGGGCCTCGAGGCGGGCGGCGAGCGCCGGGTCCGCGCGGCCAGGCGCGCGCTGCGCGAGGCAGGTGAGCACGCCGCGCATCGCGGCCGGATCGAAGCCGGCCACGGCCAGGCGGCGCACGGCCGCGGCATCGGCGGCGACCTCCAGATCGAGATCGAAATGCTGGACGACCGAGCCGAGCCGGATGCGCTGCACGGCCTCGGACGAGGCGCGGCAGAAGTGTCCGAGCTGCTGGTGGGAGATCTCGTGCGCAAGGACGGCCGCGAGTTCGTCCTCGCCGCGCACGAGGGCGATCAGGCCGTCGCTGACGACGAACTGACCACCGCCGAGCGCGAAGGCGCTCGGCGCCAGGTTGCGCACGACATGGAAGGACCAGGGGCCGGCGCTGTCGCCGTCGTCGGCCCTCGCCAGGCGCTCGCCGAGCGCCTGGACATAGGCGACGACCGGGTCGACCGGCGGACGCAACGGCCACTGCCGCTCGACCAGTTGGAGCGTCCGCGCGGCCTGGTCGGCGGCCTGCGGGCAACCCCCGTCATGACCGCCGAGCAGGCCACCGAACAGCCAGAGCCCGACGATGACTGGGCTCATCGCCGTGCCGACGCCCCGGGCTCCTCGCACGACCGACCTCAGGTCTGGACGACGAAGGTCGACTCATCCGTGTCGTAGCTGGAGCCGGCCTTGACCTTGTGCTCGATTACATAGGTGCCGGCCGGGACATTGTCCGGGATCGTGATCGCGGCATCGGCCTGCCAGCCGCCGGCGGTGCGGGTCGAGGTCTTCTTCGGCAGATTGGCGACCGTGCTGCCGTCCTTCTTCAGGACCCAGCTCTCGGTGACCTGAGTGCTCGAGACACCGCTCGGCAGCAGCACCGAGTAGTCGGTCGAGATGTCGACCGAGTCGCCAGGGCGAACGCTCTTGGGCGAACTGGCCCCCTGGCGGATCTTGACCTGCGTATCGCTGACCGGGGCCGTCAGGCCGTAGATGCGGCTATCGGCGGTGCTC
Organism: Thiococcus pfennigii; assembly: GCF_016583835.1. Classification (GTDB taxonomy): domain Bacteria; phylum Pseudomonadota; class Gammaproteobacteria; order Chromatiales; family Chromatiaceae; genus Thiococcus; species Thiococcus pfennigii. The sequence continues at coordinate 22,298 of NZ_NRRW01000027.1, read as the reverse complement.
GAGCGGACCTGCTGGGCGTTGTACTGCGTCAGCGCCACCGCCCCCCAGCCGAGGAGGCCGCCGATCGCGGCACCCGTCGCACAGCCGCGGCCGTTGCCGCTGACCAGCGCGCCGATGCCGCAGCCCACCAGGGCACCGACACCGGCGCCGGCCACCTGATCCTGCGTGCCGCCGGTCGTCTGGCAGCCGGCCATCGCCAGGCTCGTGACGATCGCGGCAACGCCAATTACCAATCGCTTGCTCTTCATTCGCGCGTTCCTCGTGGAGGATCCTGTCATGGTCGTTCGTCCCGGTGACCTGGGGCTGTTGGCGACCCTCGAATGACCGAGGCTCGCCGCACCAGCGACCGCTATTCGCCGCCGACCCCAGGGACGCCCATGCCCGGGGTATCCCAGAAGGGGTTGCCGTCGGGCACTGCCGGGATCTTGCGATCGAGCTGGCGCAGCATCTCCATCACCTCCGGCACCGGCGGCGGTTGAATCGCCTCGAAGGTCGCATCGTCGTAGACGTACTTGCCGCTGCCGCTCGGGTACTCGACGCCGATCTTCATGCTGTGGCGCTCGCCGTCGACCGGGATGTAGGAGCGGAAGGTCACGACATAGTCGCTCTGCAGGATATTCTGGATCGACTCGACGATGCGCTGCATCTGCTCGGTCGTCTCGCCGACGTTGTAGTAGATGCCGAACGAATTCTTCGACAGGGCCTCGAGGTTGCGGAACCAGGTCGGATCGGTCCGCGAGTAGGCCAGCGAGTAGATCGGCACCGGGATGGGCATGTTCGTGATGCGGGCCATCAGTTCGTCGCGGCCCACGGAACTGCCCTCATCCTTGCCGTCCGACATCACGACGATCGAGCAGGAGACGATGTAATTGCCGCCGCGGACCGACCCCTGCGCGCTCATCGCGCACATCTGCAGCGCCGCGCCGATGCTGTCGTAGAGGCGGGTCTGCATCGCGTCGGCGCGGATGTCGGCGATGCGCCGCGCGAGCGCGCGCTCGTCACGCTCGAACTGCGAAACGACCTCGTAGCCGTCCTTGGTGTCGCGGATCGCGAGCACGGCGACCTCGTCCTGCGGCCGCTTGCTCTCGATGAAGCGCACCGCGGCGCGCAGCGCGTCGTCGAACGGATTGCGGCCCTGCGACGCGGCCATCGAACCGCTCGCGTCGATGACCAGGACCGAACGCGTCGCCTCCTCGCGCTGGCGGATCGATTGCACGCCGTACTGGCGCTTGATCGGGTCATAGGTCTTGCCCTTGACCATCAACCCGATGTTGCGCTCGTTGAGATTGACGAGCGGCTGCATCTCGGCATCGAAGGTGCGCAGATAGACCTGCACGAACGGATAGAGGGAGTAGTTGGTCTTGTAGATCTTGATCCCGTAACCACCCGGTGCGGCAAACCCGTAGCCCTGCGCCGACGCACCGGCGCTCACCGCCAACAGCATCGCGGCGAAGGACAATAGAACCCCTCTACGCAACAAGAGACCCCTGCAAATGGATAGGCTGTGGTTCATTGCGATTGCTCCATGGTCGACATTGTGCGCCCCGAAGATCCCGAGGTGCCCCTGCAAGACGGGGACGCCGGGTCCGCAAGACCGACATCACGGCAATGCAGGCCGCCTCCCCGTCGATTCCAAGTCGCGATCCCCTCAATACTTCCTCGTCGCCCCCTTGTACTCGAAGCCCCAATCCGACCCGCTGGCGGCCTTCGCCGGCGGCGGCGCGGTGGGCTTGGCCGCGGGTTTCGGTGGTGGTGTCGTCTTGGCCACCTGCGCCGGCTTCGGCGGAGGGACCGCGGGCGCCGGCGGCGGGGCGGGCGGAGTCACCGGCTCGGGCGCTGGCGCGGCCGGCGCCTCCTGTGCGACCTCGGCGCGATGCTTCTCGAAGAGGTCCATCAGCGACTCCCCCGAATCGCGGGCCGGACCGGCGGTCTGTGGACGGGGGCTTCCCGAGCGTCGATCGGGCACCGAGTCCTGTTCGTCGGAGAAGATCGACGGTAGGTCGGCGTCTTGCACGGACGCCTGTCCTGTCGACGGCACGGACGGACGCGGCGCCGGCGCGCCGGCAGGGGGCGACGCCGGGATCGCGGTTGCAGGCGCGCCCGCAACGCCGATCCCGGCGGCCTCGGGGGCCGCTTCGGTTGGCGCGGCGGTCCGGGCGGGCACGGCCCCCTCCCCGGCCACCTCCGGCGCCGCCTCGTCACCGCTACCGAGGAACCACCAGGCGCCGCCAGCTACGGCGAGGATCAGCACCGCACCGGCGCCGATCGCCGCCCACGGCGGGCGGCGCACCGCCGGGGCCGGTGGCGGGTCGGCGATCCGCACGCTGGCCGAGGCCGGCACGCCGGTGCCCGAGCGGGTCGAGGGCAGGTGGACGCTCGGCAGGACGACCCCGGTGCCACCGGTCGGCACCTGGCTCGGCATCTGCCCGGCGACGCTCACCGTCGCCGCGCTGTTGGAACCGGATTGGACCAGATCCAGCACCTGAGCCAGCTCGCCGATCGACTGCTGGCGCAGGTTGATGTTGAGCTCGAGGGCCTGCATCACGGCCGCCTCGATCAGCGGCGGGATCTCGGGCAGATGAGTCGACAACGGCTCGATCACCGAGCCGGTGATCCGTTCGTGGGCGGCCGGCGGCATCCGCCCGGTCAGCAGGTTGTAGAGGATCGCGCCGAGGGCGTAGACATCGGAACGGGCGTCGGTACCGGTGCCGAGGACCTGCTCCGGCGGGCTGAAGCCGTGCGACACCGCCCGCCCGATGGTGCGGGTCACCGTGTCGGTCTTCGCCTCCTTGGCGATGCCGAAGTCGATCAGCATCACGCGATCGCCGTCGTCGAGCAGGACGTTGTCCGGCTTGAGGTCACGGTGCACGATCGGGGGGTCCTGCTCGTGCAGATACTGGAGCGCGGCGCAGAGTTGGCGGATCCACGGCAACAGCACGAAGAGCGGGATCCGCCCGCCGCGCCGCTCCTGCTCGATGCGCAGCGTGCGGTCGCCGCCGAACTCGAGCACCAGATAGATCATCCCGCCGGCGGTGAAGCGGTCGGTGATGTCCGGGATGGCCGGGTGGTGCAGGCGCCCGAGGAGGCGGGTCTCGTACTCGTCGAAGAGGAGCTCGGGGATCTCCTTCATCGCCCGACGCTTGCCGTGCAGGAGCAGGTCGTCGACGAGATAGGTCACGCCGAAGCCACCCTTGCCGAGCACGGCGGTGACCCGATAGCGACCCTGGACCTCGACGCCGATGTCGAGGAGCCAGCCGAGGACGTCGCGGATCGCGCCAGTCGAGAGGGTCGTGAAGTGGGCGAGCTCCAGGCCGCAGTCCCCGCAGCGGTAGTCCCGCTGTGGTAGCTCGGCGGCGCGGTTCACCGCCCCGCACCTGGGGCAGCGCTTCTCCTCGGGGGTCTCAGACATCGCCCTTGTCCTCGTCTTGGTGACGGCTCATCTGTGCGCCCCTTGCGTCTTCTTGGCTTGTACGCGCGGTTGGCCGGCCTAGACCTTGCGGTCCTTGAGCTTCAGACCGACCAGCGTGATCGCGAGGAAGGCGACCGCTTGGGCCGCCAGATAGAGGATGTCGCGCGACCACTCGCCGGTCACCTGGATCAGCGCCCCGCCCTTCGGCCCCGGGAGCGCGAGCAGCGCCGGATCGAGCGTCGCGCGCATCGCGTCGATCCCCCAGTAGGCGATGACCGTGACCTGGGCGAAGACCTCGGTGACCCCGGACAGGGTCACGACCGAGTTCGACAGGATGAACTGGGGGATCAGGAGCAGCGGCAGCGCCGCGATCGCCTTGTCGTTGGAATCGACGAAGGCGCTGACCGCGAGCCCCATCGCGGTCGCCGCGAAGCCGGCGAGGAAGAGCGTCAGCAGGCGGTCGAGGAATGGGCCGGTGAAGCCGAGCATCAGCGTGACGATCGCGAGGAAGCTCGCGCACTGGATCAGGCACAAGAGCGCGAGCGGCACCAGCTTGCTCAGCAGATAGGCCGGTAGCGTGACCGCCACCGAACGCTCGCGCAGATAGACCGGCAGCTCCTTGACGATCTCGCGCGCCGAATTGATGCCGCCGAACCAGATCGCCGAGAGGACGAGGACGAAGCTGATCTGGCTCTCGGCCGCGGCGCGCTCGGGCAGCGGCCCGTCGATGTCGAAGACCGCGCCGACGACCAGGGCGATCAGCGGCGCTTGCAGCAACAACACCAGCAGATTTAGCCGGTCGGACAGCAGCAGGTCGACATAGCGGCGCATCAGGGTCGCCGTCTGGCGGACGTCGAAGAGCTTGCGCCCCTCCTTCGCCGCGGGCGCCGGTTCCCCCTGCTGGGCCTGGGCGAGCGCCTGCCCCGCCTCGAGCCGCGCCGCGACGTAGCGCGCGTGGAGGTCGGAGCGGGCGAAGCGCTCGGCCCAGACCTGCGGGTCCTGCCCCTCGAGGGCCTCGTAGACGTCCGACAGGCGCGACAGGCCGAAGTGGGCGGCGGCCTCCTGCGGCGGGCCGTAGTAGACCAGGTAGCCGCGATGCAGCAGGGCCACCATGTGGCAGGCGTCGATGTTCTCGAGGCTGTGGGTGACGCAGACGACCGTCTTGCCGTCCTCGGCCAGACCGGCGAAGAGCCGCATCATCCGCTTGTCGGTGCCGGCATCGAGGCCGCTGGTCGCCTCGTCGAGGAACAGGATGTTCGGATTGGCGACCAGCTCGACGGCCAGGCTGACGCGCTTGAGCTGCCCGCCGCTCAGGGGCTCGGGCGTGTCGACGGCGAGATCGGCCTTCTCGGTCAGGTCGACGCGCTCGAGCACCCGGTCGATGTGCTCGTCGATCTCCTGGCGCGAGGTATCGGGCGGCAGCCGCAGCCGCGCCGTGTAGCGCAGCGCGTTGCGCACGGTGATCTTGCGGTGGACGATGTCCTGCTGCGGGACATAGCCGATGCCGGCGCGAAACAGATCGAAGGCGCGATAGAGATCGACACCGTTGTAGGCGATCTGCCCGGTGCTCGCCGGACGGCGGCCGTTCAGGGCGTCGAGCAGCGTCGACTTGCCCGAGCCGCTGGTGCCGAAGATCACGACGAACTCGCCCGGGTCGATCGCCAGATCGATCCCCGTCAACAGGTTGCGTGCCTGCCGCGTGGCGCGGTCCCTGACCGTCTTGGTGAGCCCGCGGGCCTCGACGCGCACGCGGTTGCCGACCTCGGCTGGTTCCAGCGCGTGACCGGTGAAGACGAAGACGAAGCTCGCGAAGGCGACGCGGTCGCCGGGCTGGAGTAGGACCGGCTGGGCGATCCGCTGGCCGTTGACCCAGGTGCCGTTGGTACTCTTGAGATCCTCGACCTGGACGCCGTCGGCACGTATCGAGAGGCGCGCGTGCTCACGCGAGATCAGCGGCGAGTCGATCGGCAGGTCGCAGCCGCGCAGGCGCCCGACGAGGACCTCGCCGCCACGCTCGGGGGCGCCGAGCGGCATCCCCTCTTGGGCCGCGCCGGCGTCGTCGCGCCCCGGGCGCGGCAGGCGGACCTGGAGCAGCGTCTCGCCGAAGGCGACCCAGTCGCCGTCGCCGACCTGGGTCGCCCCCGCGGCGGCGGCGCCATTGACGAGGACCGGGGCGTCCCCCTCCGGCTCGATCTGGAGGCGTCCATCGCTGAGCCGGAGATGCGCATGGAGCGGTCGGACACCGGCGCCGGACAGGATGATCTGATTCGATGCGCCGCTGCCGATCGCGCAGGCGCTGCCCGGCGACAAGGTCATCTGGGCCAGCGAGCGGCGCGAGGTCCTCAGCTCGAGCTGTTGCATCCGGCGACTCCGATCCGATCCGAGAGCCGGCCGCACCGCCCGCCGACCGCGTCGAGCGACGGGGCTGGCGACGGCCCTGCGACCGGAGCCCGTGCCGACCGAGGCATCCCTGGGTCGTCACATCCGATTTCTTGTGCTCATAGCCTAGGCGGAAAGCCGGGCGACGGCTACATCGGCCCGATCGTGGGATCCGATCGGGACGGACGGGCCCGAGGCTGCCGAGGCGTTTCCGCACATCGGGTACGTCGGAAGCCTAGCCGCGGATCGGCCGCCAAGCAAGGCACCGCCGCCAACGGGCCTCGATCGGTGAGACCGAGATCGGCGACCTGGTGCAGGGCCGTTGGGGGCATCGCGAAGCGCGCCAGTGGCTGAGCAGCCAGCGGACCACCGAAAGGGGGGGTCGCCCCAGACGTCGCGGTTCGACGACCCAAGCCAGACCAAAACACTCGGACTTGACCGACCTGCTCGACAGGGCTAACCTCGAACTGCGACCGCTCTCAATTCGCCGAGGCGCTTGGATTTTCCCATTCCGCGGGCGGCGCGATCCTGCCGTCGGCGCCTCGCCCCCTCGTGGAGGCCCCTATGAATCGATCCGCTCTGCCGAGGTTGGCATTGGCCGGGATCGTATCGCTGAGTATCCCCTCCGCCGTCGACGCGTTCGAGTGCCCGCCAGGCGCCCCACCGATCTGCGCCCCCGCCGCCGTGATCGAAGTCGTCGTTCCGAACCTCTTATCGACCGTGGCGCCTGGCGACGCGCCACTCGTACTTCGCACGACGACCTTGATCACCAACGCCTGGTTCGACGCGATCGCGCCCTACAGCGGCTGGACGGGCATCTACTCCAACCTGGGCAACCTGCCCGGTGGCGACAGCGAGCGGAACATCGCACTCCTGTACGCAAGCCATGAGGTGCTGCTCAGTCTGATGCCGCAGTTCGCGGCCGACTGGGACGGGATCCTCGTTGGATTCGGCCTCGATCCCCACGACGACGTGATCGACGACTCCCCGGCGGGGGTCGGCAACCGGGCCGGTGCCGCCCTGGTGGCGGCCCGAGAGCACGACGGCATGAATCAACTGGGCGATGCGAACGGGAGCTTGTACAACCGGCGCCCGTACGCCGATAGTACCGGCTACACCCCCGTCAACAAGGGCGAGCGCCTGATCAATCCCCGACGCTGGCAACCGGACACGTTGACCACGGGGAACGGCCTCTTCGTCACCCAGCAGTTCGTCACGCCACAGTGGGCAGAGACCCAGCCCTATAGCTACAGCGAGCCGACCCTGACGGCACCCTTCCCGTGGAAGAGCTATGCGGTGCGGCCGAACGGGGCCGCCTTACCGCCCTACAAGGCACAGGCTGACGAGGTGCTCGCCGTGCAGGCGGCACTCACCGACCGCCAGAAGCTTCTCGCGGAATTCTTCGACGACAAGATTCACAGCCTCGGCTTCTCTACGCTGGCAGCGACACTCGCACTCGGGCTCGATCTCGAGCAGTTCGTTCAACTGGACTTCCTCGTGAACGCGGCCGCCTTCGACACCGGGATCACGGTCTGGGACAACAAGCGCCGATACGACGCCGTGCGACCATTCTCGGCCATCGCCTACCTGTACCCGGAGACGACCATCACCGCCTGGGGCGGCCCCGGGGAGGGCACCGTGACCGACATAACAGGTGCGGAGTGGCGCCCCTACCTGCAGACCGCCAACCACCCCGAATATCCGTCGGCCAGTGCCAGCTTCTGCCGCGCGCACGCGACAGCGACGAGGCTCTACTTGGAGCAGATCATCGGACTCGCGCCGGATGCCGCGAACAACCTGTCCTACTGGACCCCGGCCATCCCCATCGCCGGCGCGCCGCTATCGGTGCCCACCGGCAAATCGCTCATCGAGCCCGGCGTGACCCCCGCGGCGGATACGATCCTCGGCTGGGATACCTGGGATGAGTTCTCCGAGGACTGCGGCATCAGCCGCCTGTGGGGCGGCGTGCATTTCTTCGACTCGATCCCCGCCGGCCAGGACATCGGCGAGCAGATCGGCACCGAGGTCTTCAACTGGTTGAAGGCGCGAATCGTAGGCACGTCGGGGGAGTGAGCCGCTACGCTCGCCCGGTCTTCGTGCCGCGCGGCCAACCCTCAGGAAGAGCAGCGCCCGCCAGGCCAGGACGTGGCGGCGGTGTGGACGGGCGAGTCCCTCGGGGCGTAACCCGACGGCGGGCTATGCGGCGCCCGCCGAGGCCGCTGTCGGGTTGCGGCGCGCGCGGGCCTGTCCCTTGTCGGCGACCGCGGTGCCGGCGCGCCTCACCCGACGGGCCGTGCCGGTCTTCGCCGGGGGCGTGGACCGACCATGCAAGGAAGGCCCACCCCTGGCCCTGGACCGACGCTGAGGTATCGCCACAAAATCGGCCGCGACGGCGAGTCGATACGCACTGGGAGCGCCGGCTTTCAGCCGGCTTCGCGCGGGGGCTCGATGACCCCGGCGCGCGACCTTCGGCGCTGGAGCCAGGAGATCACCGATGAGCGCCGCTGGATGGCCGGCCCCACACGTGCCCTCCTACCGGCCCTGACGCCGCCGACGCGGCATCGAGCCGCGACGGCGACGGGCCGGCTAGAAAGCCGGCGCTCCCAGTGAGCCGCGACGGCGACGAGCCGGCTGGAAAGCCGGCGCTCCCAGTGAGCCACGCGACGGCGAGATAGCCCAGATCGCGAGAGCCGGCTTCCGTCGGTCAGTCGACCTACGCCACGGCGGTTTACGCCCTTTATCCGGGGATACCTCTGGGACGGAGCCCTCGCTGGCCCGACACGGGGCCGCGCGTGTCAGGCAGCCCTCTCGTAGATCGGCGCCCCGACGCGGTCGATGTGGGCGCGCAGATCGGGGTTACCGATCTCCCGATATTGCGACAAGTCGACGGTGTAGGGCAGCAGCAGGTCGTCGATCTCCACCTCGATCTGCATGAGTTCCGCGAAGGGCATCGGGTCGCCCTTGATGGTCAGATCGATGTCCGACCCAGCGCGGTAATTGCCCTTGGCACGGGAGCCGTAGATGACCACGCTCGCGATGGCAGGATGCCGGACGAACACGCCCCTCAGTTTGTCCAGCGTGTCCGACGACAGGCCGAAAGGCGGTGCGCCGCTCATCGCAGATGCGCCTCCATCTCGGCCTCCAATGTCACGAAGAGGGGGAAGTAGTGCTGCACGATGGCCTCGACCAACCGCTCCGCCGTCTGCTCGTCATAGGTGTGCGAAGAGAGATTGCGACTCTGGATCATCGCCATCCATCCCTCACCGTCAGTGATGAGCGCCACCCGGAACGCCTCGCGGGTGGCGTCCCGCGACCCGCTGATCTGCTGATTTCCCTGATCCTGCAAATAGTCCTTTAGCAGGTTCCAGGCGAGTTCATGGGTGAACTCGAAGGCCTGAATCACGCCTTGCTTTTCTAAACGCGACAATTCGCGCTGCGCAATCAACTCGACCGCTTCCCGCAGTTGCCGCAACGCCTTTTGATAGCTCGCGAAACGCTGTTGCCAGCGGATGTCCCGATCATTCATCATCGATCACTGCCTTTCATACGGTGGTGGGTCGACAGGCAACACCGCGGATTAGGGCCTCACAGTAACCCTCGTCCACGCCGTGAGGGCACCGGCCAAGGCACATCGCCGGGTCTCGCCCTGCATGCAACCCTGGATCATGCAGCCGCGCTGCCTCGCCGTCCAGACGATCGCCGACCCCGATCATGGCGGATCCGTTCTGATCCGCCGGCGTCGCCTGCGCCGATGGCACGGCCCGTAGGTCGGGTTAGGCGCGCTGGCACGGCGGTCCGGGTCAAACAAAGGATGGCACGCGCCGTAACCCGACAGGGGCCTCGGAGGGCGCCACGGTGTCGGCCGTCGGGTTACGCCCCCGCGGGGGGCTAACCCGACCGACGGGCCGCGGCGCCGTGCGAGGGGGCGGGGTTGGGCGCGCTGGCACGGCGACCCAAATAAAACAAAGGATTGCGCGCGCCGGAACCCGGCAGCGGCGCTACTCGGAGCCGCGTTGCCGGCTGTCGGGTTACGGCGCGCGGGGCTAACCGGACCGCGTGTGCCGCCCGGTATGGGCCTCCGCGGCCGCCGTCTCGATCGCTGCGAGAGGCGAGCATTCGCCTGCGCACCACCCAGTCGAGGATCGACCGCCAACCCTTCACCCTCAGCGAAAAAGGCCGCAGAACGGATCAGCCCTGCGACCCCGATCATCGTGACTTGTGGGAGGGGTTCCTATAGCCTCTCTTCGCATGTCAGAGAATCGCACCCCGATCCTTTCTACCGTCGCCGTGTCCGACAAAGCTCGAGCCGTCATCCCAGCGGCCAGCCGCCGCGGACTCGGCATCGGCCCCGAGGCCAAGCTCGATTTCGAGCTCGAGGGCGACAGTGTCCGCGTGCGGCTGCGCAAGGCCATCCCGTCGTGGCGAGCGGAAGACGGCTCCGGCTCCCTGCGTTGCGACCTGCCCGGCGAGACGGGAGGCACCGATGAGCGTTGACGAAAGGACCCCCGCCATGCCGGAACCGCCGATGATCGAGATCCAGGATCTGCACAAGTGGTTCGACGACTTCCATGTGCTCAAGGGCATCGATCTGACGGTCGCGCGCGGCGAGCGGATCGTCATCTGCGGGCCGTCCGGGTCCGGCAAGTCGACGCTGATCCGCTGCATCAACCACCTCGAGACCCATCAGCGCGGGCGGATCGTCGTCGACGGCATCGAGCTCAACGAGAACCTGAAGCAGATCGAGCAGGTGCGCAGCGAGGTCGGCATGGTCTTCCAGCAATTCAACCTGTTCCCGCACCTGACGGTCCTGGAGAACTGCTGCCTGGCCCCGATCTGGGTGCGCAAGGTGCCGCGCCGCGAGGCCGAGCGGGCCGCGATGGCCTACCTGGAGCGGGTGCGGATCCCGGAACAGGCCGACAAGTATCCAGGCCAGCTCTCCGGCGGCCAGCAGCAGCGCGTCGCGATCGCCCGCAGCCTGTGCATGAATCCGCGCATCATGCTCTTCGACGAGCCGACCTCGGCGCTCGACCCGGAGATGATCAAGGAGGTCCTCGACGTCATGGTCGAACTCGCCCAAGAGGGCATGACCATGCTCTGCGTGACGCACGAGATGGGTTTCGCGCGCACCGTCGCCGACCGCGTGATCTTCATGGACGGCGGCGAGATCGTCGAGGCTGCCCCGCCCGAGACCTTCTTCGCCAATCCGCGCCAGGAACGCACCCGGGCCTTCCTCGGCCAAATCCTCTGACGCCGCTGGAGCTTCCTTGTTGTCGCCGATGGCGAATCGGCCGCATGGGCAGAACCTTCAGCCGCACGACGGCCACGGCCCTGGCCGTCTGGCCGTTGCGGGCGAGGCTGTATCGACAGCGAGCATTGCAGCTGAAGCCGCACCTACACCACACCTACACCGCGATCGGGACCCGTTGTGGGCGGACGCCGATGGCGTCGTCTCATTCGATCTTCGGCCAGCGCACGGACCGCATCGACGCGGCGATCGCCGCGTCGATGCTTGCCATCGATGAAGGGTTCATGACAGGCTTGGAGGCGGGGTATCGCCTCACTGCAATGGCGCGACTGGCCCACCGAGCCACGATCGATCAGGGGTAGAGCATGAAGTGTAGTGCGGGTCGGGACTTCTCCGCGTGGGCCTTCGTGATGGTGGCCATCATCGCCGCCGTCGTCACCTTCGTCACCTGGCTGACCCTGTCGCTGAGCGACGTCGACCGCACGGTGCAGATCGGCGGGAGCGCGCTCGTCTTCCTGGCCGTCGGGGGCACCCTGCTCCACTATGTCCTGAGCTGCATGCGACGCCACCGCGCCCAGGGCCGGTCCCGCCAGTAGCCGCTTCGTCGACCCTCAGCGGCTGAAGGTGACCCGGTCGCGCAGATAGACGGGTAACGCCGCCTCGGCGGCGACACCGCCTTCGCGGGCGAAGAGGTCCGCAGCCAGGTGCGCGACGTCCTGCGCCTCGCAGAAGACCTCGGCCAGCTCCCCGGTCAACCGCCCTGCCAGGCGCGCGTGCAGCGCCGCGCGATGGGCCTGCCAGCCGCTGCCGACCCCGTACCAATCGGCGTCCGCCGGTACAGGCACCGCCTCCGGGGCTAGAACGGCCTCATCGCCGACGAGCTCTGGCGCCCCGTCCGCCGCAAGCCGGTAGGCCCCCCAGTAGACCTGATCCATGCGCGCGTCGATGGCGACCAGGCAGCGCCGCACACCCTGTTGTCGGAAGGCGCCGTGCGCCGTGGCGGCCAACGTCGAGACGGGCACGACCGGCAGGTCGGCGCCGAAGGCCGCGCCCTGGACCACAGCGGTCGCGATGCGCACGCCGGTGAAGGAGCCGGGGCCGCGCGCGAAGGCGAGCGCATCGAGCCCGGCGAGGCGCAGCCCGGCCTCGGCGAGGAGCCCGTCGGCCATCGCGAGCACCAGCTCGCCGTGGCGGCGCGGCACCCGTTCTAGACGCTGGCGCACGTCGCCGTCGCACCAGAGCGCGACCGAGCAGGCCTCGCCGGAGGTATCGAAGGCCAGAAGCTTCATGGGGCTGTCACCTGTTCTGCGTAGTTCGAGACGGTTGGGTCAGGCTGGGATGGGTCGCTCAACGCCGACCTCCTCGCCGGGCGCATCGACGAAGAAGGCCGCGACCTCTGCCGCATCGCGCGTGCGGGCCATCGGCGGCAGGCTCTCGAGGAAGCGTCGGCCGTAGGAGCGGGTCAGCAGGCGCGGATCGCAGACGACGAGGACGCCGCGATCGCCCTGGTCGCGGATCAGGCGCCCGGCGCCCTGCTTGAGGGCGATGACCGCCTGCGGCAGCTGAAAGTCCTGAAACGGATTGCCGCCGCGCCGGCGCAGCGCCTCGATGCGCGCGGCCATGACCGGATCGCCGGGCGAGGCGAAGGGCAGCTTGTCGATCAGCACGCAGGAGAGCGCCTCGCCGCGCACGTCGACCCCTTCCCAGAAGCTCGCGCTGCCGAGCAGCACGGCATTGCCGAGCTGAGCGAAGCGCTCGAGCAGCTCGGCACGCGGGGCGCTGCCCTGGACGAGGAGCGGGAACGGCAGCCGCCGCTCCAGCAGGGCCGCCGCCTCGCGCAACGCCCGATGGCTCGTGAAGAGTAGAAAGGCCCGACCGCGGCTCGCCGTCAGGATCTCGACGGCCAGCTCGACGACCGCGCGCGTGTAGCCGGGCGAGGCCGGATCCGGCAGGCCGCTCGGGATATACCAGAGGGCCTGCCGGGGATAGTCGAACGGGCTGTCCCAGCGCTCGGTGCGGGCCGCAGGGATCCCGAGCCGGCGGCTGAAGTGACCGAAATCGTCGCCGACCGCGAGCGTCGCCGACGTGAAGATCCAGGCGACCTGGCCGCGGGCGAAGTGGGCCTCGAACTGGCCCGCGACCTCCAGCGGCGTCTGGTGCAGGCGAAAGCCGCGGCCCTGGGTCTCGAACCAGCGCACGTCCTCCCCGCCGCCGCCGGTCAGGGCCGCGAGGCGCTCGGCGAGCTCGGTGCCGCGCGCCAGGCAATTGTCGAGCCCCTTACCGCGACCGGCGAGCACCTCGAGGTCCTGTCGCAGGCCGTCGAGGCACATGGCCAGGCCCTCCAGGGCGGCGAGGGTCGCCCGATCGGCCTCGAGCGCCTGCCAGGGACCGCGCCGATCGACCTCGCCCAGCGCCAGGCGCAACCCCTGCACGGCGCTGCGCAGGTCGCCGGCGGCCCCGCTCAGGGCCGGCGTGTCGGGGGCCTCGCGACGCTGCTCGAGCTCGAGGTCGCGGGCCAGGTCGAGCAGCTGTCGGCCGCTCAGCGACAGCCCGAAGAAGGCGCTGGCGATCTCGGGCAGTTGGTGGGCCTCGTCGATGATGACGCAGTCGGCCCCGGGCAGGATCTCGCCGAAGCCCTCGTCCTTCAAGGCCAGATCGGCGCAGAGGAGGTGGTGGTTGACGACCACCAGGTCCGCCTCTTGGGCGCGCCGCCGGGCCTCGACCAGATGGCAGGCACCCCAGTCGGGGCAGTCCTGGCCGAGACAGTTGTCGCTGGTCGAGGTGACGGCCGGCCAGACCCGCGCCTCCTCCGGCAAGCCGGCCTCGGCGATGTCACCGCGCCGGGTGACCGCCGCCCACTGCCGGACCCGGGCGAGTTCGGCGCGCCACTGCGGATCGACGAAACGTTCGTCCTGTTCGGCGGCGTCGAGGCGATAGCGGCACAGGTAGTTGGCCCGCCCCTTGAGGAGGGCGACGTCGACCGGGCGGTGCAGAAGCCTGCGCACGCGTGGCAGGTCGCGATGAAAGAGCTGATCCTGGAGGTTGCGGGTGCCGGTCGAGACCAGCACCCTGCGCCCCGAAAGCAGCGCCGGCACCAGATACGCGAAGGTCTTGCCGGTACCCGTGCCGGCCTCGCAGATCAGGATGCCGCCCTCGGCGAGGGTCTCGGCGACGGCCTCGGCCATCGCCTGTTGCTGGGGGCGGTGGCCGAAGCCCGGCAGGTGCCCGCAGAGGAGACCCTCCGCGCCGAAGATCGCGGCCAGATCGTCCATCGCTCAACGCCGCCGGGCGGCGGATGGCGCACGACCGGCCGACGGCCGGGCGGGCCGCGCCATCAGCCGCCGCGGGCCAAGCGATCGGCCTCGGCGGCACCGGCGGCGTCGCCGGCGCTGCGCCGGGCGACGGCGATCATGGCCCAGTTGTCCTGCTTGAGGCTCGGCTCATCGCCGGCCAGGGAGTTGGAACGCGCCGCCAGGTTACCCGCCTGGCTGATCAGGCCCTGCTCGAGGCGCACCCGGGCCAGACGATTCCAGAGATAGGCCGACTGCGGCTCGATGCGTAGCGCCCGCTCCAGCGAGGCCGCCGCCCCGGCATAGTCCCGGGCTTGACGCTGCTGTTCGGCCCGCTGGGTCAGCGACTGGGCCGCTGCCGGCATCTGCGGGGCCTCGGCGACGTCCGGCACCGACGGCGGCACGGCCGAGGCGACCTCGCTCGGCGCGTCGGCCGTCCCGGACCTGGTCGGCTCGGCGGCGGTCTCGGGGCGGGGCAGTGCGCCCGGGGCGGTCGGGGCCTCTGCCGCCGGCCCTTCGTCGATCGTGCTCGGCGCCTTGTAGGCATAGACGGACGCGACCTCGGGCTCCGGCTCCACGGGCCGCACGGGCGTTGCCTGGGTCGGGGGGCTCGTCGGCGCGCTGACGATCGGGGCCGGCGGCCCCGTACGGATCGGAGTGGCGCAGGCGGTGAGCCCAGCGACGGCGAGACAGAGGATGGCGGTTCGAATCATGGCTGACCTCAGAATCCCGGGAGGAACAGATTCCGTCCCTGTGAATGGCGCCAGGGGCGCCGCTCGGGTTCATCCTCCGCCTTCTCGTCCCCAGACCGCGCAGGCTGGTCCTCGGGGGCCGCGCCGGCGCCGCAGTCGGATCGAGCGGTCGGGACGCTGCCGCGCGCGACGGGGATGACGATGGCCCGCTGGCAACCCTCGCCCGCGAGCAGACCATTGACGCGATCCACGCGCACGATCTCGATGCCATCGGGTACGAAATCGGCGAGTGGTTCGTTGTCGATGGCCGTCATGATGTCGCCCCAGACGGGCAATGCGCCACTGCTGCCGCTCAGCTTGGTCGGGAGATTGTCGTCGCGCCCCACCCAGACCGCGGCGACCCGGTTGCCGCTGAAGCCGGCGAACCAGCTGTCGCGCAGATCGTCGGTCGTCCCCGTCTTGCCCGCCATCGTCATGCCCTCGGGCAGCCGCGCGGCCAGCGACCGGGCCGTGCCCTCCTGGACGACCTTCTGCATCGCCCAGGTCGTCAGATAGACCGACTGCGGATCGGCGACGGCCTCGACGGCCAGCGGGTAGCGGTTCAACGGCCGGCCGGTGGCGTCGACCACCTCGCGGATCGCCCGCAGCGGCGAGCGGAAGCCGCCGGCGGCGATCGTATGGTAGACCTGCGCGACCTCCAGCGGCGTCAACGACACCGACCCCAGGAGGATCGCCGGCACCACCGGAAAGCGCCGCGCGGCACCCAGGTCGGTCAGCGTCTGGGCCACCTCGCGCACGCCCAGGTCGAGGCCCAGGTTGACGGTGGCCAGATTCAGCGAGCGGGCCAGTGCACTGTAGAGCGGCACAGCGCCATAGACCTTATGGTCGTAGTTCTTCGGTTCCCAGCGACTGCCGTCGCCGGCCGGGATACTGACCGGGGCGTCCTTCAGCGGTGTTGCGAGCGTATATCGGTCGCGGTGCGAGAGGGCCGTCAGATAGATGGCCGGCTTGACCAGCGAGCCGATCGAGCGGACCGCATCCAGCGCCCGGTTGAAGCCGGCGTAGCCCGGATCGCGCCCGCCGACCAGGGCCAGCACCTCGGCCTGGGCGACGGAGGCGACGATCGCGGCCGTCTCGAGCGTCCCGACCTGAAAGCCGCGCGCACCATCGAGCTGCGGCAGTCGCTTGGTGACCGCCGCCTCGACCTCGGCCTGGATCGGCAGGTCCAGCGTCGTGAAGATATTGAGCCCCTCCGAGCGCAGGTCCTCCTCGCGGTAGTCGCGCTGGAGCTGCCGGCGCACGAGCTGTAGGAAGGCCGGATAGTCGCCGGTCGGCCGTCCACCGCCGGCACGCAGGCTGATGGGCGTACGCTTGGCCTGCTCGGCCGCCTCACGCCCGATGACCCCCTCCTGGACCATCAGGTCGATGACCAGGTTGCGCCGATCCAACGCCCGTTCCGGGTAGCGCCTGGGATCGTAGCGCGACGGCCCCTTGATTAGGCCGACCAGCAGGGCCGTCTCGGCGATGCCGAGTTCATCGAGCGAACGATCGAAGTAGAAGTGGCTCGCAAGGCCGAAGCCGTGGATTGCGCGCCGCCCGTCCTGACCGAGGAAGATCTCGTTGGCGTAGGCCTCGAGGATCTGGTCCTTCGTGTAGCGACGCTCCAGCAGGATGGCCATATAGGCCTCGTTGAGCTTGCGCTCCCAGGTCCGTTCATGGGTCAAGTAGAAGTTCTTGACGAGCTGCTGGGTCAGCGTGCTGGCCCCCTCGACGACCCCACCGGCGCGCAGGTTGCGCCAGAGCGCCCGGGCGATCGCGCGCGGGTCGACGCCGAAATGGCTGAAGAAGTCGCGGTCCTCGACCGCCACGAGGGCGTTCACCAGCAGGTCCGGCAGATCCGTGCGCCGCACCAGGATGCGGTCTTCATTGTGCGTCGGGTAGATGCTCGCGATCAGGGCGGCATCGAGGCGCACGAGCGGCAGGTCGGTGCCGCCCTCCGCATCCCCGAGGGCGCTGATCCGACCATCGGCGAACGACACGGCCAGGAGCCGGCTCGGCTCGGGCCCATCCCAGAACCGGAACGCACGGGTACGCACCAGGGCCCGATCGCCGCCAAGGCTATAGCTGCCCGGGCGCTCCGGGGCCGCGAGGGCGCGGTAGTTGAGCCGCTCGAGCTCGGCCCGGAGCAGCTGCGGGGTCAGCTGCCGCCCGACATAGAGTTCCATCGGCTGGGCGTAGACGCGCGCCGGCAGCGCCCAGCGCTTGCCCTCGAACTTCGCGCGCACGACGCGATCGAGGTGGATGCCGTAGAGGGCGAGCGCCAGCCCCCCGGCGAGCGCGACCAACAGGGTCCAGCGCAGCAGGAAGAGGGTGAACCTCGGGTGCCGTCGGGTCCGAGCCTTGGTCTTGGGGCGCCGTGTCGGGCGGCGCGTCGAGCTGCTCGGGCGGGTCGGTCGTTTCGTCTTGGCCACGGCCTACCTGCCCTGGCGAGGCGCAGATCGCGGCGGGGAAGGGGGAGAACTGCAGGACATGGGGTTGGAATTCGCTCGTCGTTCCGTTGATGATCCGGCCGTTATAGTCACATTTGCCGGGGCCGCAGACAACCGCGGATCCGCGCCCCGCGCGGTGCGTCTCAGGTCTTGATGCCGACCCCGCGCCGCAGCAGGTGCAGGCAGACCAGCGTCAGCCCGACGATGAAGACCATCACGATCGCGAAGGCCACCCCGAGCGGGATGTCGCTCACACCCAGGAGTCCGTAGCGGAAGGCATTGATCATGTAGAGGATCGGATTGGCGAGCGACACCGATTGCCAGAACGGCGGCAGCAGGTCGATCGAGTAGAAGACGCCGCCGAGGTAGGTCAGCGGGGTCAGGATGAAGGTCGGCACGATCGAGATGTCGTCGAAGCTGTTGGCGAAAATCGCGTTGATGAAGCCGGCCAGCGCGAACAGGACCGCCGTCAGCAGGAAGACGACGAGGGTGATGCCGACGCTGTGGATGCGGATGTCGGTGAAGAGCATCGCCACCGTGATCACCGCGACGCCGACGAGCAGGCCGCGCGCGACGCCGCCCGCGACATAGCCGGCGAGGATCACCCAGTTCGGCGCCGGCGAGACCAGCATCTCCTCGATGAAGCGCGAGAACTTGCTGCTGTAGAAGGACGAGACGACGTTGGCGTACGTGTTCGTGATGACCGCCATCAGCACGAGGCCCGGGACGATGAAGTCGAGGTAGGGATACCCGTCCATCGGCCCGATCCGCTCGCCGATCAGGCGGCCGAAGATCACGAAGTACAGCGCCGTCGTGATCACCGACGGCAGGACCGTCTGGACCCAGATGCGCGAGAAGCGCAGCACCTCCTTGACCAGGATCGTGGTCAAGGTCACCCGGTAGCGCTGCCAGCGGCTCACCGGGCGTCCTCCCGAGCAGCGGCCTCGCGCCCGTCGACCATGTCGAGGAACAGCCGTTCCAGGCGGTTCTGCTTGTTGCGCAGGCTCAGGACCTCGATGCCGTTGCGCGAGAGGGCCTCGAACAGACCATTGATCGTGTGGTCGCGCGTGATCTCGACCTCCAGCGTGCCGTCGTCGAGGTGCTGGAAGACGAAGCCATCGAGCTGCGGTAGCTCGGCGATGCGCCCCTTGAGGTTCAATACGAAGGTCTCGGTCCGCAAGCGTGCGAGCATCTCGCCCATCTCGACGCGCTCGGTGATCTCGCCGCGGTTGATGATCGCAACGTCGCGGCAGAGGCTCTCGGCCTCCTCCAGATAGTGAGTCGTCAGGATGATGGTCGTCCCCTCGCGGTTGAGCCGTCGCAGGAACTCCCACATCGAGCGGCGGATCTCGATATCGACACCGGCCGTCGGCTCGTCGAGGATCAGCAGGCGCGGCTCGTGCACCAGGGCGCGCGCGATCATCGTGCGCCGCTTGAGACCGCCGGAGAGGCGGCGCATCTCGGTATGGCGCCGGCCCCACAGATCGAGCTGGCGCAGCGAGCGCTCGGCACGCCGCATCGCCTCGCGCCGCGGGATCCCATAGTAGCCGGCCTGGTTGAGGACCACCTCGAGCACCGGCAGGAACAGGTTGAAGTTGTACTCCTGCGGGACCAGACCGAGGCAGGTCTTGACCGCCTCGGGGTCGCGGTCGAGATCGTGACCGAAGACCTCGACGGTGCCGGCGCTCTTGTTCACGAGCGAGGTCACGATGCCGATCAGCGTCGACTTGCCGGCCCCGTTGGGGCCGAGCAGCGCGAAGAAGTCGCCCTCCTCGACCGTCAGGTCGACGCCCTTCAGGGCCTGGAAGCCGCCGCGATAGGTCTTGGTCAGGCCGCGCACGGCGAGCGCCGGCACCCGAGACGAACGGGCACCGTCGGCGTGCGTCGACGGGGGGGCGCTGGTGACTGGCATAGAGGCCCGCTAAGCTAACGATGCCCGGCCGGCTTTTCAACCTACGAGCGGCAGTTGGACGGTGCCCGAGGTGCGCCGCGCGGGGTGTCCGGCAAGGCACGAGGAGGCGCAATCGCCAAACCATTGCCACGACTCGGAACACCGCCGGGCGCCGCGCGCGACCTGCATCGGGCGTCGTATTGGCCTTCACCTAGCTGGCGAGCAGGACCCACATGAAGCCTCTTTACGGTTTCAACGATTTCCAGCCATGATGAAGCGGTCAACTGCCGTTCTTAGGTTCAACCACCGGCAGGCCGCGCCGAGCGCCATCGGCACCGTCACTCGGATCCCGCGCCATGGCCCAGACCGATACCCCAACCGACCCACCAGCGCACCCACCGCTGCGTGCCCAGGCCATCCTCCTCGGCCGCCACCTCGATCCGCGCGGCCTCGCGCTGCGCAGCCCGCAGGCGACCAATCCCCCGCTGGTCGAGGTCCCCGGCGGCGGCCAGGCGGTGCTGCTGCGCTCTGGGGCATTGGTCCTCTTCGGCGTCGCCCAGGCCGACGAGTGCCGACTGATCGAACGGCTCGCCCCGTTCGTCTCCGACCCCTTGCCGAACCCGGAGGTCGAGACCCTCGAGATTCTGCTCGCCCCCGGGCGCCCAGCCGCCTTCGACCAGGGCCGCCTGGTGCTCGCGCAGGCAGACCCGCCGCGCCTCCAGGTCATCGCCTCGGTACTCGGCAAGAGCGTCCTCCTCGCCGAGCAGGAGGCGCGCGTCGCGAGCACCTTCGAGCGCATCGAGCCGCTCGCCGAAGAGCTGCAGAGCCATGGACGCGGCGCACATCGCGCCGGCGGCCTGATCCGCCACATCGGCGAGACCCTGCTGATCCAGCACCGAATGGTCGCCCGCGGCGAGGTCGGCGACAAACCGGACATCCTCTGGGAACACCCGGAGCTCGAGGGCCTGTTCCTGCTCATGGAGGGCGAGTACGAGATCCGCGAGCGCCAGCTGATCCTCGAACGCAAGCTGGAGCTCATCAACGCGACCGCCGGCACCCTGCTCGACCTCCTGCAGAGCAAGCGCTCGCTGCGGGTCGAGTGGTACATCGTCATCCTGATCGTCGTCGAGATCCTCCTGACCCTCTACGAACTCTTCATCCACGGGCACGGCGTCGGCGCCTGATCGGGTGCCGACAGGGACGTGGGCGAATTGCCGGGCGCTATGGCTGGCGCGGATCGTCACCACCTGTGAGAGAGCGGCACAGCCGATGCCGACGATCCACGACGACCAACACGGCCACGAGGACCCTTGCATGAAGACTGCCCTTCGCCACCATCCCGCCGCACTCGCGCTGACGGCCCTGCTCGCGTTCGCCGCCCCGGCCGCGGCCGGGCTGCCGGCGGTGACCGTCTACAAGACCCCGACCTGCGGCTGCTGCACGGCCTGGGCCGACCACCTGAGCGCCAACGGCTTCGAGGTGAACACCATCGATCTGCCCGACCTCGGTCGCCTCAAGGCCGTCGCCGGTATCGACGCGGAGCTGGCCTCCTGCCACACGGCGATGGTCGACGGGTACGTGATCGAGGGCCATGTGCCGGCCGGCGACATCGAACGGCTGCTCGCCGACCGCCCGCCGGTGCGTGGCCTCACCGTGCCGGGCATGCCGCTCGGCTCGCCGGGCATGGAGGGACCGCGCGCCGAGCCCTACCAGGTCCTGATGATCGACGCCGACGGGGGCACGAGCGTCTTCGCCGAACACTGATGCATCCCGGGCGCCCGAGCCACGCGGAGCCGAGGCCGTGAGACCCCTCGAGGGGGCCTCGCCTCCCCCACCTGCACGGCAGGCCGCGCGATCGGGACGAGCGGCGGACCTCGGCCGAACGCCGGGATTTCCGCGGCCTGGGACCCGCGGGCGACCTGGAACGGTTTCGCGCTCGGCGTACGATCGTCGCGCCGTGCTCGTGGTTTCGGGCCGCCGTCGGCCTGCGTTCGGTGCTCGACTCTGACGAACTGTTCGACGGTGCCCCCGATCTGAGATCACAGACAAGGAACGGCGCGGAAAGGCCTTGACCATAACTCCGACCATCCCGGGGACTACAAGAGCCCGCGCCGGATAGAGTCCGCTGTGCGGACCAACGGCGCCTTGGTCAGACCTATGATCGACGCCGCGCGGAAACAACCGACACAAGCACGAGGAAGACAAGGAACTACGAAATGCACGAAAGTCGCGAAAAACGGCAGATTATCCCGCATATATCCCGCCTTTCCGCGAGTTTCGCGTGTTTCGTAGTTTGAACAAAATGCGCCGCTTGTTTTTGAGTTGTCACTAAGCTCTGTGGTCTCTGTGTTCTCGCTGGTCTGTGAAGAGGCCAAGTAACGACGACAACCGCCATGCAACATGCCTACAAACAAACGCTCTACGAACAGCTCGTGGCCCTTCCGGAGGGTTTGACCGGAGAGATCCTCAACGGGCAATTGCACACCCAGCCACGGCCGGCAGGTCCGCATGCACTGACCGAGTCGAACCTCCAGATCGAGATCGGCGGACCCTTCGGCAAGGGGCGCGGCGGGCCAGGCGGCTGGTGGATCCTCGTCGAACCGGAGATCCACTTCGTCACCGATCGGGAGGTCGCAGTCCCCGACCTGGCGGGTTGGCGCAAGGAGCGCATGCCCAAGATCCCCGAAGGCCATCGCTTCGAGGTCGTCCCAGACTGGATCTGCGAGGTCCTCTCGCCATCCACGGCGAGCAAGGACCGCGAGATCAAGATGCCCATCTAGTGCCTGGACGGAAAGTCGTTTTCAATCGCAAGAACAATGCCTTATAATCGAATCGGGCACCGGAAGTCGAGCGGCCGGAAGCCGTCTGGGCCCACGGCGCCGCCGCTAACTGCCTGATTGTTC